>NZ_CANMKV010000016.1 GCF_947498635.1 uncultured Microbulbifer sp. | reverse complement strand
CGCGTGTAGCATCCTACTTCCGGCATGAATCGATTAAATATGCAGCATAATGGAACTATTTGTCCGCCGGGTTAATAGTGCTAAATCACGCGATTCATTTGGGTCGATTAGTGCTTCAGTTGAAGAATTTATACAGGAAAATAATCTTTCAAAAGACAGTCGTGAAGTTGAAGCCTTTGCCGAATCACTGCGTAAAGAGAGGTTTGTGTATGCTGATCTGGATGATGTTCTTGATCACTTCGATCATATTCGAAATCTGGTGGGTGTCGAGCATATTGGTATAGGCTCTGATTTCGATGGAGTAGGTGATAGCTTGCCAGTTGGTTTAAAAGACGTCTCAGAATACCCCAATCTTGTGCATGGACTTTTAAAGCGTGGATATAGCATGACTGACATAAAAAAGATCCTGGCAGGAAACCTACTACGGGTTTGGCAGGAAAATGAAGAATATGCCGATTTACAGGGGCAGTAGCGCTGGCTCTAAGCTATTTGTGCACTATTCTTTCAGTAAGCTATAAAGGGATATAAATTTCTCTTGAAAAAAGTGATTAATCTATTTAATGAAACCAAAAAAGTTCGATTGTTGATTGGTTGGATTGGTTTATTAATTACTGCGCCATTTATCTTGTGGGGTATGGCTGGTTTGCTAGGGATTGTCCCTTCAATGCTCAAGGTTTTTGGTCTTCCAGGCTTGCGTATACCTGCAGGTATTACAATTTTTGGTCTGCTGATAGCTGCTATTGGATTTTGGGATTATGACTAGAAATAAGCGGATAGAAATATGCTAAAAGCGTCCGATTTATTTATTTTGTTGGCGGTTTTGATTTCTTTTTGTTTGTCCGGATATTTGTGGTTTAACGGTTATAAAGAACAGGGTGTTTTTACCGCGATATGGGTGCCGAGTATTCTTACTTTCGGTATTTATTTTAAAGTTTCTGCTTTACTAGCTCGCCGGGGATAGGTGTGATCGATTCATTTATTTTATTCACCGGAATTGGTGTTTCAATATGTATGTTACTTGGTGTTATTTTGACCGTGTATGAGTTTCATAAAGCTGGCTACGAGCCAGTAAGAAATAAATCCAGGAAAAAATAATCCGTTAACAGGTAAAGTTGTAAATTGCCGAGAAGTTTAAGCAGAATTGGGTGATATATATACTAAAAAAGGGAAGCCAGAGGCTTCCCTAGTTGATTTAATACTGTTTCTATTTAAAAGTTATAGGTCATTTTACCGTAGACAAAGCGGCCGCGTGGATCGTGTTGTGATTGTACATAGCCGTAAAGATCGTTTTCGCCATCACCTATTGCGAAGGCTGGATCTTCATCAAATAGATTTTCCGCACCGAGACTGACAACCATATTATTAAAGCCAGTATATCTGGCCTGGAAGTTGACTGTCATAAAGGAGTTCACGGTACGATCTGTACGCGAAACGCCTAAATCTGGAATATCTTCAAACTCACCGATGTAATTAACACCCGCACTAAAACCAAAGTTATTTAGAGACCAGTCAGCGGTTGCTGTCCAGCGGTGCTGAGGGTATTCATATTCTCCTGCCAAGTCCTCTGTAATAGGGTCTTCTGTGGAGCCCAGCCCAACCCGCTCAAACTCGGCAAGATAGGAATAATCCAGGCGTAAACCCAATTCACCGCCGGCTAAAGCTAATCCGCTATAAACAGCAGTTAAGTCGATGCCAGAAACATCTTGCTCACCGATATTAAGATACGTTCCATAGATATCCTGAATAGGGCCTAAGCTATGCTCTGGTTTCAAAGGATCTGCGCGATCACAAATCACACTTTCCTGGCTACCACAGTATTTGTCATAAAGATATTTGGCGGGTTCTGCTTCAATCTTGTTTTCCTGAACAATGTTCCAGTAGTCCAGAGACAATTGCAGCCCCTCTAACGGTTCAAAAACTGCACCGATATTAAATGACTCCGACTCCTCAGGCTCAAGGTCGGCGTTGCCTGTGAAGACAACCGTATAGTCTGTGCTGCTGCAGAAAGTTATATTGTCGGCGCAACCATAGGTATCTTCTATAAATAATGATTTTTGCGATGGTCCTAGACCAACCTGAGCCAGTGATGGAGCACGGAACCCTGTGCCCCAGGATGCGCGCAGGGAGAGCATATCGTTAGCAGTCCAAAGTAAACTCGCCATAGGATTAGTCGTGTCGCCAAAATCACTGTAATCATCGTAACGCCCGGCCAGGCTCAGCTCGAAGTTGGCGGGCAGAGGAAATGCAAATTCAACATAGGCAGAGGTAATATCACGGCTAGCTTTTGCAAAAACGGATTCAGTACCAAAAATCAAGCCGCGCAGGAACTGATCATCGGGTTTATCGGATACCTTTTCCTCTCGGTATTCGATGCCTGTAGCCATCGCGATGGTACCGTTTCTGGTATCAACTAGATCCCCACTAATCGTAAAGTCGTAACCTGTAAATTCGGACTTGCCCTGGCGCACCAGATTGGTAGTAATTGCATCGATAATTGAATCTGGGTTTTGTACTCCACCAAAGGGATTATATCGCCCGGCATTGATCTCCTGTTGGAGAAGGTCAGTGCGCACCCACCCCTGAGATTGATTTCCGGTTTGTTTGGATTCGCTGCGAGAGCGTTGTACAGAAGCCTCCCAGTCCCATTCAGCGATACTGCCGCGCAGACCGAAGACACCACGCAGATTATCGGTTTCTATATCCCATTGGCGCGCGCCGGCATCTACCGTACGGAAACGGTAGATATCTACATCTTCACCGAAGGGGTTGTTCGGGTGGTCTGCCAGTACATAGAGTCCAGCCTTTTCATCAAGAGGCGTTGGTGCTCCCTGAGCGACAGAGGTGTTATGTTGGATGCCAATTTCACTAAAAAACTCGATGCTTTCATTCAGTTGCGAACGGCCGAGCATCAGTAGACCGGTACGCTCAGATTCTGGGGTGAGAAGGTTCCAGGGGCCATAGTTATAGAGGCAGACCCCGCCATCAACCCGGTCTTCTGGACAGCTTGGATCAGCAACAGTGGTCCCATCACTTAGGGTAAAGCTGCCAGGAAAGCCACGGGATGATCGGTTGTCATTTCCTCCGCGACTTTTTAAATTTGGGGTGTCCAGACCACGTTCTGAGCTGGTAAGGCGGCTATTTGCACTATGGTCCAAGATGACAGTGAAATTAGAGTTTTCCCCATTGATTCCCCAAACCGCACTGAAGGATCGCTCGGAATAGTCCTCTGCACTACCAAAGTCCATTGAGACTTCTGTTCCTTCAAAGTCCTTGCGCAATACCAGGTTGACCACACCGGCAACGGCGTCAGAGCCATAGATAGCTGAGGCACCGTCTTTCAGGATTTCCACTCGTTCAACCGCTGCCAGGGGGATGCTGTTGATATCTACGAAATTAGTGCTGATGCTCTCGGCGAAGGCACTAATAGCCACGCGCTTGCCATTGATCAAGACCAGAGTTGCATCGGCGCCCATACCGCGCAAACTCACCGCAGCAGCACCATTGGCGGTGGAATCCTGGTTGTTACCGCGGGTGGAGAAGGTGCCATTACCGGCGGCGGGGTGCTTCTCAAACAGTTGCTGAAGATTGGTATAACCGGATTTTTCGATGCTCTCGCGATCCATTACCTGGACTGGAGTGGCATTCTCAAATTCGGAGTTGCGGCTGATGCGCGAGCCGACAACAGTGATCTCTTCAATAGCGCCTTCTTCTGCAGCGAAGAGGGCTTGTGGGGTTGTTGTGGCGGCTGCAGCCAATATGGCGCTGGCCAATACATTGCGACGGAGAGTGAATTTTTCCATGTTTTTGCTCAACTTTTTTATTGTCATAGTCCGTGACTGGCCCAAATTGGCTGGTCGTCGAGCAACACTAGCAACGGCGGAAAACTGAAACAATTGCCTGGAGGCTGGCCGTGGGGCCGGTGGAGAAATGGGTGAGGTAGGTCGCCTTTTTATGGTGAAATGGACGACATCAAGCAGAGGGGGCCAGTTGCTTGGTAATGAGAGGACTTACATCGGTGGTGCTACTTGGCTGTTACTGGCCGGAGCTGACTGCTGAGAAAAAAAACGGCGGCAGCGAGAACGATTGAAGGTCCCGCAGGAGTGTCCCATAAAATTGAGGCCAGCAGGCCGAAGACCACAGCCAGGCAGCCAATCAGGGAGGCCAGCAGAGCCATCTGTTCCGGTGTGCGCGAGAGCCTGCGCGCTGTCGCAGCGGGAATGATCAGAAGTGCAGTGATCAGCAAAACGCCAACTACCTTCATGGCGATGGCGATTAATAGAGCCAGCATCAACATCAGGGCCATGCGTACCCTTTCCACAGGAATACCCTCTACTGAGGCCAGCTCCTCGTGAAGGGTAAAAGCCAGCAATTTTTCCCACAGCCAATAGAGCAGGCCCAAGATGCCCAACACGGTAATGGATATCAGAGCCAAATCCCGGGCGCCGACAGCGAGCAGGTCGCCGAGTAAGAGGGAAAGCAGATCCACTTTTATCTCGAATAGGCTCACAGTCACGATGCCGAGGGCCAGCATCGAGTGGGAGAGAATACCCAAGAGGGTATCCACCGCCAGCTTCTGACGGCGCTGCAGATAGACGAGCAGTATTGCCAGTAGGCAGCAAGTGGCACCGACAGCCAGGGTGGGCATAATGTGCAGGACAAAGCCCAGAGTGACGCCGAGCAGGGCGGAGTGGGCCAGCGTATCGCCGAAATACGCCATGCGTCGCCACACTGCAAAACACCCCAGCGGGCCGCTGGCTAAAGCGACCAGGAGGCCGGCGCCCAGGGCATACCAGAGAAATTGGCTATGTAGTAACTCGCCGAATTCGACCACTTAGTGTTGCTCTCTATTCTTGCCGCCGGAC
This sequence comes from uncultured Microbulbifer sp., assembly GCF_947498635.1. Lineage (GTDB taxonomy): Bacteria > Pseudomonadota > Gammaproteobacteria > Pseudomonadales > Cellvibrionaceae > Microbulbifer > Microbulbifer echini. Next base: position 95,721 of record NZ_CANMKV010000016.1, on the reverse strand, counting down.
TTTGCGCCACAGTGGTTGTTGGTACATTCCCCCGCGATATCACCACTCAGCTTGTGTTGATGGTTGTGCTGGTGGGTATAAGGCGCGACTTTATCGCCGAACAGTTCCAGGTAGGCCGGGTCGCGACTCACTTGCTCCGGATGTCCGTGGCAGCAAATATGTTGATTGAGACACAACACTCTATCGGTGGCGGCCATCACCAAATGCAGGTCGTGGGACACCAGCAGCACCCCACAATTGAGTTCATCGCGCAGAGTGGCAATCAACTGGTAAAGCTCACTCTGCCCACCCACATCGACGCCCTGTGTGGGTTCATCCAATACCAGTAATTGCGGCTTGCGGGAGGCGGCTCGGGCGAGTAAGACCCTCTGCATTTCTCCGCCGGAGAGGTTGGCCAGGCTGGCTTGGAGCAGCTGCCCGGCGCCGACTCTGTCCAGGGCTGTCTGGGCCTGGGCGGCCTTTATGCCCGGTTGGCCCAGTTGTAGGAATCTCTGCACCGACATGGGCATGGAATTGTCGATATGCAGGCGCTGCGGCATATAACCGATACGTAAACCAGGGCGGCGCCAGATGGCGCCAGTGGAGGGCTTTGTCAGACCCAGCAGCAGCCGCAGCAGGGTAGTTTTGCCGGCGCCATTAGGGCCGATTAGGGTGACAATTTCCCCCTGCATCAACTCCAGGGAGATATCCCGGAGGAGTTGCCGGCCGGAGAGTTGCAGAGCGACGCTGTCGGCGGTTATTAACGGCGGGGAAGGGCTCAGAGCAAAATCTCCAGGACTGGCAGGGAAAACCGTATCGTAGTTTATGGCTTTCAGACGAAGATCCCACGGGAGAACCTCTAGCCAGTCGGGCTGGCGGCTTGAAGCCGGTTGTGATTATATCGCAGTTTTACGTCGCCAAATGTTTCTAATGTCTCCCTATTCACGTGTTTTACCCTTTTCCATTCTGATCCTGCTCAGCTTTGGCCTGTTGGCCTGCGCTAAACAGGCGCCTGTCGAGCGCACCGAGCTTGTGGTGAGTGTGCGCCCATTGGCACTGATTGCCAGGGAAATTGCCGGTGATAACCTACCTGTGCGGGTACTTATCCAAGGAGCCGATCCCCACCACTATGCACCCAGTGTCTCCGAACGGGCACAACTGGAGCGGGCTCTGTTGTTGGTTTGGTTGGGTCCGCAGATGGAAGGGGTACTCGCTGGGCAGGCGCGTTCCCTGCCCGACGATCGACAGCTGCAACTATTGGGCGCAGCTGAGTATGAGTATCAAGGGGCCAGTGCAGCCGATCCCCATCTGTGGTTGCGCCCGCGCAATGCAGCGCTGGTGGGTGCCCAAATTGCCGAGCGGTTGGCACAGCTGCAGCCTCAGCAGGCGGAGCTGTATCGCAGCCGCGCGCGGGATTTTTCCGAGTCCATGGCCAGTTTACAGAAGGTGCTGGATCGCTCCTTATGGGGATACCGCGATGTGCCCATCGTGGTTACCCACGATGCTTATGGGCACTTCTTTGGTTCCGCCGGAGTGAAAACCCGCGCCCTGGGGAGTGGCAGCGGCGGCGGTCACGGTGCCCGCGCGATGCTCAATTTAAGTCAGGTGGGGCGGGGCTGCCTATTTGGTGAAGCACCGAAGAATGAGCGCGACCAACAGCTGGCGGATCACATGGGACTGGAGTATGCCGCGCTGGACCTTCTTGGTGAGCAGCTGGGACCCGAGGCCCATTATCGCGACCTGATTGAATCCCTATTGACCCAGGCACGCGGTTGTCTCAGCGAAATACCGGATGCCGTTAACGAGAAAGCTGTTCAATAACTGGGTGCAATCTGTAATGGGTGCCTGAAAGGCTGAAGAGGTGGCCCGGCAGTTGAATCACCGGGCCAGGGCAAGGTTAACCGGCGTTGTCGGAGTCACTCTTTAAACGCTGTAGTTTTTCTAGGCGCACTGAATCCCGCTCAGCTTTGCGGCGCAATTTTTCCAGCTGGCGCATCTGGCGCTGAAACAGTGCTTCGGTTTGCTCCCGAGTGGCTTCTTCAAGCATAAGCTCGTGATTCGATGGCTGTGGGTATGCGCCTGAGGTGGAGGCGACTCCCTGTGTCTTTTCTGTCTGGCAGGCAGACACCGCCGCTGCTGGCATGGCCAGGATAGGGGCGGCAAACAGCAGAGTGGCGTACATCACTCCTCTCATAATTAGAGTCCTTCCTTAAACATCTGATGGGTAACATTTCCGCGGAATAAAAAAGCCTGAGCCGCCTCAGGGCAGCGAGTAGCCTTTATGTCCAGGGGGGTAACGATTTGTAAAAGTCGCTACCGGCAAGACTAGACAAGCCTGAGGATTTGGTGTGGTTACTGCGTCGATAGTTGTCACCGGCGCGTCGAGACGAGTTGGCTTTGCCGCAGGGCACAACGGCGGCGGTAAAAGTATTTAGCTGGCTGCAGCGGGCGGAAAAACTGTGTAAAGGGGGGTATCCTATCGCCCAATCTAGCGCCCCGAGCGCCCGACAGGCCCAATAACAGAATCCCAAGATTTATGAGTAAACAAAGCACCTCTGCCGCCCCGCTGATCCTTGTGGATGGCTCTTCCTACCTGTACCGCGCTTTTCACGCCCTGCCGCCATTGACTACCAGTCAGGGCCAGCCCACCGGTGCGGTTCGCGGTGTCATCAGCATGTTGCGGCGCCACCTGAAGGAACATCCAGACAGCCCTGTGGTGGTGGTGTTTGATGCGAAGGGAAAAACGTTCCGCGATGAGATGTTTGCCGAGTACAAATCTCATCGCCCACCGATGCCCGATGATCTGCGTGAGCAGATTCAGCCGATCCACGACATTATCGACGCCATGGGTCTGCCGCGCCTGGTCGTGGACGGCGTCGAGGCTGATGACGTCATCGGCACTCTGGCCCTTGAGGCCCAGCGCCGGGGGCAGGAGGTGATAATTTCCACCGGCGATAAAGATATGGCACAGCTGGTACGCCCCGGTGTCACTCTGGTCAATACCATGTCCAATACCGAGATGGACAGCGCAGGGGTGGAGAAGAAGTTTGGTGTTGGGCCGGAGCTGATCATCGATTTTCTCGCCCTGATGGGGGATAAGTCCGACAATATTCCCGGCGTTCCCGGTGTAGGGGAGAAGACCGCGCTGGCCCTTCTGCAAAACCTCGGCAGTTTGGAGAATATCTACGCAGACCTGGATGCCATTGCGCCCCTGGGTTTTCGCGGCGCCAAGACCCTCGGTAAAAAAATGGCGGAGCACCGCGAAGCGGCCGAGCTCTCCTACAAGCTGGCTACCATCAAAACCGATGTGGAAATGCCCTATCACCCCCAGGATCTGCGCAATGCAGAGCCCGACACAGAAGCGTTAATCGCACTGTTTACACAAAGTGAATTTCGCGGATGGTTGGAAGAGCTGACCAGTGAAGAGACCGAGGAAGCCATGGCTGAAGCGGTTGAACGGGACTATGTCATTGTTACCGAAATGGCGGAATTTGATGCCTGGCTGCAGCAGCTCAAAGACGCCGATATCTTTGCTTTTGATACTGAAACTACCAGCCTCAGCTACATGCAGGCAAAACTGGTGGGGGTGTCTTTTGCCGTGGAACCCTACCGCGCGGCATATGTACCCCTGGCCCACGACTATATGGGTGCTCCCGAGCAGCTACCTTTCGATGAGGTTATGGCCAAGCTGAAGCCTCTGCTGGAAGACGATCAGCAAAAGAAAGTGGGGCAGAATCTCAAGTACGACAGCCATATCCTGGCCAACTACGACATCGTATTGCGCGGTATCGCACGGGATACCATGCTGGAATCCTATGTGCTCGACAGCACTGGCAGCCGCCACGATATGGACAGTTTGGCGCTCAAATACTTGGGTGAGCACACGGTGCACTTCGAGGATATTGCTGGCAAAGGCGTAAAACAGCTCACTTTCAATCAGATCGAACTGGACAAAGCCGGTCCTTATGCCGCCGAGGATGCGGATATCACTTTGCGTCTGCACAATGCGCTGAGTGGGCGTTTGCAGCTCGAACCAACTCTGGAGAAGGTACTCGATGATATCGAGATGCCGCTCTTGCCAGTGCTCGCGCGTATGGAGCGCAATGGCGCCTATATCGATGCAAAAATGCTTGCGGTGCAGAGCGCCGAGTTGGAGCAGAAAATGCGCGACTTGGAGCAACAGTCCTACGAGGTGGCCGGGGAAGAGTTCAACCTGGGTTCCACCAAGCAGCTGGGCGTGATCCTGTTTGAGAAACTGCAGATCCCAGTGATCAAGAAAACCCCCAAGGGCGCGCCTTCCACCGCCGAAGCGGTCCTACAGGAACTGGCTCATAACCACGAGCTGCCCGCGCTGATCATGCAGTATCGCGGCTTGGCCAAACTGAAAAACACTTATACCGATAAGCTGCCAAAAATGATCGATCCCGCCAGCGGTCGGGTGCACACCTCCTATCACCAGGCGGTGGCGGCGACTGGGCGCCTCTCTTCCAGCGATCCCAACCTGCAGAATATTCCTATTCGCACCGAGGAGGGGCGCCGAATTCGCCGCGCCTTTACCGCGGACCCTCGCATCAATGGCGGCAGTGAGATCATCGCCGCGGACTACTCTCAGATCGAACTGCGCATCATGGCGCATTTGTCGGGGGACAAGGGGCTGGTGGACGCTTTCGCCCAGGGTGCCGATATTCACCGGGCCACTGCGGCCGAGGTTTTTGACGTGGCTTTGGATGCGGTCAGCGATGAACAGCGCCGCCGCGCCAAGGCGATTAACTTCGGTCTGATATACGGCATGTCCGCGTTTGGCCTGGCCAAGCAACTGGATATTCCGCGTGCCGATGCGCAAACCTATATCGACCGTTACTTTGAACGCTACCCCGGCGTGTTGCGCTATATGGAAGACACTCGCAAGCAGGCCGCGGATAAAGGCTACGTGGAGACCTTGTTTGGCCGCCGCCTGTATCTGCCGGAGATCAACTCGCGCAATGGCATGCAGCGTCAGGCTGCCGAGCGCACTGCGATCAATGCACCGATGCAGGGCTCCGCCGCAGATATCATCAAGCGCGCCATGATTGCCGTGGACGCTTGGCTCACGGAGCAGAAGCTGTCTACGAAGTTGATTATGCAGGTCCACGATGAATTGGTTCTGGAAGTGCCCCAACCGGAGGTTGAAATCGTGGCCAGCAAAGTCGTGGAGATTATGCAGAGCGCTGCACAGTTGCATGTTCCCCTGATTGTCGACCTGGGGCGCGGCAAGGATTGGGATGAGGCCCACTGAGGTCTATCAGCAAAAAGACTTGAGCGACAAGACGATGATATCAGTGAAGGCCCGGGCCGCACGGTGTGGTTAAAGAGAGCCTAAACAGCACTTAAATGGTGAAATAGACGCCAAAAATCGTGTTTTAGTCGGCGTTTTTACATTCTTTGCGAAAAAGCGTGGAACTGTTCCGACGACAGTTCCTCTAAAAAGGCAAGATCGTTGGAATGCGTCATCATCCCCCAAGGAAGTCAGATGTTTGCCCCGGACCCCCCCCAAGTCCGGGGCATTTTTTTTGCCCCCGCCTTATTTCCTCTTAACATCTTTCGTGTGCCCTAAATTTCCACTTTTCCTAGATTTAACAACATAGCCACGCCGTCGAGTCCTACTGATGCTCTCCTGGTCTAGTCTGAGCACTACAGAGTATTCATTCGTTTGTCACAAAGATCGGACGCTCTCGCAGGAGGGTTTGTCCGGGGCTGGATTGGTGGCCAGGTGTATTGATGGCCCCTGTCCAGTGGCTGCCGGGAGAGCCATTGATGCAGAGCCGAGCCATAGCGCTGGCCGCGGAGCACAAAACCCTGCAGGCGTCACTCACGCTTCCCCTGCAGGCGCGCGCGCTGGTGGTCTTTGCCCACGGTAGCGGTAGTAACCGCACCAGTCCGCGCAATACCGCTGTGGCCAACCGCCTGAATGATGCCGGATTTGGCACTTTGTTATTTGACTTGCTCAGCTCGGATGAGAGCCGCGTCGACGTGGCCACCTGCGAATACCGGTTTGATATCGACCTGAGTGCCCGCCGTTTGGTGGAGGTGATTGACTGGGTGGCAAAGGGGGAAAATACCCGGAATCTTCACATAGGATTATTCGGGTCCAGCACCGGGGCGGCGGCGGCGCTGGTTGCGGCCGCCGAACGGCCCTCACTGGTGGGTGCGGTTGTCTCACGGGGCGGTCGACCGGACTTGGCGGGGGCGGATTTGCCCCTGGTTAAGGCGCCCACATTGCTGCTGGTGGGCGGGGACGACAAGGAGGTGCTGGAACTGAATAAGGAGGCGCTGGGCCATATGGTCAATGAACCCCGTTTGCATCTGGTCCCCCACGCCAGTCATTTATTTGAGGAGCCGGGTGCAATGGATGAAGTGGTGCGGATGACGGTGCGCTGGTTTCGCGCGAGCCTGTTATGAGTCGATTGAAATTATTTAGCCTGGATACCGGCGCCGATTTTGCCGGACGCGTGGCAGCGGCCCTCGGGGAACCCCTGGCCCGGCATGAGGAGCGCTGTTTTGCTGACGGGGAGCACAAAGTGCGCCCATTGGACGATGTCGAGGGCGCAGATGTCTTCCTGGTGCAATCACTGTATCGGGACCGCTGCAGCAGTGTCGATGAAAAATTACTGCGCTGCCTGTTCTTTATTGGCGCGCTGCGCGATGCCGGGGCCGCGCGTATCACCGCGGTGATACCCTACCTGTGTTACGGGCGAAAGGACCGACGCACCAAACTGCGCGATCCTCTGCCCACCCGCTACTTGGCCAGCCTTTTTGAAGCGATGGGGACCCAGGTGGTGGTGACCCTGGAAGCCCACAACCAGGCGGCCTTCGAAAATGCCTTTCGCTGTCGCACCCTACATCTGCTGGCAGAGCCCCTGTTGCTGGAATTTGCAATAAGGCGGTTGGCCTCGGAGCAGCGCTCGGTGGTGGTGTTATCTCCGGATGAGGGCGGTATCAAGCGAGTGGAAAAACTGCGCCAAGCTCTCAGTGAGCGCCTGGGGCGCCCAGTCACTACGGCCTTTGTGGAGAAGCACCGGGATGGGGAGCGGCTCAGTGGTGGCACCTTGGTGGGTGAGGTGCGCGGGGCGGTGGTATTGATTGTGGATGATCTTATCGCCAGTGGCGCCACGCTCTATCGGGCGGGAGAAGCCGCGCAGAAGGCGGGTGCGCAGAGCCTGCTGGCCCTTGCCAGCCACGGTCAGTTTAGTGCTGACGCTTATACAAACTTGGCGCATCTACCTTTGGAGGTCGTGGCGATAACCAATTCTCTTCCCCAGCTCGACCTCCCCGAGCATTTTCAGCTGCTCGACTGTGCGCCATTGCTGGCGGAGGCGATTCGGCGCCTGCACGACAGCGGTCCGGTGAGTGAGCTCACGCTTTAAAGGCTCGCGTTAGCGCTAAACACAGAGGAATCATCTGGCGTATATAGGCGGGTTTGCGGGCGTGGGTAGACTTCGGCCTGTCGTCGGTATTTCCTTAATGCTCTTTAATCCGCAAAAACCTTCCTTTAAGTAAGAAACGTTTACATTTATTTACTCAAGCCGTTGGAACCAATAGGGGAGAGTTTGTATCGAAGAATACAGATCATTGTTGCTCCCTAACCCCAAAGCGTTAAGCTTTTTCACCCCGGAAATCCCCAAACCCGGGGTTTTTTTTGTCTGGGCAAAGAGGGCTGGGGCTAGAGCGGATATTTGTAGCGAAAAATGCGAACCGTTCCTTTTATATTCATAGTTTTGGAATCTAAGTCCAAAAATAAGGTTTTAAAAGGGATAGTATCCGCGCACCTCTGATCGTGGTGTTTACGGGCTGGGAAATCCATCGAAGCCAGCCTAACCTACCAATATGCAATCAGTTTGCATGGTAGAGGAACCCTCAGGCGTACCCGTCCCCCTGGGTGCGTCTGGCAAGTGCCCCACCCCAAGGGCACTGACCCCTAGCCGGCAGCCCCCATCTGCCGGCTTTTTTTTTCTGTTTTTTTGCCCTTCGTGATTCAAATCCCGTATCTCGCGCCATAAATACAAATGCGCTTGCAAATGATAACGATTCTCATTATCTTCAGTTTAAATCAAACAGGGGGGTTACCGTGAATTTACGTTACCTATGCGCAAACCACCGTCAGTGGTTGATCGACAATACCGGTCGAGCGGAACAGGCGTGGTTGGATTGGATAGAACGCGGCAGGATACTTTGCGAGGAGGGGAACTATAGAGAGGCGATTCCCTATTTGGGCTGCGCATTTGATGTGGCGGGTATGTTGCTCACGCAACAGTCGCCCAGCTACACCATATCGGCAACGCGCTTTAGTGAGAGTGCTGCCCAGCTGATGGCAGCTTACCGGAAGCTGGGTGATGAAAAACACCTCCAATACCTCCTCGTTGGAGCCAGTTCAGTCCTCGCGCGTCAATTGGGTGATCGGGATAAACAGGGGCTTGCCGCTGACTGTATCAGCGCGCTCTACGCCGATGGTGAATCCGCACCCCCGCACAACGGGGGAGGCCCAAGGCTGCATAAAGAGGCAGGCCTGTCCCTGCACTGAGCCGGTGACCTTAGAATCCAGAGAACCTCCACGCCTGCTGACCGTTGCGATCTCCGAGGAAGCCCTGGTTGCCCTTTTGGCAAAGCGCCACCTCAGTGCCGAGGAGCTGCATTGCGCAACCCCCCAGGTGCGCAGGCGCCTGAGAAAATTGTTGCTGCGCGCCCTGATACCGGCTGGAGGTCGGTCGTCAGTGAGCACCTTCTGATTAGCGGTCTCGGAGTCCCCGACCTCCTCGACCGCCCCTGTTCGAGAGCGGAGAGTAAAAAATTGCGCCAGCTGTAACACGGGCGCGCTCGGGTTGTGTCTCGATCGGTTGGGGTTCCTAGCGGAGCTCCCCGGTGGGTTCGGCTGACTCTGCGCGAGGCGCGAGCCAGGCATTCAGTTTGCGCTCCAGTTTATCGAGGCCAGTCTTTTTAGTGGAGGAGAAGGTTTGCAGGGTTACTCCGCGATTGAGCCCCTTCTCCTTAAGGGCTTTTTCTACGGCGAAGAGAATATTGTTGGCTGGGCCGTTTTTCATTTTGTCCGCTTTGGTCAGCAGGATATGCACGGGTAGGCCCGCCTCCACTGCCCAGGTCAGCATGTGCAGATCGAACTCTTTGAGTGGCTGGCGTATATCCATCAGCAGTACCAGGCCGCGCAGGCAAGTGCGCTGCTCCAGGTATTCGGCCAGATGGCGCTGCCACTCGTCCTTCATGGCACGTGCGACCTTGGCATAGCCGTAGCCCGGCAGGTCCACCAGGCGCTGTTGTTCAGACAGGCTGAAAAAATTGATTAACTGGGTACGCCCCGGGGTTTTGGAGGTGCGCGCCAGCTTGTTGTTGCTGGTAAGGGCATTGATGGCGCTGGACTTGCCCGCATTGGAGCGGCCAGCAAAGGCTACCTCGGCGCCGATATCCTCCGGGCACTCTGCCAGAGTCGGAGCGCTAATGAGAAATTGTATGGCACGGTAGTCCAGTTTTTGGGGTTGGGCTTCAAATTCGGTAATTGACATGGTTTAAGTCTGCTGATCCGGTACACTCGCTTGGCGCGCAAGTATATAATGCCGCGGTTTTCGCGTCGCAGGACAATTGGGGGCGACACGAAACGCCATATCTCAGCGCGCAACGGGACGACGTATGAACAGCATTCTTAAAAACACTGCTCTGGCACTCGGTTTGGTATTCGGCTTGGGAGCCGTACCTTTTGCAATGGCCTCGGGCGATGCTGCTGCGGGCAAGGCGAAGGCCGCCCAGTGCGCCGCCTGCCACGGTGCTGATGGCAACAGTCTGTCACCGGCTTTCCCAAAAATCGCCGGACTCGGTGAAAAGTACCTGTACAAGCAGCTCCAGGACATAAAGAGCAAGACTCGCGATGTACCGCAGATGATTGGTCAGCTGGACAATTTCACCGAGCAGGACCTGCAGGACCTCGCCGCTTATTTCGCCTCACAGCCGATGCAGCTCACTGGCTCCGAAGCCATCTCCGTGATGCTGAATAACGGCGACAATGTCGATGGCCTGGCTTTCGGCCGCAAGCTATACCGCGGCGGCAACAAAGAAACCGGCGTGCCGGCCTGCATGGGTTGTCACTCCCCCACGGGCCAGGGTAATGCCCCGGCGGGCTATCCGCGTCTGTCCGGACAATATCCAGAGTATATTGAAGCGCAGTTGAAAGCGTTCCGTGCGGGTACCCGTGCCAATGATGGCGAGGTTCGCACCATGCGCACCGTGGCCAAACAGCTCTCCGATGCGGAGATCAAGGCTGTCTCCAACTATATCGCTGGTCTGACCGACTAAACCGGTTAACTACAACAACGAGAGGCCGGTCACACACCGGCCTTTTTTATGCCTAGCGCTCGCTCACAGGGGTAGGAATTGGGTACAGTATGGCCACTTTTGCGACCTTTCCTTGCGCCTGGCGGTGGGAACTTAAATAATCTGCGCTGTCTATTGTGTCCTCAGTGGCCAGACAGTACGCCGCATAACAGGCGCTCGAACCACGAATGTACAAGCTGGAGAAGACTTATGAGAGCAGTGCTCGCCCCGATAACGATGGTTTTGGCTGTGTTGTTCAGCCTTGTCGCCTGCGCCCAGGAAAGCGGTGAATTTAAGGCTGGTCAATATTACCAAGTGCTGCCACAGACGGTAGCGCAGAAAGATCCCAACAAGATCGAAGTGACCGAGATGTTCTGGTACGGCTGCGCCCACTGCTACCACTTTGAGTCCACTCTGGATCGCTGGAAAGAAAAAATGCCCAGCGATGTGGCCCTGCACAAGCTGCCCGCGATCTGGCAACCGGTGATGGATGTTCACGCCCGCCTGTTCTACGTGGCCGATGCCATGGGCGTTCTCGACAAGATGCACACCCCGCTGTTCAACACCATCTACAACCAGCGCCAAATGCTGGCAATTCGTGAAGGTCGAGACTTTAAGCCAGACCTCGCGGCCATTGAAGCCCTGTTTAACAAGCACGGTGCCGATGGTGCCAAGGCTGCCAAGCTGATGAACTCCTTTGCTATCAACAGCAAGGTCAAGCAGGGTGTGGCCAATCAGCGCGCTTACAAAATGACTGGTACGCCCGAAGTGGTTGTTGCCGGTAAGTACCGCATTAGCTCCTCGCTGCCAGGCTATAAAGGCAAGAGCAATGGTCAGGAACTGATGTTACAGGTAGCGGATTACCTGATTGCCAAGGAGCGCGCCGACCGCGGCTAATGCCCCTGCCGAGTAAAACCCCGCCTAGTGCGGGGTTTTTTATGCCTGCATCTTTGCCACACTGAAATAATCCCGCTATTCCCTGCAGCTGCTGGTCACAGGAAGTCACTTTTGCGATATCCATGGATCTGTTTGTGCTTGCTGGTCCTCTCGTTCCAACCCCTGTGGGCGCAGCAGGCGACGGAGAACGACAGGTTGGCCGCGCGCGCGAGTAATTTACTTTCCTATATTGCGGTGGATTACGGAGAGAGCGTCGATAATGGCCAACTTCTCGATACCGACCTCTATCGACTCCAACAACACCATGCGGTTCAGGCTCTGGAGCTGGTGCGGGAACTGCCGGATAAGCCGGGCCGCGCAACCCTGGAGAGTGGCATAGGCGAGCTGCAAGAGGCCATTCGGCGCCGCGATAGTGGTGAAGCCGTACGCAGGCGTGCCAATGAGATAGCCGACCGCCTGGCCGCGCTCTACCAAATGCAGCGCTCTCCGGTGCACTCCCTGCCCTCCGCAAGCCTGGCTATGCCTCTTTATCGCCAACGTTGCGCCAGGTGCCATGGCAACTGGGGGCAGGGTGGCGGTGCGGTGCCTGATTTGCGAAATGTTTCGCGGATGGCGAGTTTCAGCCTTTACGATTTCTATAACACCCTCGATCCCTCTGTAGACACGGTGCACAGTCATCGCATCGATGGTGACTTGGATAGCAGGCAACGCTGGGCATTGGCTGTGACCGTGGCCGCCTTTGCGGTAAAGAACCAGCTGCCACCCTCCGCCGATCTCGCCGAGCGCTACCCGGCCCTGGTGGGGCTGCCGGGCATGGCGGTCACTCGGCCGATCGAGTTGCCCAGCAGTGTCAGAAACGCTCTGATGTGGTGGCGGGGGCACCCTCATTTGGTGCGCTCACTGGAGCACCCCCTAGCCCGAGCCGAGGGCTTGCTGCAGCTGGCGGAAACGGCTTACCGGGGCGGGGATAATGCCGGTGCTTACCATAAATTGATGCTCGCCTATCGCGAGGGTTACCAGCCTCTAGAGCAACAAATTGAGAGACACGATGCGGTTTTGCTCAGCCAGTTACAGACGCAGTGGCAGAAGCTGCGCCGGGAAGCCCTTGCCGGTGCGCCCAATGCCGAGGTAATCGCCTCGATGCAAAATTTGCGCACACTGTTGGCTAGGGCTCGCGACCAACTCGAACCGACCCTGGGAGGTGAGCGTCAGTATTTATGGGCAATCCTGCTCTTTACGCTGGCACTGGCGCTGGGACTATCGCTTTGGTGGGGACTGCGCCGGAGAAAGCGGGCTAGACTTTAAGAGGTTTGTGCGCCAATTCAGTGACTCAGCGGTGAGGAAGTTGCCCATGGCAAGAGCCCTAATGTCAGCCCTTTTTCTTTGTTGTGTGGCCCCACTTCAGGCGGCGGAACCCTTGGATGCTTTTCCCGCAGAAGTGGATGGCAAGCGACGGCATGTGATCGAGCTTCCCAAGGTGGTCGATGAAAGCCGCTTTATGGTTGAGCTGGTTCCGGGGAAGAGCTCGGTGGCCGATTGTAACCTGCGTAGTTTTCGTGCGCCCTTACAGCGCCAAGTGCTGCCGGGCTGGGGTTACCCCTATTTTGTATTGGCGGACCTGAAGCCCACGCAGGGCCCGCGAAAAGTGTGCGCGCCCGGTTCTGAATCCCGCCGTTTTATTCGGGTGCGCGGAGATGGATTGATCCTGCCTTATACGAGTAGCCAGCCCCTGGTGGTGTACCTACCCGAGGATGTTCAGCTGAAGTACCGTGTATGGCGGGCAGATAAAAATCTCTCGGATGCCCGTTCCGAATAAAGTTTTGTCCGCGTTTATCTTCTGTCTTCCTGACCCTCCACTAATTCCCCCAACACAGTGGCGCCACAATAAATATTTTTAATGCTTCTAATGCCACTGTGGGATTTTGCGTCTAGCCTTACTAAGCAAGGGATGTGAAAAAAAGCGCCTGTGCGATTTTTCACGCCGGTTTTTTTGGCTTATTGCCGTAACCGGCCAGGAACGTTGGCGGTGATGTCAGCCGCCGTTCACAGTAACCCTACTCCGCGGTAATTGCCGTGGAGCCTATACGGTAGAGCAGCGCATGAAGTCTTTGCGTAATTCCCCTCCGAGTCCTGTTTTTGTCTCCCTGCTGCAAAGTTACGCGATTATCCTGGCACTTTTCCTGCTTTTGCCTCTGGCCGCAACCGCAGAGTCGGCCCAGCAAAAATGGGCGGGCAATTGGCTGGTGGTTAGTGAGGGCGATGACCAGTTGGTGTGGCAACTCAATGCCGATGGTTCCGGTTTTGCTTATGGCTTTAATCCCGGTGGCAGGCTGACCCATGGTTTTGCCATCAATTGGCAGCTGGATGGCGATCGTGTGCGAGTGCGCACGGGGGCATCGGTCAGTTGCAAGGGCGGTGTGGTGTCGGTGGCATTTCGGGGTTGGAGTCGTTCCACCTTACTGTTCGCGGTCATCGATGGGCGGCACTGGCTACAGGCTGGCGGGGGCCTGCTGAGCTTCCAGCGTCGACTCAGTAGCTGGAGTACGCCCAAAGCTGGCAGTAATTGTCCCGATATTGCCAGCTGAGTGTTATCACCAGCCGTGTGAGAGGCCGCAGGATTTATTCACTCAGGGAGGCGTTCGCCGAGTATTGGAGTAAAGCTGTGATGCAAAGGCCCCTGGTGTTGGCGCTGATATTTTTGCTCACTTGTGTTGCAGCTTCGGCCAAGGAAGAGCAGAAAAAAGAGAAAGAAAAAAAACAAAGGGTGACAGGCTGGCATGCCCAATCGCGTTTGGATGCCAGCCAATGGGTAGGTGCCTGGCTGATTTCAAGAGACGGTGAGGCCCGCCATGTGTGGAGCCTGAAATCCGATGGCACCGGCCGCTCCTATGCCTTCCTGCCGCAAAATGGAAAAATGCAGTTTGCCTTTGGTTACGATATCCACTGGTATTTCGACCCTTTCACACAGATGGCCAATATTAAAACCGGGCGCAGAATAATTTGCCGTCGGGGAAAAATATATCCCTATTTCCTCACGTTGAAATCCTATGAGAGCGATTATTCCGTGCGGGGAAAATACGCCTGGCAAACAACTTGGACGGAAGTCAGTATCGGACGCAATCACCTGCACAAATCCCTGGTGGTTTTTGTTGCCCCCCTGTCCGCCTGGCACGACCCAGAACGAAATGCCGCCTGTCCGGAGTTTCCCCATGTGCGCCTGGAGAAAGCTATCGACCGAGTCCTGCAGCGTTGGGAGCAAAAGGATTCTCCTGAACTTGAGGTGGATACCACTCCCGCACCGGGGGAGCCGGAATTTGAAGGTGAAGAATTAAAAAAACCAGCAAAAAAAAGCGTGAAAGGCCGCAAGCGAAATTAAAATAAAATTCCACAGAAATAGAGTGGTATTGATCGACAGTTGAGCAAAGGGCCGCGTGGTATTTCCTAAGGGAAAAAGACTTAGCTGGCTTTTGCTGGGAACCTGTAAACCATGCTTTTTCCTCGGCGGGTTTTATTAATGGCAAATCGGGTATGAGCGCAGAAGTTTCTCTCGCAAATATATTGCGGAATATGTATCCCAAATTGCAGGAGGAAACCTACGTATTTTGCCAGGTTTCAGATGCTCGGTTGGAAGAGGTTTTAGCACAGAGTCTGTGTATTTTTCGCGAGGGGGAGGGTATGAGTGCGATTTTACCCAAGTGTTTGGCGCAGCAGTACGGTATCGCCTCCAGTGGTCCTTTCCGACAAATCACCCTGCAGGTATTTTCCGGACTCAGTGCGGTGGGCCTGACCGCGACTGTGGCCAGGGAGTTGGCCGATGCAGGTATAGTCGCCAACATGGTCAATGCGCTGCGTCACGACCACGTCTTTGTTCCGGAAGAGAGTGCGCAGCAGGCCCTACAGCTTTTGCGCGGACTGAGCAATCGGGTGTATTACACCTGAGTATTGGTCAGTGCGTATCAACTACCCACAGCCACAGCCCCACGGAGAAATCCGCCAACTCCTGCCTGATCTGTTTTATGTCCCGGGGACGGTAAAGCTGGCCCCGGCGGTCAGTATCAATCGCAATATGGCTATCGTGCGCTGGCGCGAGGAACTGGTGCTGGTGAATCCGGTGCGTCTGCGTCCGGCCCAGGAGGAGAAATTACTGGATCTTGGGCGGATTTCGCACGCGGTACGCCTGGGATACCACCATGGCCAGGACGACCTCTATTATCGCGACCACTTCGATCTGACCTTTTGGCGTCAGGCGGGATCGGACTTTTACCCTCCCAGCGCTGACCGGCTGTTAAAGGAGGGAGGGGACTCGCCAATACCGGGAGGTCGCTTTGTGGAACTCAGTCACAGCCGCTACCCAGAGGCACTGTGGTGGCTGCCCTGCAATGGCGGCTTACTGCTGGGCTGCGATGCGTTGCAGTACTGGGGTAAATGGTGCGGATGCAGCTGGTGCGGACGCAATCTTCTGCGTTTGTCGGGTATGCGAACCGGTATGCAGGTGCCACCGGCTTGGCGGGCACGCATGACACCAGAGGGGCGGGATTTGCGCTATTGGCTACAGGAGGATTTCGAGCGGCTGCTGGCGCTGCCATTCCTGCACTACCTGGCCGCCCACGGTGAATTCTGTGTCGATCGAGCCCATGAGAAGGTGGCCGAAGCGATAAACCGGGCGTTTCCAGGCCTCAGCAGGGCGGCCTAGTTGCTCAAGTGGTCCTCGGATAGTGTGTAACCACTCACCTTGAGCTGCGCTCGATCGAGCTAGATCATGGTAAGCTTGCGCTCCAATTTTTGGCGCGGCAATAGCCGTAGCCGTGCGCGATGTTTTATTCGATAAGTAGAGTTCCCATGAGAAGCAAGATCCTGCTGAGTGGCCTGCTGGCAACCCTGCTAGTGGCCTGCACTGCCGTTTCCACAAGCACAAACACAGCGCCCAGTGCGAATATCGACGATATTCGCCGGGACGTGAATTACCTGGCATCAGAGGAATTGGCCGGAAGAAATACGGGCAGTGCGGGTTATCTCAAGGCGGCGCAGTATGTGGCCGAACAGTTTCAGTCTATGGGTTTGGCACCGGCCGGTGAGCAGGGTTATTTCCAGGAAGTACCTTTCCGCCGGGCTAGCTGGAATGGTAAAGAACCTACTTTTGTGCTTAAGGGCGGCCGGGGCGATGTTCCCTTTGTGTTTGGTGAGGACTTTATCGCCGCACCTTCGGCGGTCAGTGAGCGTAGCGCGTTGCAGGCCGAACTGGTTTTTGTCGGCTACGGTATTGAGGCCCCGGACTACGGTCTCAATGACTACGTGGGCCTCGATGTGGAAGGCAAGGTTGCGGTAATACTGAGTGGTCGTCCCCAGAGTTTGCCCAGCGAGGTCGGTGCGCACTACGCCTCCAGCCGCAATAAGCGCGAAACTGCCGCCCGCCACGGTGCCCTGGGCTATATCACCCTCTATACACCTGAGCGGGAAAAGCGCCGCCCCTTTGCTCGCTATGCGGAGCATCGCCACGATGACACCTTCGACTGGGTAAACCGGGAAAATCTGCCGGGTAGCGCCACACCCGGCTTGTTTCCCGGTGTGATGCTCAACAGTTCCGCCGCGGCCAAACTGTTTGTCGATGCACAGCGCAGCCTGGAGAGCATCTTTACCGAGATGGAAGCCAAGCAGAGCCCGAAAGGTTTTGTCTTGCCTTACCGTGTTGATCTAAGTACTCACTCCAGCCATAAAAAAGTGGTCAGCCCCAATGTGGTGGCTCTCCTACCCGGCAGTGATCCCCAGCTGAAAGATGAATATGTGGTTTTTTCAGCGCATCTGGATCATATCGGTAAGAAGGATGACGGTCAGATTTACTACGGAGCCCAGGACAACGCGGCGGGAATCGCCGTAATGCTGGAGACCGCACGCCTGTTTGTGGAATCCGGCCGAGCCCCGCGCCGATCCCTGCTGTTTGTTGCTGTGACCGGAGAGGAGAAAGGGCTGCTGGGCTCGGATTACTTTGCCGAATATCCCACCGTGCCAATGCAGTCGATTGTGGCCAATATCAACCTGGATATGCCCATGCTGCTTTACCCCTTCCGCGACATTATTGCCTTCGGTGCCGAGCACTCCACCCTGGGGCAGATCGCCGAGCGCGCCGCCGGCCTCAGTGGTCTGAAATTGAGCCCGGACCCCATGCCGGAAGAAGTCATTTTTGTCCGTAGCGATCACTACAATTTTGTTCGTCGTGGAGTCCCATCTATATACCTGATCACAGGGCGCGAGGCTCAGGATCCAAAAATCGATGGCACTGCCAAGCAGGTTGCTTTCCTGCGCGAGCGTTACCACAAACCCGGCGATGCCCCGGATGCGGGAATTGACTATGTGGCTGCCAAGCAGTTTACCGAGGTGAACTACTTGATCGCCCGCGAAGTGGCCGATGCCGAGGAAAGGCCCTCTTGGTATGAAGGGGATTTCTTTGGGAACTTGTTTGATAAAAAATAAGAAAAACTAGAAGAATTATTTGTAAACCCCCTGATTTCGGATCATCAAGGGGTTTGCAGAGCTGGGCATTGCTCTTAATCGTATTTCACGAGTTACTCTATCATCAAAGCTGGTTCTGTATGTCCCGGTCAATACACTTGGCGTGAAGTTGGTATTGGGTTTAACCACCAGGCAGAGGTAGGTACTCTCTTGCGTTTTTCCTTGCCAACAGCGATAACTAGAATATGGCTCCGGCCAATTTTCCCTCTCCCCAACAGGCGAAGATACCGCGAGTAACTTGCCAAAGTCGTGGCCACTGCATTTAGCAAGTGCTTCTTTTGCAGTCCAGATACTCATGAACCCCTTTTCCAGAAGGTGGGCAGGCTGTTGTCGCAGCCAAGACACTTCGTAGGAGCTAAAGTAATTCTGGGCAATGTCTAGCCAATTCCTTATTGGATAGCTTCTTTCGCAGTCAATACCTATAGGGGCTTTAGATACTGTGACTGCTAAGTAGTCTGAAGTATGACTTATCGAGAGATTTGCAAGCGGAGCGCCGGCGAGATAGGCCACTGATGGCCGATTAGCATCAAGCTCAAGTTCCTGGGGAAAACAACCGAACTGTTCGGCTAAAAGGGTTCTAGCGAGTAGACGCCCGGCAAGAAATTGTTTTTTGCGGCTGGTACGACGAATGCTTTCCAAGCGTGTGTGTTCAGCACTACTTAATAAAAGTGATGAGATAGACTGCCAATCATTGGACCAGTCGATGAACGATGAACAAGTAAACTGAATCATTACATCCTATTCGGCCCATATTATAAAAAACACGTTGGTCAGTCCTTGTGGTAAGACAGGTAAAAGCTAGATCCCTAGAGGCAGCTTAAAGTCGCTCGCCAGATACCTCGGCGAAGTATATTTTGGATTTTCGCGTATGATTTTCCATGAAGTGCAACCTTGAGGGAATTAAATTCCTGTGCAGCAAAGTGTCTAGGCTGCCAACAGATATTTAGGATTCATAGGTCCTTTAGGCCAGACCAAACCTGAACGATGGTACGAAAGAAAATTTCCCATGAAAAGCCCCTGTACTGACCTGTAATTCAAGGAACCAATCGGTCCGAAATTCAGGCTCTTTTACTGGCGGCAGTTGATCACTTTGTGTACCATTCCGGCCTGTCGTCGGTCGCGGAAAGCCCAAAAGTCACCCAAAAACAATATTGGGCTAGATCGGTTACAGAGAATTTATATTGGGGGATGGGGCACTGCTCCATAAATGTGGTTTGTCTATCGAATTTATAGTTTCCGAGTGGCGGGCATGGTATTCGGGGATCTCGGAGCCGGCGGAATGGCAGAGTTGGCGCAATGGTGGGATGACGCCGAAAGAAAATATCCAGGCCGATGTTTCCTTTTTACCTGCGATGCAGCGCCGTCGCTTAAGTCCATTGTCCAAAGCGGTATTTAATACTGCCTATCCACTCCTACAGCAGCGGGATATTCCCATGTTGTGTTGCTCTGTACATGGGGAGGCAAAGAGAACCTACGCCCTTTTGCAAGATGTTGCAAAGGAGGAGGACTTATCGCCGACCGCTTTTGGATTATCCGTCCACAATGCCATCGTGGGCCAATTATCAATTGCGGGTAAAGTGCGCTCACCAGCTCTGGCTTTGGCCGGAGGTGACTTCCCACTGCAAGCAGGCCTAATGGAAGCCGTTGGTATTTTACAAGAAGGGACAAAGCAGTTACTTCTACTTTTTTATGAGGAGCCTTTGCCTGAAATGTATCAACCCAGTTCAGAAAGTCCATCGGCCATTTGCGCAACCGCCTTACTGCTGACAAAGCCAGGAGAAGAAAGCTACGGACTGAGAGCCTCATTGCTACCCTCAAAAAAAGTGAAAGTTCAATCGGCGTTTAAGGCTCCTGACTATCAGTTGCCGATAGTCCGTGTGTTGTTAGAAAAATCGGGATCTGTTCCGGTTGGTCTGGGCTGGGAGCTCTGTATTAATGCTGACTAGATTTATATCAACAAAACGCAGTGACTACTATTGGCTGAGACTACTGGCCACCGCAACAGCATTTAGTTTATTTGGCCTTGGAGGGCTGATTCTTCGGTTTATTTTATTTCCGCCACTGAGAATAATTTATCCCGATGCAGAAGTGCGTAAGCGTAAGGCAAGATTAATTATACATTATGCGTTTCGATTATTTATTGGCTTTATGCATAAAACAGGGATCTACACTTATCACTTTTGTGATGAAAATAAGCTGCGGGAACCCGGCCGGTTGATATTGGCAAACCATCCCTCGTTGATTGATGTTGTATTTCTGATATCTCGTATACCAAATGCAAACTGCATCGTTAAAGCCAGCTTGTTTCAAAATCCGTTTATGCGCGGGGCAGTAATGACAGCCGGTTATATTCCTAATGATGACCCAGAGAGAATAATTAAGCTCGCCTCTAAGTCTTTGGGTAGAGGAGAGTCTGTAGTGCTCTTCCCTGAAGGAACGCGTTCTATACCAGGAAAACCTTTCAGATTTCAGCGTGGAGCCGCATATATGGCACTTCGTTCTGATACAAACCCGACACTCGTTACTATTCGTTGTAATCCACCGATGCTAATGAAGAATATACCGTGGTACAGCATTCCTCTGTCGAGACCACACTTTGAATTTGATATTACTGAATCTAGGGGTTTACTCAAGACAGTGGAAAAAAATGAAAGTCCATTGTCGGCAAGACATGTTACCCAAAAATTAAAAGAATTTTATACCGAGGAGTGTGCTGCGTGAAAGAGCTAGTTGAAGAACTTAAGATCCTGATTATTGATGTATTAAATTTGGAAGATATTACTCCTGAAGAAATCGTAGCAGATGAACCACTTTTTGGAGAGGGGCTCGGCCTTGATTCCATAGATGCACTTGAATTGGGTTTGGCATTGCAAAAGAAATATAAAATTTCCATAGATGCAGAAAATGAAAACACCAAGTCCCATTTTGCAAATGTGAATAGTCTGGCCAAGTTTGTCAGCGGTAGTTGCGCGTAAGAGAGGTATACATGCTAAATAAGAAAGAAGAAATTCTACCGAAATTGACTGAAATTCTGATTGAGATGTTTGAGGTTGATGAGGAAGATATAACGGAAGATGCCCATCTCTCTGATGATCTTGATATAGATAGCATCGATGCTGTCGACCTAATTGTCCGTCTAAAAGAACTTACAGGGAAGAAAATTTCACCCGAAGAGTTTAAAAGTGTAAGGACAGTAGGTGATGTCGTAAGCGCAATTCAAAAAGTAATGGAAGAACAGTGAGTCGATTCGCGCAGTTGATATTGATCATTATTCTGACCCTATACCCTTTGGCGATTTACTTTGGTATCGAATATCTGTCTTTAGGCAGTATTTTAATATTACTGTTAGTCGTTGCAGTTTTGAGGGTATTGCTCGGCGGCGCGAAAAAAGCAATCGGCACTAAGCTCACGACATTGGCCTTGGCGGTAGTCATCGCTATCACCTGGTTAAAAGAAGACTCAAACGGACTTCTTTGGTATCCAGTGCTTTGTAATCTAATACTATTTTCAGTATTTTTTTATAGTTTAAAGCAGCCGCAAACGATAGTAGAGCGGCTAGCTCGTCTGAGGGAGCCAAATTTACCTCCCGAAGGCGTGCTTTATACTCGAAAGGTAACTAAAGCGTGGTGCTTGTTCTTACTTTTTAATGGAAGTGTCGCACTGGCGACTGTTTTAAACGGCAATTTAAAAATCTGGACTATTTTTAATGGTCTGATTTCGTATGTATTAATAGGAATTATGATGGGCGGCGAATGGCTGCTGCGCCGTCATGTTCAGAGTAAGGTGTGAGTTAAAGCCGTGAACGAAGTACAGTTCGAGCAGCTGTTTGGTTATCAAAGTGACCAGGCCATAGTCAGCCATACAGACCGTGGAAAGATTTCCTTTGTACAATTCAAATACGAATTGGCGTTTGTTGCAAATGAGTTAAAGAAAACCATAGTCAAAACAGGAGTTACGAAAGTTGCTCTATTCTGTGAAGACAGTTACGAATTTAGCCTGTTATTTTTCGCTGCACTATCCTGTACGCAAAGTGTTGTTATACCTGCGAACAATAAACGATTTACGCAACAAAGTTTTGGAAAAGAAACTCTGCTTCTAGGTGATTGGGCGAATAAGTCGGCATTTAGTGTTGATATACCAGGTGAATATGAAGAAGATATTTTACCTCCCGACTACTTTACTGCCGAAATCCAACTCTTCACATCTGGCACAAGTGGCGAGCCGCAAATCATTGTTAAGACTCTACAGCAATTGTTGAATGAGATAATAACGCATGACAAAAAATGGCCATCTCGAATAGCTAATACAACTATATTAGCAACGGTGAGTCACCAGCATATTTATGGCCTATTGTTTAAATTACTGTGGCCTGTGGTAAGTGGCTGGTCTTTTGTTAGTAAGACCTATGTTGATATTGTGGGGTTACTTAAAGATGCCTCCAAATGGAGTCCATCCGTATGGATCGCCAGTCCTGCGCAATTAAGTCGCCGTATTTCTTCTTGGCCTTGGGAGCTCGGTAAGTCCTTAACGAGAATTTTTTCTTCTGGTGGTCCCTTACAGGAAGCAGATGCAAAAGCTATTTATGATTTATGTGGGGTAGAGCCTATAGAGGTTTATGGTAGTACCGAAACTGGAGGAATTGCCTGGCGAAATCAGCTAAGGGGAAAGCAATGGAATCCATTGGAAGGTGTAAAGGTTACTGAGGCCAGAGGTGGACTACTCCAAGTTTTTTCTCCTTGGTTGCCCCGGGGATTTATTTGTCAGGATAGGGTAAAAATTTATGAAGATGGCTCTTTTGAGCTACAAGGTCGGGCTGATCGTATCGTTAAACTTGAAGAGAAAAGAATATCTCTAACACAAATCGAATCCCTCTTAATGAAGGATTCTTATATAGTTACAGCCCATGCCCTTACAGTAGAACGAAAGCGTAAGGCAATTGCGATAGTCGCCACACTAACAGAATCTGGGAATAAAATCCTGGAAAATAAAGGAAAATCTTTTCTGGTCCGCCAGTTGAGAGAGAGTCTTTCCAGAGATCTGGATGGTGTTGCCTTGCCCCGTTCCTGGCGTTTTGTGAATGAAATCCCAACCAATACCCAGGGGAAAATAACAAGAGATCTGCTAATGCAACTTTTTGATGTAATGCCAGCAGCAATGGCTCCACAGATTATTAACAGTGAGTTTATAGATAGTAATGGAAAGGTTGAATTCACCGTTAATAGCGATCTTCCCTGCTTAACTGGACATTTTGATGCTTCTCCAGTGGTTCCGGGTGTAGTTCAGTTAGATTGGGCTATGCATTTTGGCCGTCCTCTACTAAAGGCCGGCAGTGCTTTTTCCCATATGGAAGTGATTAAGTTTAAGCAATTAATGATGCCGGGTGACAGTGTCATCCTAGCCCTGGAATTCAATCAAGAAAAAAATAGATTAACTTATTCTTTCCGAAGCGTTAATGATAGCGGAATAGAATATAGCAGTGGTAGGTTGTGTTTCGGCCATGTCTAAATTTTGTTTTGTAATACCTGTTTACAATCACGAAGGCGCGATTGCAGAAACTCTTGCATCTCTGGATGAATTTAATCTGCCATACATATTGATTGATGATGGCTGTGATGAGCCCTGCCGCAAGGAATTACAACGCCTTGAGCAAAGCTACAGACCCCAAGTTCACCTGGAGATACGCAATGATAACGGAGGAAAAGGCGCAGCTGTGAAGCACGGTTTACGAGTTGCGAGAAAACTTGGATATAGCCATGCAATACAAGTCGATGCCGATGGTCAGCATAGTCCGGCTGATATACCGCAATTTCTCGATCGGAGTAGACAATTTCCTAAGGCTCTGATTAGTGGATATCCTCTATATGACAAATCTGTGCCCAGAATACGTCTGTGGGGGCGTTACCTAACCCATGTTTGGATATGGATTAATACTCTTTCTTTGGATATTAAAGATTCCATGTGCGGATTGCGTTGCTATCCGTTATCCCGAACCGTTGACCTACTAGATAAAGAGTATACCGGTGATCGAATGGATTTTGATCCAGAGGTCATTGTGCGTTGGTATTGGAATAAAGGGGAATTTCATCAAGTGCCGGTTAAAGTGAGTTATCCGAAAGATGGTATTTCCCATTTTCGGGGGTTCGAGGACAACTTGCTGATATCCGCGATGCACACACGTTTATTTTTTGGCATGGTAGCTCGTGCCTTACGCATCTCGAGAATGGGACCTAAAGCGTGAGTAATTTACATTGGTCCAAATATCGGGAACAGGGATTCTTCCTTGGCATACGGTTTTTATTTTGGTTACATCATAGGCTGGGACCAATTGCCTTTAAACTCGCAGTATATCCGGTTGTGCTGTGTTACTACCTAAAGAATCACAGTGGAAGGAACTCAATTAAAGAGTATCTGCAGTTGTTCTCTAGGCGTTATCCGAATAGTGGTATAGAACCGAACTGGAAGACTGGATTCAGAATTTTTCTTAATTTTGCAAATAGTGTCAGGGAAAAACTGGAAGCCTGGTTTGTGGGCATTCCCGATAACCAGGTTAATTTTCCAAAAAGGTCGGGTCTCCACCAGTTGGCTGCGAGTGGCCAGGGGGGAGTAATTATTGGATCGCACCTTGGAAATTTGGAGGTTTGTCGGGCACTAGGCAGCATGACAAAAGTGCGAGTGAATGTATTGGTGCATACAAAACACGCCGTGAAATTTAACCGCATGATGAAGATGCTCAATCCACTGAGCCAGATAAGGCTAATACAGGTGACTGAAGTATCTCCGGCATTGGCCATGCAACTTTCCAAAGCGGTTGAGGCGGGGGAACTTATCGTTATTGTCGGGGATAGAACGCCGATTAATTCGCTAGGACGTACCTGTGAAGCAGAATTTTTGGGACGCAAGGCACCTTTTCCGCAGGGGCCCTATATTCTTGCCGCTCTACTCAAGTGTCCGGTTTATACACTTTTCTGTCTGCGCAGCTTCTCCGGTTACGATATCTATATGGAAAAACTTTGTGATCGCGTTGTTATGAAACGTGGCGATAGAGAAGGGCATATCCGTTCTCTCATAGAAGAGTTTTCGAGAAGGTTGGAACGCTATTGTCATATAGCACCTCTGCAATGGTATAACTTTTACCCGTTCTGGGATCAGCAAAAATGAATTCAGCAGTACTACAACGCACCCAAATAGTCTTTGATGGGACAGATTTATCCATTGATCAGGTAAACACCATTGCAGCTGGTCGTGGCGATATCTCTTTATCAGATGAAGAGAGTTTTGTTGCGAGGATAAATCGGGGTGCTGAGTTTCTAGATAGCCTTTGGCAACAGGAAGGTGTGATCTATGGAGTAACGACCGGATATGGCGACTCCTGTACCGAAAGTATTCCTGTGGATCTGGTGGAAGAGCTACCTCACCATTTATTCACTTTCCATGGATGTGGAATGGGAGAGGTCTTTACTCTTGAGCAGAGTAGGGCGATTGTCGCAGCCAGGATTGCCAGTCTTGCGAGAGGCAATTCAGGCGTTCGTTATCGATTATTACAGCAACTGGTTCTGTTACTTCAAAAAGATGTTATTCCTGTGATTCCACAGGAGGGCTCAGTTGGTGCCAGTGGTGATTTGACCCCACTATCCTATGTTGCAGCGGTTTTATGTGGTGAACGTAAAGTCTGGTATCGTGGCGACCAGAGAGATGTTGCTGAAGTATTTGATCAATTACAGATTGAGCCGTTAAAGCTACGCCCTAAAGAAGGCTTAGCGATAATGAATGGCACCGCCGCAATGACTGGATTGGCGTGCTTAGCCTATAAGCGAGCTGAATATCTGGCCAAGTTAAGTGCCCGTATTACCGCCATGATGAGTGTTGCCTTAGATGGTAATGCCTACCATTTTGATAGCACTCTTTTTGCTGTGAAGCCTCATCCAGGTCAAAACCAAGTTGCAAAGTGGATCCATGATGACCTGAATGTAGGGGCGGCTCCAAGACAAAATAGCCGCTTACAGGACCGGTATTCGTTACGATGTGCCCCCCATGTGGTCGGTGTGTTACAGGATTCATTACCATGGTTACGGCAGTTTATTCACAATGAATTAAACAGTGCCAATGATAACCCGATTATTGATGGTGAAAATGAGCGAGTACTTCACGGTGGGCATTTCTATGGTGGACATATTGCTTTCGCCATGGATAGCTTGAAGAATGCTGTAGCAAACCTTTCTGATCTGCTTGACCGACAAATAGCCCAACTAGTCGACATAAAATTTAATAATGGACTACCGGCTAATTTATCAGGTGCTGTGGACTCTCGCCGGCCGATCAACCATGGCTTTAAGGCCGTTCAAATTGGTGCGAGTGCTTGGACTGCTGAAGCATTGAAGCAAACCATGCCTGCGAGTGTCTTTTCCAGATCTACTGAGTGCCACAATCAGGACAAGGTTAGCATGGGCACTATCGCTGCTAGAGACTGTATAAGGGTATTGCAGTTAACGGAACAGACAACCGCGGCAGCTCTGCTGGTGGCGTGGCAGGGCATACAACTACGGGTCCGTGTCAGCGCCCTGGATTTGGAAAAACTGTCCACGGGCCTTAATACCACGATTACGCAGATAGCCGATGAATTTTCTTTCCTAAAAGAAGATAGAGAGCTTGAACAGTCTCTAAGAAAATTCGTTTCCCTGATTCAACAAAGACACTGGCGCTTGTATGAAACCTAATAAATCTGTACGTCCCGAAAATTGGTCGGCGCAAGTTCAATTACAAATTCCATTTCATGATGTGGATATGATGGAGGTGGCTTGGCATGGCCATTATACAAAGTACTTTGAAATAGCCAGATGTGCTTTGCTAGACCAGCTGGACTACAACTATTCGCAGATGAAAGATTCAGGTTATGCTTGGCCAGTGATTGATTTGCGCGTGCGTTATGCGAAGCCTCTGCAGTTTCAGCAGTGGATTATTGTTCGTGCGGAAGTTTCTGAATACGAAAATCGATTCAAGATCAATTATACAATAACGGATAGAGATACCGGTGTGCGCTTGACAAAAGGCTACACCGTGCAGGTGGCTGTTGAAATAATAAATACCGAGATGCTATTTGCGTCCCCTCCAATTCTTTTGGAAAAGCTGGGAGTGAAATAGTGCAAGCAGTCTATCGTTTAATTATATCCATCATCGCTTTTCTATCTTCCACAGTAGCCTTTCCTTTGACTTCGGAGCAACAGAAAGTTATTGAAGAGATAGAAAAAGACGTGATTTCATCGCCGCAAATGCTCGGTACCTTCTCTCAAAAGAAAACACTGTCACAATTGCCCAGGCCACTGGTTTCTTCAGGTGTTTTAGCTATTTCCGAAAGCCTAGGATTGAGTTGGAGAATTGAGAGCCCTATAGAATCACACCGAATATTCAAAATTGATAATAGTGAGTCGGAACATCGCTCGTCCAATGGTATTATCGAGAACTTGATTGCTGATTCACTTCTACAGATTATAAATGGTGATTTTTCTAAATTGGGACGGACTTATATTTTGAGTCCATATTTCGAACAAGAGCAATGGCGAATTAAGCTTACACCTAAACAAAATTCTTTTAGGCGTATAATTGAATCAATAGAAATTGCGGGCGATCAAAAAATTCGAAAAATAATACTGTCTGAAGCCAATATGTCTTTAACTGAAATTGATATTGTCGATTTGCAGCCGGTTAACCCAGATAACAGACAATTATTGAATGAATTCGCTGAAGATAAGCAGAAATAGTTATATGTCACTTAGAGTAACTATTTGGTTTTTCTTTGTTAGTGCACTTATGGTTCTTACCGTATTGCGCTATCAGCCAGGCTGGCTTCAAACAGATATTTTACTGTTAGCTGAAAGTGGCAGCGATTCGGTGAGTAGTGCGAATATTCAAAAGAAAGTCAGCCAGCAATTACAAAGCAGCATAATTTGGATTTTGGTTTCCGATAAGAGTAAAGAACAAAGTCTTGCCAGATACACCCAAGAACTGGCAAATAAACTAAGTGCCAGTAAAGCCTTGGTTTCAGTTGAATACCGCTGGGCGAATTCTGACAAGTATAAAGAAGAGTGGGAACTGCTTTTTCCTCTGCGTCAGCAGCTGCTCAGTCCCGGTGATAGGAAGCTTTTATACCATTGGCCAGAAGAAATCCTACAGCGCCAGTTGAGTCGGTTATACGGCCCTGATGGTGCGGGTATAAATCTGACGAATGATCCTTTTTCAACCTTTAGCAATTATTTTACGTCTGATTTAGAGGTTACTCCGCAAGTTTTTGATGGTATTCCAGTTCATACAGAGGAAAAACAAGCTTTTACCTTGCTGTATGCTGTTGCTGCTCCGGTGAATTTGGCAGGGAATAGCGAGACTTCACTTCATTCTTTACAGCAAGAATTAAAACTTTGGGCAAAACAAAATGGATATTCATTGTTTGTAGCCGGAGCTCCCTTACACACGGAATATGCCGCAGCTTTAGCACAGAAGGAAATACGCCTGATTGGTTCACTTTCAGTTGTTGCCATCTGCCTTTTGTGTATTTTGGTATTCCGATCACTAAAACCCCTTATTGCATCATCATTTGCAATTTTCTGTGGTGTAGTCAGTGGAGTCTCTGGCGCTATTATAATTCTTGGACAGATTCATATACTGGCTTTTGTATTTGGCACAACGGTTTCTGGGCTGGCAATCGACTATGCCTTTCACTTTATCTGTAATAGGTTAAGGGCAGGGAAACCAAAAGATAAGGATATAATGTCAGGCCTTTTATTAGGTCTAATATCAAGTTGTTTGGCTTTTTTCTCACTTGCGTTAACCCCTTTTCCACTACTACAACAGATAGGTATTTTTGTTGGTTGTGGATTGATCGGTGCTTGGTTGACCGTAATCCTACTCTTTCCTCAATGGATAAGAGTAACTCCTAGAGCTTTATCTTATTTTACTCGACTACCAAATATTGATATCAGGTATTATCTTATTTTATTGGTGGGATTGTTTCTTTTGGGAGCTACAGCCCTCCTGAAGATACAATTTAACGATGATCTGAAACTTTTTTACCAACCACCTGAATTTCTTGAGCAAGATGAAAAACAGCTCAATGCGTTGATAAAATCACGACCCGACTCACGCTACTTCCTAGTTTTTGGAGAAGACGAACAACAGGTGCTTACTCGTGAATGGCACTTGCGAAGTAAACTGATTAATTTGGTAGAGCGCCAGTCTATAAGTGGCTTTCAAGGCGTAACCAACAGAGTACCTCCAAAAGAAGTTCAGATGTCTGACTGGAATCTATTATCAAATTTTTATGCGGGAGAGCTCGCCCGATCTTTTTATCAGCAACTAGGCTATTCAGCAAAGGAAATAGATCAGTTGTTGGCTTCAAAAAATCAACCATTTTATACCCTGAAATTCTCCGACTGGTTATCTGTCGCCGGGCGACAGTACCGGGGACTATGGTTAGGTTGTGAAAATAACAACTGTTACTCTGTAGTTCGTGTTTACGGTATAAAGAAAGATATATCGAAACTGGAATTAATGCCTGGCGTTATCTATGTTGATACGAGAAAACGTTTTTCTAAAATTATGGCGCAACAGCGTGACCAGTTGTTACAGTTGTTGCCATTAATATTTATTGTTGTTTTTTTTGTGACTTTGATAAAAGTAGGAATAAAACGGGCAGTTAGTATTGTTGCACTTCCTTCTGGTGCAGTGTTGGGCACTCTAGCAATAATTATTTTACAGGGGGCAGCTATCAATTTATTTCATGTTGCTGCCCTTTTACTTGTATTTGGTATAGGCATTGATTATGCGATATTCAGCCATACAAGCCAGAAAGAAGAGCAACATTATACTTTGATAGCCATTGCTATGGCAGGGCTAACAACCCTTTTAGGTTTTGGGCTACTAGCGTTATCGGCCACACCGGCCATTGCAAATTTTGGGTTAGTTTTGGCTGTAGGTACAATATTAACTTTATTGTTGGCATTTTTATTTTTTTGTACACGGGGTAAAGGGTATTAGCCAATGAAGGAAGTCAAATCAGATGTTGTCATTATTGGTGCTGGACCTGCCGGAGCAGTCGCTGGTGCATTGTTGGCTAAAAAAGGTTGGAGAGTTTCAATTGTTGAGCGAGAGGAATTTCCCCGCTTCTCTATCGGCGAGAGCCTACTGGCACAATGTATGGAATCTCTAGAGAAAGCAGATATGCTGGAAGCCGTAAAATCTGCAGGTTTCCAATTTAAAAATGGCGCTGCGTTTGAATGGGATGGTGCTCGCACTGCATTTGATTTTCGTGAGAAATTTACTCCAGGGTGTGGTACTGCTTTCCAGGTACCGCGGGCAAAGTTTGACAAAATTCTGGCCGATGAAGCCGAGCGACAAGGCGTAAAGGTTTACTATCGCCATTCTATTGTGTCAGCTGATATTAGTGAAAATGATGTAAAATTGATTGTAGAACACAAGGGTGAAAACCTAGCGTTCCATGCTCGTTTTGTATTGGATGCGAGTGGTTTTGGAAGAGTCCTTCCCAGATTACTTGACCTTAATCGCCCTTCTGAATTCCCTTTACGGGAGTCAGTGTTTACACATGTTGAAGATAATATCGTCGATAGTAATTTTGATCGGGATAAAATCCTTATCACGGTGCATCCTAGCGAGCGAGATATTTGGTACTGGTTGATTCCTTTTACCGATGGCCGAGCTTCTATAGGTGTTGTAGGTGAGAAAGAAAAGATCGCGGTTTGGGGAGAGGAGCCGGAACAGGTCTTGAAAGGCGCCATTGCTTCTGCGCCGGCATTAGAAAAAACTTTATGTAATGCAAAATTTGATACCAACATTCAACGTATTCGTGGATATTCAAGCGATGTTACTAAGCTGGCCGGTCCAGGCTTTGCTCTTTTAGGAAATGCTGGAGAGTTTCTGGATCCGGTATTTTCATCGGGCGTTACCATTGCAATGAAATCCTCAGAGCTGGCTACTGAATGTCTGCATCGACAGCTCTCTGGTGAGACGGTTGATTGGGATAAAGAGTTTGTTGAGCCTTTGAAACTCGGTGTGGAAGTTTTTAAAACTTACGTAAAGGCCTGGTATGACGGCCGTTTTCAGGATGTGATTTTTTACCAGACTGATCAGAAAGAAATAAAGAGCATGATTTGCTCAATCTTAGCTGGCTATGCATGGGACAAAAAAAATCCGTTTGTTGCAGCTGCTGAGCGAAGGCTAAATACACTGGTAGAAATATGTACCGCTGGATAATACTTTTTTTTAGCTTTCTTGCCCAAGTGGGGTGTATGTCCCCCCAATTGGAAAAAGTTGAGCCAAAAAGTAGGCCTTTGGCCTCTTTGTTAGCTGAAAGTCCGCGCCAGCTGAATCAGCACCTGCGCATTAACTATCAAAATACTGAATATGAGGTGATAGCAGCTTCCCTGCTTTCTGCCGAGAGTCTAAAGATCTCTCTGCTAAGTCCAGAAGGCATTAGCTTATTGGATGTTGCCTATGATGGTAATGAGGTCAGTACCCGCTATTACATTGATAAAGCCGCCAATCTGCCGCCAGAAAAATTGCTCGCAGACATTCAGTTTGTCTACTGGCCGATTACCCAGCTGCGTGAACAGTTGCCTATTGACTGGGAGTTGGAGGAATCCATGGTAGGGGAAGTTTATACTCGTCGGCTTTCTCAAAATGGCGAAGTGAGTTCAGAGGTGCGCTACAGTAGTAAAGATATTTGGGAGGCCCAAATTGAGCTGGAACATAAGCAATTTGGTTACAGGTTAAGTATTAGGAATTTCTAAGTATGACAAATTTCTATCTTAATCATATGGGTATCCTATGTACTCTAGGAGATACTGTTGAGTCGGTAGCAAAATCTTTATTTACCGGTGATAGTTCAGGTATGCAGCCGAACGAGATCCAGCTACCAAAATACCGGGGGAACTTGGGTATTGTACAGGCTGATCTGCCAGATCTACCGGATTCACTGCAATTTTATCACTGCCGAAATAACCAGCTGGCCATGGTCGCACTCGCTCAAATTGAAGCAGACATCAGTGATTTGAAAAAAAGATATGGTGCAAGTCGGATCGGGGTGGTGATGGGAACATCAACTTCCGGGATCGATTCTGGTGAGTCTTACCTTAGAGGTCATAAAGACAGGGGGTACAATTACCGGCTTCAGCAACAAATGGCAGGCTTAAGTGGTTTTGTTGCGAAGTACCTAGGAATTCAAGGGGTACAACTCACGGTCTCCACCGCGTGTTCATCCAGTGCCAATGCACTGGCTAGTGCCCGACGGCTTCTTTCTACTGATATCTGTGATGCCGTCGTAGTTGGTGGTGTGGATTCACTCTGTGGTATGACAATCCGGGGTTTCCACAGTCTGGGAGCACTCAGCGCCGGCCAATCCAATCCCTTTAGTGTTAATCGAGATGGTATTAATCTTGGGGAAGCTGGCGTGGTTTTTGTGATGAGCAAAGAGCCTGGCCCTGTAGTTTTATCCGGTGTTGCCGCCACCTCCGATGCACATCATATGTCGGCACCGGACCCACAAGGGAGCGGTGCTGAAGCCTGTATGCGTGGGGCACTAGAGAATGCTGGTTTAGATACCGCTGATATCGATTACCTGAATCTTCATGGAACGGGTACACGGCACAACGATTCGATGGAGGCTCTGGCAGTTGATAGGGTGTTTGGTAAAGAGCTGCCCTGTTCTTCTACGAAACCCTTAACTGGGCATACGTTGGGTGCTGCTGGTGCTCTGGAGGCTGTGTTTTGTTGGCTCGCACTACAATATGATCAGCTTCCCCCGCATAAATATGATGGGCACTATGATCCGGAAATTATGCGGTTAAATTTAATTCAGAATACCAAAAGCCCTAATAAATTACGCTATGTAATGAGTAATTCTTTTGCTTTTGGTGGGAGTAACTGCTCGGTAATTCTGGGCAGCCAGAGGTGAGATAGATGCATAAGTATACCGCTGAAGAGCTGGTCCCACACAGTGGAAAGATGTCGCTTCTCGATGAAGTAATTTCTGTCGGTGAGGAACAGCTAGAGGCTAAATTGCGGGTTCGTGACGATGGAATTTTCTCCCGCAATGGCCGTGTTCCCGCCTATGTGGGCATCGAGTATATGGCCCAGTCAATAGCCGCATTTTCCGGCTACCACGCCAAAGAGCGAGGTGAAGAAATTCGCCTGGGCTTTTTATTGGGTACCCGTAAATTTTTATCAAATGTAGAGAGTTATCGCTGTGGCGAAGAGCTGACGATTGAAGTCTCACGCCTGTTACAAGCTGAAAATGGTATGGCAACATTTGAATGCTCCATAATAGGTTCCTCTATAGAGCAAAGTGCGCGGTTGAATGTTTATCAACCGGACAACGTAGAACAATATTTGAGGGTAAAAAACTAAATGTCAGAGTGGATTTTAGTTACCGGATCAAGCCGTGGTATTGGCCGGGCAATTGCACTTCAGCTGGCTGAAGATGGGTACGATATTGTTTTACATTGCCGCAGTCGACGCGATCAAGCGGAAGAGACTGCAGATGAAATCGCTAAGTTAGGGCGCAACAGCAGAATTCTCCAGTTTGATATTTCCGACCGGAAGCGGGCCAAAAATATCTTGCTGGAAGATGTTGAATCTCACGGCTGTTATTATGGGATTGTGTGCAATGCAGGTGTAACGGCTGATAATGCTTTCCCTGCTATGCCTGCGGAAGATTGGGATTCTGTTGTACACACCAATCTGGATGGTTTTTACAATGTATTACATCCCCTGACGATGCCGATGGTTCGACGCCGTGCACCTGGTCGTATTGTTGTGATGACCTCGGTATCCGGAATCGCAGGAAATCGCGGCCAGGTAAATTACTCGGCCTCCAAAGCTGGACTGATAGGAGCGAGCAAGGCACTTGCATTGGAGCTGGCGAAGCGAAAAATCACAGTGAATTGTGTAGCCCCGGGGCTTATTGATACGGATATGCTCGATGATGACTTGCCGGTTGAAGAAATTTTAAAAATGGTACCTGCTCGCCGAATGGGCAAACCGGAAGAAGTGGCATCAACAGTAGCATTTCTGATGCATGAGCGAGCTGCTTATATTACCCGTCAAGTTATTTCTGTAAATGGTGGTCTCTGCTAATGAAGCGTGTAGTTGTTACAGGGATGGCCGGCATATCTCCTATCGGCCAGGGTTGGGAATCGGTTAGTCAAGCTTTAGTGGGCGGTCTCTCCGGAATTTCTTATATGAACGACTGGGATAAGTATGAGGGGCTTGAAACCCGTCTTGGCGCTCCGGTAAAGTATTTTGAAAAACCGGGCCATTACAATCGCAAGCGTGTTCGCAGCATGGGTCGAGTTTCACTGATGGCGGTTCGGGCTAGTGAAATAGCTCTTGAGGATGCAGGCCTGTTAGATGACCCGATTCTCAAGAGTGGTGCCGTCGGGGTGGCCTATGGATCATCTGCGGGTACTCCTTCTGCTATCGCCGATTTTGGCAATATGCTGATAAATCATCGCACCGATGGCCTAAATGCGACCAGCTATATAAAAATGATGTCCCATACTGCTGCGGTTAATATCGGGGTATTTTTTGGCCTGTGTGGCCGAGTTTATACCACCAGTTCCGCTTGTACTTCTGGAAGTCAGGGAATTGGATATGCTTACGAGGCGATTCGTAATGGTAGCCAAACCATCATGGTTGCCGGCGGTGCAGAGGAATTGTGTGCAACGGAGGCGGCAGTTTTCGACACGCTTTATGCCACCTCAACAAAAAACGATTTCCCCGAAGCTACTCCGCGACCCTTTGATCGAAACCGGGATGGATTGGTTATTGGTGAAGGAGCGGGCACGCTTATTTTGGAAGAATATGAGCATGCCATTGCACGTGGAGCCAGAGTTTATGCTGAAGTCGTTGGCTTTGGAACAAATTCCGATGGTAGTCATGTTACCCAACCACAGTCGGCGACTATGCAAATAGCCTTGGAGCAAGCCATAGCGCAAGCTGGAATCGATACCGGTGAAATTGGCTATGTGAGTGCGCACGGTACTGCTACGGACCGGGGGGATATTGCGGAAAGCCATGCAACCCGCAATGCGTTTAGACGTGCCGTGCCTATCAGTTCACTTAAGAGTTATACAGGCCATACGCTGGGAGCTTGCGGCGCTTTAGAAGCCTGGGCGAGTATCCAGATGATGCGCAGTGGTTGGTTCCATCCCACCATTAATTTGACGGAAGTGGATACTGATTGCGCTGATTTGGATTATATTCAGGATAGCGTAAAAAATATTGATACTGAATATGTGATGAGTAACAACTTTGCTTTTGGTGGAATCAATACCTCTCTGATATTTAAAAGACGTGTTTAATTATACGATGAGAGATTTTTAATTTAGGGATAGTAAATGAAGTGGTTACTGGCTTTAGTTTCGATAATTTTCCTTACTCAGCCGGTTGGTGCTGATGAATTGTTATTGAGTGTTGGTGGTGGACCACAACCTGGTTCGAAACAAAATAATAAAACCTATGGAATAGACTATTCTTTTAAAACCTATGAGAAGAGTTATCGGCAGCATATTGATTTTGGTGTCAGTTACACGGAAGTAATTACTGATGCAAATGAGAATAAACGTATTAAAGCATTTTCCATCTACCCACAATTGAGCCTATATCCTCGAAAAAAAAGCTGGGGGCAACCTTATTTCTTTGTGCGGGCACTTGGTCCCAGTTATATATCCAGTAATCAATTGGGGGATCGCTATCAGGATAATAACTTTTCTTTTCAGGCACAAGTTGGATATGCTGCGCGTATCAACTGGAGAGGAAAGGAAGACTTAGTGTTAATGGTTTCTTGGAAGCACTTTTCTAATGCGAATTTGTTTAGTGATAATGATGGTATAGATATTCCATTCGTTATTAATGTTGGCTTAAGGATCTAACGTTTTTAAAATTCAATAAGCTATTTCCCCAGTAGCTGAGACTGCTGGGGAAATACAGCTCTTTAAATTGAAAGCTGTTTAATAATCGCATCATTTAAGTTTCGAACCCAGCGATTATAGTTTCTGTGAATAGTGTAATATTTTTCATTGTAATCAAGCATGTCACTATCTTTGTAGGTGATACTGTAATTACTTATATTGTAATTAATTTCTGCTTCAGCGTGATGTTTGCGAACATTTATTGACGCGTGTATTTTTCCTGGGGCCACTTCTCGACAAGTCCAATTTCTTTGTATACATCCAGCAATAATTGATTTTTTAACTGAACCCTGGGTTTGGGTTGAACCATCTAGTCGATCAGGAATATTCCTATCTTGAATATTCATAACAGGGTTACTTGTGCAACCTGTCATTATTATGGAAAAAGTCGCTAAAGAGATGGCTTTGATAAAGGTGTTCATTATGATTCCTTATTAATCGGAGATTAAATTGCATGTTTTTTATTCATCCACTTGGCAACGTCATTACCAAGTGTGTGGACGCAACGCTCTAGGATGCTGCAAGAACTTTGAAATTTTGAAAATACTCCCCCCTAGAATTCCTGGCATTTTGAAAACTATCGATTAGTTTTCCATTTTGATAAAGCTCGGCTTCAATTGAAATGGATTTCCGGTGTCCACCAAGCCATGTATTTCCAGAGCTGTGCGCATTTAGGATGCTCAATTTAAGATTATAACCTTCAGAAAGAGGGGTAAATTCTGGATTTGATAATACAGAAAATCCATGTTTATGAAGAAACTTACGGGTGGAGTTGGAAAACTGATATCCTAGGTTTGAGTATTCATTAATTATGTTGGGTGCAATCACTTTTTTATCATGATACTCAGATTTATTATTTATGGTAATCGCTTCGTTTCCCAGGGCTGTTAATGGGATACTAAGGGTAGTACCGATTAATAAAGCTGTAACTCCTCTATTCTTCATATAACCTCTTAGTAAAGAAAGGATGGAAATTTGATAAAAAATCCGTGACTGGCAGGTTTAAATTTCTAGCGTAATTTACCAGATTAATTTGGTTGGGAATAGCGACATTATTGAATTTAATCGCTAATTTCAATGTGGCCAATGATAAATTTCACGGAAGTGGGATTCATAAATTATAATTTTCGGTGCCTCTGATTTACTTATTTCAGATACATCGTACTTCCTACAATACAATTCTAGAGGTTGGGATTTTCTAATACATATGATATCTATTTATCCAATTGTATTACAGAGCTCCATCCACCGCTCAATTCCCGTGCTGCGATATTTTTGTCGGTGTAATGCAAAGTAAAACTCCCTATGGAAATCTCTTTGGGGGACAGGCAATTCAATCAGTGAGCCCCTTTTCAAAGCATCGGCTAGTGAGACTCTAGATAGACAGCTGATTCCAAGGCCGGTCTCAACCGCCCGTTTTATGGCTTCTGTGTGCTGTAGTTCTAAAAGAATATGCAGATTGGGCAGTAAGCCAGTCATTGCCCGTTCAAACGTTTGTCGGGTGCCGGAGCCGGATTCCCGGGTGATCCAGGTGGCTTTGAGCAGGTCGTGATCAGTTAGGCGTTTGCGCTTGGCCAAGGGGTGTGCGGGCGCGCAGAATACGACGAGTTCGTCGCTGCGCCAGGGGATCATTTCCAGGTCGGGGTGATTGAATTCCCCTTCGATCAGTCCCAGATCCAATTCAAAGTTGAGCACCCGTTCGGTGATCGCGGAGGTGTTGGCAACCTCCAGCTCTACGCGCGTGCCGGGCTGCTCTTCCATATAGCGGGCCATCACACTGGCCGCCAGGTAGTTGCCAATGGTCAGGGTGGCGCCAATCTTCAGGCGTCCCAGATCGAGGTGGCTGGCGAGTGTCTGCTCTAGCTCCTCTGCGCGCTCCAGCAGCTGTTCGGCCCTGGGCCAAAGTTGCCGGCCCAATTCGTTGAGGCGCAGGCGCTTGCCGGTGCGCTCGAACAGGCGCAGCTCAAACTGTTGCTCGAACTCCTTGAGGGCGGCGGAGGCGGCGGACTGCGACATACTCAGGCTCTCCGCAGCGCGGCTCACATTCTCGTGATGGGCACAGGCGAGGAACACTTCCAGCTGGCGCAGGGTATAGCGCAAGGGGATATCTCCAGTTGATCGTTAAAATAGATAAGGAATATCGAAATATCCCACTTTGCCAATAGATCTTCCAGGGCTAAAATTCAACTATCAAGAGACTTGCGGAATAACCGGTTCTAAGTTTATGTCCAAATTGAATATAGAGAAGGTGTTGGATGTCCATCACTGGAATGACACGCTGTTCAGCTTCAAGACCACCCGGGATTCGGGCTTTCGCTTTGAGAATGGACATTTTACGATGATCGGTCTGCAGCAGGACAATGGCCGTCCGCTGCTGCGCGCCTATTCCATTGCCAGTGCCAACTACGAGGATGAGCTGGAATTCTTCAGCATCAAGGTACCCGATGGCCCTTTGACCTCGCAGTTACAGAAGATCAAGCCGGGTGATGAGATCTATGTTAGCCGCAAGCCCACCGGCACTCTGGTTGCGGATCATCTGTTGCCGGGTAAGCGCCTGTGGCTGCTCTCTACTGGCACCGGGCTGGCGCCTTTCATGAGCATTATCAAAGACCCTACCGTCTACGAGCGCTTTGACCAAGTGATTCTGACTCATGGTGTCCGCTATGTGTCCGAGCTCGCTTATCAGGCGCATATCGAGCACGAACTGCCCGAGCACGAGTACTTCGGCGAAATGGTCAGTGAACAGTTGCTCTACTACCCGACAGTGACCCGTGAGGCCTACCGCAATACGGGCCGTCTGACCGACCTGATGCTGTCGGGGAAACTCTTTGCCGATTTGGGTGTGCCCAAGCCCAATGTCGAGGAAGACCGCTTTATGCTGTGCGGCAGCCCGGCCATGCTGAAAGACCTCACGAATATCCTCGATGACTGGGGGTTCAAGGAAACCCGCGCGGGTGTGCCTCACGAGTATGTGATCGAGCGCGCTTTCGTAGAAAAGTAAGTGTGAACCGATAGCTAAACTGCGATCTGTAAAAAACCACCTTTTCGGTGGTTTTTTTATGGGGGAAAAGTACTGGCCGGAAACTATCCTGATCTTGGGGGAGAGGTCGCTGTATCCCGGTTAATTTCGGGCTGTACAATGGGTAGCTTTCCAATTGGAATTACCCCAAGGGAGACGACGCCAGTGAAGCTGCTTTCCATGTGTTTGCTGTTATTTCCACTTATGTTGCTAAGCGCCTGCACCCGAGTACCGGAAGGGGTTGAGCCGGTGCAGAATTTTCAGCTGCAGCGCTACTTAGGTCATTGGTATGAGATCGCCCGTTTGGACCACTCCTTTGAACGGGGCCTCACCCTGGTGACGGCGGATTATAGCCTCAACCCCGATGGCTCTGTGGCGGTCGTCAATACCGGTTATTCGAAAGGGCGCGATGCCTGGCAAATGGCGGAGGGGAGGGCAAAATTTGTCGGGGCTGAGGATGTGGCGCACTTAAAAGTCTCTTTCCTCGGGCCTTTTTATTCATCCTATATCGTCATCGCATTGTCGGATGACTATAAATATTCGATGGTATCTGGCTACGATAAATCCTACCTGTGGATATTGTCCCGCACGCCTACGATGCCCAAGCCAGTTTTGGATGAATTTCTACAAAAAGCCAAGGCGATGGGATTCCCTGTAGACCAGCTGATCTTCCCCGCACAGGAAGCCCAGCCGGGGAATAAACCTTCAGTGCAACCCTCAACGTAATAAGGTGCGCTCCCGCCACCAGCTTAAGCACACCAGTAACAGCAGAATTAGGGCGGGCCATTGGCGCCCGATTGGTAACTTGCTTGATTGGGCATTATCGATAGGCCCCAGACGTGCGGTGGTCATCTGTAGGGTTTCAGCAGCGCTTAGAGACTGTTGCCAGAGGGCCCAGTCTTCTTTGGCGAAGATATAAAAATCCAATGCGGGCTCTCTCGCATTTTTCGTTTTTAGCTGGTGCCAGCCAGTACGGCGCGGCCAGAAACTGTAGCACGGGCCTTGGGCGTTGGTACCTGCAGAGACGCCGGTTATGGGCTGAGTCCTATTCCGAGTATCCAACAGATTTGGGCTGCTGTCGGAAAACAGTGGGCTGCATAAGGTGATACGCTCCTGCGTGCGCGGTAATTTACTGGAAAGGGTAATGGCCTGCTGTGTTCCCAGGTGCTTGAGTTGGTAATCGATAATAGATTTCCAGAGGCTTGCGAATTCTGTGGCGAAACCACCGGTTAGCCAGCGGTGGCTGTCGTTAAACAGGATAAATCCAAGGTGCTGCTCTTCGCTCGAGCGCCCCCAGAAAAGAGGGGCTTCTCGGTCGCCCAGTAAGAAATCGTCGCGGCTCAGCGATGCTACTTTTAAGCTGGGAGTTCGCAAGGAGGGAATGGCTGGGTTGCCGGTTTTTTGATAGCTAAAGCTGGCCGAGCTTTTTACATCCGGTTCGGTATTTCCCACTCTTTGCAGTGGCATGGATTGGGTGGCAGTGTATTGGATATAGTCTTCAGAGAGATCGCTGCTCACCAGCCACAAGAGAGATTTTTTTGAGGCCAAAGAATGGAGTTGACGCTTCTGCTGGGGAGAAAGTTGTGGCCACAAATCGCTATCGAGAATCACTAAATCGAAGGGGCTCACCTCGGCAAGTAGATCTTCGGGCTCGGTAACTGGCAGTCCGTTGAGCGTCTCCTTTCTTATAATTTCAGGTGCCAACTGGGTCATCACCTGTGCCGCTACGCCGGACTGGCGCAACCAGCGGGATAGGGCAGCTGTTTCGAAAGAGGGGCGTGCAAGCCACACTAACACCTTGGGTTGGCGCGGTTCCTGCACCAGGGTTGGCAGTGGTTCGGAACGATTGCCACTGAGAGTGCTTTCAATCCGCACGCGGTAGAGCTGGGGGCCAGCACGTTTCGGGGTGACACTGAGTTGTGCCTGCACTCTCTCCCCCGCTTTCAGCTCAAGGCTTTCCTCGATATCGCCGAAGGGATTTAACAGGCTGAGCCGGAAGTTTTCCGCTAATGGTTGATCGCTGTGAATCTGTAATCGCAGAGGATCACCCAGGGTAATTGCTTGCGGCCAGTCGAATTCCCAGCCCGCATTGGGAACCTGGTTATCCGACAGTTCCAGGCGCATCGGAGACAGGTCTCGCAAGGCATCGCGGCTGAGTGGGATTCCATCGAGGGAGATATTTTCCACCCCGGTAAGAGTTACAGGTAGTGCGCTCGCCAACTCTTTGCTATCGAGAGAGATATGGCGCTCGGCTGGAACGATTGCCGGCGATTGCCAGAGTATCCAGGCACTGAGCCAGATGGTCAGCTGCAGACCGTAGTCGAGCGCTTTGGCGTGGCGGCGTCGCCACATTAGAAAAATGGAAGCGGCACAGGCCAATAAGCACAGGCCGGGTATCACTAATTCCATCACTACTGGCTCTCTCCTTGCCCGCGCAGCCAACGGCTGAAATGATTATTTTCTTCAATTTGCAAAGGCAGTGAAGGCGTGGCTACGGGTGTGGGCAGCAGCTGATAGAGCAGCCGATTGAGGGATTGTTCACAGTCGCTACACTCAGGATGTTGGGCTTGCTCTTGCTGGTAGAGACGCAGTTGTTTTGAAAGCTCTAATCCGAGATCTGCTGCCTGTGTTGTGGCGAGCTTGTTTATCTGTCTCACCTGATTGGTGTCGAGCTTGGCACCAGTGTGTACCTGCTCCATCAGCGCGAGCACCTGTGCTCTTTGCGCCTGCTCAAATTCAATACTCACGGTTTCCGGGGCCACGGCTTCCCGTTCACCACTGAGGCGGCGGCCCTCGTCTAAAGGCGGTGCCTCGAAGCCAACTCTCTGCAAGTAAATACGCGAGGCCTGCTGCACTTCCTTGATAAAGCGTAGGGCCCGGTGTTGGTGGGGTAGGGAGGCCTGGGGTTCGATCACCGACAGGTCGCGCCAGGAACGCCACATGGCATTCAGCGCATTGCGCAGCAGCTCCTTGGTTTGCGGGTCGAACAGGGTGGCATGCTCCGAGCTGTCGTGCAGGTGCCCAGCGGAAGCGGCTATGCGTGCTGCCTGCTCGAAGTGGGAATCGCGCTGAGCAAAGGGGGTGGCAATTTCCTCGCTGTG
Source organism: uncultured Microbulbifer sp. (assembly GCF_947498635.1). GTDB lineage: Bacteria > Pseudomonadota > Gammaproteobacteria > Pseudomonadales > Cellvibrionaceae > Microbulbifer > Microbulbifer echini. Next base: position 53,896 of record NZ_CANMKV010000016.1, on the reverse strand, counting down.
TGCCTCGTGCTTATTCTGCTCTGAATGGTGGCGAGTATCGCTGTGTTCAGCTGCAGAGTGTTGCTCGTCCTCACCCTCAAGGTGTTCTGCTTCGGAGTCCTCCTCACCGAGGAAGCGTCCGTAGCGCATGCGCAGCAGGTTCTGCTCATAGGCGAGGCCTTCGGAGCGCTTGCGAAATTCCCCTGGCTCCAATTGCTCGCGTTCGACCAGCAGGGCTTGGGTATCAATAATCAGCTGGCGCTGGCTGCGGAAATACTCCGGCAATACTTTGATGGCCATACCCTCGCTGTCACTCAGGCCGAAAATTTCTTCCTGCGGCCAGCGCAGAATAAAGTGTTGGCTCTTGGCTGTATTGGCGTTGGGCTCACGGTTATCCCTGGCCTCCAGGTACCAGTAGAGTTCATCACCGGCCTCCATGGAAAAACGGTCGATGGGCAGGATGAAATCGTAGTGAACTTCTTTGCCGTCTGTTGTGGGCGGAGTGGTTGAGGGGTCTGTTGTTAAGGTGGATGAGGGCAAGCTGGCGAGCGCAATGCGCTCCTCGCGAAAGCGCAAATTCTCCCCGGTGCCGCTGGCGAGAGTTACCAGTAAGTCTGCCGAGCTTACCTGGTAATCATCATTAATCGTCACTTTCACTGGAATACTTTTGCTACTCTCAGAAATCGTATCTATACGCAGGCTCGGTGCGGTAAAGGCAAACTCCGGAGCCTTGTCTTTTTGCACACGGATATTGTGAATTTCCGGCAAGAGCTCGAGGGTATCCGCGACTTGTACGGAGAGCTGGTAAAAATCTGCCTTATCGAGAGTGCGCTGTAACTGCCATTTTTTGCTGGGGATATTCCCCTCCGGGCTAAAGGCAAAGTTGTGCGTTTCGGCCAGCATTGTCAGGCCGTCTACCGGCCTATTAAATTCAATAGACCAGTGAACCTGGGCTTGCTCTGGGGCATCGACTTGTAGGGTCTGTTGGTAGCCGGCAAGGCCGGTGTAGGCGGGGGGTTGAATATGGCTTTCTGCTCGCGTTATGGCGAGCTTCTCCGTTGCGGCAATAACGGGGTTTTGTCGAGAGCTGTTAATGTTGCCCTCAGTGAAAAAAGTATCGCTGAGGACCAACAGTAAAAGACCCAGGCAGGCACCAAAGGCGTGTGCCAGGGAACTGCGCAGACGGGGTGGACCGAAGCGCGTTTTATCTCGGTGTTGCAGTAATTGTCGCAGCTCTTTATCGATACGCGCCCGCTGTAGTTTTTGTACAGGGCTGAGCTCGGATTCTCGTTGCCTGAGCAGCTGGCTGCTGTCTTGCAGCCGTGGATATTGCCGATCCAGCTGCCGACACAGGCTGTCCCCGTAGGGGCGCCAGCGGCGATCCAGCAGCAGCGCCAGCACAATAATCCCAAGCCAGGCAGGTAACAGCCACTGTGGCCAATCGAGTACGAAAATGCCCAATCCGGCCAGCAGGCTGAGACCTGTGCCCAGCCAGAGGTAAGGCCGCAGGGCAGTCAGTTGCCAGCGCCTGCGCATGGCGTTGATGGTTTGCTGGCCCCTATCCATGGTGCACCTCCCCAGTTCTGCTGCGTGGAGATCGCGACAGGGCAATCAGGCGCTCAAGGGTCAGCAGTACCAGCAGAGCGGTGATCAGCCAGGGTTGCAACGGTTGGCGTCGGCGGTTTTCCACAGCACTGTCTGCCACAGGGAAACCCATAGCACTTGTGCCGGACCACAGCCCGCGGTTGCGGTGTTGCAGTGGCCAGTCCTGCGTCGACCACTGTTGCCATAAGTCTTTAGGCAGATTTGCACCGCGATAAAATGCTGCGCTGTGCCAATCGCTTTCGTAGCGAAGCCAGCTTCCCCTCTCTAGGGGAGCCGCCTGCACAGAGGGGCTTTTATCTACCCTAGCGAAGCTCAGGTGATCAGGGGGCTGAATACTATGGTCGGTGATCAACAAGCCACCGTCGGCAACAAAATCCACCACTGCCTGGGGCAGGGGCGCGGGGCCTGCGTAAATCAGCCAGTCTGCTTGCTGAGTATTTAGCGCTTCTTCCTGCTCAACAATGTGTACGGATAACCCCGGCATGGTGTTGCGCCAGTCTTCCAATACCGGTGTCCACCAACTGGGCGCACTGCCCATGACTGCGATACTCGGTAATACCGGGTTCTGTGCAGTGACGGGCTTTTTGAGGCTGTGCCACTGCCAGTGGGGACTGGTGCGGAGTGCGCTGTGGGATGTGGGGAATGTATTATTTATCAACAGGATATGGGCCCGACGTAAATCAGCGCGACCAGACAATAATGACAGAGTTTTCCACAGGTCGACATTTTGTGGTGGTGGTGAGGTTACAGAATGTGTTTCTGGGGATAACCACAGGATGTTGGCATCGGCACTAGCAAGTTGTGGCAGGACGTTGTGGATAAATGCATTCGCCGCTTTTGCCTCAATCCGGGGGTCTACCAGTATCACTGCTTTCTGGGGATAAATATCCCGCTCTATCAGTGGCTGAGCCAGTAAAAATGCCAGTAACGCGACAATGAGCAGGCGCAACAACAGCAACCATTTGTTATCCACAATCGGCCGGCGCGCGCGACTCTGTGAATATCTTTGTACCCACTGCAGCGCAGCAAAGGAAATTTTCTGTGGATTACTTCGTCGCAGCAAATGAATGGCAATGGGAAGCGCCAGGGCGGCAAAAAGCCACAACCACTGTGGAGATTGAAAAACACTATTTATCCACAACACCTCAGCACAACCTGCCGTGCAGCTGAATAAATTGGCTCAATGACTTTTCCACAGGCTGCTCGATAAGATCGCTCTGCAGTAAACATTCCTGTACGGCGAAGCGCGCTTTGAGCTCGGCCTGCGCTCGGGCAAAAGCATCCAGGTACGATTGGCGCTGTCGCTCGGCGTCCACCTCCAAAGCTGCTGGGGTACTGGAGTTGGTTTCCGGGTTGAGTAACTTCAGCTCACCCTCAAAGGGGAAAGTCTGTTCCGCTTCGATCAACAATTGCAGCGGCAGGCAGGGGCGGCCGGCGGCGTGCAGGCGTGCGGCGAAATGGCTGATCTCATTGTCCTGTTCAAAAAAATCACTCAGCAAAACCACCTGGCAGGGGCGCTCGAAGTACTGCCATAGCGGAGCCAGTTGGGATTGATCCGGCCAGTGGTTAGAGGCAGTCAGCTGCTGCAATTGCAGGGCGATCTGGCGCTGGTGACTCTCGCCCTGGCCTTCGGGTACATAAACCGTCTGTCGATTGTTTAGGGCCAACAGGGAAAAGCTGTCCCCTTGGGCGTTGAGCAGCCAGCACAGGCTGGCAATCCAGCATTTGGCGTAATGCAGTTTATTCAGGCTGGGTTCTATAAAGCTCGCCTGCCTCAGCGAGGCGCTGGTATCGAGTACAAAGCAGACGTGCATGCGGCTCTCCTGCTCTGTCTCGCGCACATAGTAGCGATCGCTGCGGGCAAACAATTTCCAGTCGATATGGCGAATAGAGTCACCGGCCTGGTAGCCCCGGTACTGGTGAAATTCCAATCCGGTACCGCGGCGCTGGCTGTGTTGTACGCCGAGCATCACGCCCTCGGCAACATGCCGCGACAGCCACACGAGATCGCGGCAGCTGGCGAGGATTTTGGGGGACAGGTATTCCACGTTGATCAGTCCCGGCCCGGTTCCGGCACTGTCGCCAATAATTCATCGATCAGCTGTGGCATCTGCACACCATCGGCCTGGGCCTGAAAGCTCAGCAGAACCCGGTGGCGCAGTACCGGTAGTAACAGGCTGCGGATATCCTCACGGGTTATTGCGAGGCGCCGCTGTAACAGCGCGCGGGCCTTGGCGGCGAGGATCAGTGCCTGGCCCGCGCGGGGGCCGGCGCCCCACTTGATCCACTGTTGCAGGGTTTGCTGAAGGGCATCGCTGCGATTGGTTTCAATACGGGTCGCGCGCACCAGTGCTGCTGCGTAACGGTAGAGGTCGTCGCTCACATGAATTTCCCGCACCAGCTTTTGCATCTCGCGCAGTTGCTCGGCATCTAGGCTGGGGCTGGGTTTGATCCTGGCGACGCCGGTGGTCGAGCGCAGGATTTCCACTTCATCCTGTTCATCGGGATAGTCGATATGAATATTCAGCAGGAAGCGGTCCAGCTGAGCTTCCGGCAGTGGATAGGTGCCGGCCTGCTCGATGGGGTTCTGTGTGGCCAGTACGAAATAGGGATCGGGCAAGGCCAGGGTTTTGCCACTCACGGTGACCGAGCCCTCCTGCATGGATTCCAGCAGAGCGGCCTGGGTTTTTGGGGGGGTGCGGTTAATTTCATCGGCGAGCAGGATATTGGTAAATATCGGGCCGCGCTGGAATTTAAAAAAGCGCTTGCCGGAGCTGTGGTCCTCTTCGAGGATCTCACTGCCGAGAATATCGCCCGGCATTAAATCCGGGGTGAACTGCACCCGCTTGAAATCCAGTGCACTGGCATCGGCGAGGGTTTTTACCAGCAGGGTTTTACCGAGCCCCGGCACCCCTTCGAGTAGGGCGTGTCCCCCGGCCAACAGGCAGATGAGCATCTGCTCCACCACGGGTTTCTGGCCGACAATCACCCGCGCAATTTCCTGTTGCAGATTGTCGAGGTTGTGCAATTGTTGTTCGATACTATTTTCCAAGGTAGTCAGCATAATCAGCTCGTCAGTGCGTAAATAACAATGTTCACCGCAAATTTTGTATTGTCGATGGCGAGCCAGCGCTTGTTGCGGTAGTCGTAGTCCCACTCGCAACCGAAATCCTTGTTGCTGTAGAGCACGGCGATGCGGCCGTTAACAACAATGGCTTTCAGGTAGTCGTGTACCAGATCGTCCCCCCAGCCATTTAATTCAAAACTGGTTACCGGCAATTCATCGAATTGAAAGAAACAGCGGTAGAGATCGTGATCGTCCGGGAGTTTTTGCAGGTAGTCTTCGCCAAACAACTTGGCCATTTGTGCTTCGAAGGATTTGGCAAAGAGGCCGTCGATATCGTGGTTGCAGTCGTCGACAAATACAAAGCCGCCGCGATTGACGTAGTCGCGAAAATTCTTTGCCTCTTCCGTGCTGAACTGCACCAGCTTGTGTCCGGCCAGGTAGCAGAAAGGCGCCAGCAGCATTTTCTTATCGGCCAGCGGCACTATGTGCTCTTTAGGATCAACCCTCAGATTGGTGTACTCCACCAGTGAATTGAGCAGGTTGGAGGGCATGCGCTGATCCACATCCCAGTCACCGGACTCGTACATCAAGCGGGTGAAATAAAAATCGTAGTGCTCCTGCGGACTAGCCGGTGCGGTATTTTGTGCGCGTGTGCCCAGCGGCAGCGCTGCGGCGCAGCCACCCAGGATCAGGCGCTGGAGAAAAGCCTTACGGGTGAGGGACACGGGATAACTCGGTTACTGCGTTGGTTTATTGTTGAGTGCAAAGGAAAGAAGGTGCTCCGTTCGAGACACGCTGTAAATACATCCCTGTACGCTCGTAATCGGCATCCATGCCTCATACGGTCTCGAACGGAGCACCTTCTTTCCTTCTACCCATTTATTTCAATGCTGGGAGCTGATTGGTTTGCTGGCCAGCTCCCGCCTGGATCAATGGCTAGCCCAGTCTGCGCTTGGTATTGATCACATTGATACCGTCGAAACGTGCGGTGGAACTACCGTGGGATACCGCACTGGTTTGCATCGGCTGGCCTTTACCATCAAAGAAGGAGCCGCCCAGGCGATAGTCGCGCTTGTCGCAGACCTGCGAGCAGGCATTCCAGAATTCCTGGGTGTTGGACTGGTAGGCGACGTCCTCCACCATGCCGGTAATCTTGCCGTCTTCAATCTCGTAGAACAGCTGTCCACCAAACTGGAAGTTGTAGCGCTGCTGATCGATGGAGAAGGAACCGGCACCCACAATATAAATGCCTTTTTCCACATCCTTGATCATATCGTCGACGCTCAGCTCTTCCTTGCCGGGTAACAGCGAAACGTTGGACATGCGCTGGAATTGCACACTGGACCAACTGTCGGCGTAGCAGCAGCCGTGGGATTTCTTTTGCCCCAGCATATGTACCTGATCGCGAGTGGCCTGGTAGTTCACCAGCACACCGTCTTTTACCAGATCCCAGTTGCCGGTCTTCACGCCTTCATCGTCGTAGCCGACGGCACCGAGTGAACCGGGCTGTACCTTATCGGCAAACAGATTGACCTTGTCGCTGCCGTATTGGAATTTGCCACTGCGCCATTTATCGATAGTGGCGAAAGAGGTACCGGCAAAGTTGGCCTCGTAGCCGAGTACGCGGTCCAGCTCCAGTGGATGGCCGACGGATTCATGGATGGTGAGCCACAGGTGGCTTGGGTCCAGCACCAGGTCGTACTTGCCCGGTTTGACCGATTTGGCCGTGAGCTTTTCCTTGGCTTGTTGCGCCGCCAGGCGTGCGTCTTCGGCCATATCGTAGGAATCGCGATAGAGCACCGTCTGCGCTTGGATCTTGTCTTCGGCGCGGCCATCCAGGTATTCAAAGCCACGTCCGACCGGCTGGCTGAGGCCCTGACGGGTGCGGAAGCCGCCGGTTTTCTTGTCCACTGCTGTAACCGAGAAGGGCGCCCACAAACGGTGAACATCCTGTTCGATATAGGAGCCGTCGGTAGAGGCAAAATACTTTTGCTCATTCACCAGGTACAACATGGAGTTGATATAGCTGGCGCCGGCATCGAGGGCGGACTTGTTCACATCCATCAACAGATCCACTTTGTCTGCCAGGGGGATCTGCATAGCGTTTTTCTGGATGGGTGTTTGCCAGCTCACCTCGCCGTGGCCTTTTACCGGAGCCAGCTGTACTGGCTCCTGCTGGTACTTGGAGTTGGCCTTGGCGGTGGCGACTGCCTGGCGGGTGGCGCGGGCGACGCCATCGGGCGTCAGGTCGTTGGTGGCGGCAAAACCCCAGGTGCCATTGGCGATTACACGAATCCCCATACCGATGGATTCGGTATTCACCACATCCTGAACCTTCATCTCACGGGTGACCACGTATTGATTCAGGTAGCGGCCAATGCGCACATCGGCATAAGTGGCGCCGAGTTTAGTGGCCGTATTCAGGGCCACATCGGCAAATTCTTTTTTAACGGCGAGATCGATACCACTTTGGGTGAGTTTGCTCTCGGCCACCAGGTTGCCGGATAGCGGCAACATGGACACACCTAAGCCGGCACCGCTGAGCTGGAGAAATTTTCTTCTGTCCATTTCATCATCCTCAATAGGGCGGCTGTTATACGGCGTCGGAAAGGCTGCTGAAGGTAAAGTCGCGGACTTTCAGTGCGGGGATCATGGCGGACATGCCCCACATACCGACACGCTGGGGGATGCCCATATCCTCGATATTGTTGAGCATGATCACCGGGCTTTCGTTGAAGCGGAAGTTCTTCACGGGGTATTTGATTTTGCCGTTTTCGATATAGAAGGTGCCATCGCGGGTGAGACCGGTGAGCAGCATGGACTGTGGGTCGACCATACGGATATACCAGGTGCGACTTACCAGGATGCCGCGGCGGGTGTTCTTAATCAGTTCCTCGGTAGATTTGTCGCCGCCAACCATAATCAGGTTGTTGGGTTCTGGCACTACCTCACCTTTACTTTGTTCCGCCCAATAGCGGTTGCGCGCCAGGTTTTTCACGACACCGTCTTTGATCCAGTCGGTGCGTTCCAGCCGCATAAAGTCATTGTCGGCCCAGGGCTGTGCGGGCACATTGAGATCGGCGGGGTCGGAGTAGAAGTGTACGCGCTTGTCGAACATCTTCTCGCCAATGCGGTTGCCACCGCCTTTTTTACTCATAAAGCTGCGGCCTTCATCGGCGTTGCGCGCGTCGAAACCACTCATCATATAACCCACCAGGCCAGAGACCGCATTGGGTTCCAGGATGACGGTGTACTTGCCCGGCTCCAGGGCGCGGGCTTCCTGGGACAGTACGGCCTTGTCGATCGCTACGGAGGAAGTACTGCCGGTATTCATCGTGCCGAAGTCGGTGACATCGCTTTCGGCCCAGCCGGAACCCAGGCCATCTTCTGTACGCATGGTGACGGTGAAGTTGGCGGACGTGGAAGCGTGGTAGCCGAACAGCCCTTTGCTGGTGGCGACGGCGGCAAAGGCGCGCTCATCTTCCAGGTAGCCGGCAGCGACCACCTTCTTTTCTTTTGCTGCAATGATGGAATCGGCTGCGGCCTTGGCGCGCTGGTCCGGAGTGATATCGGCCGTAGACTTGGCATAGCCATCCACACTCACATACTTCTGAGCACCCAGCGTAGGCATGGCTTCCGGATTTTCGGGGGAGAGCTTGGCCAGTTCCTCTGCACGGCGCATCACTTTTTCCAGGGACGCATCGCTGAATTCGTTGATGGTGGCCACGCCGGATTTCTTGCCATAACGGGCTTCGACGGCCAACTCGATATCGTTGACGATACCGCTGGTGGAAACGCTGTTGCGCGCGTAGCGAATATTGCCGGTTTCGCTGCCGGCTAGCTGCGCGCTGGCTTCATTGGCGCGGCTGAATTTTAATACCTTGTCGAGAATACGCTTCGCTTCACTTCTACTTAGAATTGCCATAATTTTTTCTCCAATTACTTATTCTTGTGCGCAGCCGCTCAGGAAATTTTACGCTTGGTATTGATTACGTTGATTTTGTCGAAACGGGTGGTGGAACAACCGTGGGATACCGCACTCACCTGGCTGGGCTGACCCTTGCCGTCAAAAAAGGTACCCCCCAAGCGGTAGTCACTGCTGTCGCAAATGGCGGAGCAGGCGTTCCAGAATTCCTGGGTGTTGGACTGGTAGGCGACGTCCTCAACCTGGCCGACAATTTCGCCGTTTTTGATCTCGTAAAACAACTGCCCACCGAACTGGAAGTTGTAGCGCTGTTGGTCGATGGAGTAGGAGCCGCGCCCGACGATATAAATCCCCTTCTCCACATCGCGGATCATATCTTTGGCCGAGTATTTTTCCTCGCCCGGTGCCAGGGAGACATTGGGCATGCGCTGGAATTGCACACTGGACCAGCTATCCCCATAGCTGCAGCCGTGGGATTCTTTTTGGTCGATCATATGTACCTGGTCGCGGGTGGCTTGGTAGTTCACCAGCACGCCGTCTTTTACAAGATCCCAGCGCTTGGTTTTTACCCCCTCATCATCGTAGGCGACAGCGCCGAGGGAGCCCGGCTGTACTTTGTCGGCGAATAGAGTGACCTTGTCACTACCGTATTGGAATTTGCCACTGCGCCATTTATCCAAGGTGGCGAAAGAAGTGCCGGCGTAGTTGGCTTCATACCCGAGGACGCGATCCAGCTCCAGTGGGTGGCCAACAGACTCATGGATGGTCAGGCACAGATGCGAGGGCTCCAGTACCAGGTCGTACTTGCCCGGATCGATCGACTTGGCGGATAACTTGGCCTTGGCCTGCTCGGCGGCCAACATCGCATCCTCGGCCATATCGTAGGAGGCTTTGTAGAGCGTGGTCTGACCGCGGATTTTGTCTTTCTTGTGCCCGGCCAGGTATTCATAACCTCTACCCACCGGATCACTCAGGCCATTGCGGGTTTTAAAGACGCCGCTTTTCTTGTCTACGGCCGTTACCTGCATCGGTGCCCACAGACGGTGGATATCCTGATCGATATAGGAACCATCGCTGGAAGCAAAGTATTTCTGCTCATTCACCAGGTACAGGGACGATTGGATATAGCTGGCACCGGCCTTGAGCGCACCGTTGTTCACATCCATCAGAAAATCGACTTTTTCGCTGATCGGCACTTGCAGGGCATTTTTCTGAATCGGAGTCTGCCAGGAGACCTCGCCAATACCTTTCACCGGCGCCAGGCGCACGGGCTCGGTCTGGTATTTGGCGTTGGCCTTGGCTACGGCAACGGCCTGGCGCGCGGCGCGGGCGACGCCATCGGCAGTCAGGTCATTTGTCGCGGCGAATCCCCAGGTGCCATTGGCAATGACGCGGATACCGGCGCCGAGGGATTCGGTATTGACGATATTCTCAACGTTGGTTTCGCGAGTCATCACGTATTGATTGAGATAGCGGCCGATACGCACATCGGTATAGCTGGCACCGGCCTTGCGCGCCGTATTTAGAACCACGTCCGCCAAGTGCCGCTTGTGAGAACTGTGCATGCCCTCGTTGAGCAACTGTTCTGCACTGACTTGCACGCCTTGTAGTGGCAGTAAAAGACCACTGGAGCCGACGCCGGCGATCTTGAGGAATTTTCTTCTTTCCATTGGCTACCTTTGTTCCGCCAGTGCGTAAGAATGCGCTGGGGGGGCTGTTTATTGTTATCGTGCCGGCTATTGTCGAGTACTTGTCCGGCGCATGGGTTCACAGAATCAGGCAACACAAGTAACAGGAGCCTTGTGCACTTGTAAAGTCCGCGCTCGGTAAAGTGAGGTCTAGTGAGGGCAAATTGATAAGCTGGCGCAGGCAGAGCAACGGGGCTCGACGGTAGGAGGGGCCCTATTCAGAGAGCTGCGCGCTCGCGTACCTGTGGGAAAGGGGGCTCTATGCGTAACTTACCACTGCGGTACATGGGGCTGGGTGAGTTAGGACGGGTACGGAGATCTCTCAGGCAAATGGTCAGCAAGGGGCCATCTCCTGTGCGCATCACCGGGCCTGGATTTTTAGAGCCGGTACCTGGATATTGGTGCGCTGTCTATCCGGCTATCAAGGATTTTCATGGCACAGGCCTTTGGGGCAAATCGATTTAGATCGCGATTTACTATTGGAAGCGTTTTCTTCCATACCGAAGGTAATATTCTTTTGTTGTAAGGATTTTGGGCGTGGTAAATCTGAAGATGCCATCGCCTTGAATTATGCGGATTTCGGTAGTACACACTATTCCTTTTGATGGGTGGAAAACGAAAAATGGTCATCCTTCTTAATTCACCGCCGCAGATATTTCACAAGGCAATCCTCAGACCATCGCTATCGCTCAGCAGGGGAAATATCGGGTCTTCTTCTAAAAATTTATCCAGTCTATTTTTTAAGATGGTACTTGCCTGGTGCAGCCCCAGGCGATGATGGTGTTGTACTCAGCTGTGGGTACGGCGTATCCGGGTATTTCGATACGGTGAAATCACCAGAAAAATTAATTGCTGTAAGGGCATGTAATGTAAAAATAAATTCTGTTCTATAGGGTGTAGATTACAAAAAAATTCTTATTTATAGATGGCATAGCTGCCGAGTGTATAACTTTCAATATCAGCTGGTTCTTCCGTACTAATCAGTCGTAGGGATTTTTATTGACCCGATGTATGGCGGTGTGTACTTTTGTATACATGGCAAGCAAGGGATCAATATGCTCAATAAGTCACAATCTATATCGGCGCGATTATCAGCTGATGATTACACCTATTTGATGTCAATCGACCGCAATGGCGCGATCACCCAAAGTGAAAAAGTGCGCGAAGTGATTGCCCTGGCTCGGGAATCATTGAGTGGAAAAAACCTGGCGAGCAGCTACCTATTTGCGGCGGAGGCAATGTTGCCAATAAAGGCGCGCTATGTGGAAGAAAACCAGCGCAGCATATTGGTGGAAGCGGTGATGGAGATCCTGGCCGAGAGTGCTGCCGTTCTACATAGCAATACGGATAGCGAGCCACTGGCTCCAGTATTGGAAAAGGCATTCTTGCCCGCGGTAGAGGCTTTCCTTGAAAAAATATCACTACTAGTGCAGCAAGAAAACCCCAGAAGCATTCATGAGGAGTCAGTACTAAAAATCCGAGAGCGTCTTAACAAAAGCAGGGTCTCCGAGTGAAACAGCTCACTGATTTGATCCATTGCCATAATAGGTGTCGATAAAAACGCAGCTTTTTCCAGGGATAAATGGCGTTTGGAGCAGCCATTGAAAGGCAGTTTTTGAATGGGTCTCAGTAAATAGAAAATACAGAAGCAGGGGAAAATTATGGGAGAAGGATTAATTAAACGTATATCGCGATTGATTTCCGCATCGGCAAGTGCCCTGGTAGATACGGTTGAAAGCAGCACACCGCATCCGGTCATGGAGCAGGCTATTTGCGAGATTGATAAGGCTATAGCCGATGTGCGCGAGCAGCTGGGTAAGGTGGAAGCCGCTAAATATCTCAACAGCAAAGCACTTAATGATGAGAACAAGCGCCACATTACTCTCGCCGAGCAGATTGATATAGCCGTTAAAGAGAGTCGTGATGATTTGGCTGAGGTCGCCATTGCCAAGCAGATGGATATTGAGGTGCAGTTGCCGGTGTTGGAAAAAGCCATTGCCGATAACGATACAGAGATGCAGGAATTAAATACCTATATCAGCGCGCTACAGGGTAAGAAACGCGAGATGCGCGAGCAGCTCAAGGAGTTTATCAAGGCCAACGAACATGTGGCCAATGGCGTAAGTGAGGCAGGGCGCGGAACCAGCCGCAAAACAGAAAACCAGGTGGAGGAGGCGACCGATGCTTTCAATCGGATACTGGATCGCGCCGGGGTATACACATCAAAATCTGGTATAGACGCCAGAAAATTGGCCGAGCTTGAAGAGCTGGCGCGCGGCAATCGTATTAAAGAACGTTTAGCCAAGATTAAATCGGGGTCCTGATGGTATTCCTGTTACAAGATCAAAATCTGATTTTTACCGGTGCTCTGGTATTGATGCTGATGATTGCCCTTCTTGAGGGGGTGATGACATTGATAGGCATCGGTATTTCAGATCTGCTCGACAATTTGCTGCCGGATTTTGATATGGATGTGCCCGACAGCGGATTGTCTGGGGGGCTGACCAAACTGTTGGGTTGGCTCCGTTTTGGTGAGGTACCAGCTTTGATCCTGCTGGTGGCCTTCCTCGTCAGCTTTGGGGTCAGTGGCCTGCTAATACAAATGCTGGTCGAGTCCACTTTTAATCTGCTGTTACCGGGTGGGCTATTAGCGCTGGGGGTGTTTTTTCTGGCGTTACCACAGGTGCGCTTTGTCGGTAATGTGCTGCGGCGTTTTGCCGTTGGCGATGAAAGCCAAGCCGTTGGACGTGATTCATTTATAGGTCGCGTGGCGGTTATTACTATTGGCAGGGCCGAGTCGGGTTCCCCCGCAGAGGCTCGTTTTCGCGATGAATATGGCACTACCCACTATGTGATGGTAGAGCCGGATGAAACTGAAATTTTTAACCAGGGGGAAAAGGTGTTATTGGTCGAAGAGCTTGGCGTTCATTTTCGAGTAACGCGGCCGAGCAGCCAACACCTCATAGAGAACAATTAAATGGAGAACTTAACAGTGATAGGAAACCTTCCCGTCGTAGTATTTATTGCCGGTGCCGTGCTGGTTGGCCTGATTGTGATCGGTAGTATCTTCGCGCGTCTGTATACCCGCGCCTCCAAAGAGCGCTCTTTTGTGCGCACCGGTATGGGGGGGCAAAAAGTGATTATGAATGGCGGCGCTCTGGTGTTGCCCGTATTACACGAAATTATTCCGGTGAATATGAATACCCTGCGCCTTGCGGTATCACGGAAAGAGCACCAAGCGCTGATCACCAAGGATCGTATGCGTGTCGATGTACTTGCCGAATTTTATCTGCGGGTCAAACCGGATACCGATGCCATTGCCAATGCGGCGCAGACCCTGGGCCTGCGCACCCTGGACCCAGAAGCCCTAAAGGAAATGATCGAGGGTAAATTTGTCGATGCCCTACGCTCGGTGGCGGCAGAAATGGAACTGGCCGAACTGCATGAGCAGCGCAGTCAGTTTGTGCAGAAAGTGCAACAGGTGGTCTCCGAAGATCTATTAAAAAATGGATTGGAGCTGGAAGCGGTATCTCTTACAGGTCTGGATCAGACGCATAAAGAATTTTTTAACCAAGATAACGTATTCGATGCTGAAGGCCTCGCCAGTATGACCCGCTCTATTGAAGCGCGTCGTAAGGAAGTGAACGATGTCGAACAGGAAACCATGGTGCAGATCGAGAAGAAAAATCTCGAAGCAGAGCGCCAGAAATTAGAAATCGATAAGGAAAAACGGTACGCATACCTGGAGCAACAACGCGAACTGGAAAATCGTGAGGCTGCTCAAAAAGCGGATATTGCCCGTGAACTGGCTGAACAGGATCGTGCAGCGCGCAAAGCCGAAATTGAAGCCCAGCGTGAAGTCAGCCAATCGCAGATTGCCGCTGAACAGGCCACCAAGCTGTTAGAGATTGAAAAGGAACGTCGCCTGCAAGAACAGGAAATCGAACGCGCGCGTATTTTGGAAGAGCAGCGTATCTCCAAACAAAAATCTGTGGAGATCGCCGAGCAGGAGCGGGCCATTGCGGTTGCAGAAAAGTCCAAGGAGCAGTCCCTGGCGGATCAGCAGGCCAATGTGGCACTGGCTGGATCAGTAAAAGCCGAGGAACAGGTGCGCACTGCCAAAGATGTGGAAGTGGCTGAGCGGGATAAACTCATTGAAATTATCGAAGCACAGAAGGTTGCCGAACGTCAGGCCACGGGTATCAAGGTGATGGCGGAAGCGGAAAAAATGGCTGCGGAAGACAAAGCGGAAGCTTTACGTCTGCAAGCTACCGCCGAGGCCGAAGCGATTCGCATCAAAGTTGAAGCGGACCGCGAGAAGTACGCGGTAGATGCCGAGGGCCAACGCCTGATGAATGAGGCTTACAACAGCCTCAACGAAGCACAGATTGCATTGAAGAAAGTACTCAGCTTGCATGAGAATCTGCCTAATATTATCCGTGAGAGCGTCAAGCCCATGGAGAGTATCGAGGGCATGAAGATTATCTCTGTCGAGGGATTAAACGGTGTCGATGGCAGAGCCAGTACCGGCATCCTAGATGGTGATGCCGAAGCCAAAGGGCAAAGTTTACCTGAAGCCCTGGTGGGCAGTGCCCTCAAGCATCGCGCTATGGCACCTCTGGTAGATTCCTTGCTGAAAGAGGCGGGTGTTGGCAATCTGAGTCATCCAGCGGAAGTTGATTCTTAATCATTTTTTAATTTTCTGGCGGCAACTGAGTTGCTGCCTATTCTAATGAGGTATGTATTACTGGGTAAATTTCAGGAAAAGGAATTCCGATGAAAAATCTCTTGGCCCTTATCTTTTTGACTTTAATTTCCATATCAGTTTGGGCAGACAATACCGGCGCGATAAATGATGCCAAAAACTGGCTACAGGTAATCGATAGAGAAAAGTATCTTGAAAGTTGGGATAACAGTGGACCGCTTTTCCAGCAGTACCTAACTCGTGATAGTTGGTCGGAGAAACTGGCCAGTGTGCGAAAACCATTAGGGAGTTTATTGCTGCGAGAAATGCAGAGTGTTACCGAGACAAATAGCCTGCCTGGGGCCCCCGATGGAAATTATAGTGTTGTGGTCTTTGATAGTCAGTTTGAACATGTGAAAAAAGCGAGTGAAACAGTGACTCTGCAGAAGGTTGGAGGCAACTGGATGGCCATAGGATATTACATCCGTTAACAGAAAAATTTATTAAAAATATTCCAATATAGTCACTATTAACCCGGTTTCATTCTATTGATTCCGGGTTTTTTATGCGTATGAAAGAATAAATTCTGGTGATATGCTCGCTGAGGTTGTTTTTTTAACAGCTGCCTAAAAAAGTAAATAAAAATAGCTAGGTTAGGAATATGAATATCAAAAAAATTTTATTAGCGGGCTCTCTGATAACTGCCTCATCCTTAGCCGTGCCGGCATTTTCTGCTGGACTGGTGTGCCAGCTCAATGTCAAACCTGGAGGGCAAGTAATGGGTAATGGCACTTCCAGTTGTAATGGAATAGATTTTAGTTTCGGAAATTCCACCTCGGGTCGATGGACCATCACAAATATCACCAAGTCCATTGATCGAATTAATTGGGTGAAAGGCTGTAACTCGGGATTATCATGCGGTGTGACGGTTAGGGCTTATGCATTAAATCAAGGTCAGGCATATATTCATTATGTAGATGGTAGTATTGAATATGTGCAGGCAGAAATGTGGTATGAAACTGGACATTAAGTCTGGTGTTTGGCGTCGGTGATCAATCGGCGCCAAATGAATCGATTCCTGTTTAAGAAAATACGTATAAATGACTCGTATTTATACGAGCACTACAGGTGCTAGTTATAAGCTTTTTATTACCAGCCCCCACCAATATCCAGATTCTTTATTGAATTACAGACCCAATCGTCAAGTATGATGGCAAATAGTCCCATCATCGGCTTTTATTAAAGCCATGGAATACAAGGATTACTACAAGATTCTCAGTCTGGAGCGCAATGCTGATCAGGCGGAGATAAAGCGTGCCTATCGTAAGTTGGCGCGTAAATATCATCCAGATGTCAGCAGTGAGAAGGATGCGGAGGAGCGCTTCAAAGAAGTTAACGAAGCTTACGAGGTGCTCAAAGATCCTGAGAAGCGCGCGGCTTATGATCAGTTGGGTGGTGGCTTCCAGTCCGGTCAGGACTTCCAGCCACCGCCGAATTGGGATCAGGGTTTTGAATTCCACGGCGGCGGTTATACCGAGGCCGATAGTGAGGCATTCAGCGACTTCTTTGAAAGTCTTTTTGGTCGTGGTGGCTTCAGTCAGAATTATGGCGGCAGGCAGCGGCGCCAGTATAGCGCGCAAGGTGAAAATACTTATGCGCGTATCGCCATAGACTTGGAAGACAGTTATCGCGGTGGTGCCCGCCAGATCACTCTTAAGCATTCGGTATTGGGCCCTGATGGGCGCCCGCAAATGCAAGAGCGTACCCTCAACGTAAAAATTCCCAAGGGAATTACCGAAGGTCAGCAAATTCGCCTTGCCGGGCAGGGTGAACCGGGCATCGGTGGTGGCAAGCCCGGTGATCTCTATTTAGAAATTAGCTTTAACCCCCATTCTTTGTACCGTACAGAAGCTAAGACGGTCTACTTGGAGTTGCCTTTGGCGCCCTGGGAAATTGCCTTAGGTGCCAAGGTACAGGTGCCCACACCGGACGGCCCGGTTAAGTTGACGATTCCGGCCAACAGTGACAATGGTAAGAGGCTACGCCTGAAAGGACGGGGGATTCCCGCCAAGCAGCCGGGGGATATGTATGTGGTGCTGCAGACGGTAACGCCACCGGCTAATACCGACGCCCAGCGCGATGCTTATCGGCAACTCAGCGAGGCATTCGAATTTAATGCGCGCAAGTCGATGGGGGGCTGAAAATGAAGATCAAAAAATTCGAGCGGGTCACTGGTGTTCTCCTGGATGAAGAGAGCGAACTGAGTCTCAGCGAATTGTGCCGCGCTTGCGGGGTTCCGGCGGAGCGGATTATTGCCCTAGTAGAAGAGGGGGTTATTGAGCCCCGTCAGCGGGAGTCGCAATGGCATTTTAGTGGTATTTGTGTGCGCCGGGTTCGTCGGGCCTACACCCTGGAGAGGGATCTCGGCGTCAATTTGGCAGGCGCGGCCTTGGCTATTGAATTGCTCGAAGAGATTGAGCGACTGCAGGCGCACCTGGCACGATTGGAGCAGCGGCGAAAAAAATAGCTATATCTATCGTCCGGCTTGTAAAAGCGGACCAATCACTTCAATTTTCTCAACCCAGATAACGCCGTTGTAATTCTCAGGCAGGTAATTTAAATCCTCGGGCTGGTAGATAGCGGTAAGACCATACTTGTCACCTCGATGATCCAGCACAATCGCCAAACTGCCGCTGCGGGATATCCGGTCAATAAAGCGGTTGGGCCACCCCCAAAGCGCCCAATGCCAGGTGTTGGGTGCCATGACAATACTGTTGCGACAGGTCTGGGGAATATAGCCACTCCATCCAATCAGCCAATACCCCAGCGCACACTTCTTTGCGCTGTCTCTACTAAAGGCCAGCGCGTCGGGTCGCAGCTCCCGGAGCCTGTGGATTGGCCGAGCGCCGCCGTAGGCCATCAGGCGGGAATTGACGGGTAACTGATACCGGCGCAAGTAGGCATCCAGTTTCTCCGCTTCCGTAGGATCATTGCTTTTAATGTTGAGTAGAAACGGTTTGCCGGGGAATTGCTGCAGGACTTCTTGCAAACTGGGTAGCAGGCCGATGCCCTGGCCGCGAAATGGGAAAGTGATGCCGCCGTCAAAGGTGTAGCCATAGCCGATATCCAAGGTCTTCAGGTTTGCCAAGGAGTGCTCGCGGGTGATGCCAGTGCCATCTGTGCGGCAGTCCAGGGTCCAATCGTGGAATACCGCAAACTCGCCATCGGTGGTGGGGTGGATGTCGATCTCCACAATATCTGCCCCGTTGGCAAAAGCGGCCTCCATCGAGGCGATGGTGTTTTCCAGATAGGCGTGTTGCGGAGGGTAGATACGGGTAGCGGTACATTCGTCCCGCGTCAGATTTTCTCGGTTGTAGGTCTGGTACACGCCTCGGTGGGATATCAAAGTGGGTTTTCCCTGGGGAATTGGGGCCAGCCAGGAAGCATTCATCAGATAGATTATGCCTGCACCGAATAGACCCGCCAGGGTACAGACTTTAAAGATTGTGCTTCGTTGCATTTGAGGAGCCTCGCCACTTATCGGTTATCACCTGCCGCCAATATTAGCTGGCTATAGCCGGTGAAAATGGGCGTGGGGAGGGCAAATTAGGGCGAATTCAGGCGGGAGGGCAGGGTGGCCTGGGGCCACCCCAACTCAAATTACAGGGCGGCCTTAGTAATCGTGCTGATCAGGTAGCCTGTATAGACAAGATAGGCCGTTAAAAGCGCAGCACCCTCCCAGCGGTTGATACGCCCCTGGCCGCGGAAGCCGTAGGCAAAAATGAACAGGGCGATGGTCAGGCCGATGACCATGGGCCAGTCCCTGGAGAGCACTTCAGGCGGTACGCTGGACATGGGGGCAATAGTGCCGGCGATGCCCACTACGGCAAGCAGATTAAACATATTGGAGCCGACCACATTGCCGATGGCGATATCGTGCTCGCCCTTACGTGCGGCCACGATGGTGGCTGCCAGCTCCGGTAGGGAGGTACCCAGGGCGACGATGGTGAGACCAATAATGAGGTCGCTGACGCCGAGTGATTCGGCAATGCTCACCGCGCCCCAAACCAGCATACGAGAGCTGATAATCAACAGTATCAGGCCGGCCACTACCCAGAAGATCGCCCGGCCCAGAGGCATGGAATGTTCTTCCAGCTCACCGGCTACTTCCCCTTCGAGCTGATCGCCCTTGCCGCGCAGGGCGGAGAAAATGCTCCAACCGATAAGAGCGAAGAAGCCCAGAAGAAGGATGATGCCCTCCCAGCGCTCCAATTTGTCATTCCACAGGAAAGCGCCGCTCAACAAAGTGATGGCCAGTAAAAGAGGTAGCTCCTTGCGCACAATCTTTGAGTGTACGGTGAGGGGGATGAGGAGTGCGCTCAGACCGAGGATCAGGCCGGTGTTGGCGATATTGGAACCGTAGGCGTTACCCAGGGCCAGGCCGGGACTGCCGTCCAGGGCGGCGATGGCGGATACCACCATCTCTGGGGCGGATGTGCCGAAGCCAACGATCACCATGCCGATCAGCAGTGTGGGCATTCCGGCGTGCTTGGCTGTGGCTGCGGCGCCCTCAACGAAGCGGTCGGCACTCCAGACCAGCACAATAAAGCCGGCGATAATGGCGAGAGCGGCGAGAAGCATAGGCGATCCTCAATAGATACAGGCGGATTGGGGCATAGCCCGACAAACGGGAGGCGATTGTACCGGCTCTCGGCGCCACAATCAGTGGATTGCCGCGGGGATCGGCGCGATATGTGTAAATAATCGAAAATGTCCCGTCAGTCAGATAGTTCTGCTGCCAGTGTGGGCTACAGTCAATGCATGGCCCGGTAAATCTACGGGATGGCTGAGAGGCTTTGTACCCCGGTGCAAGCTCGCTCAGTTGGTGGAGATGTCGGGTATGTTTACGCGGGTCGCACCGAACCATGAGCGGCGGTTTCCGCGATATCCATGTCACCGGCCACTCGCCGGGTAGTTAGGAGGCCTATATGCAACTCAAAGCTTCAATTGGAATACTGGCCGCTGCGCTGGTGTTGACCCTGTCCGCCTGTGAGCAGAGGAAAAAGGATGAGTCGATGGACAAGAGCGGGATGGGCACTGCCGAAACCGGATGCTGCCAGCATGCGGAAAGCGCCTGTGCCGGCGATGTCACCAAGTCCCAGTGTGACCAGATGAGTGGTAAGTTTCACAAAGACCATATGTGTCGAACGGATAATGGTAAATGTGCCCGTAAAGAGCGCTAGTAATAGCGGGTGTGGCGCGGGGCTAGAGACCTGTGCTGCACCTGCCGTTTCAACTTTCTTTTCACCTTCCCTGTGAATCCTCTCGCTGTCTGCACCCTCAAAGATGTCAAAAACCGGCCTCTCCCTAGATCCTAATGTGACCAGATAATCTCTCTTGGACTGCGGTGCTGGGATACTTGACATTAGTTACATCTGCAACTAACTTCGTTTGCGCTTCAAGTTAACCAGCGTGCAGCCTCGATAATTGGCGCCGCGATGATAAGAGACGGAGGACTGCATGGCCGACTTATTTGAAAACCCAATGGGTCTGAATGGCTTCGAATTTGTAGAATTTACCGCGCCAGAAAAGGGCATTCTCGAGACCGTATTTACGGCAATGGGCTTTGTGAAAGTTGCCCGCCACCGCTCCAAAGATGTGACGCTATGGCGCCAGGGTGACATCAATTTTGTTACCAACTACGAGCCCAACAGTCACGCTTACTATTATGCCCAGGAGCACGGTCCCTCCGCTTGCGGCCTGGCCTTTCGCGTGAAGGACGCCAAGCTCGCCTATGAGGCGGCCCTGGCCAAGGGCGCGCAGCCGGTGGATGTACAGACCGGCCCGATGGAGCTTAAGCTGCCAGCCATAAAAGGTATCGGCGGTGCCACCTTGTACTTGATCGACCGCTACGAGGATGGGAAATCCATCTACGATATCGATTTTATCTGGGAAGAGGGTGTAGACCGCCGGCCCGAGGGCTGTGGCTTCCACACCCTGGACCATCTCACCCACAATGTGTACCGCGGCCGCATGGACTACTGGGCCAAGTACTACGAAGACCTGTTTAATTTCCGCGAGATTCGCTACTTCGATATCAAGGGCGAGTACACCGGTCTGCTGTCTAAGGCCATGACTGCGCCGGACGGCAAGATCCGTATCCCCCTGAACGAAGAGGCGGCCGGTGGTGGCGGTCAGATCGAAGAGTTCCTGATGAAGTACAACGGCGAGGGCATCCAGCATATCGCCTTTGCCTGTGATGATTTGCTGGCTTGTTGGGACCGTTTGAAAGAGCAGGGTATGGAGTTTATGACTCCGCCACCGGAGACCTACTACGAAATGCTGGAAGAGCGTCTGCCAGGCCACGGTGAGCCTACCGAGGAATTCCAGAGCCGCGGTATCCTGCTCGATGGCACCACCGAGGGTGGCCAACCGCGCCTGTTGCTGCAGATTTTTTCTGCCAATATGCTCGGTCCGGTCTTCTTCGAGTTTATCCAGCGCAAAGAAGATGAAGGGTTTGGCGAGGGCAACTTCAAGGCTCTGTTCGAATCCATTGAGCGCGACCAGCTCAAGCGTGGCGTTATTAAAGAAAAGGAATAAAACCGGAGGCTTCAATGGGCATTAAGCGCATTCACCACGTGGCGTATCGCTGCAGGGACGCCAAGGAGACCGTACAATTTTATCGCGATCTTCTCGGTATGGACTTCCAGCTGGCCATTGCCGAAAACGAAGTACCCTCGACCGGTGAGCCGGACCCTTACATGCATGTCTTTATGGATGCGGGTATGGGGAATGTGCTCGCCTTCTTCGAAATTCCCAACTCTCCGGAGATGGGGCGCGATGAGAATACTCCCAAGTGGGTGCAGCACATCGCCTTCGAAGTGGAGTCGATGGAAGAAATGCTCGCGACCAAAGAGCGACTGGAAGCGGCTGGGGTCGATGTACTCGGCCCAACCGATCATACGATTTTCCAATCGATTTATTTCTTCGACCCCAACGGCCACCGCATTGAGCTGGCCGCCAACACCGCCAAGCCCGGTATGCACAGTGAGCTGAAGCGGGTGGCCGAGGATATGTTGGAAGAGTGGTCGCGTACGAAAACCGCCCCGAGGCACGCCGCCTGGATGCACGGGGAAGAAGAATTTGTAGAAAAAATAGAAGGGGAGGCACAGTGAAGTTAGCCAGCCTTAAATCTGGCCGCGACGGCCAACTGGTGGTCGTCAGCGACGACCTTACCCGCATGGTCCCGGCCGGTGATCTCGCACCTAGTCTACAGAGCGCGCTGGATAACTGGGCTGCAGTGAGCGGCGAGCTGGAGAAATTGCACGAACGGTTGCACAACGGTGAAATTGCCGGCGAGCCTTTTGAGCAGAGTCTGTGTGCATCCCCCCTGCCGCGCGCCTACCACTGGGCCGATGGCAGCGCCTATATCAATCATGTGGAACTGGTGCGCAAAGCCCGCGGTGCCGAAGTGCCTGAGAGCTTTTACAGTGATCCACTGATGTACCAGGGTGGCTCCGATACCTTCCTGGCCCCACGCGAGCCGGTCACCATGCCGCAAAGCGAAGGCTTTGGTATCGACTTCGAAGCGGAAATCGCCGTGATCACCGACGATGTGCCCATGGGGGTGTCCGCCGAGGATGCACTCTCCCACATCAAATTGGTGATGTTGGTGAACGACGTTTCACTGCGCGGCTTAATCCCAGCGGAGTTGGCCAAGGGGTTTGGTTTTTACCAGTCCAAGCCCTCCAGTGCCTTCTCGCCGGTGTGCGTGACACCTGAGCAATTAGGTGAAAACTGGCGCGAGGGCAAATTGCACTTGCCGTTGGTTTCGCACTTAAATGGGGAGAAGTTCGGCGAGCCCAATGCGGGTGTGGATATGACCTTCCATTTCGGCCAGTTGATCGCTCACGCGGCCAGAACCCGCCCACTCTGCGCGGGTACCATTATTGGTTCCGGCACTGTTTCCAATAAGTTAGATAACGGGCCGGGTAAACCAGTGACGGAGGGTGGTGTTGGTTATAGTTGTATCGCCGAGATCCGCATGATCGAGACTATCCAGAATGGTTCGCCCAGCACTCCATTTATGGATTTTGGCAATACCATCGCCATTGAGATGTTGGATGGTGAGGGCCAATCTATTTTTGGGCGTATCGAACAGACGGTGGAGCAGATTTAACCCCGCCATTTCGTCAAGGCTAAGATCTTGGAAAAGGACACTCGTTGGGTGTCCTTTTTTTATTTAGACTCCGAGCCGGCGCATGGAGAGCAGCGGCATTTGACGTCGCACCGTGGCCAGTCTTTCAGCATCCAGCCGGGCGGTGATCACAGCCTCCCCCTCGCCGGCTTCAGCGAGCACATCTCCCCAGGGATCAATAATCATAGAATGTCCCCAGGTACGTCTTTTCTCTGAGTGCACGCCGCCCTGGTTGGCCGCAATCACAAAACAGCCATTCTCGATGGCGCGCGCTCGCAATAATGCCATCCAGTGTGCCTGTCCGGTCGCGTGAGTGAACGCCGCAGGCACCACAAAAATTTCCGCGCCAGTTATTGCCAATTGCCGGTAGAGTTCGGGAAAGCGCAGGTCAAAACAGATACTTAGCCCGAGCTGCCCCCAAGGCAAGCTTATTACACAGGGTTCATCACCGGGTTCAATACTGGCGGATTCGCGATAGCTTCCCGTAGCGTCCCCAACTTCCGCATCGAATAGGTGGATTTTATCGTAACGGGCCCGCAACGCACCGCGATCATCATAGAGTAGACACGCCGAGCGACTGCGTCTGCCCTCGGTTGCGGTGCCATTGGCCCGCGTCAATAAAGGCACCGAACCAGCCACTAGCCAGACACCCAGCTCCGCAGCCCAGCGCTGTAGTGCGTGCTGAATAGGCTGTTTGTCTGCGCTGATTTCATCTTTAGGGGAGTAGGGCTCAGCTACGATATAGCTGCTCCCATCTGAGACATGGGCGAAATTCTCCGGTAGCAGTATCAATTGCGCGCCGCGACTAGCTGCTTCCCTAAGTAACTTGTGGGCTTGTGCGAGATTGTCAGAAACATTCTCCCCGCTGGTCATCTGTACCGCTCCGACAGAAAAATCTATCACAGTGCCTTTCCCGATTTTTTTGCAGTTACTACCTCTGCAGTTTCTATAGACTGCAAGGATAGCTAGGATCCGACAGGGGAAAACGCATGTTCACTACCAAGGAAAAGCTATCCATTCGCCAATAAAGCCGAAGAGAACTGTGCGTTGGCCTGATCGTGTAGGCTAAAAACACTTTTATGCTGATATCTTTTAAGCAATTATAAAACTGGATGGTTTTGTATATACAGTTAGCGTAAATAGTAATTACCCTGTTTCTATTGCGCGACTAAAATCTCATTTCATAGTTAAGACGTAACAAGTCTTTCTGCAAATTGACCAAATTTACAAGATGCTGATCAAAAAAGCATTGGTTTAATCAATTAAATTTGACTAGTTGTTCTTCGAGTTTTCTTCCAAACTCAAAGTTTATGCGGCCTATAAAAATAGTGTCAGAGTCGATTTAAAAAGTTCTGGCTTTGCCTTTTTGCTCCGAAACTTTTCTGCTTCAATGCCAGCCATAAGCCAATCTATGGCTTCCACAAAATTCTGTGATGTTTGTTTAAAAGGATTTTCGAATGCCTATCCCTTCTAAAAAATCCTGGAGATAGAAGTGCCAGTTTGGATTGGTAAAACTATTCCTCTTAGGTTTTGCGTTGGTGGGATATAACTTATTGATTTTGTTTGGTTTTTATGGGTTTTCGTGAATGCTAAATTTTCTTGGTTTTGACGTGGGATTGGCTAATAGAGTTTAGCTAAATATTTTAATAATTTTTCAAAAATCTAATAGAAGTTATGGAGAGAAAGCATGCCAATATTAACAGGTAAAAGAGGCGAGCTAACCCGCTCAAAATCCGACATTCTGAAAGCTGGAGGATTGGTTCCCAAGTTAGGCTTGAATGTCCATAAGGGCGGGTTCAGTGGATTTCTCAAGTGTAATAATAAGGTCGACGGTGTAATGGGGTGCAAATGTCCACATATGGATGAAAATTGGCTCTATTACAGGGGCGTAGCCTTGATGCGTGGCTTTGCCTTAGATCCGGGTTTACTTCACGTTCATACAGCATCTAATACCGCTGGTCTTCTTTCGTGGGCTGGGCCGGGTAATCAGAGTTATGCCGGTCAGCAAACTCGATATACTTCACCTGATATGGCTATATTTGGCTGGGAAGATGGTGATGAAGCACTGAAAGAGGTTTATAGAAGGCTCGAGATGCCCAACGCACCTACTAAGCACGCTTTCAATCTCTTTAGACAGCATCAAGTAAAATTTGCCATGAGTCCTGACATGAAAGTGTTGGCAATGGTCGTGAAAAATGGAGTGGAATATAGCTATTTTACACCTATTAAATCAAAAGATATTGAATTTGGTGGCATAGATGAGGGAGGTCTTCAGCCAAAAGAGGATCCAGCACTTAAAATATTGAGATTGAGAAGAATATCGAAAGATTCCATGGAGTATCAAATAGCGCTTGAGAATATTGAGAAGAAGAAGGCGATTGAATCTAAGCCATTTTTAGATCTTGCCCAAAGAGCTCAAGCTGTAAATTTGAAATGGTATCCAGTTAACTTTAGGCTTCCCCAACCATATAGTGGTCTTGGTGTGGGAAGGAAAGAAAAAATAGGACTTTAAAAATTTAATTCAACCGGTCAATGCCTGCCTGAATATTATATTCGGGCACGTTGCCTTCGTTGCTATCGCCAATGTATCGGTTGTTGTGGGGATATAGGCTTAACCTGACAGGAACACGCGTGGGGGCTGTCCAGCAGTCTGTGCTTATTAATAATGAGATTTTTGTCGGGCGATTCAGTTAGTGCTTCGATCCGTAAAAGGTTTGATCACACACACGAAGATAATTCGGGCGGAGTGTGCAAATCCCTATCGGCTTTCTAGAGGAAATATCTCCAGAGGGCGGCGCTGCATGATGACCAGGATAGGATTTCCGAAGCCTGGTTGGGTGTGCAGAACTTCTATGCTGTGAAGCAAAAGTCTTTGGTGGCGTCTTCCCCAATGGGCGCGGTGGCAATACGATTCGTGGTATCAATAACCCACGCAGAGTCAACGGCCAAAGTGGCATTTTCTCTCCGAATGCGCCGGCTCGGGAATTCATTTTGGACCAAACCGGCGGGGCATGCTGAGACAAAAAATTCAGCTTGGGTTACACAAAATATCGCCTTCTTTGATCCCAATGTCGGCGAATTCTGGTTTGAGTCCCGTGCGTCCTTCTTTAACTGGTTCTCCCAGTCATTCTGGTATCAGTCCATGTACGCTGCGGGTTTGAGTGGCAGCTACGCAGTTCGCTCCTATGTCCCCAGAGCTAATAGAAGCTAAGCGATCCGTCATTCCGGGAACCTATATCCGCGTGGTTCCCGGAATCTTTATCTCATTTCATCCCCAGACCCCCATCTATATACCCAGCCCGGCTTTCAATTTGGCCTGATCCGCTGGTCGCTAAAACCCGTATTACGCTGTGCCAGCCGTGTTAAGGTTGGCCAATCGTTTCGAGCACCATTTAGCAGAATTTGTGGAGAGCAGTGTGAAATCTGGCAAGGCCCTTGTGAATCATCTCAAACAGGCATCTGGCTATATTCTGGCCAGCTGGTTACTGGCCCCTATGTCTTGGGCGGCAACAGCAACTGAGCAGCTTCAGGATGTCATTGAAGACCACTGGCAATACAGCTTGCGCGAGGACCCGATTACCGCCGGTCGTATGGGTGTGCCTGATTACAATCGCCAGTTGCCGGGTGTGACTAGCGAGGATAGAACGCGTCGCTTGAAGGCCGAGCAGGAGCTGCTGGAGCGTCTCCAGGCCGTGGACCCCAGAGGATTGAATGATTCCGGTCAGGTCAACCGTGAACTGCTCACTTGGGTATTGGAGAATTCCATCGAGGCTAATGAGCTATTCCTCGAGCGGGTGCCTCTCAATACCTTTTACAGTTTTTATAGTGCGGCCCTGGATGCCAATAGTGGCTTGGCGATGACCCGTGTTGGCGATTACGAGGACTATATTGCCCGTATCCGCGAATTTGGTCGCTTCTTCGATGAGAATATTGCCAATATGCGAGCTGGGATTCGCACAGGCTTTGTCCTACCCAAGATCGTTGTGCAAGGTATTGCGCCTACGGTGCGCGCGCAGGTCTATAAAGATTCCACCAAGAGTAGTTTGTACAAACCCTTCGTGGAAATGCCTTCATCGATCCCGCCCGCAGAGCAGCAACGCTTACGCGATGCCGGTAAAGAGGCCATTCAACAGGTAGCGATTCCAGCTTTTGCCCGCGTGGCGGACTTCCTTGAAGGTGATTACCTCAAAGCCGCTAGTGCAACTATTGGTGCCGAGCAGATGCGTGGCGGTAGAGACTACTATCGCCACAATATTCGCAACTACGTAACACTGGATATGGACCCGGTGCAGATCCACCGTACAGGACTCGCGGAAGTAAAGCGTATCCGTGCGGAAATGGAGGCGCTGATTAAGCAATCTGGCTTCGAGGGGAGCTTTGCAGAATTCACACATTTCTTGCGCACCGACCCGCAGTTCTATGCAAGGACCCCAGAGGAGTTACTGAAGGAAACGGCCTATATCTCCAAGCGTATCGACTATCGGTTGCCGGAATTTTTTAATCTGCTGCCGCGCACTCCCTATGGTGTGGTGCCGGTACCCAGCGAGATTGCCCCCAACTACACCACGGCCTCCTATAATCCCGCGGCGATTGGTGGCACCCGTGGCGGCGCCTACTGGTTGAATACTCACAATCTGAATCAGCGCCCCTTATATGAGCTGCCGGCACTGACACTACACGAAGCCGTACCGGGACATCATTTGCAGAGTGCTCTGTCCCAGGAGCTTAAGAATGTGCCACAGTTCCGCCGCAACCTCTACTTGAGCGCGTTTGGTGAGGGTTGGGCCCTGTACGCCGAACGGCTCGGCAAAGAAATGGGCTTGTATACCACCCCTTACGAACACTTTGGCCGCCTCAGCTATGAAATGTGGCGCGCCGCGCGCCTGGTGATCGATACCGGCATCCACTCCCAGGGGTGGACTCGTCAACAGGCTCTCGGCTTCCTCTCCAGTAATACTTCGCTATCCTCTGCGAATGTGCGTGCCGAAGTGGATCGTTATATCTCCTGGCCGGGCCAGGCCCTCTCTTACAAGATGGGAGAGATTAAGATTCGTCAGCTGCGTGCTCAGGCGGAAAAGGAACTGGGGGATAAGTTTGACCTGCGCGCCTTCCACGATGCATTGTTAAAAAATGGCGCTTTGCCGCTTTCCATGCTGGAAGAACAGATGCAGGGGTTTATTGAAGCGCAGAAGGCTTCTTAAAAATTTATATATAGCCTCGCTCCCTGTAAGGGGCGAGGCTGCGGGGGGTGAACAGGTACTGTCTTGGCAAACGGCTCAGGCAAGTGATTTGAAAGCCTGCTTTTAAAGAAATCCTATCCACCCCATAGAATGGACGTACTTTACTAACATTCCGCCACTCATAAAAACGACTAATCCTCTCAGATAGCCAGGATGTATTTTAAATAGGCAATGTGACCCTAACCATGCGCCTATGACTTGGCCGATCATCATTAGGACACCTACTATCCAAACCACATGCCCGGCAAGTAAAAATACAATTAGAGGGGCTACATTAGTGGAAAAATTTAGTGGTTTTGCTATTGCAGTGGACGTCAATAAATCATGTCCCCGGCAGGTAATCCCTGACAAGGTAAAAAACGAACCGGTCCCTGGGCCGAACATGCCGTCATAGTACCCAATAAATGGAATAACACCATATTTGTATTTTCGACTTGAGACCTTGGGTTCATCATTATGTTGAGTCAGAGAGGGTGAAATGAGAAAGTAAACGGCGATAAATAAAAGCACTAATGGAATTACAAATGACAATATATCAGTATTGATAAATTGTACTGCCCCTGTTCCAAGTGCTGCCCCAATAAAAGCCGACAGCATTAAGCTTTTAATCCCATCCCAGCTTATTTTATTGCTCTTTATCATCATGTAAGTGGCTGTTGCGGTGCCAATACTGCCTTGTAATTTATTGGTACCTAATGCTGCTAAGGGAGGTATACCACTGAGGATAAGGGCGGGCACTGTGATCAGTCCGCCACCACCGGCCAATGTATCAAGCTGGCCTGCAATTACGGCGATAAAAAATAGAATGAACAATAATTCCAATGAGAAGCTCGTCAACTCCAAAAAAGTACTCCCGTTGGTATGTTTCTAAGATTGATGATCGGGTGCGCTTAAGGTTTTTATAGAGTGGCTCCACCGTTGAAATAAATTTCAACGGCATGCTTCTCTTTGAAAGCGCAGTGCGACTATTTCAACTTCATTCATTTCCCTTCCACCACCTCAGAAAATTTTCTCCCACAGAATGTTGGGGCAGGGAGTGCGCGTTTCCTTTAATGCCCTGCTCTTTTTCCATTTCAGTGACTTTTTTATTCGCTGCGCGAAACCAGTTTTCGGGATCTTTGATGCCCTGCAGTAGAGCGTGGCCATAAAGGGCGGAACTGAACCAGGTTCGCTGGGAGTCATCGCTGCAGCCGAAAGAGGTTCTATCGTCGGCGGCGGAAGTGAATACTATACGGTTTGGGGTGCTCAAGGGCTCTATCCACTGGCCCGAATAGCAGGCGGAAATTACTACCCATTGGTACTGTGCATTGAGGTTATCCAGCCATCTCTTAGCGTCTGCTACAGAGAGGTCAATTAACGGCATTTTACCCTCGGCGATGGTCAAATCGCCGTTGCGGGCACCGTGGCTGACAATATGAACGAAAAGTAAGTCCTCTTGTGGATCCAGTAACTGATCCAGGGCGTTGAGACCGTCTTGGATACTGGTGCGGGTGGCGAGGGGAAAACGGTAGCCACCCCCGTTACTGAGGCGCAACACACGCTCGTCAATGTCAAAGGCCTCATCAAGGCGTTCTGCGACCCAGTTTAATTCCCTGGCGAAAACTGGAGAGGTACCATCGCCGCCAACCAGCAGTGTGTATACATCACGCACACCGGGTCTCTGCGAAGCCAGTGTATGAATGGCATTTGTTAAGCGCTCGCTTTCGCTGTACAAGCGGGTTTCCACTTGGGCTGCGGGAATTTCTTTTTGCGCACGCCAGGCGGCCTTATTGGGAAAGTAGTTACCCTTGGCAAAATAGCCTGGCTCTTCAATAGTATTTCCGTCGGTATCGATGCGCACACGCTGGCCTTCCCCGTCCGCTTTTCCGTAGCGGAAGTTGGCCCGGATAATAGTGCCGTCTGGTTGAGTCAGTTCACCTGTACCGGAGTAAAAATTGTACTCAAAGTCACCGGTGTAGCTGTAGCCTTCCTTATCTGAGTAGCTTCCGTGCAGTAACATTCCCTGCTCAAAAGTGCCCTTATAGTGGTTGCCCTCTTCGGTGGTCAGCGCGCCTTCACCGTGGGGTTCCAAGCCCAGGAATTCGCCACGATAAAGCTCACCGTCACCCCACTTTACTTTGCCTTTCTGCAGCCCACCTTCGCTGAATCGACCTGACCATGTGTTTTCACCACAGGTATATCGACCTTCGCCATGACGCACTCCATTGAGAAACTCGCCTTCGTAAACACAGCCATCAGCCTCAGTGAAGAGGCCCTGACCACTTATATGGCCGAGGCGAAACTCCCCGCGGTAGTGATTGCCATCGGGCCACTGCAGCAGGCCCTGGCCGTGGAATAGGCCGTCTTGCAGATCGCCTTTGTATACGGAGCCATCTGGCAGGGCGGTGCCGCCTGAGAACTGTGTCGGCTCGCAGGCGCTGAGAAGAAGAAAAAGCGGGGTTAGACAGGCGTATCTCATTCCGTGATCCATCATTGAGGTTCTGGGCTGAGATTAACAAATTGGCGCCAGCAAAGGTGCCTTAGGTCTTGCTCAGTTGCTCGAATTTAAGCCCGTATTTTTCCAGTAGTTGGCGCACCCGGTGGGAGTCGTTATTGGATTTCTTTGCAGCGCGGCTCACCTGGAAGAGTTTGCGCCCGGCCTCCGCCATGGAGCTGGACGCCTCGCACACCTGAATCAGTCCCGTCAGTTTGATCTGTTCGTAGAAATCCATCTGCTCGGTGCTGCCGGGGCCGAGGAGTGCCTCAATGCGTGCGCGGGGGAGTACGGATTCATCTCGAGGGGCCCGCCATTTGCGTCGCAGTCGCTCGATTTCATCCTCTACCACCGGTGTAGTGATGCGGCCACCGTCGGAAAGGGTGCCCATGCGTAGGATACTGGCATTGAGGTCGCGGAAGTTGGCAGACCAGCTGGCTTCCGCCGAGCGTGCAAAGCTTAAGTAATTCTCCCGCGCCGCTTTGTTGAAACGGATCAGATGGCCGGACTGCCTTGAGAAGGCTTCCAACTCAAAGTCGATATTCGGTTCCAGGTCTTCAATTCGTTCGCGCAGTGAGGGCAGGTGGTAGGTCCACAGATCGATACGGGCCAAAAGGTCCGCGCGAAATTTACCTTCACGGCTGAGCTGTATAAGGTCTCGATTGGTGCCGGCGATCAGCTGGAAGTGACTACTTACCTCTTTATCCGAGCCGAATGGCATAAAGCGTTTGTGCTCGATAGCGCGTAAAAGCATCGCTTGCTCATCCAGCCCCAGTTCGCCGATCTCGTCCAGAAAGAGCAAACCTTTATCGGCTTCCTTCAACAGTCCGGGTCGGTGGGTGGTGGCGCCGGTATAGGCGCCTTTGCGATGGCCGAACAGGGCGGACATGGCGTTTTCACCCCGCAGCGTGGCGCAATTCACCACTACCAGACTACCCTCCAGCTTGCCGCGCTGTTTGCGCAGCTCGAAGACCCGCTGTGCCAGCTGCGATTTGCCCGCACCCGTCGGCCCAGTAATCAGGATGGGCGCATCGGAACGGATGGAGACCTGCTCCAGCTGCTCGATCATCTGGTTAAAAGCCCGGTTGTTGGTCTCAATACCGCCTTTCAGGTAAGTCGTGCCCTCTTGGTGTTCCCGTTGGAAGCGCGAGGCGATCTGGTCGTACTTGGATAGGTCCAGATCAATAATTTGGTATTGGCCAGTTAGGTCACTGTTTTTGTGGGCGGGAGAGGTCTGGAGTAGGCGTCCGGGGAAATATCCCGCCTCGGTGAGTAGGTAGAGGCAGATCTGTACCACATGGGTACCCGTAGTGATATGCACCAGGTACTGCTCTTCATCGGGCCTGAAGGGGTAGGCGCGGGCGAAGTCCAGCAGGTTACTGTAAACACTCTCGAAGTCCCAGGGATCGCCGAAGTTAGCCCTATGGTGGGCGACGTTCGTCTCCGGGGAGACTTGCGCTATATCCGCGGTCACCTGATCGGCCAGACTTTTTGAATGGTTATCGAACAGGAGTTCCAGGCGGTCGATCCGCAGGTCGTGGTGCTGACACATGGAGATATTGGGCCGCCACTTACGCCAGCGCTTGTCGCCCTTGCCGCGCCGGTCCTTGGTGGTACCGAGGATACTGATCACTACTGTCTTCATCTATCTAAAATATTAGAGGACTATCTAAAAAGATAGTTATTAAAAGCCTATCAAGATGCGGAGAATCTCTAAAGCCCCCATCCTTAAAAATATATCTTTTAAAAACAATGGGTTAGAGAATGTTGAGGCACTTGCGTAAAAGTTGGCACCCTATTCGCTATGTTAGTGGTTGGCACCGCGTAGGAAGCGACTGCGCGATTTCATAAGATTTAAAAAGGAGTGCGAGATGAAATCAATGCCGTATGAAGTGATGCAGGAAGGCGGTGCGCCCATCAAATCCTGGACCCTGGGTGTGCCCTTTGAAGAGGAGGCCAAGACACAGCTCAAGAATATTGCGCAGATGCCATTTATTCATAAGTGGGTGGCGGCAATGCCCGATGTACACCTCGGTAAAGGTGCCACCATCGGCAGTGTGGTGCCTACCCTGGGTGCGGTCATCCCCGCCGCCGTGGGTGTAGACATCGGCTGCGGCATGATGGCGGTGCGTACCAGTCTCACAGCGGCACAGTTGCCGGATAATCTGGCGGGCGTACGCAGCGCGATAGAGCGTGCCGTACCCCACGGCCGTACCGGCGGTTTCCGTGGCAAGAGGGCGCGCGATAAGGGTGCTTGGGCAGATACGCCGGATGATGTGCTGGCTGGGTGGACGCCACTGGCAAGCCAGTTTGACGTACTGCAGGAGCAGCACCCGATATTGAAAAATACCAATAATATCAATCACTTGGGAACACTGGGCACCGGTAATCACTTTATTGAGATGTGCCTGGATGAGCAGGGGAGTGTATGGCTGATGCTACACAGTGGGTCCCGTGGTGTAGGAAACCGTATAGGCACCTATTTTATCGAGAAAGCCAAGCGAGACATGGAGCGTTGGCATATCCATCTGCCGGACAGCGACTTAGCGTACTTCCCTGAGGGCACAGAGCATTTTAAGGACTATGTGCAGGCGGTGGGATGGGCGCAGGATTTTGCCCGTATCAACCGTGAGGTAATGATGGCGCGTACCATCGGGGCGGTTAAGCAGGCACTGGGTGTGGAGTTTGAGGCGCGTAGGGAGGCGGTTAACTGCCACCACAATTATGTCTCCCGCGAGCATCACTACGGCAAGGATGTACTGGTGACCCGGAAAGGCGCTGTAAGCGCTCGTGTTGATGAAATGGGCATTATTCCCGGAAGTATGGGGGCCAAGTCTTTTATTGTGAGGGGGCTGGGTAATGAGGAAAGCTTCTGCAGCTGTAGCCATGGTGCCGGCCGGGTGATGTCGCGCACCAAGGCAAAAAAACTGGTCTCCCTGGAGGAGCACCGCGCGGCTACCGCCGACGTGGAGTGCCGTAAAGACGAAGGTGTAATCGATGAAACCCCATCGGCCTACAAACCTATTGAAAAGGTTATGGCAGCACAGAAAGATCTGGTGGAAATCGTCTACACCCTCAAGCAGGTAGTCTGTGTTAAAGGATGATGCAGCAACAATCTGGAGACAGCTTGGCCGGTAATAGGAAGGGCATGCCGCAAGATGGGCCCCAAGAGGCCCATTTTCGGAAGCGGATTTGTGTGTTTTTTGCTTTGTCGGTGGGTCCGCTCTTGAGTGCCGGCCAGGCACTAACATCGCTGCTGACAAGTGTACCCACTGGGTCAACCCTAAAACGCCAGCGTTGTAGCTCAATAAGAGAGAGCAATGGAATCTATCGGTTTGTGGCGAATTCGAATCCCACACAAAGAGACGCTCTTTAGTGAAACCTGCTCGGAGCCCACAGAGCGCCTTAATTCTGGTAACTTGGCGTCACATTGACTGCCAGGGAAGAAGGTACGCTGGTGCCAGCGCCGGTTTGCAGCGCACGAGTAAATGACAAGTTTGCCTTAATTCTTAGGCCAGAAATTATGGCTGACCTGTTTAGGATGGGCATAAAGGAATAGCGCAAAATCGCTGTCTTTCGCTGTCGCCATGTGCAGGTGTTAGACACATTTTGTGGCTGGATGAGCCACTCGAAAAAGATAAAAAGATAAGAGATCGAATAAATGAAATCTTTCTTTAAATTATGGAAGATTGTGAATATAGCAGACAGTGAGCGTGCGCTGCTATTTCGCCGCAGCCGTTTTGACGCGGTATTGCCCCCTGGGCGACATCGTATATCCCTGCTCTCGGGAGATGTTCGGGTGGAAACTTACGATGTTGCAGAAGTCAATTTTGATGCGATCAAGGCGAAATTTCTCCTGGATAATTATGGTGAAATTCTCGGCGAGTACGTAAAATCCTACGAGCTGTCGGATCATCAGGTAGGTCTTTTTTATCGCGACGGTCACCTAGTCGATATCCTCCCCCCCGGTACTTTTCGCGCAGTTTGGAAAGGCGGGAAAGTTGTAAGGGTGGGTATTGTGGATATTGCGAAGGAATATACTGTCGATGAAAAAGTACTGACTTTACTCGGTCGTGGTGTTCGCGCAGGTCAGATGCGTATCGCCGCTCAGGCAATTAGCTACAACGAAATTCCCAACGAACATATTGGGCTGTTGGTTGTTAATGGCAAGCTGAAAAAAATCCTGCAACCGGGTAGTTACGGTTTTTGGAAATATAACCGTTCTATTGCGGTGAAATTATTAGATATGCGCTTGCAGACGATTCAGATCAGCGCTCAGGAAATTTTAACCAAAGATCGAATAAGCTTGCGCATTAATCTGAGTGGCAACTTTAGAATTACTCAGCCACAAAAAGTGGCATTGAAACTTAATGACTATAAGAACTTCATTTATCGGGAATTACAGTTCAGTCTACGAGAAGCGGTAGGTACTCAGACGCTGGACAGCCTGTTGGCGGATAAAGATCGTTTGAACATTGTTATTGCTACCGATATCCGCGAAAGATTGGCGGAGAACGGTATTGATATAGCTAGTGTTGGAGTGAAAGATATTATTTTGCCCGGCGATATGAAGATGATTCTTAGCCAGGTAGCGGAAACGCACAAGGAGTCTGAGGCGAATTTACTCACGCCTCTCGAAGAGACAAAGGCCGTGTGTTCTTTGCAAAATACAGCCAAGGTGATGGATGGCAGCCCCGTCTTACCGCATTTGAAAGAATTGGAGTCTTTGAAAAAAATCAGTGCATGTATCGATAAAGCTTCCGTACATGACGGCCTTGATGGTGAATTTATTGATTCAGTAAAACTTCGCCCCACCGCGTGAATCCAAAGTGGAGGCATTCAAAAAAAGTATTCATTCGTCGCCAATGAATGTCCTGGAGGTTGAGGTGGGCGGCGCCCAGAGGAAGGTTGGCGCTCAGATTTTGCGGATTTTCCTCACTTTGTCCTGGTATCTTGGATATCGTTTCATCTTCAAACTATTCGTGCAGGCTGTAAAAATTCGGTCTATTACGGAAGCACCAACGGAATTTTGGCGTATCGGTAGGTGATCGATAATTTGGTTCTGTCTGTGACCCAAGATGGCTGTGGCCGGTTTTGTAGGCTGGAGTCAAGCCAGAATTTTCTGATAAGTATTCAGGTGAGCCGCTAGAGAATCGGTACCGGAATAAATCTGTGAGCATTGGATGATGGGAATTGAGGGCTATACTAACTGATATCGAAGAAAAGCAATAATGATTATCCCGGATATTATCTAAGCTATTTTTTATGATGTTTCTTTCCTGAAATTATGGCAATCCCTTTGTACGCATAGATAGTCACCAACACTTTTGGCGTTATGATCGCGGCGACTATTTTTGGATTGACGAACAGTTATCTGTGTTGCAACGGAATTATCAGCCTAAAGACTATATGCCATTTATGCAAAAACATGGCATTAAGCATTCGGTACTCATTTAGGCCGCGGAAACAAAGAGTGAAACCGAACTTACGCTTTCAAGGCGTTACCCAGGATTGCACATAGTGATTGATCACGGTGGCAAGCCGGATCTCCACATTAAAAGTCCTACTTTTTGGTTTAGGCAGATAGAGGAACTGGCCAAAAGCCCAAATATTTTTTGCAAATTTCCGACTTGCGAATTCCCGCTGAGCCGCGGGCCATGTCTATTGCTATCGAGCCCTATTTCCAGCATATTCTCCAATGCTTTGTTGCTCAGCGTGTTATGTGGGGCAGCAATTAGCCGGTAGTGAATATCGTGAGCACTTTCTCCGACTGGTTTTGCGTTAGCAAGCAGTTATTGAGCTGTTTAGACCCGGTACAGCAAGATGCGATCTATAGTGGCAGTGCAAAAAATTCTACCCGTTGGATAGCTAAAGAGTGTGTTACGGAAAGGAAATCTCTGGATACTTCTGCAATAGATCGAAGGCTACAACAAACGGCCAAAAAAAGTTGCAGAGATTCCCGTATTATGAACAAGACAAGGTACTCGGAATGATTGTTGCTTTACAGATTGTAAGCCCTACTGGCTTTTTTCTAATAAGCCGGTGACCTCGCCCTTTGGATTAAGTTTGGTGTGCAAATTAACGTAAACTTTTCCATTCATTAAATCTGCACGATACTGTTCTTCCACAAGCCATTGCGCTGTAATAGCCCCACTGGTGCCCATGGAACATTTGGTCTCCAGCCCTTTGCGGCCTTGATTATCCTTAGTTGCCGGCCAGTCTGGTGTGGCGCCTGGTTTCGTCGGCATGCCACAGATGGTTTGAATGACGGGCGCGCTGGGGCTGCCCGGTTTACAGATTGGGGGTTCTTTACCTTCGCCGGCACAGCGCAGGTGAAAATGCGACATGGACATTCCTGATCCAGAGAGATCTTTGTATCCAATCATAAAATTCAACCTATTGGTTTTCTGATTATAAACACCCAAAAAATACCCGCGGGCATTGGCTGGTGTCTGCTTGTCCACAGGGGTGTTGCTGAGTGTTTTCTCTTCCGCTGGAGTGAGTGAAGCTCTGAAAATAGTTAAACTTTCACTATTACCTGCCTCTGACCAGGCGCCATGATCAGAGGACTGTTTGGATGCGGTGGATTTTTTTTCGTTCTTGTTGTGATTATCGGCAAGTGTTATAGCGGGATAGGTGAGCGCGAGTAGCGCCAGTATGAAAAAGTTGGCCCGGAATAATGCGCTGAGCTTCATAAACCTCTCCTGTTTAATGATGATAAGTTCACTTGGTATGGCAAAGGTTGGGGAGCCGGGCCACTAAAATTGCATTTTTGTTGCCACTTTTATCTGCACATAATGGAATTGGCCCGCGATACCTTCGTGAGGCATAAAGACTTTTAGCATATAGGGAGCGTTTTGCCTGTTCGCAGGTAACATTAACAGCGGGATTTCTAGATCCTGGGCATCAATTCAGTCTGAATGGGGTACGCACTTGGAAGCGTGGAGGTTCTGCTATGACTTTATGGGCGAATTGCCAGAATCATCTGCCACTAAAAATTTTTGATAAAACGTTTCAGTCGCTGAACGAGCGAGCATGCGCCAATAGCTCTGTTGCTATCTATTCTTCGCAGGACAATTGAAAATATCTGCGCCCTATTAGCCTGTCTCTCTCCAAACCAGCTCGCGCTCACGGGCATAGAGGGGAATAAAATCGAACTGCACTTCGGTGCCACCCTCCTCGCGTCGGCGAATAGTCATCTTGCCGTTCAAGTTGCTGGCGCGTTCCTGCATGATCGACATGCCGAAGTGATTGCGTTTTTCCGGTGCGTTGCCGATGCCGATGCCGTTGTCACGGATGCGCACATTGAGAGATTGGTTATCGGCCTGGGTCAGGCTGATCTGCACCATGTCTCCTTGGGAGTGGTAGACCGCATTTTGCGAGGCTTCGCGCACCAGCTGTAGCAGATGAATTTCCTCGTGCGGGGTGAGGGGTACCTCGTCCAGGTGGTAGTCGAGCAGAATGGTGATCTGCGGGTGCTGCTCCCGGTAGGCAGAAATGGACTGTTCCAAAATATTGCGCAGGCCGCCGGGACCTATCTGTAGCCGGAAGGTGGTGAGCAGTTCCCGCAGTTGGCGGTAAGAGGAATCCAGACCCTCTTTAAGCTCGGTGATAATCTCCTCCACCTTAGCTTTATCCACCTGCTCGCTGCGGTTAGCGCGATTGAGTCGTGTCACCTGAATTTTTAGATAGGAAAGGGATTGGGCCAGTGAGTCGTGCAATTCCCGCGCGATAATCGCGCGCTCATCCAGCAGGGCCATACGGCGTTCCTGGGCCTCGCGCTCATTGATCGCGATAGCCGCGGTGACACTGTCGGCAAAGGTGGCCAGGCGCTGTTGCTGCTCTTCGTCGAGACTGTTGCCTCTGGGCAGCGTACACATCAGTACGCCGTAGTTGCGTTTGTCCACCTCCAGGGGGAAGCGGTACACGCGGAAATTACCTTCATCGGAGGGACCGCAGGTACTCACACAGACACGGCACTCATTCCCGCTGCACTGTCTGTTGCTGTAACCCTCTACCAAGTGTTCGTAGGGGGCCTCGCCCTCAGGCGTCATCAGGCATAAATCCAGATTGCTGAGGTCGGCCACGTTGGCGAATTCGCCCAGCCACTGCCCCAGTTCTGCGCCGGCCAGGGGTCCCTCGCTGATACGCCGCGCCAAACGGTACTGAAAATCCAGCGCTTCGTGGCTCTTCTGCAGCTGTGCGGTCTTCAGCTCGACACGATGGGCCAGGTCCCGGTGGGTCGCATGGATCTCGTCGCTCATATAATTGATGGTGCGCGCCAGCACCCCCAGCTCATCTTCGCTGTCGATCTCCAGACGATGCTGGTTGAAGTCCCCCTGGGCAATGCTGAGGGAGCGGTTGGTCAGTTGCTTGAGAGGCTGTTCGACGGAGCGGTGCAAAATATAAAGGGAGAGGTACACCAGTGCGACTATGGAGAATAGGGAAGCTACCTGCACCAAGCGCAATAGGCTGATTTTTTCCTCGGCGATGGTCTGGTAGTCGAGTACCAGGGTATCTACATCTGCGATAAAAGGCTCTAAATGTGTCGCCAGTTGCAGTGAGTCCATGGAACTTTGGCCGGCCGCGATGGACTCCAGCAGCGGGCGAATCTCCCCCTCCCAGCTCTCGAGTACCTTGCGGTAGTTGTGCGCTGCGCGCAGGTTGTCGCTGGCGTTGAAGTCGGAAATACTCAGTACCCGCGTCAGGCGCAGAGTGACCTCATTGGCCAATGTGGCTGTGGCCTCACTGTCACCGGATGGGGCTGTTGCTGCGAGCCGGTAATTCATGGCACGCAGAGAGCCGGCCAGATTCACTGCGGCGGCATCGTTTTCGGCGGCGTCAGAGATAATGTATGAGGCCACCATGGAGCTGAGGGCCACGAGTACGGTGAGCAGCATCAGAGTGCCGATGCGGTAGACGATGGATTGTCGTATTCGGTTCAGCATATCTCGTTCACTCGGCCTTCGGGCGATTCTGGGTTGTCCCTATCTGGGTTGTCCCTATTGTGCCGCCAACAAGCGCTCAAATTTGTGAGTACCACTAAAGAACGCCAGTTTTGCACAAAATTTGATCTAACTCCTGCTTTTTAAGCGGAGCCCCAGCCACTCCGGGGGCTGCGCGCTACCTTAGCCATCTGTCGGTGTCATTTCTTTACCTAATCAGGGGTAGCTCACCGCTGTTCTACCCCTTTGTGGTCAGGTGATCCCACGGAAAGGGCCTTTTATATTCCCACTAAACCGATGCTTTAACCGCATTCCGATGCCCTGGGAGTACCGCATGAGCCATTTCCTGGACCGACTGAAATACCTTAAGAAACAAAAAGAACCCTTTTCCGGAGGACACGGGGAAAAGACCAACGACGATCGCAACTGGGAAGATGGCTACCGCCGCCGCTGGCAGTTCGACAAGATCGTACGCTCCACCCACGGGGTGAACTGCACCGGCTCCTGCAGCTGGAAAATCTATGTCAAAGACGGCTTGGTCACCTGGGAAACCCAGCAGACCGACTACCCGCGCACCCGCCCGGATCTGCCCAATCATGAACCCCGCGGCTGTCCGCGCGGCGCCAGCTATTCCTGGTATATGTATTCCGCCAACCGCCTCAAGTACCCGAAGATTCGCAAGCGCCTGGTGAAGCTGTGGCGCGAGGCCAAGTTGAGGTACAGCGATCCGGTGGAGGCCTGGGCCAGCATCGTTGAGGACCCGGCCAAAGCGAACTCCTACAAAGAGCGCCGCGGTATGGGTGGCTTTGTGCGCATCAAGTGGGATGAAGCCAACGAGCTGATTGCCGCAGCCAACGTCTACACCACCAAGAAATACGGCCCGGACCGGGTGACCGGCTTCTCGCCGATTCCCGCCATGTCTATGGTGTCTTACGCCGCCGGTGCCCGTTACTTGTCATTGATCGGCGGTAACTGCCTAAGCTTCTACGACTGGTATTGTGATCTTCCCCCCGCCTCACCACAGGTCTGGGGCGAGCAAACCGATGTGCCCGAATCCGCCGACTGGTACAACTCCAATTACCTGATCGTTTGGGGCTCCAATGTGCCGCAGACTCGCACCCCGGATGCCCACTTCCTCAGCGAAGTGCGTTACAAGGGCGCCAAGACCTGTGTGGTTACGCCTGACTACTCGGAGTGCTCCAAGTTTGGCGACACCTGGCTGGCACCGCGCCAGGGCACCGATGCCGCCCTGGCGATGGCCTTCGGCCATGTCATCTTGAAAGAATTCCACGTCGACAAACCCAGCGCCTACTTCACCGAGTACGTGCGTACCACCACCGATATGCCGATGTTGGTGACCCTGGAAGAGCGCGACGGCAAGCTGGTGCAGGGCCGCTTCCTGCGCGCTTCCGACCTAGCGGAAAACCTGGGTCAGGATAACAACCCGGAATGGAAAACCATCGGCGTCAATCACGATGGCCAGCTGGTGTCACCGCAGGGCTCTATGGGCTATCGCTGGGGAGAACCCTCAGCCAAAGAGGGTCGTGGCAAGTGGAATATTGAACAGCGCGATGGTCGCAGTGGCGAAGAGTTAGAGTTGAAGCTCAGTCTCAAAGACTGCGCCGATGAAATCGCGCAGGTCGCCTTCCCCTATTTCGGCGGCCAGACCCACGAACACAACTATTTCCAGCACACCGATCACGATGAAGTGATCGACTATAAAGTGCCGGTGAAGTTTGTCCAAAACAAAGACGGTGAGATTCTCAAAGTCGCCAGTGTCTATGACCTGACCCTGGCCAACTACGGTGTTGAGCACGGCCTCGACGACCCCAACTGTGCGCAGAGTTACGACGAAGACAAACCCTACACCCCCGCCTGGCAGGAAAAGGTGACTGGCTGTCGCCGTGAGAATGTGATTCAGGTAGCCCGTGAGTTTGCCAACACCGCCGATAAAACCCGTGGACGCTCCATGGTGATTCTGGGGGCCGGTCTCAACCACTGGTACCACATGGATATGAATTACCGCGGCATTATCAATATGCTGATGTTGTGCGGCTGTATCGGCCAGAGCGGCGGTGGCTGGGCTCACTATGTCGGGCAGGAAAAACTGCGCCCGCAGACCGGCTGGACCCCACTCGCCTTCGGTCTCGACTGGCAGCGCCCGCCGCGCCATATGAACGGCACCTCTTTCTTCTATAACCACGCCAGCCAATGGCGTTACGAGAAGTTGGAGATGGAGGAAGTGGTGTCGCCGCTGGCCGACAAGAGCAAGTGGCAGGCTTCCATCATCGATTACAACAGCCGCGCCGAGCGCATGGGCTGGCTGCCCTCCGCGCCGCAGCTGGGGATCAACCCACTGCAACTGACCAAAGATGCCGCCGCCGCCGGTATGTCTGCCAAAGACTACACGGTGCAGCAGCTCAAGCGCGGTGCGCTCAAGTTCGCCAACCAAGACCCGGATAATCCGCAGAACTTCCCGCGCAATCTATTTATCTGGCGCTCCAACCTGCTCGGCTCCTCTGGTAAGGGCCACGAGTACATGCTGCGCCACCTGCTCGGTACCAAGCACGGCCTAATGGGTAAGGACCTGGGCGAAGAAGGAGGCAAGAAACCGGAAGATGTGGCCTGGCATGACGCCCCCAGTGAGGGCAAGGTGGATCTGCTGGTGACACTGGACTTCCGTATGTCCACCACCTGCCTCTACTCCGACATCGTGTTGCCCACGGCCACCTGGTACGAGAAAGACGATCTCAACACCTCGGATATGCACCCCTTTATTCACCCGCTTACCAAGGCGGTGGACCCGGCCTGGGAAGCGCGCAGTGACTGGGACATCTTCAAGGGCATCGCGCAGA
Organism: uncultured Microbulbifer sp.; assembly: GCF_947498635.1. Classification (GTDB taxonomy): domain Bacteria; phylum Pseudomonadota; class Gammaproteobacteria; order Pseudomonadales; family Cellvibrionaceae; genus Microbulbifer; species Microbulbifer echini. Next base: position 11,238 of record NZ_CANMKV010000016.1, on the reverse strand, counting down.
AATTCTCCGATCTGACCGACGGCCATTTGGGCGTGGAGAAGGATCTGGTGACCCTGCCGATCCACCACGATACGCCCGGAGAAATTGCCCAGCCCTTTGGGGTGAAGGCTTGGTGGAAAGGCGAATGCGACCTGATTCCCGGCGTTACCGCGCCCAGCATGATCGAGGTGGAACGCGACTACCCCAACATCTACAACCGCTTTACCTCGATTGGCCCGCTGCTGGAGAAACTCGGCAACGGTGGTAAAGGCATCAACTGGAACACCGATGATGAGGTGGACTTCCTCAAGAAGCTCAACCGCACCTGGAAGGATGAGACCGCCCGCGATGGCCGCGCGCGTATCGATAGCGCCGTCGATGCCGCCGAGATGATTCTGTCGCTGGCCCCGGAAACCAACGGCCAGGTCGCGGTGAAGGCCTGGGAAGCCCTGGGCAAAATTACTGGTCGCGATCACACCCATCTGGCCAAACCCAAGGAAGACGAGAAGATCCGCTTTGCCGATATCGTGGCGCAGCCGCGCAAGATTATCTCCTCGCCCACCTGGTCCGGTCTGGAAGATGAACATGTGAGCTACAACGCCGGCTACACCAACGTGCACGAGATGATTCCCTGGCGCACCATCACCGGCCGCCAGCAGTTCTACCAGGATCACGAGTGGATGCGCGATTTTGGCGAGAACCTGTGTGTGTACAAGCCGCCCATTAACCTGAAAACCGTGCAACCGGTGCTCAACCAGAAGCCCAACGGCAACAAGGAGATCCTGCTCAACTGGATCACTCCGCACCAGAAGTGGGGTATCCACAGCACCTATTCCGACAACCTGCTGATGCTCACGCTTTCCCGCGGTGGCCCTATTGTGTGGATGAGTGAATACGACGCCAAGTTGGCGGGGATCGAAGACAACGACTGGATCGAAATCTTCAACGTCAACGGCGCCATTGCCGCCCGCGCCGTGGTGTCCCAGCGGGTGCCGGACGGTATGGCGATGATGTATCACGCCCAGGAGCGCATCGTGAATACACCGGGAGCGGAGACTACCGGAACCCGTGGCGGTATCCACAATTCCGTGACCCGCGCGGTGATGAAACCCACCCATATGATCGGCGGCTACGCCCAGCAGTCTTACGGCTTCAACTACTACGGCACCGTGGGCTGCAACCGGGATGAATTTGTAGTGGTCAGGAAAATGAACAAGGTCGACTGGCTGGATGGCGAAGACGTCAAAGAGCCGACGCGAGAGGAGGTGTAACAATGAAAGTTAGAGCCCAGATTGGCATGGTGCTGAACCTCGATAAATGTATCGGCTGCCACACCTGCTCAGTGACCTGTAAAAACGTGTGGACCTCCCGCGAGGGGGTCGAATACGCCTGGTTCAACAACGTCGAGACCAAACCCGGCATCGGCTATCCGAAAGAATGGGAAAACCAGGACAAATGGAACGGCGGCTGGGTACGCAAGCAAAATGGCAAATTGCAGCCGAAAATTGGCGGCAAGCACCGCGTGCTGGCCAACCTGTTCGGCAACCCCGATATGCCGGAAATCGATGACTACTACGAGCCATTTGATTTCGATTACCAGACTCTGCACAACGCACCAGAGCAGAAACATCAACCGGTGGCCCGCCCGCGCTCCCTGATCAGTGGCGAGCGCATGGAAAAAATCGAATGGGGCCCCAACTGGGAAGAAATTCTCGGCACCGAATTCGAGAAGCGCAAAAAGGACAAGAACTTCGAACAGGTGCAGGCCGACATTTACGGTGAATTTGAAAACACCTTTATGATGTACCTGCCGCGCCTGTGCGAACACTGCCTCAACCCGGCCTGTGTCTCCGCCTGCCCTAGCGGCGCCATCTACAAGCGCGAAGAAGACGGTATCGTTCTGATCGACCAGGACAAGTGTCGCGGCTGGCGTATGTGTGTATCGGCCTGCCCCTACAAAAAGATTTACTACAACTGGAAAACCGGCAAATCCGAGAAGTGTATCTTCTGTTACCCGCGCATCGAAGCGGGCCAGCCCACCATCTGTTCCGAGACTTGTGTAGGCCGTATCCGCTACCTGGGGGTGTTGCTGTATGACGCCGACCGCATCGAGGAAGCTGCATCTGTAGAAGATGAAAAGGCGCTCTACCAAGCCCAGTGCGATATTTTCCTCGACCCCACTGACCCCAAGGTTCAGGAAGCCGCCCGCGCCGAGGGTATCCCCGAAGCCTGGCTCGAAGCTGCGCAAAACTCCCCGGTGTACAAAATGGCCATCGACTGGCAGATTGCCCTGCCGTTGCACCCCGAGTACCGCACCCTGCCCATGGTTTGGTATGTGCCACCCCTGTCACCGATCCAGAACGCCGTTCAGGCCGGCCAAATGGAAACCGTTACCGTGGGTCGCGGCGCCGAGATCCCCGATCTCTCCACCCTGCGAATTCCCCTCCAGTATCTGGCCAACCTGCTCACCGCTGGCGATGAGAAACCGGTGGCCCGCGCCCTGGAGCGCATGATCGTAATGCGCGCCTATATGCGCGGTATTCATGTGGATGGCATACAGGAGCGTGAACTACTGGAAGAGGCGGGTATGACCGTCGCCCAGGTGGAAGAAATGTACCGCTATATGGCCCTGGCCAATTACGAGGACCGCTTCGTGGTGCCCTCCAGCCACAAGGCCTACGCCGAAAATGCCTACGACATGAAGTCCTCCTGTGGCTTCAGCTTTGGCAACGGCTGTAGCACCGGCAACGACAGCACCAATATTTTTGGTGGCAAGCAGCAGGCAGTGCGCGAAGTGATACCGGCCAAAGTAGTCGACTGAAGTCGAGCGGAGAAAACCGATGAAAGTATTAAACCTGATCGCCCGCCTGCTGGATTACCCGTCCGATGAGCTGGTGGCACACCTGGATGAACTGACCAATTGGGTCGCGGAATCCGATGATCTGGATGCCCCTCTGCGGGACAAGCTGCTGGCGTTTATCTCCCACTACGAGCGTATGGAAGCGCTCGATTGGCAGAGTGAATACGACGGCCTGTTCGAGCGCGGCCGGGCCGTATCCCTGCACCTGTTCGAGCATATCCACGGCGAATCCCGCGATCGCGGCCAAGCCATGGTGGACCTGATGAACCGCTACCGAGCCGCCGGTCTGGAGCTGAATGAGCGGGAACTGCCGGATTACCTGCCCACGTACCTGGAATTTTGTGCCACTCAAGGCGAGGAAGCTTACGGCTGGGTGCACGATATTACCCATGTGATCGCCCTGCTGAGCGCGCGCTTATCCAAGCGTGAAAGCCCCTATCACCTATTGATGGATGCGCTGTTGCTGCAGGCCGGGGTCTTTGTCGATTTGGCTGCGCTCAAGGAAGAGGTGGCCAGTGAAGCGCGCGACGACACTCCCGAGGCCCTGGACAAAATCTGGGAGGAAGAGGTGGTCAGCTTTACCGGCGCCAACTCGTGCGACCAGTCCATCACACGGCCCAGCGCCACCCAGTTCCGCGATGGTCAGCCCCTAACCTGGGCCCCCAGTGCTAAAGATGCCGCGCAGAATTCTGCCCAGCCCGCCCCACAGGAGTAACAAGATGAACTATCTGAATACGCTGCTCTTTGCCATTTACCCCTTCGTTGCGCTCACGGTGTTTCTAGTGGGGAGCCTGATTCGCTACGACCGCGACCAGTACACCTGGCGCACAGGCTCCAGCCAGTTACTGGAAAGTAAACAGTTGCGCATTGGCAGTTACCTATTCCATATCGGGGTAATCGCGATACTTATGGGCCACTTTGTTGGCCTGTTGACCCCCAAGGCGGTGTGGCACTTCCTGGGTATTGAAGCCCCCACCAAGCAGTTGATGGCCATGGGGATCGGCGGTTTCTTCGGGGTGATCTGCTTTATCGGCCTCACTATTTTGGTTAAACGCCGCCTCACCAACCCGCGGGTGCGCGCCACCACGTCCAAAATGGATCTGGCCATTTTGCTGATGCTCTACGCCCAGTTAATCCTCGGCCTGATCAGTATTGTGGTATCCGCCGGCCATATGGATGGCGCCGAGATGCTCAAACTGATGACCTGGGCTCAGTCCATTGTCACCCTCGATGGCTCCGCAGCCGCAGCGGCTATCGCCGACGTAAATATCATCTACAAGCTGCATATTTTCCTCGGCATGACCCTGTTCCTGCTGTTCCCTTTCAGCCGTCTGGTACACGTGTGGAGTGTTCCGGTGCAGTACTTCCGCCGCAATTATCAGGTAGTGCGCGCCAAGGCTGCGCGCTAATCCCTGCAAACATTAACCCGGCCCGCTGCCTGCGGGCCTGTGAGGAGTTGAGTCATGAATGCACTACTGGCCTCCGACGCCGCCGGGCATGAATTTGAGTTGGCCGAAGCGGTGGCCGTCAACGGCAGTGAAATCCCCGCAGACCTGATCTACCAGGAAATGCAGTACCAGTCTGCGGATTCACCGCGCCAAGCGATTTATCGCGCCGCACGGGCCCTGGTGATCGGCTGGCTTTTGCGTGAGCGCGCTGCCGGGCAGGGCCTGTGTGAAGCTGATGAGGATCTACACAGCGAGGCCTTCGATCGGGCAGTGGCCGACCTGCTCAAAGGCGAGCTACAGGTGAACCCGGCCACTGAAACGGAGTGCCGTGCCTATTTCGAAGCCCACCCACATAAATTCCGTTCCGACCCCCTCGCCGAAGTGCGCCATATTCTGATCCCGGCGGCGCCGGACGACGCTGACGCCTGTGCCAAGGCACGCGCTGGCGCCGCAGAGCTGCTGGAACAGATACGCGCCGATGCCAACCCGCTGCAAGCTTTCGCCCGGTTGGCCCAATCTCACTCCGCCTGTTCCTCCGCCGAAGCCGGCGGCAGCCTCGGCCAGGTGGGGCGCGGTGATACCGTCGCGTCCTTCGAGCGCGCAGTATTCGAGCAGGGCACCGGTTTGGTAGAGGAACCCGTGGAGACCCCTTACGGAGTACACCTGATTTTTGTGGAACACTGTGAACCGGGCCGCCCGCTGGAATTCGAATATGTTTCGGAGCGAATCGAGGAATACCTAACTGAAAAACGCCGCCGCCAGATGACTAGCGACTACCTGCAAAAAATGGTGCAGGCCGCGCAAATCTCCGGCCTGGATTTATCGGGGGAGACCCACTGAGGTGGCAGAGATTCGCCAACTGTTCGCGCGCAATCGCGCCTGGGCTGAGGCGCAGACGGCTCAGGACCCGGAGTTCTTCCAACGTCTGAGTCGTCTGCAAGTACCTAAGTATTTATGGATCGGCTGCTCCGACTCTCGCGTACCGGCCAACGAAATTGTGGGCATGGCACCGGGTGAGCTGTTCGTACACCGCAATATCGCCAACGTGGTGATACACACAGACTTTAATTGCCTCTCGGTGCTGCAATACGCGGTTGAAGTACTCAAGGTGGAACACGTAGTGGTCTGCGGCCACTACGGTTGCGGCGGCGTACAGGCCGCCATGGGTCACAGCGAATGCGGCCTGGTGGGTAACTGGCTGCGTCATATCAAGGATGTCTACGCTCACCACCAGCAAGAGCTGGAATCCCTCGATGAAGAATCGCGCGCAGCGCGCTTGTGCGAATTAAATGTCATGGCGCAGGTACAAAACTTGGCCATGACTAAAATAGTCCAGCACGCCTGGGACCGAAACCAGCGCCTCAGCCTACACGGCTGGATCTACGATATTCGCGATGGCCTGATTCGAGATCTGGGTATGCGGATGGATGATCGCGGCCGGGTGCCGGAGATTTATCATGTTTATGGTGGGGTGTCGGAGGAGGGGTGAGGCTTCACTGCGTATCTTAATCAGAGAAGCCCTAAGTTATTTTCTTTTCAAGTTTCTAATAATTTTGCGCAGCATACCACCCGAGGTATACACGGCTTTGAAATGAAGGCAAAGTCGCAATGGAAAAGCCGATACCGAGCCTAAGAGTGTTATGTGTCTAGCTCGCCCCTGATCTGCACCTCAGGTGCAATTTTATGAAAATCAATAAAAATCTCAAGCATTGGTCTTCAGCTATACTCATATCAGTTACAATTTATAGAAATTAACTACTGCTCATCAGCTTGTATTTGTTCCTTGGCCAGAATTTTTTGACGCTTCCGTTTGGCAAGCTCTTCGCGCAGTCTGTTAGACTTTACAACGAAATTACCATCAATAAAGTCATAATTTTTTGTAGAAATAAGCGTATATAAATCGTCTTTTTCACCAGAGCCCTCTGTGATAAAGACAAAAAATTTTCTCCAAACTTGGTCACCCGGTATTATTGAGGTGCAGTTATTATCATAATCATGTACTGCTGAAATAAAATCCTTCTTTTCCCCTTTATACACTTTTATCACTTCAAAATTGGCGGCCCGCAGGTATGCTGAGACATACATTAAAGATAAAAGTTTGCCTTTAAATACAGATTTTGAACGTTTAATAATTTTCTGAGGATTTTGAAGAGCAACCGTTCCAGGGGAAATTATACAAGCTGATATATTCAGGCTAATCAGTATAAAAAAGAGCTACAAGAATTTTCATAAAAAAACGTCATTAGCAATTGTAAATTAATGAGTCGAAGTGATTTTTCCGCTCACCTAAATTTATTAATTTTATCAAACTCCATATGCAGTAGAGGATACGGCCTTCCTTGACCGTCTAGGGGAGATTTACCGACTACCGTAAAACCTAAATGCTTATAGAACCCTAGGGCTTGCAGGTTCTGTTCGTTGACGTCTACTTTTGTAGCACCTAGATTATCAATGGCATACCTTGTTAAAAAAGTTCCAACACCTGAGCCTCTTGATTCAGGCGAAATGAACAGCATTTCAATATTCCCATTAAGAACTCCACAAAATCCGAGAATCCTTCCATCTTCATTCTTTGCACATATCAGATCTACTGAGTCGAAGTATTGTTCTAAGATGAGCGGTTTAAGAATGAGAATATCTTCTTCCTGCAAAAAAAACGTGAGAAGCTCGAACAGAAGCCTCCCATATTTCAATCAGCGTTAAATAATCGTTTTTGCTTGTTGTATCTACTTTCATCTATTATTCTGATAGATATTTAATACCATGAGAGCCGGCATTTCGTATACTCTTCTCATCATTAATCACTGAAATAGTTCTTTCTATAAATCTTTTATAAGCTTTATGGGGTAGAAATGGAGATTTATTATTTATATTGAACTTCTCCAAAATATCCTTAACTTGTGTGTCAATCATTATTTGTCCCACACCCAGCCCTTTATGATGAAGCTCTCGAATTTTATTTATCCATGTAAAAGTATTTTTTCTGAATTCAAGCAAAGATGACTTTTTTGCTGGAGAGCCATGCCCAGGTATTATCAAACTCTGATCATCACCCAGATTTAAAATGGCCTCAATGGCTTCATTAAAACCTTTAATTCCGCCGGCATAAAATGTTGGATGCCAGCTGGTATCGAATACATCACCAACAAATATAGAATTACTTTCCTTATGGTAATAGATATTGTCGATTGTTGTATGAGACTTGACTTTAATGTGAGTGAGTTCATCTAAATTGAAGCTGCTCTCTATCAGTTTTCCACCTTGCTTTTCAAAGTGCGCGTTTCCACCTGTGTGGTCAGAATGCGCGTGTGTATTTAAGATGAAAGAAATTGGTTTATCGTAAATTGACCAAATTGCTTGATCTAACGCACTTAACTGATTATTTCCTGGCATAGGATCAATAAGTACCAATCCATTTTCCGTTGCTACTAAGCCAATATTCGTTCCGTACTCTTTTCCACTCAAGATATGTAGGTGTTCAGATACTTTTTGCACACTAATGCTACTTGATAAAGCGATAGAGCTGGTGAGTAGAAATAAAGTGGAGGTCAGAATTCTAAATCCTTTCAAAACTAATCCTCTTGCACTGTGATAAATGGTTCTCTAGTGTGTAACGGCTTTGTCAGTTGCACTTTGGATAAGGTATGGTATTGGGCTACTTTGGTAAGGCTAGCCAAAAACGTTAACTGCACAAAATTGCTAGCCGTAGCTATTCCACGCTAATTTTAATTTCATAAATAGGGTAAGCCGGCTTAATTTTGAGCACAACTTAGTGCCTTGATGAAGGAAATGTACGATATTTAAGTAACCAGTTTTGTGAATTAATGTTTGCTGGTGAGAACTAGCTATTTCATTGAATGAAAACCGATATTATTTCCTTCGGTATCTTGCGCTATTGCGATAAAACCATGCTCTCCAATAGACATTTTAGGCACTACTACCTTCCCACCTGCTGGCTCGACTCTGGTCAGTTCAACAGAACAATCTTCGCTATCAAAATACACTAGAGTGCTATTACCTCCAGCTTCAACCCCATCCATTTTACAAATTGCTCCGCTTGCCCCCGGCTCTTGTTTCATTGGAAATGCCCACATCTCGGGCTGAGGAAAATCTTTTACTTCGTCAGGATTGTCTAGTCGAGTTAACTCCTGCTTGAGAACAGCTTCATAAAAGGACTTTGCGCGTACCATATCATTTACATAAATTTCAAACCAACAAACTGCATTTGTATTCATTTGAGTATCCTCACTGTTAAGTATCTAGGTATGGTTTGTATTTCTGGAGACATAACGAAGTTTTAGAAAGATGATTCATATTTTACGTTGGCGCGGAGCTAGTCTCTATTTGGCAAGTATGGCCAATATACCCGTCGCCTTCAGCCCACCCTATTATAAGTCAATTTTACGCGCAATAATGAAAATTACCATATTATGCATTCCATGGCGCCATTGGACTTCAATGGTAAACCCAGCATCTTGAATTTCTTTCGCTAATTTTACTTCTGTTAGAATGAATACATCAGGCATTAGGCCCATGAATTTTCCCAGAGGTACCAAGTGCTTAATAAACCGCATATAGGAATTACCTAGACAAACGGTACTGCTCACGAAAACACCACCGGGCTTGAGAATTCTAGCAACCTCTGTCAGAACATCTCTTCTATCTGGTAATAAGTGAATAACATTTAGACCCAATACGGCATCAAAATTCGCAGGCTCAGCATTGAATTCGGTTAAAGTACTTTTGGTAAATTTAATATTATCGATACAGGCTTTCCTGGCCTTAGTTCGGCCAATCTCAAGCATATTTTCAGATATATCTACCTCTTCAATATGTTGTACATGCGGAGCGTGGTGAATCGCTGTAGTCCCTGTTCCGCAACCAAATTCCAAAATATTCCTATCAGGCGTAAAGAATTTCTGAGTATCTGAGAGCTTCTTCTGATAAGTTGCCTCATCAGAAATAGGGCTCCTAGCATACCCCTCTGCTTTTCTATCCCAGAACTTACCAGATCTATCCATATCCGTTCCTATATAAATGCCAAGGCATGATCGCGCTGACTCGTGACTCATAAAGCCTCAGCTGCAGCCCGAAGCGCACGACAACCTTAGATTTTTATGTTTTTACAACCCATTAAGGACACCCCACAACTTATCCCAACGTTCGATTTTTCCACCGGCACTCAACAGTCTTGGCTGAATTTGAATAGGGTTGCCAAGTTGATTCACGTCTTGCAATAAATTGGGATTTACTGCTCCGCGAAGCTGACCATTTATAGTGCAGCCTACGGCTAGTAGTTCATTACAAGTTCTACAATGGTAGAAATTAGCAAGCTGATCACCATTTTGTTTAGTTAAAATCCCATCACCAATGAAAACCACTAACATATTTGGATCACTTATAATACGTGATGGGTTGGCTTGGCAATAATTACAATCGCAAACGCGCGGGTTCAAACCTTCGAGCGGTCCAGCTAACTGAACTTCAACCCGCCAACGGTTACATTTACACGATCCCTTAAAGAGCATAATAATTAGTGCCAATTACGATGAAAGATACAATCGCCTCAATTGCCGGAGGCTACTGGCGTCTTTTTTGCCGGGATTTTGGTAAAAAGGTGACAGTGGCCGGAGATCAGGTTGTAGGCGCTTGGTACGCCCAGCATGGGCGTGAACTAATGGCGTGAAAATCTCCTGTAGGAAGATCATCATTTAATGGCTTTCATTAAATGCTAACTACTAGCGAATGGCAACTGCAACACCGTGAGGAGGAAGCCGTTGGCAAAACTACCAGCTGATGGACAGAAATATCCTATAAGGCTTAGCCTAGAGGCGGGGTTGAGGTGGGGTGGAGTTTAACGCCGTAATTATCGGAAAATTTGGAGTGACCTATTTGTGCTAACGTAGTGTTAAAGCACAAAAAGGTCACGGAGAATTTGTCCAGTACTAGCAACCTTAGTGCGCGCTACATTGCCTTGTATGGTGAAAACCTTATTAAAGCGCTCATTGCTTTGAAGCCCAAATTGCCAACCGATGCATGATAGCCTTCTGTGATATTTTGTCTTCTTGAAGCGGTTGAATTACTTTATCGTGAACTAAAAGACGATAAATATATTCGAGTTTCTCGTGAGCTGAATCGGTAGCTTCGAATTCGACCACCCCTCGCTTGGTACCATATGCAGTACCGAGCGCTATAGCCTTTTTTACTAACTCTTTTTCATTTTTGAGTTTCTTCATTATCATGTCTCAAAGAGGTCGTTGATATTATACACCTAACGCTTTGCACAGCGGCGCGAGGTACGAGTGTCCGGCCCCGAAGGGGAAAACTGCTGCAACTTATTAGAAATTATTTTAGGCATTACGTATCTATCGAAATATAATACGTCGTAAACCACTGTCCTAATAGCTCTGTTTTATGAACTTTGGTGGCGATTCTATTAAGAGCTTTATATTCAGGCCTACTTCCGAGTAGGTGAAATACTATTTCTTTATGCCCTAGCTCTTTAGCCCAACACATTAATGTTTTGAATATTGTGCGTCCAAAACCCCAGAATTTTTGAGATATTACAATTGCAAACTCGAAGCCATTATTATCTGGCTGAATTCCACACCAACCAGCAAGCATTCCGCCTATATAGATCGCTCGAACACGACAACCAGACATTGACTCTATTTTAATCTTGGCTTCCATCCAGTCTCTAATACTGATGGAATCAAAAAGCGCATGATCAATTAGATGCTTTCTCAATGCTTTTTCATTAACAACCGCCAAGAAATCTTCTGGATCTACATCGTTGAAACTCAAATATTTAATTTCGCTCATATCTCGCTACTTCTAACAGGATATTCAAAAGAAGCTGCATCATATCATTTGTTATTAACCCGGCGGACAAATAGTTCCATTATGCTGCATATTTAATCGATTCATGCCGGAAGTAGGATGCTACACGCG
>NZ_CANMKV010000015.1 GCF_947498635.1 uncultured Microbulbifer sp. | reverse complement strand
GGAAGCGGGTAATTTTCTTGCATCAATAATATCCATTTGGATATTATATAGAACTATAGGATCGCCGGGTTAATAACCTGCCTCGCAAAGGCAGCACCTGAAAAAAATCATTGCAAAACTCAAAAGGAAAAATTTTCACCACCCTACATTAAACATATCCTCACCAATTTGCAATTATTATAGGGCTCCAAACTCTCACCACATGGCTAATGGCCTTGAGGGCAACAACAAAGAACCTCATCCTTTTATTACAAAAAAATAAGTAGAACACTAACCTTGAGGCAAGGATAAAAGAAGACGGGATCAAACAAAAGCATTTAACATTACTTAACTTCAAGTGAGAGCTATTTCTGACACACCTAAAAAATTGTTCTTAATTTCTAAGTGGTCACTGAGCAGCTTGCCTTATGATCATGGATCTCCACCCAATTTCAAACTACCCTATAAGAAATCACCACTTCGAATGGTAAATATACTTACATAACTACCAACCCCAAAAATACAAAACCACCCACTGCCAGAAACACTAAAAAATAATGCCTCCCCCTTTAAAACCTTACTCGACCACCCTCTCAAAGATATGCAACGTCCCCGAGTAATCATAGACTAGCAAATAAGGACCTCTATAAATAATAGGAGGTGAAGGTGGAAAGCTGACAACTTATTCTTTGTGCACCCAATCAAATTTGTGGGTGGTGGTATTAAAGGCCCCAACTACCCCTTCTTTCCGATCTGTCGTTACAATATGCCCACCGGCCATCGCATAATTACTTCTTAGAGACTCAATACCCACCTCTTTAAAATAAGCATCACCTTGATATTTATCCTTCAAGTCTCCACTGAGCACATCATAGACAGCGTAATTAATTATAAACTTATGAAGAAGACCTTTCTTTTTATCAATAGATAGCCCCCTACCTAGGGTAAGGAGTCCCAAGCCTGGAAAAAATCATGCAAAATCACGCAAAATCACGCCTTCATCCAGCTCTGAATACAGAAAATAGGCGCCATTCTTTTTGATTACATCTATTCTTCTATCTGCGACCTTTAGGTTGCCCATCAAAAAAAGGAGGATAAATTTTCACTGGCTATATTCCCCAAAAAAATTCACTTAACCTCAAACACCAAGCTGTATGGCCACGCTTACCAGTCTGGTATCACAGTAGAATCGACAAAACCACTCACCCCATATCATTTTACTTGCAAATATTTACTGCCAATATATCGCCCACCAATAATACAGGGAATATATATTATTAATGCATAAACAATGGCCCACCCGGAAGAATTCATAAAAGCAATAAAAGTAATCAGAAAATAGGGGGGCGCCGCAACAGCCAATACAATTTTGGCATTCATTGAGGCAGTATCCTCACTTGTACGCGCCGCCATAGCACCACCCAACAACAATGTCAGGGGTAGTGAGATAATACTTACCAGCAAGTACAGGGAATGGAAAGGAATAGCAGATAATAGATACAACCAAGAAGCCAAACCGGCAGTAACGGTAAAGAATGCTATACCACATGCCGCCGGGCTTTGCGGTATATTCTTACTGGCTGCTGCACGATAAAGTGCAATCAATATAGCAACAGCCCCAACTATTAACAAAACATTCATATTAAATCTCAACTCTGTTATCTACAGCCGCACAAAAAAAGCCTAGAAAAGAAAATTCACCAAAAAATACATATCAAAAAAATAACAACCCACTACAAAAAGTGAACTCTCCCAGCCTTACAACTAATTTTCAGGAAAAATAATCAAATATCTTACCTATAAGTTCTAGGTCCTGATAACCTTCAGAATCAATCTCTCTGTTTAGCACCCTTTTTATATAATCCGTATCGCCAAGCAACCCACGTACAACACAATAATGTACGCATCGCATTCCTCGCGTTACTTCAGGAACACTTAGGTATAATTTTTCCTTAGTATCTAAGCAATACTGCTCATCTATATACTCCTTGCCAAACTGAATTATGCCACCCAAATTATAAAAAACTTGTTCCACTGCCTCTTGCTGACTGCCAAAATCTTTAACATAGACGGTAAATTCCAGAGGATACCCCAACTCTTTCCTATGAATCTTTTTGGAAAAGTAGCAATTTTACCAACTGGAAGACCTGACAAATCAGATACTATAACTTCGACCTCCTTAATATAAACACCTACCGCAGGCTGTATCATTGCTGCGGCGGGAGAACCATAAAAAAACCAAAAAGGATCAATTATGAGGTCACAAAATTTTACCGGGCGAGATTGATACCGTTTAGATACAAACTTCCAATCTTCAAGTTCTTCCGCCTTCAGCTTGGCAGCCGCAAGAACATCTGCTTTAAATGTCATATAACCTCTAGAAAAGCAAAACTGCCTCAAAATGACAGGCAGCAAATCCAATTTTTATTGCACTAATACATTAACTCTACAACTCCACCCTATCCCCATGGCTAGGCGGTGTTGAGGTAACGGTAAAAATCAAGTCTACATCAGCCTTATTTAACAACTGATGAGGAATTCCTGCGGCTATATGCAAACCCTGGCCAGGAGAGAGTAAATACTCTTCATCACCACATTCAATCGTGGCCGTGCCCTGTAGTACAAAGAAAAACTGTTCAGATTGCCGGTGCAGGTGTCGAACTTCTGAGCAGCCAGTAGGCACTCTCTCCTGAATCACACTGAGAGAATCGGTTCGTACCAAGTGCCATCCATCGCAGCCCTCTCCCCAGGAGTAGTGCTCGACATTCTCTTTTGAGACTACTGGCATCACCCCTCCCCCCGCAATCTACGCAAATACTCCTCGCGGGATTTACGCATGTTGATAACATGGCTTGCGCTGAGGCGGTCGTGTATCAGGTTTCCACCTAAGAAGCAGTTAATCAACCAACCGATCTTTCCCAACGGTAGGGTGAGAGTGAAGCTCAGTAGACGCCAAAGGCCGTGGCCATAGCCTATTCGCTCAAATTTTTTGTTGGTGACCTTATAGCCCATCAGATATTTACCCGGCGTCGCCTGAAAGCGGGAGCTCTCTGCAATCCAGGCCACCAGCAGATAGGCCAGACCGCAGATCCCCAAAGTAATGGTTGTCGCCGCACCTTCTGACATATCGTAAACCTTCATCATCACAATGGAGGCGATAAAGCCAACCGCGACGTACAACAACAATACATCCAGTAAGACCGCAACGCCCCGGGCCAGCAAGTGGCCAAAGTAGTATTGATCATAGGTTTCTTCCGGCTGGGTGATTTTCTGCCGGATCAGCTTGCGCCCACCTCGGAGCCCTTGGGCGGGGTCTACAGTAACTTCTTCGCTTTGCAGCGAATTAAAAATGCAATCACAAAGGGACTCGTCCAAGGCGCCGTATAAATAGGAGGCATTACCATCCCAGTCGAACAAGCTATTGCAGTACTGAAGAATATTGTTAGAAATCTGAGCTTGTTTTTTACCTTTCGAGGTAGTTTCACTAGCCTGAAAATTTATTCTGGCAAAACGTTCGAAGATTGAGAGGCCCAGATTCCAATTATATTCCTCATCGAGCATATAGGGTGTATCGGTGAGAAAACGCCAATTCTCTTTTACATTGAAATTACTGGGTTCTTGCAGCAGCCTATCCACTTGCTCCAACACCCGATGGTACTCGGCAATTCGCAGTGCTCGCTGTGGGTCTTGTTCAGTGTCATCCTCTTCAATAGGATTTTCTTGCACAATATCTTCATGTGCGTTCTTATCTTTAGAATGTTGCTCTTCAACAGGTTTCTCTGTAGAGGCCTCCCGCTGTCTTTCCCCCTCAGTTTCCTGCCCCTGGTCAAGAGATACTTCTGGTGGGGCCTGCTCAATAGCTTCATGAGTTACTGGGGACTGATCTTGATGATTCAGCTCACTTCTTTGTTGCACCGGCGTCTCTGCCTGCCCCTGTAATTGCGCGGCCTCAGTGGAAAGTGCAGCCTGCTCAGCACTGGCAACTTCCGCAAGCACCTCAGTACTGTGCGGTTCCTCACCTTCCTTTTTTTCTTCTTTAAGCTCCTCGGCGGCTTTCAGCGCCCACTTATAGGCGCTGTGTAATTGCTGAAACTCTTCGGGCTTTTCATCCGGACGGGTTTGCTTCAGTTTTTTTGCGTAGGCGCGCTTGATCGCGCGCGCGTCATTACAGGGCTCTAACTCGAGAATCTCCCAGGGGCTCATTAAATCCAGTCCTCACCGTCGAGCTTATCGAAAATCTCCGTGATTTCGGCGCGCACCTTGCCAATTTCCACCAGGTTTTGCTTATCCAATACCCGGTCAAAACTAGCGAGCAATTTGGAAATATAATCGCGCTGCTCGCCGAGGCCCGCTTCATACAAACGCTCACCGCGGGCGAGTAAAGCTTGGTTTTCTTCGTCTTCACGGGGGTGGAATTTGAGTTTGGCCAGTTTTACCAGTGCCTGGGCTTTGTCCTGCGCACTCAGGGCGCCCGGCGTAAACTCCACCAGTTTGTTAAATGTCTTACCGGTTGAAGCCACGGTGACATCCACTTCCAGCAGACCATTCATATCGTAGCTATAGCGCACTTCCACTACTTCCTCGCCCCTGGGTTTCTTGGGTACCGGTACAGTGAGTTCACCCAGATAAACATTTTTCTTTACCAGGCGATTTTCCCCCTGGTAAATATCGATACAAACTTCGTTCTGATCATCGCGGGCAGTGCAGACGCTGCGCACGATACTCACCGGCACCACGGTGTTGCGCTCAATAATCGGCAGGAAGTAATTGCCCAGCTGCGGGCTGTCTTCATTCACGATGCCGGTGCCCAGGGTGTAGGGGCAAACATCGGTAAGGACAATATCATCCAGCGCAGAATTTTTAGCCTTGAGGCCGGCCTGGATCGCCGCTCCCATGGCCACCACGGTATCCGGGTCCAGATGACAGGAAGGCAGGCGACCAAACATACGTCCCACCATAGAGCGGAATAAAGCTAGGCGGGTTGAGCCGCCCACCAATATCACCTCATCAATTTTACTCGGCGGCAAGTCGGCATCGCGCATAGCGCGCTCAATCGGACGCTTGGCGCGCAGTAACAACGGGGTACTGAGCTTTTCAAACCATTCGGGGGTAACCCGCCACTCCAGCTCACGCCCACCGATTTTTAATGTGAGAAGCTGCTCCGACTGCTGACTGATACGGCGCTTAGCGGTCTCCATCTGCATATACAGATTTTGCAGTTCGTGCGGTTTGAGTGAAGATTTTTTCAGTGCCAACTCTTCCAAGGTGCTGTCAATCATGGCCTCGACAAAATCCTCACCGCCGAGGAAGTTGTCACCCGCACTGGCATGCACCTCCATAATGCCGTCGAAAAATTCCAGGATAGAGACATCAAAAGTGCCGCCGCCCAGGTCGAGCACCAGGAAATTCCCCTCCCGCTTATCGTGCAGGCCGTAGGCAATTGCCGCAGCGGTAGGCTCGTTGATCAGGCGTTCTACCTTGAGGCCTGCCAGCTCTCCAGCCAATTTTGTCGCTTGGCGCTGGTTATCATTAAAATAGGCGGGAACGCTGATTACCGCTTCGGTGACTTCCTCCTTGAGATAAGCCTCGGCATCCTCTTTGAGCGAGCGCAGCACCAGCGCCGAGAGTTCAGGTGCGCTGAATTGCTGGCGACCCAGTTTGATCTTATGGTCTGTGCCCATTAAACGTTTAAAGGCGGCCACCGTGGTGTCGCTGTGGTTAATCAGACGCTCTTTGGCTGTTTTCCCCACTACCAGCTTGCCATCATCGTCCAGGCCAACCACCGAGGGCGTCAGCGCCTCTCCCAGGCGGTTGGGGATCAGCGTTACCCCTTCGTCCGTCATTACCCCACAGGCACTATTGGTGGTGCCCAGATCGATACCAATAATCGCCATAATCCCCTCTACCTATTTTTCTAAGGCTCAACTAACGCTTGTCGTTTCCACCGGGCTTATTGATCAACATTCCCGCGGTGTTCATGGCGCAATATTCTAAGCGCCCCGATACGCCAATAGCCAGTGAGTGCAAGCGCGCGAAAGGTAAAAGGTGAGAGAGGAGGAAAAGAAGAAAAGCGAGAAAAAACACCGGCAACCAAGGAGGGGAACCAGCCCCTCCTCGGCAAGGATCGGGGGTTAACAAAACACTATGGAGACAGCCGTTCCACTGTCCACAGGCCGCCGTCATCAATCTGGTACATAAATCGGTCGTGTAGGCGATAGGCGCCACCCTGCCAAAATTCCACTGCGTGGGGCATAACCCGGTAACCCCCCCAAAAATCTGGCAACGGCACTTCTCCACCGGCAAAGCGGGACCTCTCCAGGTCAAATTGTTTTTGCAATTCCTCTCGGGAGGAAACCGGCTGACTTTGGCGAGAGGCCCAGGCCGCCAGCTGGCTATTCAGCGGGCGGGACTGGAAATAAGTAACGGCGTCCTCGCGGGCCACTGGCTGCACCTTGCCGTAGACAATGACCTGACGCTCCAGGGGATGCCAGGGAAATAACAGAGAAACCTGGGGGTTAACCTCCATATCCCGCGCTTTTTTGCTGTGCAGGTTGGTGTAAAACACAAAACCGGATTCGTCGAAGCCTTTTAACTGGACGATACGCTGAGAGGGCTGACCTGAAGTACCTACCGTAGCGAGAGACATTGCGGTGGGGTCATCCAGACCCGCCGCCAGGATCTCTTCCAACCATTGGCTAAATTGCTTTGCCGGGGTGGGCTTCAACTCAGAGCGGTGCAAACTGCCAAGCACGTAATCTCGGCGCCATTGATCGATTTCCATGGTGTTACTTCCTAAGTTATTCAAGCTCAAAATATATCCAGCCACTACGGCAACGCTATTTTTGCCGAAGCCGCTTGTCAAACCTTCCCTGTTGTTCCCCCGCGCCCAGCTCCCGTGAAGGCGGGAATCCGGTGACTTGCGTACAAACTTTCCTGTCGCGCTGCAGGGTGAATCTCAATTTTCCTGCGATTTTCCCCTCGCAGGTGCAGACTCTGCGGACGCTTGCGTGGCTTTTGGCGGGCCGCTAGGCTCACTGCATTTTTACACAAATAAGGAAAATGGTGGCTATGTCCTCTGCGCCCACATGTGCCCAGGTGCTTATGCGTCTGTTACGCGATTACCAGGTGGAAAAGGTCTTCGGCATTCCCGGCGTCCACACCATCGAACTTTACCGCGGCCTACCCGGCAGTGACCTGATGCATATCACTCCACGCCACGAACAGGGCGCCGCTTTTATGGCGGATGGCTACGCCCGCGCCAGCGGTAAGCCCGGTGTCTGCTTTCTGATCACCGGCCCAGGCCTCACCAACGCCGCCACCGCTATGGCCCAGGCCTATTCCGACTCAATTCCCATGCTGGTGATTTCCGCGATCAACCGCCGCGAAGACCTCGGTATGGGGCGCGGACGCCTGCACGAACTGCCATGCCAGAGTGATGCCAGTCGCGGTTTTTGTATCTGGCAACACACCCTTACCCAAGCAGAGCAGCTGCCGGAAGTGTTAGCGCGGGCTTTCCAGCTGCTGCAATCGAGCCGCCCCGGCCCTGTACATATCGAAATACCCATCGATCTTTTCCCGGCCCCCATGCCCGGCCAACTCGAGGACTACCGCGCTGCACCGGCCGCTATGGCCGCGGCGGCGAGTGCATCCGCTATCGCCACCGCCACCAACTGGCTGCAATCTGCCCAGCGCCCGGTAATCCTCCTGGGCGGGGGTGCCCAAAACGCGGGCAAAGCGGCCAGCCTGGTGGCAGAAAAAATTGCCGCCCCGGTTTTTCTATCACTGGCCGCTAAGGGCGTGGTTGATGAGCGCCACCCACTGTGTGGCGGCGCGAACCTGAGTTTCGATTGCGTGCGCAGCCGCGTAGAAAACGCGGATGTGGTGCTGGCCGTGGGCACCGAGCTTTCCGAGACCGACCGCAACCTGGTACGGGATGATTACACCTTCTCCGGAAAACTGATTCGTATCGATATAGATGCTGCACAGCTGGTATGCAACGCCCAACCAGACCTGGCTATCTGTGCCGACGCCAGTGAGAGCCTGCAGCAATTAGAGGCTGCCCTGGTTCCACGCGGAGGCCAGGCAAGAGAGCACTCCGAGCAAGAGATGGCCCAGTTACTGAGAGATTGCCGCAAGGAGTGGTGGGATGGTTCCGAGGAGCGCTTCCCCTGGGTGGAGGCCCTGCGCGAAGCCCTGCCGGAAAACGGTATCCTGGTGACAGACTCCACCCAGCTGGCCTATAACACCAACCACGCGCTGCCACTGTATCACCCGCGCAGTCACCTGACCTGCACCACCGGCTACGGTACCCTGGGCTTCGCCCTGCCCGCCGCGGTTGGTGCCAAACTATCCAGTGATCGGGATGTGATCGCCCTAATTGGCGACGGCGGTCTGATGTTTACATTGGGGGAGCTGGCCGTGGCTGTGGAACAACAACTGCCGTTGCCAATTTTGGTATGGAATAACGCCGGCTACGGCGAAATCCGCGACTTTATGGATGACGCGGAAGTGCCCCAGGAAGGGGTAAATCTGCACACCCCGGATTTTGTCGCTCTGGCCAAGGCCTTTGGTGCCGAGGGCTGTCGCATTGACAAGCCAGGCCAGTTGGCGGAAGCGGTAACTGCTGCACTGGGCAGACAGACTCCAACCCTGATTGAAATCAGCGCGCCTTCAGGCGCAGAATAAAATGGAAGTGTGACATGACAGACCTCAGTAAACTGCCTACCGGCAAGTTGTTTATTAACGGCGAATGGCGCGAGCCCCTGGGCACCGGTACCCACACGGTGATCAACCCGGCCACCGAAGAAATAATCTGTAAGGTGGCCGAGGGCTCCGCGGAAGATGTGGATCTCGCCGTGGAAGCCGCGCGCCAAGCCTTCCTCAGCTGGCGCAACAGCACCGCACAAATGCGTCGCGAATTGCTCAACGCCATCGCCGACGGCATGGAAAAACGCAAGGAAGACTTGGTTCAGGCCGTCTCCCAGGCGCTCGGTTGCCCCGAACATATCAGCCGCTGGCTGCATGTAGATGGCCCCATCTACGCCATGCGCTACTACGCCGAGCGCACTGTGGAAATGGAGAAAACGGAAAAGGCCGGCCACTCCATACTATTCCGCGAACCCGTGGGTGTGTGCGGATTTATCACCCCGTGGAACTACCCCCTGCACCAGTTTGTCGGCAAGGTGGCCCCGGCACTGGCGGCCGGCTGCACCATGATTACCAAGCCCGCCGAAATCACGCCGCTACAGGATTTTGTGATGGCGGAAATTATTGAAGAGGCCGGTGTACCCGCCGGCGTCTTCAACCTGGTGCCGGGCGCCGGCTCGGAGGTGGGTGCGGCGCTGTCGGCCCACCCAGGTATCGATATGGTCTCCTTCACCGGCTCCACCCGCGCCGGCGTGGAGGTAGCCAAAGCTGCGGCGCCTACGGTAAAACGCGTAACCCAGGAACTCGGCGGCAAATCACCGCTGATTATCACTCCCGATGCCGACCTGGAAGCCGCCGTGCGCTGGGGCTGTGAAGATGTCTTTATCAACAGTGGCCAGACCTGCACCGCGCTCACCCGTATGCTCGTGCCCGCCGATCGCTACGAGGAGGCGGTGGAAATCGCCCGCCAAGTGGCCGAGGGTATCGCCATGGGCACCGGCGAAAACGCGTTTATGGGGCCCCTCTCCTCCACGCGCCAGCGCGAAATTGTACGCGGCTATATCCAGAAAGGTATCGACGAGGGCGCGCGCCTGGTTACCGGCGGCGCCGAAGTACCCGCCGGGCTGGAGAAGGGCTTTTATGTGAAGCCCACGGTCTTTGCCGATGTACACAACGATATGAGCATCGCCCGCGAGGAGATCTTTGGCCCTGTGACCTGTCTGATCCCTTACAAGGATATGGATGAGGCAATTACCATCGCCAATGACACCGAGTACGGCCTGTCCAGCGGCGTCTGGGCCAAGGACGCGGAGAGCGCCATGCCCCTGGTGCGCCGTATCCAGGCGGGCCTGTGTTTTGTCAATGGCGGCGAGTTCAATTACGAAGCTCCCTTCGGCGGCTACAAGCGTTCCGGCAACGGGCGTGAATTTGGTGAGGCCGGGCTCGGTGAGTTTATCGAACTAAAATCTGTGCAGCTGCCGGCATAAACTTCTGCACCGCCGCCAAACGGGGGCGGTACAGTTGACTGCCAATCCCCTCCCCGCTATCTTTGCCCGCACATCACGAGAGTGGCTGACGCCAACGCCAACCTGCCGACCGGGGCAAGGTGGTTCTCTCTCTGCCGGCACACCAAAGCCTGCGGGGAGGATGGGGCTCTACCAGAGCAATCCAACCGGAATAGCGAATACCCTTTCGCCGCTTCCACGTCAGTCCTCCAAAGTTTTACCCTTGGAGGGACCATGTCCGAATTACCGTATTCCAGTAAAGACATTATAGAAATTCAAATTGCCAACCAGCGAAACCGCACAGCAGTCAGAGCCGTGAGACGGGCGGACCGGCAATTATTGTGGCAACTACTGTTCGACACCGCGGAAGAGGCTTTAAAATTCGCCACCAGCTGCCGTGCCAGTGAGCAGCCGATCACGGCCCATAAGGCCTGCGAGCTGGCGGGATAAACAAGAATCCAATGGCGCCACTTTGTTTCGCGCCAGATACACCAGTGCCACGAGCACCCGACAGGAGCTAAAAACAACATCATGTCCAAGCCAGAACAATTCTTTGAGCACCTGCGCGATGAGCTGAAACAAATCGACGCCGACGGCCTCTACAAGCGCGAGCGAATTATTACCTCCCAGCAGGCCGCCGAGATCCAGGTGAACAACGACACCCAGGTATTGAACTTTTGCGCCAATAACTACTTGGGGCTGGCCAACCACCCGGACCTGATCAAAGCCGCCAAAGAAGGCCTGGACCAATACGGCTTCGGCATGGCCTCGGTGCGCTTTATCTGCGGTACTCAGGACATTCACAAGGCTCTGGAATCACGCCTGTCGGAATTCCTTCATACCGAAGACACCATCCTCTACACCTCCTGCTTCGATGCCAATGGCGGCCTGTTCGAAACCCTGCTCGGCCCGGAAGATGCGATTATCTCCGACGCCCTCAATCACGCCTCCATTATCGACGGCGTGCGCCTTTGCAAGGCCAAGCGCTATCGCTACGCCAACAACAACATGGCGGATCTTGAGAAACAGTTGCAGGCGGCCGATGCCGCAGGTGCCAAGACCAAGCTGATCGCCACCGATGGCGTCTTCTCCATGGACGGTGTGATCGCCAACCTGGAAGCCCTGTGCGACCTGGCCGACCGCTACAACGCCCTGGTGATGGTGGACGACTCCCACGCAGTGGGCTTCCTCGGCCAGAATGGCCGCGGCACCCATGAATACTGTGGCGTGATCGATCGCATCGATATTATTACCGGCACGCTGGGCAAGGCCCTGGGTGGCGCTTCCGGGGGCTTCACCTCCGGGCGCAAAGAGATTATCGATCTCCTGCGCCAGCGCTCACGCCCCTACCTGTTCTCCAATTCCGTAGCTCCCGCTATCGTTACCGCCTCACTGAGAGTGCTGGATATGCTGATGGACGGCGCCGAGTTGCGACAGAAGCTGCGCGATAATTCCGCCTACTTCCGCGAACGTATGACTGCGGCCGGCTTCACCCTGGCCGGCGCGGATCACCCGATTATTCCGGTGATGATCGGTGAGGCCGCCCTGGCACAGAAGATGGCTGACAAGATGCTGGAGCGCGGTATCTACGTTGTGGGCTTCTTCTACCCCGTAGTGCCTAAAGGCCAGGCCCGCATCCGCACCCAGATGTCCGCAGCCCACACCCGCGAGCAGCTCGATCAATGCATCGACGCCTTTATCGAAGTGGGCCGCGAACTGAATATTATTTAATCCCCAATTGATCGCATAGATGCCTGACGACAGGGTTCTCTGTTAAGGGCGTCCTTGCATTTGCAGTTTGAATGACAATGAAAGCACTCTCAAAACTAAAGTCCGAAGTGGGCATCTGGCTCACCGATGTAGAAGTGCCCGAACCGGGCCACAACGACCTGTTGATCAAAATCCATAAAACCGCTATCTGCGGCACCGATATGCATATTTATAATTGGGATGAGTGGTCACAAAAAACCATCCCGGTCCCTATGGTGGTGGGGCACGAATATGTAGGTGAGGTGGTTGGTATGGGGCAGGAAGTCGCCGGCTTCAAAGTGGGCGATCGCGTTTCCGGCGAAGGCCATATCACCTGTGGCCACTGCCGCAACTGCCGCGCCGGACGCCGCCATCTATGCCGCAACACGTACGGTGTGGGTGTGGACCGCCAGGGCGCCTTTGCCGAATATCTGGTTATTCCCGCATTAAACGCCTTCAAGATCCCAGACAATATCTCTGACGAGCTGGCCTCCATCTTCGACCCCCTCGGTAATGCCGTGCATACCGCGCTCTCTTTCGACCTGGTGGGCGAAGACGTACTGATTACCGGCGCCGGCCCCATCGGCATTATGGCCGCCGCGGTGGCCAAACATGTGGGGGCGCGCCATGTGGTAATTACCGATATCAACGAATACCGCCTAGACTTGGCGCGTAAGATGGGCGCTACCCGCGCCGTCAATGTGGCCAAGGAAAGCCTTGGCGATGTGATGGCCGAGCTGGGTATGAGCGAAGGCTTCGATGTGGGACTGGAAATGTCCGGTGTGCCGGTTGCCTTCCGCGATATGCTCGGCGCCATGAACCACGGAGGCAAGATCGCCATGCTCGGCATTCCTGCCGGTGAAATGGCCATCGACTGGAGCCAGGTGATCTTCAAAGGCCTGATTATTAAGGGAATCTACGGACGTGAAATGTTCGAGACCTGGTACAAAATGGCCAGCCTAATTCAGTCTGGCCTAGACCTGACCCCAATCATCACCCATCAATTCCCTATCGATGACTTCCAGAAGGGCTTCGATACCATGGGCTCAGGGGAATCCGGCAAGGTGATTCTTAACTGGAAATAATCCGGCCTAAGCTGCGGGGCAACTCGCAGCTCTCTTCTTATTTTCTCTGCGCATTCTCCACTCCCTCTCCACCCTCACGCCATTCCCCCTAGAGCAAGCGAATCTAAAGTTTTTGCGTTTCTACATTACTTAACGGTATCTTTTAACACCCTCATTCAAGGCCCCACGCCTCAGGGATGTACAGGAGTTAAGGTGCAAAAGGAGTTTTCCAAAGTCTGGCGAAGCGTTGATTACCCAGGTATTGAGCTTTTCCATGCCTATTTTCACCAGTTCTGCTTCGGTAAGCATTGGCACGACGAACTTGCCATCGGCATTATCCAGGCCGGAGCGGAACAATTGGATTATCGCGGTGAAACCGCGATCCTGCCCCAGGGAAGCATCGTTGCGATCAATCCCAGCGAAGTTCATACCGGCTTCTCTGGCAGTGATCACGGCTGGCACTATCGAATGTTTTATTTCGATACAGGGCTCATTGAACAGATATTGCAGGAGCACAACGGTTTCGGTCTGGCCCCCGCTCCATTTTTAAGGGGACCAAATATTTATGATCCCCAACTCTTTTCGCTATTTGATCAACTGCACCGCAGCCTGGAGGAAGAGTCACTTGCCCTTGCATCGGACAGCTTGTTAACTATCGCTATCACCCAGATTTTTACCCGACACGGCGATCAAAAATTTCAGCCTAAAAGTGTAAAGGATAAGCGGGCTCCCTCACTAGCTAAGGCTTACTTACGAGAGAACTGGCAACGCAATGTCACACTCGATGAATTGTGCCATTACACCGATGTGAGTCGCTACCAACTGATTCGAAGCTTTAACCGGCAATTTGGCATCACGCCTCACCAGTTCTTGATCCTATTAAAAACCCAACAAGCCCGTACTCTATTTCAGGCCGGCGGAAACTCCGCCGAAGTGGCCATTGACTGTGGTTTCTTTGACCAGAGCCATTTGACTCGTAACTTCAAGAAAGCCTTCGGTATCACTCCAGGCCGCTATATCCAATCGATGTAGTGCAATTTTATACAAGACCCTTCTCCCTCGACGACTTAAGATTTTCTTCTCCACGCCCAGGTTATTAAATTTACAAAGAAGTCGGTGAAACCTCAGTGACTTCATTAACACCGGTCCAAAATGGGCACAAGACACTCTTGTGCCAAATTGACCCAATAACCTAGTGGTTTATTGCATGAATAATTAACGCCACAAGGGGGATCCAGTATCAATCACGCAGTCTGGCCCTCTCCAATGACGTCGCACAGGAAAATCTTATGAATTTGGAGTTTGTACTAACTTGGCTAGCAGTGATGTTTCCCCTTATCTTTAGCCCTGGTCCCGCTAACGTCACCTTCGCCGCCGCCGGCGCCAGTCTTGGTGTTAAAAGATCCCTGCCCTTATTGGCAGGTATTGATCTGGTATTTGTTTTAAAAGGATTCCTCGTGGGATTTGGCTTAATGGGATGGCTTGCCCATTACCCAATCGCCCTGCGTATACTCCAGATTGGTGGCGTCATTTACTTACTCTATTTGGCTTATCATTTCGCCAGACCTTCTCCCCTAAAAAACCACACCAAAAAACCAACAATTTCCATCTGGAATGGAATACTCATTCAAGTCTTGAACGTGAAGGGATGGATCATTGTCTTCACAATGTTTTCGATATTTGCACCGAATCTTGAGCACGAATCTAGCACAACGATTTTAATTCTTATCGGAATGATGACTGCCCTGAATATATCCACACACCTCGGATGGATAGTATTTGGTGGCACCCTTGCAAAGCTAGCCACCAATACAACCAGCCAGAAAATACAGAGTACATTTTTCTCTATAAGCTTGCTCTCTGTAGCCATATGGCTGGCACTGGACAACCCCGTAATTATTGCCAATCAGTAATTTAGCCGTGCTTCATGTGTGATTTTAAGGGGGGACTAACCAGCCGTAACCGTTTAAAGAACCTCTGAATCGTAGCCGCAGTGCTAGGCAGAAAAGAAAGGCTCCCTATTCGATGGCGTTTCACCTCACGGTTCGTGTATCACTACCCAGAGTCAATTAGTAAACCTTAAAGCTCTAATTTTCTGATCAGACGTCCGCTGGTAGTCCCTTGCACTAACAGGGAAAAGAGTACAACACCAAACACCATAGATTGAATCGTCCACCAATAAGGCAGTTCAACCGGAAGAGAGAGTACCAAGGCCACAGCGATAACGCCGCGCAAACCGCCCCAGCTCATCAGGAGCCGCCAGGACTTCGGTATTGGCGGACCAACAAATCGGGTTAGTGGGGCTACCAGCACCACCGACAGAGCTCGTGCGCCGAGTGCAGCAGCTGTGGCAATCAACATAGCCAGCCATTGATGCGTAAACATCTCAAAGGTAATGACCAAGCCCATGATGACAAAGATAATGGCGGTGAATAGTAATCCGAGCCATTCCCAGGTAGGTTCCGCATCAGCCAGATAGGTTTTGCTTTGCTTGCGCAGGCAGGTGCGAGTTACTATGGCACAAATCATGACAGAGATAATACCGGATACTTGTAGAACACTCTCCGCCAGGTAAAAACTACCAAAAGCAGCAAGTACCAGTGTCATTAATGCCGCACTGGGAGAGCGTAGAAATAAAATAATCAAAGTGGTAATTAGCCCAAGGACCAAGCCAACCGCAACGCCACCAAAAAATATTTTGCAAAAATATACAGTAATCGCAACGACACCCAATGCTGGAGCCTCGCCACTGGCAGCTGAGCCCTCCACGATCGAGTAAGTAGCCAACCCCAAAACCAGCGAATAGACCACTACTGCCGCCGCATCATTGAAAAGGCTTTCGCCCTCCACCAGAGTCAGTAGATCGTCACCTGTCTTTTCCTGGCGTAGCTTATTGACCACCGATACTGGATCGGTCGCAGCCAATATTGCCCCGGTCAACAGTGCCGCCAACCAGGGAAACCCCTCTGGATGACCAATGCCATAATAAGTAATTGCGGCGATTAGAAAAGCACAAACCACCAATCCCAAAGTGGAAAACAGTGTGATCGCCCCTATCCAGCGCTTTAAGATTTTTGGTTCCAATTGCCAGGCTGACTCAAAAATCAAAACCGGGAGAATCACAAAAAAGACCAAATCCCTCAGACTATTCGCACGTAAACCCGTGTCATAGTCAATCACTGGGAGCAGGAAAGCAGCCAGAACACCCGCTAACAGGCAGCCGAGGGTATTATCGATCCGTAGTATCCGAGCGATGCCCAGCCCCAACACTGCCGCCACCGCTAGGTAAAGCGCCTGACCTACAGTAGTGACTACTTCGTGCACTAATATGCTCCCAGACAATGACCAGGAAATTTCTATATCCTGGAAATTAGAACTACCGGACCCGCCGCCCCTTTCTCCTCAGCATCTCTCAATATCTTATCCCAAAAAACGTGTTTAAAATTCGCAACCCGAGCCGTCAATGCACACTCTACGGTAGTTCAAATCAGGTACTACAGTTTTCCAAGAACCTATATGTGGCCAACTGATCATAATGTTTCTCTTGGGGCTCAAGCATTTGCCTCGTCGGACCTTTGGTCAAAAGTTGAGGCGCCTATCAGGGCCAGTCAGTAGGGCTGACTGGCTACAGAATCAGTATAGGAAACAAAGAGGATTTGCACGGCAATAAAGCAGTGGCCAACATGACCAAATGATCAATTTAGTTCAGCTCGGCTCATAAAAAATCAAGCATGACTCCCACTGAAAATGCCACCAGGTAAGCTTTCAGGCTTACTGCGCGCTTTCTATGAATTCGGAGAGATCCAATCAAGCACCTTATGAAACATCACCCAGCAGAGACTTCAATAAATCCATATAGCGCTCCACATAAAGCAGAGCGCTTTTTTTACTCATTAAGGGCTCGCAATAACCAAACACAAATACTGAACGACGAGTGGTTGAATAAGTAATCACCATTATCGGATGCGTCCCATGATTTTGAATCAACATACCTGCCTCAATCTCAAAATACTTTAGATCACTGGCAAGAGTACGCATACTCCCCACATTTGAAACGCAAATCCCCGAAGGGAAATACGCTTTCTTTTTCGCATACTCTTTTGCCATATCAGTAATGGTTTGCAGCTTATAATCTATCTTCAAATCAAAGGCATGTGATTCCCTTTCCATAACTCGCTTGTTCAGCTGTTGCTGAATCCATTTGGCTAGCACAATTAAGTCAACCTGTAATATCTCTGGGGCTAGCTCCAGCGTCATGACTGCAGAAAAGCAGCCCACCGTATCCAAGCCAACTTTTGGCTGGCACAATTTCCGGGCATCAACGGGAAATACAACTTCAACCCAGGGATGATAGACCGGCAATACCCTCGAGGCCTTTACAGCCACTGCACAGAGCAACGCACTCAAGTTAATTTCATGAGCTTTTCCATATAAGGATAGCGACTGCAACAGCGCAGGTGACCGTTCTCGATAAGTCGCCTGACTACGACGTTTAGATGCGGGGGCCGGGGATTCCACTGGCCACAAGGTCAGCCCCTGTTTATGGTATAGTAAAACCTCCCGGCCAATTTGTCCGGCTGCCTTCAAGTGATCAGTGACCCCGCTGTACATAGGCAAGGGGTTCAACTTAGTCTTAAATCCATCTTGGATAAAAAAATCTAAATAACAAAACATTGTCATAATGGAGCGCCCATCAATTGCGGCATGATTAGTCAACACGGCCGCCCACTCCACTAAACCATCGCTATTACTAAAAAGACGAACTCGATAAGAATATTTATCCACCTGAATTTTTTTATTACCAAGTAGAGAATATTCTTTTCCAAAATTAAACGGCTTTTTTAGCACCTGAACCTCAAATGGAACGCTTGCAAAATCTACATCACAGCGCCAAAAAAGAGAATCCCCCCTTACAACGCGCGCCTGCAGCATCGGATGCATACCATGCAGTAGCGCAAAAGCCCTTTGCAATACCTCGACCTTCAGGGGCTCACAGATCCTGACAAAGGAGAGCAACTGAACCCCACCGCAAGACCATCTAGTCAACTCAGTAAATAATGCCTCCTGGTATCCCAGAGGACGTGAAAAGGGCTTGTACTGCATAAGTTTTCTTTGCCGTGTTTTCAGGTATCGACAACGAATTAAATAGTATAGAGAGAGCTAACCGAACCAACGAGACTAACTGTCAAATTGGAGCGAATTTAGCATTCCCATAAAGTGACTTATAAAACACAAAGCACTTTCTCTACTGGTGAGTGGTTCACAATAGCCAAAAGAAAAAATGCTTTCACTTTTTGTAGTCTCCGTAGCTATCATCATTGGATGTGCGCCATGAGTTTGAACCGTCATAGCGACTCTTAAATCGAAAAAAGTAAGCTCACCCACCAGAGATTCTAAACAACCAACATCAGAAATACATATCCCGGAGACAAAATTTGGTTTTTTAGCTGCGTAAAAATCTGCTTTTTCTATGATTTCAGCCAACTTATATTCAGGCCTTTGCTCAGCCAAGCGCAAGCTCTCTCGCCTTAAAATAAAAGATAATTTATCTTGCAACAATGAAGCTAGTGACATCACACTTTTACAACACAGATCGGGTGACACCACCAAGTCTACGAAAGAAATATATTCGCCAATAACATCAAAACTGATGGGCGGATTACAGAGGCTACGTATATTTACCGGCAATAAAATATCATTCCAAAGACCACTATTAGGAAGACATTTTCCAGCATAAATCGCCACGGCGCTATACAGGGCTGCAAGTTTTACCCTATGTTTTTTTGCGAGATCATGTAACCTTACGATCGACTCAGCAGGTATTTTCCTATAAGTTGCCATCCCCACCCGTTGAGGTGCAGCAGCAGGCTTTTCAACTAACCACGGCACAGGAACTTCTTCTGCAACAGGGAGGGGTATCTTTTTTTCTTGCCCACCTTTATACAAATATTGCTCGACTGCCTGCAGAAACGGAAGTGATTTAGAGGGTGTGCAAAGCTTACCCTTTAAGTAATCATCTAGATAACGAAACAAAATCACAATAGATATTGCATCCATTGCAGCATGATTAACAGTGACAGCTATCCAGGCCACTTGCCCCGAAGAGTTTACATAGATAGTAACTCTGTACGACATTTTCTCCAGAATTACTGGGTGGATTCCCTGGAGATAGAACTCCCTTTCGAAGTCCAAAGTGCCATCGAGAATACGGACATCAAATTCTATCGAGCTAAAATCAACGTCACACCGCCACTGTAGATGCCCCCCCCTTTCTACACGCGCCCGGAGCATCGGGTGTAATTGATGCACAAATGAAAACGCCTGCTTTATTAAACTCACATTAACAGGCATACATACTCGAAAAAATGCAACCCCCTGAACAGCGCCATTAGACCTATCAGTCAATTCAATGGATAGAGCCTCATTTCTGCCAACTTCTCGTGTGAACGGCATGAATTTCACAGAAACAACCACACATGATGACACATCACACAGACAACATTACTGACAATGACAAGAACATCAAAGCATGCAAACTGAACCTGGTGTGATAGCCAGTCATTAAACACCTAAAAATTATTAACAGCAGAAACGTTTAGGCCCCTAAAACATGTGAATACATCAGGTAAGCAGCACACAATATTAGCAGTAGCCCCATCGCCAGATTAAATACTTTGAGTGAGAACTCACCATTCAAAAACAGGCGAATTTTATCTCCAGCAAAAGCCCAAAGAGCCAGGGACAGATAACAAACAAAAAAGTATATAAGCACAAAGTAAAGAAGGCTTGACTGATTATGCGGACTGGAGAATAAGGCAACCCCAGATACGCAGGCTACCCAAGCTTTTGGGTTTAACCACTGCAAGAGAAAACCCTCATAGAAGCGGGGTAGCGATCTTTCAGCAACATCAATCTTATCCGTGGGCGCAGAGGCTATCTTATAACCCATATAGATGACATACGCGCACCCAGCAACTGCGAGGAAGTGCAAAATTTGGGGGTAGCTATCCAACAACTGATAAAAACCAAAACCAATGGCAGCAAGCAACAAAGTGAAACCTATTGTTGCCCCAGATACAAATGGAATAGTACGAGCAAAACCATGCTGTACACCCGATGAGATGATAACCATATTAACAGGTCCCGGCGTGATTGACATCGTCAAAGAGAAACCAAACATAGCTAATAGCAAAGACATACTTAACCCTTATAGTTTTTAATATTTCAGAAAAATAGGATACCGCTACAGGGCGATTAACTCTAAAAAAAATGAATATAAATTTTCAGCAACTTTAACCCCTGACAACAATACCGCCAACAATGACCAGTAAGGAAGTCAAACTGAAGGAATTGATCAGCCATCAAACTTAATATTCTGTACCAGCTTTCACCTTCATCAAAAAACCCAAACGGAAAAACACACCACAAAATTCACTAACAAATTTTCATCGAACAATATCGTAGATATCACACCTAAAATTTTTGTAAGCAGCCTCACTTAACCTTTGCCCCCACATACTTACCTCCGAGAATAACAGGGGGATTGAAAAGGTACTATCCGATATACGCAATGCTTCAAAAAAAGATTCTGCTCATCCTGAGAGCATAGGATTTGAGACACCGTCCCAAAGTGAGCAGATGTCAGAAACCTCTGTACCCCTTAAACATAAGACCTCTAAAGTCCATTCTTGGACCATCAACGATACATCTGCTCACTGGCAAAAAATCCGTGGGAGCGGTAAAATTCCATCCAGGCTTTCCTATGAGCCGATCAATTCGGCTCAACGCGTTAATAGAAACAATAAAATTTAACGAGACAGGCTATTTAAAGCCCTGATATTTACTTTGTAAAGCTTTTGCGAATCACAAATTCACCACGACAAGGGACTCTCTATGAATTCAGAAAAGAAAATAAAGGCACTCCTCACGCAGCTTTATGATTTAGTCTCTGGCCCAGAATATTTTAAGCGTAACTGGCAGGAGCAACTGGAATTATTTACTCCCTATGCCAAGATGATCCGCACTTCAGTGGACCGTCAAGGTAATCCTCAGGCACTGGTTATGGATATTCAGGATTACCCTGAAAATTTTCAGCAGTTGGTACAAGGAGCGGCTTTCTATGAGGTCGAGACTCACAGTGTCATCGAATCTTTTGGCAATATTGCCCACGCCTTTAGTACGTATGAGGCCTGGAGAGATAGCGATAAAACCCAGTTTATCAAGAGAGGAATCAACAGTATCCAGCTCTACAATGACGGTCGCTCCTGGAAGATCGTTAATATGATCTGGGATGATGAACGACCAGGTCTCACAATACCCCCCAAATACAATTCCGTAGCCGCCTTATAAGCTGAACCTAGGGCATACACACCGCTAGCCAACCGCTGGCAGCCAGTCCTATTGAGGGGTCCGTAAGGCCGTATGCCGAACACTGGAAGCAAGTACTCTGTCGCTCGGCGTAATCTGCCTGCCAATGACTACCCAGTCCAGACCATCATAAAGATGACTAGCCCATTGCTTTGTATCGAGATGAAATCGTAAACTGTACAAACATACAGCCCATTAAGTCGCAATGAAACGTAGAGAGCCCGACAAACCACAACCCTTTTACAAGGGACGCGGCGCAGCCAGTAATATCACCGGCCGCTTTGCCGAATACTCGAGCACTCGTGAAAGCGATGGCTGGCAAACTGAAGCAGAACCTCTGGAACAACTGCTGACGACTTCAATTGAAGAAAAAGCAAAGTCAATTATCGCAACCAATCAGTCACCAGATATCCCCTTTACCCAGTCTATCAATCCCTATCGGGGTTGTGAGCACGGTTGTGTTTATTGCTATGCCAGGCCGGCCCACGCTTATATGGACCTATCTCCTGGCCTGGATTTTGAAACCAAGATCTTTTTTAAACCAAACGCGGCAGAATTGCTGGAGAAGGCCCTGCGCAAGCCGAACTATGTCTGCAGCCCTATCGCCTTGGGAGCGAATACCGACCCCTACCAGCCCCTAGAAAAAGAAAAGGGGATAACTCGTACACTGCTAGAGGTGATGCAAAAGTTTCGCCAACCAGTAACCATTATCACTAAAAGCCAGTTAATTTTACGGGATCTCCCTATCCTTGCTGAAATGGCCCAGGATAACCTCGCTCAAGTAGCAGTGAGTGTGACAACATTAGACAATGACTTAAAAAGGAAGCTGGAGCCACGTACCGCCGGGCCCAAGGCGCGTCTGCGCACGATTGGAGCATTGAGTGAAAACGGGATACCCACGGCGGTACTTGCCGCGCCGATGATTCCAGCTCTCAATGACTGTGAACTAGAGGCCATCTTAAAATCCGGGAGAGAATCGGGTGCCGAACGGGCGGCCTATATATTGCTACGCCTCCCCCATGAAGTAGCACCACTTTTTCGCGAGTGGCTCGCGATACACTACCCGCACAGAGCTGACCATGTCATGAGTTTGATACAGCAGAGCCGAGGCGGGCAGGATTATCAAAGTGATTTTTCCCAGCGGCGCCAGGGTACTGGGGTTTTCGCCCAACTGCTGCGCCAACGTTTTATTGTCGCCATCAGGAAACTGGGCTTAAATCACCGACGCCTACTTTTAGATTGCAGCCAATTTGATCCACCACCTCAGGCTGGAGAGCAGCAGTGTCTTTTTTAATGAGCTATAACACCTCGGCAAGTTGTCATCTGAACATAATTTAATGAATACTTGGTTTGT
The DNA here is from genome assembly GCF_947498635.1 of uncultured Microbulbifer sp. GTDB lineage: Bacteria > Pseudomonadota > Gammaproteobacteria > Pseudomonadales > Cellvibrionaceae > Microbulbifer > Microbulbifer echini. The sequence continues at coordinate 80,792 of NZ_CANMKV010000015.1, read as the reverse complement.
TTATTTAATCCGCACCGCAAATGGCTCCCTCTACACCGGAATTACCAGAGACATTCAACGACGCTTTGCCGAGCACAGTACCGGTGGCCCCAAGGCCGCCAAGGCCCTTCGCGGAAAAGGGCCCCTCACCTTGGAATACCAAGCACAAACGCAAAACAAATCAACGGCATTGAAGCTGGAAATAGCGATCAAGAAGTGGCCTAAGCAAAAAAAGGAAGCGCTTATCGCCGGGACTCAAGCGTTACCGCAACTCCCCAGCTAACCGGTCTCTGCGCTATAGTTCACCATGAACTTCAATCACTTATCGCCTAGAGAGTAACCAGGCTACTTCCTGAGCGGGTACCAGGCCTTTCAAACCACCGAGCACATCTCGGGAAGCCAACTTTTTCACATGGTAATTTGCATTGTAATGATCATAAATTTCGCGGGAACTGATCGAAAAGGGTGGGCCGCTTAACTGGGACTGCTCATATTCAAAGGATATCAGTAGCTGCGGAACCACTTTAGTGACCGCCATAAGGTGCTGTGTATACCGTTGACGAATATCCGCAGGCAATGCGACCAAGGCTGCCCGGTCATAAATGGCAGAGACATCGCGCAAATGTTTCTCAGTTAAGTCAAAAATGTCGCCGACAAAAATTTCAATATTTTTCGCCCAATAGCGCTTAAGCTCTCCGGCCTGCTCAATTTCGGGTATTAATTCCAGCTCCATGAAAAGCTGCTGTACCGCCAGCTCGCTTAATTCGGCACCAACAACGCCATAGCCACGAGATAATAACCAGGCAATATCCCGAGTCTTGCCACAGAGCGGGATAAACACCCGGTCACCTTTTGACAAAGAGAGCTCGGCAAAAAATTCCGACAGCAGGGAATTTCCGCTGGCCTCATGAAAACCAATATCATTTCTCTTCCATTTCTCATGCCAATATGTTGTTTCCATACCGCACCCCCATGTGCATTGTTGCGAAAATTACCGACCAGCTAAACCATAAATTTAGAGTGTCGCAGAATACAAAAGGTACTCCAGCTCAGAATCCTCGCCAGAATTTGGAACCACTGGATCGGTAAATGCCAGTGCACTTACAAATGCCAAAGCCCCTAAGAACAAGATGCGCTTAAACATGACTGATACCCCTAAGAAATATTTCACGCAAAGATAATACGGAGAACGTTATTTGCCCGGTGTATTCCACCTCAAATTAGCAGGAGATAGCCGACCTCCCTGGCCAGAAATAATCAGCCAGACCAGCCGAAATGGCACCTACTGCAGAAGCGGCGATAAGTAAGAAATAACTATCCAGAGAGATTGGCAGTGGCGCTGCAAAAGCAATCAGGATACCAATTGCATAGCTGGCAATATTACTTATCCCTGTCACCAATCCCATTGCCCAGGCCCCAACCGCTGAAAACAAAAGAGCCAGTGGCAGAGACAGCAAGGTCAGCTCTAACGGCCACTTTGCAATCACCGCCTGAACAACGAAACCGAGTCCAAGACCGGTCACCGTACAGGCCAGATTATAACTGCCCGCACGCAGGCTCGATCCCCTGGCAAAATAGGCAGTAGCGCCCAGTACCGCCACCCAAGCGGGTAGATCCACCAGAGAGGCCACAGCAACCGCCAGAAACCCACTCAGCACCATACGGGAACCGGTTATAAAGCGTTGCTGGGAGGGCACACTTTGGTTTCTATAGCCTTTTATTTCACCGCTCATTGATTTCAGCCTGTCTCCACTGCACTTGATACTGACCAACCATTCCTCGCCTCAAATGTTTTTTCGCCACACTTAAGACCATGAACGGGGGGATAGACCTAGGGAGTTACCCTAGCAATGGATGTATTTTCCCGCGGCTAGGTGATCAGCAGGTATTAGACTTCTTCCATATCCTTGCCCAATCTTGCAAAAGGTGGAGCGCCCCCTCTCCCCTCCGGGAAATAGCGTCTTGTTAAATGAGTCTCCTAGAATATCTGCATTGAAGTATCGACTGCCGAGTTACCAGGGAATTTCGCTGCCATCATAGTTGTAAAAATGACCGCTTTTCCCCAGATCCGCACCAACTAGAATTTTTTTCAGCGCTTTTGTACTTTGCGCCGCTGAGATCAAGGCTCCGGGGCCCCCCATCGCAGTTTGCACCCAGCCGGGGTGCAGGGCCAACACCGCAATTCCCCGCTCTTTAAGATCGATCGATAGGCTTTTAACAACCTGATTGAGAGCCGTCTTTGAGCTTCGATAGATATAGCCGCCACCAGAGCGGTTATCGGCAATGCTGCCCACCTTGCTACTCATCATGGCCATCAGCTTGTACTCACTGGCCGCCACATTGTCACAGAAGGTTTCCGCCATCATGTAGGGGGCGATCGTGTTCGACTCCAGCACACGGCGCCATTCCTCGCGATCCACCTGTCCAAAGCTGGTGCCCTTTGGACCGTAATAACCGGCATTATTGAGGAGAATATCGATTGGCTCCCCATGCAAAGCCTTGCCGAGCGAGATCATTTGGTCATAGTCGGTCACATCCAGTTGAAGTGGCTGTACCCGAGGAAACTCCGCCTGTAGTGACTGGAGATCCTCTGCTTTCTTGAGATCCCTACAGCAGGCAAATACACGCCACCCATCCTGGGCAAATTGGCTGGCTAACTCGAGACCTATGCCACGATTACAGCCTGTAATCATTATGGTGCCAGACATCCCTACCCCTTCAATGTTATTCTTGCGCAACGCGATCATAGCAACTGTAGAACAATGTACTACTCACCTGGCGATCTTCTTTGGTTCCTGTTATTAGCAGCCGCGGCTTGGTATATCTGGGCGAATATGGCGGCAAAAGAACAGGTAAAGCGCGCAGCGTCCAATCACTGCAAACAATTGGGCGTGCAGCTGCTCGACGATACCGTCTTGCTAATACGCACACGCTTGAAACGTGACCGGCGAGGCCAGATCAGCCTGCAGCGTCACTATGAATTTGAATTTACTTCCACCGGGGAACACCGCTATTCCGGTGTGGCAGTTCTCCACGGCCGACGAGTCGAACAGCTGCAGCTATCCCCGCACCACTTGAGTTAATTTTTAGCCATGAAACCCGGCCTATATCGTCACTACAAAGGCAATCTTTACGAAGTCCTGCACACGGCTACCCACAGCGAGACCGATGAACAGCTAGTTATATACCGCGCCCTTTATGGTGAGTATGTACTATCGGCGAGGCCATTAAGCATGTTTACCGAAACTCTGGATCAGAATGGCTGCACCCTACCCCGCTTCAAACTCGAAAAAGCCTTCTAGCCGATATAAACCCGACCCGCTGTACCCCTGGGCAATAAACCCCGGTAAAGCTCCATCGGCAAGTATAAAAAACATCGGGTAGAGGAACAGGCGCGTCCTGCACAATCCATCAGCCCTAGACTGCACAAGGACCTCCGGTGAACAATAAAAACATTATGATCTATGGCGCCTATGGCTACACCGGCGAGCTGATCGCGCGCCAGGCCGTAGCCCAGGGGTTCCGCCCAATTCTGGCGGGGCGCAATGCCCAAAAGCTACAGCCCCTGGCGGATGCATTGAACCTGCCAGCCATGGCCATTGACCTGGATACTGCAGAAATCCTGGAGCGCAGCCTGCAGGATATATATCTGGTCATCCACTGTGCCGGCCCATTTTCTACGACAGCCGAACCCATGATGCGGGCCTGCCTCAACAGCCGCACTCACTACCAGGACATCACCGGCGAAATCGACGTTTACGAAGCTGCTCAAAGGCTGGACGGCGCGGCCAAAACGGCCGGGATAGTGCTGTGCCCAGGCACAGGTTTTGATGTAATTCCCACGGACTGCTTGGCGGCGGCATTACACAACGCCCTGCCATCGGCTACGCACCTGACTCTAGGCTTTGATTCAGACTCCAAGTTGAGTCCCGGTACAGCCAAGACTTCTATCGAAAGCCTGGGGATAGGCGGTGCCATTCGGCGCAACGGTAAAATTGAGACTATCGGCCATGGCCAGCTAACCCGTCGCATCGACTTTGGCAGGGGCGACAAGTTTGCCGTGGCGATTCCCTGGGGCGATATTTCCACGGCTTACCATTCAACCGGTATCCAAAATATAGAGGCCTATATTCCAATGAGTCCGGCGCGGGCCAAGAAGCTAAAACACCTGAATGGATTTCGCTGGCTCCTGCGTAGCCGCTGGTTGCAAAATTGGCTGAAGTCCAAGGTAGGCAGGTCTGTTCAGGGGCCCACTGAAGAGCTTCGCGCAGGTCAAAAGACCTGGGTCTGGGGGGAGGTCCGCAATGACCGACGCGGTGAGCGCAAAGTGGGGCGCGTCACAACGGCGAATGGCTACGATGTTACCGTCTCCGGCTCTCTCTCGGTCATGCAATACCTGCTCGACTACCGAGGCGAAGGCGGCTATTTCACTCCATCCAAACTCTGCGGCCCCAAACTTGTAGAAAGTTTGCCGGGCTCCAGTGCGATCGACATCAAAATCGCTTAATCGATAATTCCCCTGTTTCCTGTATTTCTATTTTGCCGTGGCGCAAGGAGCAACTAAGTTGCTCCTTTTGTCTCACTGACCAAACCTGTCTCCCACTCCCACTAGAAACTCGCCATTAAGAATTTTCTGCCAAATTTTAATAAATCGCTTAAACGTCGTAAAAAATCTCTATTTGGAGATTTCACAATTGCGACATCATTTGGTCAACTCCGTGCAATAATCAATTCTTAAGTTTGCGGGATGCGAGACTTATCCATGAACCTGAAGAGTATTGATGTGTCCCTGGTCCTGTACCTGACGGAACGGGCGGCACGCCCGACTTCACGAAAAAGGTATCTGTGGCTATCCAAGTCTGGCGACGGCTGGCTCACGGTCGTGGTTCTGGTCAGTTATGTCATTGCCAATGCGGCCATCCAGCTTTTTATTGTCGCTTGTTCTGCGCTGGCAGTGGAACGCTCTCTGTATTGGACCATTAAAAACACTACCCGTCGCAGACGCCCACCCCAGGCTATTCCCGGCATGCGTCCAATTATAATCGCCCACGACCGCTTCAGCCTGCCGTCTGGGCATACCTCAGCAGCCTTTCTTTTCATTACATATATGACTCATCAAGTCAGCCCAATATGGGGACTGGGGTTCATCTGGGCCACAGGTGTCGGTGCTGCAAGAGTAGGTCTTGGGGTTCATTTTCCCTCTGATATTTTTGCCGGGGCCATCCTCGGTAGCTGTGTTGCATTAGCCATGGGCGCAGTTTTTTTATGAAAATACTTTACGGCGTGCAGGCTACAGGTAATGGACACATTGCCCGCTCACGCACCCTGGCCAAAGCATTACAGCAGTATCCAGAAATCAAAATCCAGTGGTTATTTTCTGGGCGGCCAAAGGAAAACTTATTTGGCATGGAGTTGTTTGGGCAGTTTTGGTGGCGCGAGGGAATGACCATTGTACACAGCGAAGGCCGCCTAAAAAGTTTTACCACTCTTGCCCAACTGAAGATTCGCCGCTTCATTAAAGATGTTCGTGAACTCCCCCTCAACGAGTTTGATCTGGTGATTAGCGACTACGAACCCGTTACTGCCTGGGCGGCCAAAATGCGTAAAAAACCCAGCGTAGGAATTGGTCACCAATACGCTTTTCTCTACCCTATCCCTATGCCCAGATTTAATTGGCTGTTTCATACCGTTCTGCGCATTTTTGCACCGACAAATAAGAGTCTGGGCCTGCACTGGCACCATTTCGGCAATCCTATACTCCCCCCGATTGTCCCCCCACAACCCAAACCTGAAAACGACACCGCAAACTATATTCTCGTTTACCTGCCATTTGAGCACCCCACCCCAATGCTCGAAGAATTATCCAGGATCGAACGGCAATTTGTTGTGTACGGCGTACCGGAAAATTTGCCCACCGCCGAAAATATCGAAATAAAAGCACCATCCACTGAAGGCTTCCAGAGAGATTTGGCCAATGCCAGGGCAGTGATTTGCAACAGTGGATTTGAATTATTGGCAGAGGCGTTATCCTTGGGCAAACCGATACTAAGCCGCCCACTCGCCTACCAGTTTGAGCAGGAGGCCAATGCAAAAGCATTGGCGCAATTGCGCCTAGCCAAGATTGTAAGCTCAATCAACGCCAACAGTATCCGCTCATGGCTTAAAAACCACCCCCCTCCTCTGCGTATCCAGTGGCCTGATGTGGCGCAAGCCATTGCGGCCTGGATTGCCGATGGCTGTAGAAAGAATCCCTCGGAACTCGCCCGCGGACTGTGGAATCAAGTAATCCCCCGCCCTACGGAGGGGGCTGCACCGGCCTACCAAAACGCTACGGATTAAACCTGCTATCTCAACAGGTCATTAATATAGGGCTTAAACCGCATACCCCGTACACCTGAATACCCTCTCCCACCATATCGCCAAGTGCGATCACACAAAAAGTCATTGCCCCTTCACATCTGGGCGCGTTTACTTGTGAACTGACCTGGCATGCAACCCAGTTAACGAACAAGTACGACTCATAGATGTGACAGGATCGATCACTGGCCGAATGAAATCGATAAGAATCCATCGTCTCCATTACCGGGTCAGTAAATTTTGAATAAAAATAAATTACGAGGTAGGCATGGCCCATCCATTGCTCAACGAGCGCGATACCGAATTTTTTCTCTATGAATTTCTCGATACCGAAGCGCTGCTGCAAAGGCCGCGCTACAGCGAACACTCTCGCGAAATTTTTGATGCAACACTGAAAACCGCGCGTACGATTGCCGAGAAATTTTTCGCCAATCACAATGCCAAAGGGGATGCCAATGAACCCAGTTTTGATGGGGAAAAGGTACTGTTGATCGAGGAGACCAAACAGTCTTGGGACGCATTTTCCGAGGCTGGATTTCTCGCGGCCCACTGCGATTTCGAAGAGGGCGGCTTACAGCTTCCCGAAATCATCATGCGCACTGCCCTCGCCTATGTCAGTGCGGCCAATATCGCCAGTGCCAGCTACCCCTTCCTCACCATTGGCGCCGCCAATCTGCTTCGCTCATTTGGCAGTGAGACGCTCAAGGGGCAGTTCTTACCCCAAATGATGGATGGCCGCTTCGCCGGCACCATGGCTCTGACCGAGCCCGATCAGGGCTCCGCCCTCGCCGATATTCGCACGAGCGCGGAACCTACGGGAGACGGCAGCTACCGAATTCGCGGACAAAAAATGTATATTTCCGGTGGCGACCAGTCCCTGACTGAAAATATCGTTCACCTAGTACTGGCAAAAATTAAAGGTGCACCCACCGGGGTCAAAGGAATATCCCTTTTTCTGGTTCCCAAATTCCTCCTTGACGAACACGGCCAAGTGGGTGAGCGCAACGATGTCAAGCTGGCCGGGTTACTGCACAAAATGGGCTATCGCAATACCACCTCTACGGTATTGAGCTTCGGAGAAGATCAGGGTGCCATAGGCTATTTGATTGGCGAGCCCCACCAAGGGCTCAAGTACATGTTCCAGATGATGAACGAGGCACGTATCAGCGTTGGCGCCGGCGCCTCGGTTTTAGGCTATCAAGGCTATGTTTATTCTCTGCAATACGCCAGGGAGCGCCCCCAGGGTCGCCTACCCTCCAACCGCGACCCCGCCTCAAAGCAAATTCCGATTATCCAGCACGCCGACGTGCGCCGTATGCTGCTGATGCAAAAGGCCTATGCCGAGGGCGGCCTGGGCCTGAGTGTTTACGCGACCTCACTGTATGAAGACCAGCACAGTGCACCTACCGAAGAGCAGCGCCAACACGCCGCGACTCTGTTAGACCTGATCACTCCTGTAGTGAAATCGTGGCCATCCAAGTACTGCCTCAAGGCCAATGAGCTGGCAATCCAAGTACTTGGAGGAGCCGGTTATATCCGCGAGTTCCCCCTCGAGCAGCTATACCGCGACAACCGCCTCAATGCGATTCACGAAGGCACCGAAGGTATCCACGCTCTGGACCTGCTCGCGCGCAAGGTGCCGAGCAAAAATTTCCAGGCCTACCAGCTGCTACAGGCAGAAATCCGCAATACGGTAATGCAGGCGCGTGACAAGGAATGTTTGGTTGCCATGGCCAATGCTCTGGAAGCAGCCCTGGAGAAGCTCGACGAAACTGGTATGGCCCTGTTTACCCAGCTTCAGGAAAATGTCGATCGCGGCCTCAGCAATGCCACCCTATATCTGGATGTCTTTGGCTGTATTCTGGTCGCCTGGACTTGGCTGCGTCAGGCAATCATTGCTGCGAAAGCCCTGGATGGGACAGTAAGCGAAGAGGATGCAAATTTCTACCGCGGCAAGATACACACCGCCCGCTTTTACCATGAGTGGGAACTTCCCAATATCCAGCCCTGGATCGCGCTGCTGCAAAGTGGCAACAGCTTGCCATTCGATATGCAGGAAAGTTGGTTCTAATTAGAGCGGGTTGAAGGTGATCGCTTAGGGGCAATTACAGCTGTACGGTAATTGCCGTCCCCCCCTGGGACAGAGGTTCAGCGCTGATTCGCCCCTGATAGCTCTCGACAATATCCATCACAACAGCCAGGCCTATCCCCTGGCCCGGTTGTTGCTGATCGGCGCGCACACCGCGCTGGGTCACTTCCCGCCACTTATTGCCGTCGAGGCCTGGTCCATTGTCGGCAACACAAATCGACAGCTTGCGCCCATCATCGGGATTGTCGATAGTCACGTATACCTCACCTGCGCCGTACTTGTAGGCGTTGTCCAACAGGTTGCCGAGCAGCTCCATCAAATCGCCCTCATCGCCATAAAATAGGGCGTGCTTGGCGCAATCCTTGTGTACCTCACTGGGTCGGCTGCGATACACCTTCTCCAGGGCGTCCAGGATCTTTTCCAACAGCGGCGCCACCGGGGTGCCGCGCAAAATCGATTTTGGTGAGCTGGTTACCGCGCGCTGCAACTGGTAACTGATAATGCTATCCATGCGCTGTACCTGGTCCGCCAGGGTTTTACCGGCAGCCAGAGGGTCTTTTTCCAGGCTCAGCCCCTTGAGCACCGCCAAAGGGGTTTTCAAACTGTGGGCTAGATCGGCCAGGGTGTGGCGGGTTTTTTCTCGCTGTCGCCGCTCGTTTTCAATCAATAGATTTAAATTGTCGGTCAGCGGGCGCAGCTCTTGGGGAAAATCCCCCTCCAGGTGGTCGCTGCCGCCCTGCTGCATATCGCGCAGGGCCTGGGCCAGCGCCCGCAAGGGGGCAAAACCCCAGCGCAGCACCAGCCACTGAGCCAGAATCAGCAGCAGTGCGACGACCCCCAGCCAGTTCCAGATGGTGGAGCGAAACTGCCCCACCTGCGCCTGTAACGGCGCAGCATCTTCCAGTACCACAAAAGTAAAAGGGTTTTCACCTTCCAGGCCCCAGGCTACGCCCTGGCGAAAACTGCTGTAATTGGCATCGCCGCCCGGTAGGGAAACCGGCATAAAGGATTGCTGCCCTTGGGGCAGTGGGGAAAACTCTATCTCCGGCATGGCCAAAGCCGACTCGGAGCGCCAGATAACCCGGCCCTCACCATCCAATACCGCCCCAATCAGACCGGAGTCCGGCTGATTAAAGCGCTGCTCGGGCAGCTCCGGCGGCAGCACCAAACTATCACCCTCAGGCTCAGCCAGTGCCAGTAACGTGTAAATGTACAGCTGCAATTCGCGCTGCTTAGCCTCATCTAGGGAGGTGCGGTAGGCGTGCTCCAAAACACCGGAAATAAGCAGCATAAAAGCCACCAGTACCAAGCTGGTCACCAGTGCCAGGCGGCCCTTGAGGGAGTTCAGCCAAAAGGAAAACAGGCGCATCTCAGATTAGCTAACGTGGTGCGACGAAGCGGTATCCGCGTCCGCGCAAAGTTTCGATGGGCTTCAGCTGCGCCGCTGCATCAAATTTCTTGCGTAGACGCCCGATAAACACTTCGATCACATTGCTATCGCGATCACGATCCTGCTCATAGATATGTTCGGTGAGGGTGGTCTTCGACACCACTTCATCCGGGTGCAGCATCAGGTATTCGAGAACCTTATATTCAAAAGAGGTCAGCTCCAATTCAGCGTCATTGACGGTGACCCGCTGAGAACTGGTATCCAGTAGAATCGGCCCCGCTTTAATAGTCGGAGAGGAGAAACCGGCGGAGCGGCGCACCAGGGCATTCAGGCGCGCCAGCAGTTCTTCGGTGTGGAAGGGTTTTACTAGGTAGTCGTCGCCACCAGCTTCCAATCCCGCCACACGCTCCTGCCAGTGGCCTCGGGCAGTGAGAATCAGAATGGGGAAATGTTTGTCTTCCCTGCGCAGGGTTTGAATAACCTGGATGCCGTCCATTTTGGGCAGGCCCAGATCCATCACCGCTATATCGTAGGGGTATTCGCGCCCTAGATAGAGCGCCTCCTCCCCATCTGGGGCCTCATCTACGGTATAACCGGCATCGCGCAGTGAGTCCGCCAGTTGCTGTCGCAGTAGAACTTCGTCTTCGACCAATAGTGCGCGCATATTCTTTTCCTTTGTACGGCTAGTACTGCGGATCTATCTGCTGTGGACCAATCTTTGTACTCTATATCCAAAGCAGCAGACAATTAACGGGAGATACGCCCGCTGCGCTTGTCCACAAAGACCACATAGACCTGACTCTTGTCAGACAACCCCTTCACCCGGTAGACCGCCTGGCCCTTCCTGCGGGTTTCAGAAACCGACAGGATTTTGCCGCCGTAACGCCGCTTCACCATTGAGGCGGCCTTCTCCCTGGAGACCCCCCCGTCCTGTGCCCAGCGGAAGTCATGCCGGTAGGCTTCCCTCTCGGAGGCAATCCCCCCCTGCCAGGAGGCGGCACATAGCCCCGGTAACAGAGCGAGTAGGAGAATAAAATGCCGTAAAAAAGTGCGGCTGGATTTCACGGTGCGGCTCCTGTGGATGTCCTGGTTTTCCACCTTTAACGATCTTCGACCGCCCTCTCACCCGCTCAAGGCGCCGGCGAGACTGCGACACGAACCCGGATTCTATCGCCCGGATGGTAATCGGTGCGAGTCAGATAAACCTGACCATTATACCGATAGCGGACATCGTATCCGACTAATTCCCTACGCGAGCTGAACTCGTCGACAACCTGACAGCGGGATTCTGTGGCGTAATAGGTCCGGGAGTTGGCGCGGCTGACCTGGTTGCCCACCAGAGCACCAACTAAGGCTCCAGCCACTGTAGCCCCACCGCGATTGCCACCGTGGTGATGATAGCGACCCCGATGGCCACTTCGGCCCAGGCTATTGCCCACCGCTGCGCCGATCAATCCACCAACCAGTGTACCTGCCGGAGAGGTCGGCTCCCGATAGGCCACCTGTTCATCCCGGCAGTAGGTGCGTGGAGAGCGTACTTCTACTTCGGTGTAGACGGGAGTCACCTCGGTGACACGGGCGAAATCGTAATTGTCGGCACCGTAGGGGTCTGCGTAGCCCTGAGGCCCCGCTTTGGCGGTAGCACTCAATGCCACCAGCGCGGCAACTGCCGCGCCAGCGATAAACTGCTTGAAAAGTTGCACAATCGATCTCCCGTTATTCATCAACGGGGGCCAGATTAGTCAAATTGATCTGAATAGACGCTGAATTACACCTGCGATCGCCAAGAGTATCGGGCTTCATAAGAGCTTTTCCACTCAACCCACAGCCCGTAGGGCCTGCCAGCTCTACTCAGAGCCCCAGTCGGAGCGTGGCCTGGCACCGAATAGCGTTGCCAGCAGCCATCACCGCACTACCATGACCAGAGCTCCACAAAATCGTACAGCCGCTGCGCAGGCACCTCTGCCCCCTCGCCGCCCTATCCGAAACCCCGATCACACAACCAACAGACATTGCCGGCCCCGGCGGGACGGATAAGAAATAACGTCCCGTCAATGTTTGCGGGCCTCACCCCTCCACAACTTCCGCGCCCGGTACCTCATCGCCGAGCCAACGCTGAGTAAGGGTGCCAGCGGTCATAGCGCCATTCACATTGAGGGCAGTGCGCGCCATATCGATCAGCGGTTCGACGGAAATCAACAGTGCCGCGATAGTCACTGGCAGGCCCATCGCTGGCAGTACCACCAGAGCGGCAAAAGTTGCTCCACCGCCCACCCCGGCAATACCAAAAGAACTGATTACCACCACCGCAAGCAGAGTGGCCAACCACAGGGGGTCCCACACATTGATCCCCATAGGCACCGCCACCATAGTGGCAAGCATGGCGGGATAGATACCTGCGCAGCCATTTTGGCCGATAGTGGCGCCGAAAGATGCGGAAAAATTAGCGATGGCTGGAGAGTTGCGCAGCGCATCGACCTGGGTTTCCACATTGAGAGGAATAGTGGCGGCGCTGGAACGTGAGCTAAAAGCAAATACCAACACCGGCCAGACTTTGAAGAAATACTGCAGGGGGTTGACCCCATTCACCAGCAGCAGCAGCCCGTGCACGACAAACATCAGACCAATGGCACAGAAGGAAGCCACCACAAAACCGAACAAATTGGCGATATCTGCCCAGCTGGACTTGGCAATCAGGCCCGCGACCAGGGCCATCACCCCATAGGGCGTAAACGCCATCACCAGGCGCACCAGTTTCATAATCCAAACTTGCGCAACATGCACAAAGCGCTCAATCGCGGCGCCTTCTTTGGGAAACTCGCGACGCACAGCCAGGGCAGCGAGCCCAAGCAATACGGCAAAAATCACCACAGCAATCACTGAAGTGGAACGGGCTCCGGTTAAATCCAGGAAAATATTCCTCGGGATAAAGGAAGTAATAATTTCCGGAAGGGAAAGGCCACTCACCCGCCCGATACGTTCATTCAGTACTTCCACCCGCGCCGCCTCACGGGTTCCCTCAACAAGCCCCGCAGCAGAGAGTCCAAACAACTCCGCCATAGCCACACCAATCAGGGCCGCTATCGCCGTGGTGCCGAGCAAAACCCCCAATACAGAAACACTGATTTTACCCAGCGCCTGAGTGTGGCTCACCTTTACCACCGCCACCAGAATAGAAGTGAGCACCAGAGGCATAACCAGCATATACAGCAGGTTTACATAGCCATTGCCCAGCATTTGAATCCAGGGCAAAACCTCATCGGGCGCTACACCCCAGTTACGCGAAATTTGTAATAGCGCTCCGAACCCCACACCGAGTAACAACCCGGCAAAAACACCGGGGGCGAGCGTAGCTCTACCCCGCTGCCAGCGGTATAGGCCAAACAACAGAACCACAAAACCTGTAAGCAGAACAAAAGCGCCGATGTGCATGTTATGAAAATCCCACCCTGGGCAAACGGAAAAGTGGCGGCATGCTAGCAGCGTTACGCCCGCGCCCTATAGATACTTTGGTTATAGTTACTTTAATTCTGGTTACATTAGTTATCGTTTTATAAATTCCATTCGCTGGTTAGGCTTACTGCAGAGCGGCCCTGAAGTCCTCGGCAGTTTGCGGACCCACCAGTGTTTTCTTCCAGCGGCCGTCGGCTCCAATTACAAAAGTGGTAGGTAGTACTTCCGGCCAGGGTTGCCCCCAACGGCCCTCAGGCTCTCCCGCCAACAGGGGAAATTCTATGCCGAGTTTTTGCGCCTGCTCGATAACGGTGGATTTCGGCAAACCATCAAAGTTCACACCCACTACCACCAGGTCGCTGTTGTTCTGGGCAAGCGCATTGAGCACCGGCACTTCTTCACGGCAGGGTTGGCACCACTCCGCCCAATAGTTAACCAGGATCGTTTTCCCTTCAATCGCAACGGGATTGCCGCTCGTGGTTTGCAGGGTAGGTTCGCCATCACAGCCGCTTATTGCGCTTGCCAAGAATAGAGAGATTACCCCCAGAGTTTTCTTCGTTTTTTTTGTTATCGCTATTTGCAACATCGTCTTCCTCAGCTGGTCCCGCAATTTCTTGATCTGTCTTTTGATGTTCTAGCGCACCCTGCGCGTATCGATACTTTTCATCGTCCTTATTCAGGGCCGTCTCAAAAAGAGACCCGATCGTTACACCGAGCTGCTCACTCACTGTACTGCGCGCATTGGCAAAACGGCATTCCACCTCACCGTACCATTCAAATCCTTTCAGGTCGTCGGGAATCCCCGCGGGAATCCACTGCGGACTCAACCAGCCCGCCAGCTCCATCAACGACACTGAATTCAGATCGCGCAACAGGACGTAATCACTTCCATCGGTCTGAGCGATCACCCGGTGCCCCTGTAAAATATCGCGCAGGCGCCGCCACTGAATAAACTTAATCCCAAGCAGAGAAATATCTCTCTCCCGAAGAGGTTTGCCGTGTCGCCCACCTTTAAACATTTGCCAGAGAACAACCAAAGTAGCGACCAAATCCGAGTGCTGGCGCCCCTGGGTTGCAGCGCGGTATACCGACAAGGTGCGTACCAGTACACAACCCGCCAGCACCAACATCCACATCATATAAATCCACAGCAGAAACAGGGGTACAAAAGCAAAGGCTCCGTAGATGGCCTGTACCGAACTGCGCGCAACAATAGCGCCAAACAGGTACTTCATAATTTCAAAGGCGATGGAGGTGACCACCCCACCCTCAATGCCATGGCGCAGTGACACATAGCAATTGGGCACGGCGACAAAAAGCAGAGTGAAAACAATACTGGTAAAAATAAACGGCAATACCCGCAGCACAACCGCCATCATGCCGATCCCTTCCTCACCCCCTAAAAACAATTTCTGCGAAAGCAAAAAAGTACTGGCGGCGAGCCCGGCGCCCAATAGAATTGGCCCTAAACTGAGAATGGCCCAGTACAGGAGAAAACTCGAAACCCCACTGCGCCCTCGGGACACGTCCCAAATCGAATTAAAGGTACCTTCTATACTGCGCAGTGTGAGCCCCGAGGTCACTACGAGCATGGCAATACCGAGGCCGGTGAGCCGCTGGGCCTGGGCGGAAAAACTGCTGATATATTCCTGCACCTCACGCCCACTTTGTGGCACGAAGTGAGAAAAGATCTGCTCCTGTAAACGGGTCTGTAAACCAGCAAAATCTGGGAACAGCGACAACATTGCATAGCTCACCGTCACCAATGGCACTATGGCGAAAAGCGTCATATAAGTGAGCGCCGCGGCGCTCTTCTGACAATCTTTCTCTACAAAAAGCGACCACAGTGAAGTGGCGAAGCGCCGCCATTGAACCACCCAATCCTTCATGCTTGATTCCAGTTTCATTCCCTGTGTGCGACCTCTGGCAAAAGCGGCGAGTACTCGACTCACGCCTTAGAATTTCGCTACGGTATTCGGTTAGAATACGCCAAACAGTAACAGGATACCGACATAATGTGGATGATCTACCACAACCCGCGCTGCTCAAAATCCCGTCAAACCCTGCAACTGTTGCAGGACAATGGCGTGGAACCGGAAGTGATTCTCTACCTGCAAACCCCACCCACGGCAGATGATCTGAAACACATCCTGCAAAAACTCGGCATGCCCGCGCGCGACCTTTTGCGCACGGGTGAGGAGCCCTACAAACAGCTCAACCTGAAAGACAAAAACTTGAGTGACGCTCAACTGATCGAGGCCATGGTTGAAAACCCCATCCTGATCCAGCGCCCGATCGTTGCAAAAGATGACAGAGCCACCATTGGCCGCCCGCCCGAAAATGCTCTGGAGCTGCTATAAATGGCACCCGAATGCGAAGCCTATGTGTTGGTTCTCTATTACAGCCGCAGCGGCGCCACCGAGCGAATGGCCGCAGAATTGGCCCGCGGTGTCGAATCGAGCGGGATTGCCGCGCGCCTGCGCACCGTGCCCGCCGTCTCCCCCGACACGGAGGCCAGCTTAGCGCCGGTACCCAGCAAGGGCGCGCCCTACTGCACCCTCGATGACCTGCGCGAATGCGCCGGGCTTTTGTTGGGCAGCCCCACCCGCTTTGGCAATATGGCGTCGCCGCTGCGCTACTTCCTCGACCAAACCAGCGATATTTGGCTGGAGGGCAGCCTGACCGGAAAACCGGCCGCGGTGTTTACCGCAACCGGTAGCCTGCACGGCGGTCAGGAAACCACCCTCACTTCCATGATGCTACCGCTTTTACACCACGGCATGTTGATCGCCGGCATTCCCTATTCCGAAGCTGCCCTGATGCGCACCAGCACCGGTGGCACACCCTACGGTGCCTCCCATTGGAACAAGGGCCACAGCAGCGAGCTGAGTGAAGATGAAATCACCCTGTGTAGAGCGCTCGGTGTACGCATCGGCCAACTAGCCCAGACCCTGAGCCAACCGGCAACAACGGCCAAGTAGAGGATTCCGCATGAACGACACTATCCGGCGCAAATTACGCATTGCGCTCCGAATCAATTGGTTCTGTTATATCGGCCTACTGGTCCTGTTTGTAGTCTGGAACCTGTTTGTACCGGGTGGCTCCCTCGCCCTTTGGCTAATCCAGACAGTACCGCTTTTGCTGGTATTGCCAGGCCTTATCAAACAGCGCCCCCGCAGCTACCTTTGGCTCTGCTTTATTTTGTTGCTCTATATCACCACCAGCATTGTCGATGTAATGATGCCTACACGCGGCTGGCAGGATGGCGTCATGGTGGTTTTGAGCCTTATCCTATTCTTTTCTGCAATGATGAGCAGTCGCTGGCATCGCATGCAGTAATTCCATTGCGGCTATCCGCATTGGTTCCAGACACACAGGCGTGGAAATAGAGACCTTCCACACACTTAGGAGTTTTGAGGTTTGACTGATTCACCCCAGAAAAAAGGATTTGCCCGAGGCTTTTTAGCTGCAATTGGCGGCGCCATCACCTGGCTGAGGCGCGTGTTCACCAATATTGTGTTCCTGCTGATATTGCTATTTCTCGGCATCGCCATCTTCAGTAAGGACGAGCGCCTGGTGGTCCCTCAGGGCGCGGCCCTTCGCGTAGCCCCAAGCGGCTTTCTCGTGGATGAGCTCAGCCAACCCGCCACCCTGCCTATTTTCCTGGGCGGCAACCGCGGGCCGACTGAAGTCAGGGTCAAAGACCTCGTTGACGCCATCGACGAGGCCGCCAATGACAAGCGTATCTCCTCCTTGGTGTTGGAACTGGATCATATGGTGGGGGGCAGTCTCAGCAAGCTAGATGAAATAGGCGCAGCACTTCAGCGCTTTAAAGCCGTCGATAAACCCATCTACGCAGTGGGCGATAATTACACCCAGGCGCAGTACTTTCTCGCCAGCCACGCCGATCAGGTATACCTGAACCCCATGGGTTCCGTGATGCTCACCGGCTTCGGCGTATATCGCAACTATTACAAGAGTGCACTGGACAAGCTCAAGGTAAATTTCCACGTCTTCCGCGTGGGGGATTACAAGGACTTTATTGAGCCCTACACCCGCGACGACATGTCCCCCGCCTCACGGGAAAACAACCAGCGCTGGCTGAACGAACTCTGGAGTGAGTACAGTGAGCAGGTCACCGGGTTGCGCAACCTGCCCGCCGAGAGTATCGATCTGTTTATCAACGAGTTGCCGCAAAAACTGCAGCAACACGAGGGCAGCTGGGCTGAAGCCGCCCTGGCCAATAAACTGGTAGATCACCTCGCCAGCCGAATCGAGGCCATGGAAGCGCTGAAAAAAGCCATCGGTGAGGACGAAAGTAAAGAGCGCAAATACAAATCCATCGATGCACTCGCCTACTTGCGCGGCCACAAGATTGCCGAAGCCGCCAAGCCGATCAAGGAATCCAACAAAATTGGGCTGATCACCGCCAGCGGGGCGATTGTCGATGGTCAAGCGCCCGCCGGACGTATCGGCAGCGAAAGCCTGGGCAAATTAATCGCGCGTGCCCGTGAGAAAGAAGTCGACGCCCTGGTGCTGCGTATTGACAGTGGCGGCGGCTCCGCTTTTGCATCCGAGGCGATTCGCCAGGAGTTGCTGGCCACCCGCGAGGCGAAAATTCCGGTGGTTATTTCTATGGGCAGCCTCGCGGCTTCCGGTGGCTACTGGATCGCCACCGGCGGCGACCGTATCTGGGCCTCACCGGCCACCCTCACCGGTTCCATCGGCGTTTTCGGCGCCTTCCCCACCTTTGAGGATTCCCTCGAACATATCGGGGTCTATACCGACGGTGTGGGCACCTCCGACTTGGCCGGCAGTATGCGTCTCGACCGCGCCCTGCCGCCAGCTGCTGCCAGTATCCTGCAACAGGGGGTGAATAACACCTATGCGCGCTTCCTTCGCATAGTCGCCGAAGCCCGTGGCAGCACCCCAAAAGAAGTGCACAAAATTGCCCAGGGGCAGGTTTGGACCGGCCGCGCCGCCAAGAAGTTGGGACTGGTGGATGATCTCGGCAATCTCAGCGACGCCATCGCCGACGCCGCGCAGCTTGCTGAAGTCGAAGAATACGACGTAGTGGAGATCCAGCGTGAACTGACCCCCGGCGAGAAATTCCTGCGCGCATTAAGCGATAATGTAGACGCGAAAATTGCCGCGAGCCTTGAGGCCAACTTACCACTCGGCGCCTGGTTAAACAGTGTACAACCGGCACTCGCGCCAATCGCCGAGTTGCAGAGCTATCGCGACCCCCGCGCGCTCTATGTGCGCTGCCTGCCCTGCCAAGCACCCTGAGACCTTTCATCGCACTCTCACCAGAAACTCCGCCGCCGGCTCAGTGCCGGCGCGGACCCCTATAGAACCCGCGCAACGCCTCCTTGGCCACCTCCAGTGCCCGGCGCCCTTCTCTCAATAGCCACTTCCCAGCGCGATAGGGGTCCGACTTGCACTGCTGGCTCGATTCCGCCGCCGCTTGCCGTGAACGAGCGATGGCTTTCGGGTCCCTCTGGCAAAAAAGCCCCTCGCGCAGATTCAATGCATGGCTGTGGCGTGTCACCGCCTTCGACCAGTCAGCTTTTTTCACAGGACTCACCGATGGCTCCACAAAGAGGGATACCAGTGGAACTATATCGTGGCGGTGGGCAAACGGGTTGCGCGGAGCGTTTCACACATCACTATCGGTGATTTTTACCCGGCGCAGTGCACCGCTGAAAGCCACCAGGGCAAAGGCGACTAGGCTCAGGATTCCCGCCCACAGTAATGTGGTGAGAGGGGCTGCATATTCACTCAAGACTCCGGCGGCGAGAGCGCCCAGGGCGGCGGAGCCAAACAGGGCAAACTGGTAGATAGAGATAATCCGACTGCGGTATTCCGCCGGAGCGAGCAGCTGTACGATACCGCGTCCGAGCCCCGCCGAAGCCGCCGCTACCGCCCCCCAACACAGGCACAGCACGATCAGGCCCAGCTCAGTGGGGCCGAGGCTGATCGCTACCAACAGTGCCGCACTGTAGAGCAAGCACATAAGAATACCCCGCCCCGGCTCCGCCCCCTGACCGCGACGCAGCATAGTCACGGTGGCGATCACCGTCCCCGCGACAAAAGCCAACTGCAGAGTCGCGTAATACCCCGCACCACGGCCGTAACCCTCGGCCAACAGTGGCAGTACCACCAGGAATACACCGATATGTACAAGCCCATTGAAGGCCATCAGCGCGGTTAACTCACGCAGCACCGGGTGGCGCCAGGCCTGGGACAGCCCGTCGAGGATCAGAGTGTGGGGCAGCTTTTCTGTCGCGGCTCGGCCCGCGCCCTGTTCGCGCAAGCTCACCAGAGCCGCGGCAGCTAGCAGCAACACGCCAACCTGCACCCCCAGCAATGCCTGCAATCCCCAGTACTCAAAGCGACTCGCCAGCAACATCCCTACTGCCTGGCCTCCGTACTGGGCCAACATCATCCAGGTGACGGTTTTCTGCACGCGGCGCTCCGAGGTCTGCACCCCGCGATTGCGCGCCCCACGCTGTACCAGGTTGTCCCTGGCCGGCTGTAGAAAAGCACTGCAAATCCCCAAACAGATCCCGTAGAGCAAAAGTATCGGCAGGGAGATCAAAAATAAGTTGTAGATTCCGAGTAGCGCCCCATGGCAAAGGGCAAGGCCGATACAGGCCAGCGCGGCGACTGCGGCCGGGTCGCGCCTATCTGCCAGCGCCCCGCCAAAGAGTAGAAGCACCAAGTTTGGTAACAGCACCGAAGCCTGTACCCAGCCCAGTTGCAGCGCCGGCAGATCTACCACCGTTAGCGCGATCCAGGGCAGAAGGATCACCTGTAGGCCAGTGGCCAGAGAAGTGCCACTGTAGCCCAGCAGAAACTTTTGCAACCTGAGTGGCATCTTGACTGATATACCGTCCAAGAGTTATTGACCTGCCAGTTTGTTTTTATTAATCGGCACTCGCGGCAATAGCAGCAAACGCCAGCGCAGCAGATAGCGCAGTTCCTTTAGCGCACTGGCTTCGCCGCCGTAGGCAGCGCGCTCAAAGGTCTGGGTCACCCGTTCGGCAAACTCGGCAAGATGCGGCTTTGCGGCGGAGATACGCTCAGCATAATCCCGCGGCGCCTCTCCGGCACGGCGGGCAATACCCGCTCTGGCCATGCGCCGGCAGAATACCCCGTACAGGCGCTCCACCGCCGGTCGCCTCCGCCCCCGGCTTCCCAAGCGCGTCCAGAGCAACATCGCCAGTAAAACAACGGCGACCGGTGCGGCAAAAAACAGGGCCATACGCAGTGGGGAAATATCCCCCAGAAGACGCTGCAGGGTATCGCGCTGCTTTTCGCTATCGAAGCTCACTACGGTCTGGTACCAACGGTAGTTGATCATGTCCCATTGCAGACGCAACTTTACCAGGGCATCGATGCGGTGCACCGGCAGCAGTGAGTCGCGCATAAATTCCTCGCCCGCAGCGCTCTCCAGGCCATTCCGCACTCGCTCTGGAGACACCGCCGCCGTGGGGTCCACACGCTGCCAGCCGCGTCCATCGAGCCAGATTTCGGCCCAGGCGTGGGCATCGTATTCGCGCACCAACAAATATTTTTCGCCACTGACCCATTCGCCGCCCTGATAACCCGCCACAACCCGCGCCGGCACCCCGGCCGCGCGCATCGTGAAAACATAGCTACCGGCAAAGTGCTCGCAAAAGCCTTTCTGGCTATCGAACAGGAACGCGTCCACGCTGTCTCTGCCCAGCGCCGGTGGACTCAGGGTATAAGTAAATTCGCGGTGATAGCGCGCCAAAAGCTGTGAGGAAATCGCCTCTGCACCCAAACCTTTGCGGCGCAAACGCTCCACCCACGCGCGGGTGCGCTCGTTGCCATCCGCGGGCAACTGCAAATTGCGGCGGCGTTCGGCGCTGCTTAGCGGTATCGGAACAGCTTGAGGGTCGCGCGGCCAGGAGCGCACGTCATAGGCAAAACGGCTGTACAGCGGGGTGCGTTTCACCAGTCGATCGTCCAGGGTCTCTCCCACTCCGGCGCTATCCGAAGCGGGCCTTGCCAGGGCAAACAACCAGGGACTGCGGCTGGCCTCCTGTATCACCCGATAGCGATAGCGCGGACCGACCTGCGGCAGTGGGCGCTCGCCGCTTTTCCAATACACCTGACCTCCGTTGCGCGGATCGACACCAAAGCCCTGGCGCCAGGTGCGTCCATCAAACTCGGAGTACACCAGCCCGCGCCAATAGCGCTGCTCCGGTGGTGGTATGGGTCCATCGAAAGCGATACGCAGCGCCGGCTCAGCGGACTTTGACAGGCGGGTAAAGTCTCCCGGCGCCATGGAATCACTCACCCCAGTGCGCCCGGCGGAGGTATCCTGAGGCACATTCCACAGCGGCCCCAGGCGCGGCATCACCACAAACAACAACAACATCAGCGGTGTTGCCTGCGCCAACAGGCGCACTGATAGCCCCAGAGCCCGGCGCGGACGCGCACTGAAACTGCCCAACTGTGCCGCCAGCGCCGCGGTAATCACCAAGACACTGATCAAACCATAGAGGGCATAGGGGATCGACTGCTCCCGCACGAACAGGGTCGCCGCGACAAAATAGGCCAGCAGCAGGCTCACAAAGGCATCGCGGCGGCTCACCAGCTCCAGATTTTTCAAGGTAAACGACAGCGCCAGCAGCGCCACCATCGGCTCCAAAGCAAACCAGCGCTGGTAGGACAGCGCGAGCCCCGCCACCGTCAACAGTATCACCAGGAATTTTAAGGGGCGGCCAGGCAGGTCGCGGCGGCCGCGGAAAACCTCCAGGCGCCAATACACCGCAAAAGCCCAGGCAAAAGCGATCCACAGTGGCAATTGGGCCAACTGGGGCAACAGCGCGACAAACTGCGCGGCAAAAATCCACAGCAGGCTCTCGCGGGGCAAAAGATCCCGGTTATTCGACATCACCCATCCCACTTGGGAAACAGGGCCAGTGCGCCGAGCACCCGCTGCTGGTGCTCCATCCCCAGCGATGGCGGCAGGGTCGTGCCGGGTACTCGCAGGCCATAGGCAATACCCTGTTTCTCAGCTTGTAGCGCCCAGTGGCACAGATTGCTCAAGCGCGTCTCCACATCGCGGCCATCGAGCAGCGCCCAGTCGAGCCATAAACGGGTATCCGTGCGGCTCTCGTACTCTTTGCTGTAGAGATCGCGACCGGCCGCGTACTGCTTCCAGGCCAAATGCCGCAGAGAGTCGCCGGGCTGGTAGGGCTTGAGCGAGGCATAGTCATCTCCGCCGCGGCGCACCGGACCGGACTCGCCCTCCACCAGGGCCTCCCCCAGAGGTAGGGGGCCACCGGCGAGTGGCCGCGGGTACACCAAAAATTCCACATCCAGATCGATTCGACTCCAACAGCGAAATAGCCCCAATGGAAAGCGGCTCTCCACCCTTAAACGCGGTGCCTGAACACGGCCCCGCTCCAGTACCGGCAGAGCGACGCGAAAGTCCGCACTGCGCTCTTCGCAGAGATCCACATAAGCCCCCTCCTCGGTCGGCCAGTGGACCTGTATCCACTCCCGCTCGCGCTTGTCCTCGCGGCTTAAGTTGATCTTTGCCTCGGCGAAATCGCCGGCAAAAGCCGGCTCCGTACTCAGTAACTGCAGGCGCAGACCACTCAAATTGGCGAAGGTGTGCACCGGCAAAATAACGAAGACACTGATCAACAAAAAAGTCAGGGCAAATACTAGGTTGTTCTCATAGTTGGTAGCGAGCAGCCACAACACAGCGACCACTAACAAATAGCCAAGTCCCGCGCGGGTGGGCAGGATAAATAAGCGGCTGTGATTGAGGGTAATCGCGCGTGCGCGCGGCGCGCGGCGGCTGAGCCAGCGCTCACCCAACCGACGAAAAAAATGGCGAAGGGTTTTCGGTTGAGCCTGCTGGGCACTCTCGCGGGTCACTTTCATTGGTTCAGGCCGCGATAATATCCACCTGGCGCATCAGGCGCTCTACCAGCTGGTCGCCGCTGCCGCCATCACTCTGCAGGCGATGTCCCGCCACTGAGGGCAACACCGCTTGAATGTCCTCCGGAAGCACATGACCGCGATGGTGAATCAGGGCCCAGGCTTTGGCAGCGCGCAGCAACGCCAGAGCACCGCGTGGCGACAAACCCAGGGCGCAATCGGAGCTCTGACGGGTATGCAGCACCAGCCGTTCCAAATAGTCCAGCAGGCTGTCGGAGGCTTTTACCTGGCCCACCAGGCTTTGCATTTTTTTCAGCGTAGAAAGATCGATGCGCGGTTTTAACTTGGCCAGCTGCAGGCGCGGATCGGCGCCCAAAAACAGGGCCCGCTCCGCCTCGCGGGTGGGATAGCCGAGGCTGATTCGCATCAGAAAGCGATCCAGCTGCGATTCCGGCAGGGCGAAAGTGCCGGACTGCTGTAGTGGATTTTGGGTAGCAATCACAAAAAATGGCTGCGGCAGGGGACGGGTCTCTCCATCCACACTGACCTGGCGCTCTTCCATGGCCTCCAGCAGGGCACTTTGGGTTTTGGGCGATGAGCGGTTGATTTCATCGGCCAACAACACCTGGCTAAATACCGGCCCCTCGTGAAAATGAAATTGTCCCGACTCCCGCTCAAAAATCGATACGCCGAGAATATCTGCCGGCAGCATATCGCTGGTAAATTGCACGCGTTTGTAAGAGAGACCCAGCACCTGGGCCAGAGCGTGCGCCAGGGTGGTCTTGCCCATACCCGGCAGGTCCTCGATCAACAGATGCCCCTTGGACAGGAGGCAGGCCAAGGCCAATTTTACCTGGCGCTCTTTACCCAGCAGAACACTGCCGATATCGGAAACAATGGCGGAAACTATTTTTTGCACGGTAAATCCATTACTGCTCATTTTTCTCAGGCCACGAATGAGGCCCGGTGTGAGCGCCCGCCAACTCTCAACAACAGGCGCCATGGTGCCAAATTTCTTTCAATACAGAGCCGGCACCCGGTATTAATCATAGGTAGATCGAACCTACCCCAGACTCGCGCGGGACAATCGCGGCGATTACAGCTGGGACAATCCACGCATCAGGTCGCGCTTAAGATCCTCGGCATTTTCCAGCCCCACCGAGATGCGAATCAGATTCTCAGTAATTCCAGCGCGGGACTTATCTTCCTCACTGAGACGGCCATGGGTGGTCGTGGCTGGGTGCACAATCGTGCTTTTAGCATCGCCGAGATTGGCGGTGCAGGATAGGATTCTGCAGTTGTCGATCACTTTCCAGGCCCCGACGCGACCACCGCGCACGGTGAAACTCAACACAGCACCAAAGGCATCCTGTTGTGCACGGGCCAGTCGGTGTTGGGGATGTTTGGGTAGCCCGGTGTAGTTGACCCTCTCCACCATTTCCTGCTCATCCAGCCACCAGGCCAGATCGAGGGCATTGGTGCAGTGGGCCTGCATGCGCAACTTCAGTGTCTCCAAACCCTTGAGGAAAATCCAGGCGTTGAACGGGCTCATGCTGGGGCCGGCGGTGCGCAGGAACACGACCAGCTCATCCATAACCTCTTTGCGCCCCACGGCGACACCACCCAGTGCGCGGCCCTGACCATCGAGAAATTTTGTCGCGGAATGCACAACAATATCGGCACCGAGTGCCAGAGGGCGCTGCAGCGCCGGGGTACAGAAACAGTTGTCCACCACCAGCTGGGCGCCGGCACTGTGGGCAATTTCTGCCAGGGCGCTAATATCCGCCACTTCACATAAGGGGTTGGAAGGGGTTTCCATAAATAGTAGTTTGGTGGAACCGTCGACCGCCTGCCTCCAGGCGTCCATATCGGTGAGATCGACATAGCTCACACGCACACCGAACTTTTCCATATAGCGCCCGAATAGCGCGGTGGTGGTGCCAAACACACTGCGGGAGCAGATCACCCGATCGCCGCTTTTCAGCAGAGCCATGCAAATACTGAGAATCGCAGCCATGCCACTGGCGGTGGCCACCGCCGCTTCACCACCTTCGAGGGCGGCAATGCGTTGCTCGAACATACGCACGGTGGGATTGGTATAGCGGGAATAGACGTTGCCGGAAGTTTCCCCAGAAAAGCGCGCGGCGGCTTCAGCGGCAGAGGGAAAAACATAGCTGGAGGTGAGATAGAGGGCTTCGGAGTGCTCGCCCTCCTCTGAGCGGACCTGCCCGGCGCGTACCGCCAGGGTTTCCAGTGCGTAACCGTCGTCTTCAAACATATACCGCTTCCTGGTCAGTATTTACGGAAGCGCTAATCTTAACCGAAACGGCCGTGCGTGGCGCCCTCTTCTGCCGTGAAGAGCGCGCCACTTCAGACTACTTACAGGGCGCTGGTGTTGGCCTTTTTGCGCTTGGCGTCGTCGTTGCGTGCCGCGTGCAAACTCTCAAGGTATTCGTCATCCACGTCACCGGTAATATAGTTACCGTCGAACACGGAGCAATCGAATCGATCGATCTTCTGCTTGCCGCCGCTGGAGCTTAGCACCAGATCTTCCAGGTCCTGATAGACCAACCAGTCTGCACCGATCTCCTCACAAACTTCCTCGGTGGTGCGATCGTGCGCAACCAGTTCGGTGACCGAAGGCATATCGATACCGTACACGTTCGGGTATTTCACTGCGGGCGCCGCACTGGCGAAATACACCTTGGCGGCGCCAGCATCGCGAGCCATCTGGATAATCTGCTTACACGTCGTACCGCGCACGATGGAGTCATCCACCAACAACACATTTTTACCGCGAAATTCCAACTCAATGGCGTTCAGCTTCTGACGCACAGATTTTTTGCGCTGCTTCTGTCCCGGCATGATAAAGGTACGGCCGATATAGCGGTTCTTCACCATGCCCTCACGGAATTTCACCCCCAGGCGATGTGCCACGGTCTGGCCAGCGGTACGGGCGGAATCGGGAATGGGAATCACCACATCAATATCGTGGTCCGGGCGCAGGCGCAGGATTTTGTCCGCCAGATGCTCGCCCTGGCGCAGGCGGGCCTTGTGTACGGAAACGCCATCCATAATGGAATCCGGGCGGGCAAAGTACACATGCTCGAAAATACAGGGAGTGAGGGTCGAGTGCTCCGCACACCGCTCGGAGTGAACCGTGCCGTCCAGCTCGATATACAGCGCTTCACCCGGCGCCACATCGCGCACCAGGGTGTAGCCCAGAACATCCAGGGCCACAGACTCAGAGGCCACCATATACTCGGTGCCCCTCTCCGTTTCGCGCTTGCCGTACACCAGCGGGCGAATGCCGTTGGGGTCGCGGAAAGCGACGATACCGTAACCGACAATCAGGGCCACACAGGCATAGGCACCGCGCACACGTTTGTGCACACCGCGCATGGCGGTAAAGATATCTTCCGCCTTGGGCTGCAACTTGTGCAGTTTGTGCAGCTCGTGGGCGAACACATTGAGCAGTACTTCGGAGTCTGAATCGGTATTGATGTGGCGCAGGTCCTGCTGGAAGATCTCCTCCACCACATTACCCACGTTGGTGAGGTTACCGTTGTGCGCCATGGCGATGCCGTAAGGAGAGTTCACATAGAACGGCTGCGCCAGAGCGGGACCGGAGCTACCCGCAGTGGGGTAGCGCACGTGGCCGATGCCAAAGTTACCTTTCAAACGCTCCATATGGCGAGCGCGGAACACATCGCGTACCAGGCCATTGGCTTTTTGCTGGTTCAGGCGATCATCGTCACAGGTCACGATGCCCGCGGCATCCTGTCCCCTGTGTTGCAACAGAGTGAGCGCATCATAGAGCTGCAAATTGACATCACTCTTACCGACGATACCGACGATACCACACATATATTTGACCCTATTGATCGAAAAAGCGGCGCTAGCGCCCGATTAAAATAACTCTACGAAAAAGCCCTTCACAGACTTGGCCAGCTCCCGCGCACTATCCTCAAACTCGAGGAAATGGGGAATCAACACCGACTGATTCCACCAACTGTCCTGCTCCACCGGTATCAGTGCCGGTGCCAGGATCAGTAATGCCATCACCACAATGGCGCCCCGCGCCAAGCCAAATACCATACCCAACACCCGATCGGTGCCGGATAAACCGGTGGCTTCGACAAAAGCGGAGAGCATCATATTCAGGGCGGCTCCGGCCAGGAGCGTACCGAAGAACAAAATGGCAAAGGCGGCGATCGCCTGGACAGAAGGAGTGTCGACAAGATTGGAGAGCAGTGGCGCCAGCTGTTCGCGAAACATCATCGCAACAATAAAAGCGGCAATCCAGGTGAGCAGCGACAGGGTTTCGCGCACGAAACCTCGACTAAGGCCGATAAGTGTGGAAATACCCACAATAGCCACGATGGTCCAGTCAGCCCAATTCATTCAACCCTACCTGCGTGGCGGCTGCTGCCGCGAAGAGCGCGCATTCTAACTTAAGGGGCTAGGCGCGTGAAGCCGTAGACGAACCGATTGGAATTTCAGACCTGAACGGCAAAATTCCTTGGGCAAATCGCCATACAGCAATGGGGTGATACCGAAAAAAGTACCGGCGGAACACCCGTCTACCCGTACTGCGCCTCTCGGAGCGAGCCTGTGGGGACGGGTGGTTAGCCTGACTATGCAATACTGGCGCAGATACGCGAATCTGCTGGGATTTGGCCGGCTAATAACCCTTCAGGCCTTGAAGCGAAGTACCAGAGTCTGCGCCTGCAGCAGAGTATCGAGCTCCCGCTTGAGAGTCTGCGCATCGGCTTTGCTGACCTGGGGGCCAACAAAGACCCTGACAAAGCGCCCTTTCTTGGTTTCCACGGCACGGGTGTAGGCGCGGAAACCTTCGTCCATCAGGCGCATACGCAACTGTTGAGCACGGGAGTCATCTTTATAGGAAGCTACCTGCACCACCCAGGCCACGGGCTGCCCCTGTGCATCCACCAGGGGGGAGGCTTCTTTTTTCGCCGCACCCGGTGCCGACTCCGTAGCGCCCTCAGCATTGGCATGCTGCACTGGAGCATCTGCGGTGGCGAACTTTGCCGCGCCCTCGGCGGGGTTGGAGAACTTCTCTGGCACTTCCGGCTGGAAAATCTCATCGGCCGCTGGCGCAGGCGCTACATCGGCGACAGGCTGCGGCTTGGCAATTTCGATCGGGCGAATATCCGGCTCCGCGGGGATTTGACTCACTGCATTGATATGCCCTTTGGACTCCTGGTCCAACAGACTCGGCAGGAAAATTACGGCGAGCGCAACCAGAACCAGCGCTCCGACAATACGCTGTTTGAAACCGTCGTTCAGCCGTCCCCTGCCGGGGGACTTATCCTCGCAATTATCCATTACCCTCGTCTCGCACCTGCTGCAGAACTTCCGCCACAGTAAAGAAGGATCCAAATACAAGCAACCTGTCCTGTGGACCGAGGGTCGGCAGCAGTAATTGCAACCCATCGGCAACAGTTGGACAGCGCTGATCCACATTCGTCTCCGCAATACCGGCCTGCTCCAAACCTGTGAGCAGCGCCTCAGTCTCTGCGGCGCGGGTATTTTCCGGCAGCAAGGCCGGGTGCCAGCGGTCAACAACGCCGCCAAGAGGGGCGAACAGACCGGGCAGATCCTTATCCTGCATAACCGCCACCAGGGCGTGGGTCTGCCCCGCCACCGGATGAGACGCCAACCAGCGGGCCAAATGCTCTGCCGCCGCCGGGTTGTGTCCAACATCGAGCAGTAAGTTTCGCGCATGCCAATGCACTTGCTGGCAGCGCCCTGGCAGTGCTATTTGAGCCAAGGCAGTCTCTGCGCCCGCCCCCGGCAGGGCATCCAGCAGTGCCAGAGCGGTAAGTCCTGCCGCAATACTGGGGCGCGGCAGGCTGATCTCCGGGATCGGCAGTGCCAGCTCGCCAAAATGATAGGTCTCACGGCTCCCGCTCGGGGAGATACTGAAATCCTGTCCAATAAAATAGCTGGAACTGGCCTGCTTCTCTGCCGCCGACAACACCGATTGCGGTGGCGCACTATCGGCGCAGACGAAAGGCGCTCCGGGGCGCAAAATACCGGCCTTCTCGCGACCGATCACTTCCCGATCGCTGCCCAGCCAATCCTCGTGATCAACCGCCACACTGGTGATAATGGCCAGATCCGCATCCACCAGGTTGACCGCATCCAGGCGCCCACCGAGGCCGACCTCCAACAGGGCGAACTCCACGCCTGCACGCTGATACAGCCACAGTGCTGCCAGGGTGGTGAATTCAAAATAGGTCAGGCTAGTGTCGCCACGGGCAGCCTCCACCGCGATAAAAGCATCCACCAGCTCCCGATCGGATACCTCATCACCATTGATACGCATCCGCTCATTAAAGCGCAGTAAATGGGGAGAACTGTAGGCACCCACAGAGCGCCCGGCACGGCACAAAAGCGCCTCCATAACGGCAACACAGGAACCCTTGCCATTCGTGCCCGCCACGGTGATGACCTGGGGAGCAGGCTTCTGCACCCCCAGGGTCTCAGCGACGGAAGAAACACGCTCCAGGCCGAGTTCAATTTCAGTCGGGTGCAACCGCTCCAGGCGGATGAGCCAATCTTGCAATGAGGACATAGGTTGCAATGCAGACATAGTTGGATAGATCGCTGGTGAGAGACAGCAGCCAGTGTCTTTACTGGCTGCTATGGTGCCTCCGGGGAATGGGGAAATTAATTACCGCTCAGTTTACCCAACAGACGGGAGACCGTAGAGCGCATATTTCTGCGCGGAATAATCATATCAATAGCACCGTGCTCCAGTAGGAACTCACTGCGCTGGAAACCTTTGGGCAATTTCTGCCGGATGGTCTGCTCGATAATATTGGGGCCGGCAAACCCCGCGCGAGCCCCTGGCTCCGCAGCATTGATATCGCCGAGCAGAGCCAAAGAGGCCGAGACACCGCCGTACACCGGGTCCGTCATAATGGAGATATAGGGCACACCCGCCATCTTCATTTTTTCCAGGACGGCCGAGGTCTTGGCCATCTGCATCAGGGATATCAGGGCTTCCTGCATGCGCGCCCCGCCAGTAGCGGAGAAACAGACCAGCGGGATCCGCTGCTCCAGGGCACGCTGGGCCGCGCGGGTAAAGCGCTCACCCACCACATAGCCCATAGAACCGCCGTGAAAAGCGAATTCAAAGGCCACAGCCACCAGCGGCGCCCCGTTTAGGGTGCCCTGCATAGCCACCAGCGCATCTTTTTCGCCAGTGGATTTTTGCGCCTGTACCAGGCGGTCCTTGTATTTCTTGACGTCCTTGAACTTTAGGCGATCCACCGGCAATACATCGGTGGCCAGCTCTTCGCGTCCCTCCTCGTCGAGGAAAATATCCAGCCGACGGCGCGCGCCAATGCGTATGTGGTGATCGCACTTGGGGCACACATCCAGGTTGCGCTCCAGCTCTGGGCGGTAAAGCATGGCGTCACATTTGACGCACTTCTTCCACACGCCCTCAGGAACCTTGCTGTTGCCGGCGCGGCGCTCTGTGCGAATCACTGCGGGAACAATTTTTTCTAACCAGCTCATCTCGTTTCCAAATCCGGATGCTTTTATAGGCCGGTCCATTTTACCGACCGGTGAGTTTCAGACTACGAATTAAAACACTAAGCTGAACGTCAAACCCAGCCAGATCAGCCGCTATTTTTGTCTTTCTGGCCAGTTTCGCGTCTGCGGCAAGAGAGGCGCTAGCGATCCAGGGCCTGGCGCATCTCGCTGACAATCTCCCCAAGACTCGCCTTGGCTGCGGCCAGATCTGCGGCTTCATCCACCGCAGAGACCAATACGCTACCCACGATTGCGCCATCGCCATGCGCACTGACCGAGCGCGCCGAAGTACCATCTTTGATACCAAAGCCCACACACAGCGGCAGATCGGTAAAAGTGCGGATATGTTCGAGGTTATCGCGTACAGAGTCGAGGTCCAGGTGCCCCGCGCCGGTAACTCCTTTCAGGGAGACGTAGTAGACAAAACCACTGGCCAGCCCGGTAATCTCACGAATACGCTCTTCGCTGGTTGTGGGTGTCAACAGGAAAATATTGCGCAGATTGCGTTCCGCCAACAGCGCACTCAGAGGGCCCGCCTCTTCCGCGGGCAGATCCACCGTAAGCGCACCGTCAACACCCGCCTCAAGAGCCGCATCGGCGAAGGCGCGCTCGCCCATACGCTGAATTGGATTGGCATAACCCATCAGGATAACCGGAGTCTCCGCATCTACCTGGCGAAAGTCCCGTACCAATCCCAGGCACTTGCGCAGGGAGGCCCCATTGGCCAGAGCGCGTTCATGCCCTTTCTGGATTACCGGGCCCTCCGCCATAGGATCTGAAAAAGGCACGCCCAACTCGATAATATCGGCACCACTGGCC
Source organism: uncultured Microbulbifer sp. (assembly GCF_947498635.1). Classification (GTDB taxonomy): domain Bacteria; phylum Pseudomonadota; class Gammaproteobacteria; order Pseudomonadales; family Cellvibrionaceae; genus Microbulbifer; species Microbulbifer echini. The sequence continues at coordinate 49,209 of NZ_CANMKV010000015.1, read as the reverse complement.
ACCAGCTGATGCATCAGCGCCACGGTATTTTCCAGGCCGCCATCACCGGCAACAATATAAGTCACCAAGGCCTTGCGGCCCTCGCCGCGCAGTCTGGCAAAGCGGCAGTCAATTCTGTTTTGTTCAGTCACTGTGTGTTCCCTGAGCTACTCCTGGCGTTGTGCCAGCTCACTTGGTCCGTATTTTTTGCAGCTCGCCCGCGCCGAGAGCGGGCGCCGCCACACTAAACCTCAATACCGTCGATTGCGGCAACGGTGAAAATATCCTTGTCTCCACGACCGGACAGGTTCACCACGATATTCTGCTCCGGTGCCATTTCCGCCGCGAGCTTCATCGCATAGGCAACCGCATGGCTGGATTCCAGCGCCGGCAGAATCCCCTCGGTACGGGTGAGGCGACGGAAAGCTTCCAGGGCCTCCTTGTCATCGGCGGTGACATACTGGACACGACCGATGTCCTTGAGCCAGGCGTGCTCCGGGCCTACACCCGGGTAATCAAGCCCCGCCGATACCGAGTGAGTCTCGATTATCTGACCATCCTCATCTTCCATCAGATAGGTGCGGTTGCCGTGCAGGACACCGGGAATACCATCGTTTAATGGAGCAGCATGTCTACCCGTGGACAGGCCTTCACCACCGGCCTCTACACCAAACATCTGCACTTCAGAATCATTGAGGAAGGGGTGAAACAAGCCGATAGCATTGGAACCACCACCGACACAGGCCACCAGGGCATCGGGTAACTGGCCGAACTGCTCCAGACTCTGGCGGCGCGCCTCACGGCCAATAATAGAGTTGAAGTCGCGCACCAGTTGCGGATACGGATGGGGGCCGGCCACAGTACCAATGATGTAGAAAGTGTTGTCGACATTGGTCACCCAGTCGCGCATGGCTTCGTTCATGGCGTCTTTCAATGTCTTGGAACCGGACTGTACCGGCACCACTTCAGCACCCAGTAATTTCATTCGATAAACATTCGGGGACTGACGCTTAACATCCTCCGCACCCATATAAACAGTGCACTGTAGTCCCAAGCGCGCGGCCACTGTCGCTGTGGCCACGCCGTGCTGACCTGCACCGGTTTCGGCGATAACACGCCTTTTGCCACTGTGCTTGGCCAGCAGGGCCTGCCCCACAGTGTTGTTTACCTTGTGCGCACCGGTGTGATTGAGATCTTCGCGCTTAAGCCAGATACGCGCTCCACCGGCCTGCTGGGTAAGACGTTCAGCAAGATACAGCGGCGATGGCCGCCCGACGTAGTGCGCAAGATCGTAGTCAAAGGCAGCGACAAATTCTGGATTATCTTTCAGGCGGCTATACATCGCCTGCAGTTCATCCAATGCGCCAATCAGCGTCTCCGATACAAAGCGACCGCCGTACGGACCGAAATGCCCGCTGGCATCCGGGAAGGTGGAAAAATCAATAGCACCTGGCTTACTCACACTCATACTCCGTCGATCACAAGGGTTTCTTTTCCTACCGTTTAAGGTGTTCCTCTTGAACCCCTTAAACATCACCGGCCAATACCGGCGAAGATACGTGGATCTGCTGGTATTGAACGGTTCGCGCCGGGCCTACCGGCGGGCGACACATCCATGTGCCGCAAATAATCTGAATGAATGTGTTCTTCTGAACACTTTAAACGTCACCGGTCAATATTGGCACAGATACACGGATCTGCTGGCATTCACCGATTCGCGCCGGACCTGCCGGCAAGCGGCACCTCATTGTGTCGCTTCTTTTATTTAATCTCCCGGACTAGCTGCTCTTCGCCGCGCGAATAAAGGCAGCCACTTTTTGCGGATCTTTAACGCCCCGCCCTTGCTCCACACCACCGCTGACATCCACGCTCTGGGGACGCGCAGCCTCGATAGCGCCAGCCACATTAGCGGCTGTCAAACCTCCCGCCAAGACAATGGGGCGGCCACTATTTTGTGGCACCCTATCCCAATCAAAAGTCTCTCCGGTGCCACCGGGCACTCCGGGGCGATAGGCATCCAGCAGAAAGCCGCGCGACTTGGGATGTGCCTCCATGGCGGCAATAACATCCAGCCCCTCTTTCATACGCAGGGCTTTGATATAGGGTCTGCGGAACTGCTCACAATAGCGAGCCCCCTCCTCACCGTGAAACTGCAAAAGGTTGAGAGGCACGGATTCCAACACTTGATCCACTTCACCTTGGGCGGCATCCACAAACAGGCCGGTAAGGGTCACGAAGGGGGAAATCGCCGCCGCGATAGCCGCGGCAGCCTGTGGGTCGATCGCGCGCGGACTCGCCTTATAAAACACCAGTCCCAGCGCATCCGCGCCTGCTTCAACGGCCATAAGGGCATCTTCAATACGGGTGATGCCGCAAATCTTCACTTGCATCGCTTAACCTGGAGCCAGCCGAGCGGCCAACAAAAAATGAGGGAACCCAGGATACTAGCAGATTGATACCTGGTACGAAACGCGCGTCACCCCAGTGAAAGCCGAATCCAAAGCCTGGCGGAGAAAGTACGCCAGCAGCCTTCAGCTCACCGCTAGCGAACCGAGAGGCAGGGGCACTAACAGGGGCCCCGGTTCCTTCACCGGCAATGTAAACTCCGGCGGATACTGCACATCCACCAGGTACAGTCCAAATGGCGGCGCAGTGACCCCGGCAGCAGAGCGATCGCGCTGTGCCAACACCTCCTGTACCCAGCCGGGGCGACGCTCTCCGCGCCCCACCGCCATCAGCGCACCGGTGATATTGCGCACCATGTGATGCAAAAAAGCATTGGCGCTCACCTCCAGCACAATTAGCGGGCCCACAGGGGCGATATCCAGGCGAGTGATCTCTCGCACTGGGCTTTTCGCCTGGCACTGTGAAGCGCGAAAGCTGCTGAAATCGTGACGACCAAACAGGTGCTTCGCCCCCGCGCGCATAGCCTCTAGGTCCAGCGGGTGCTGGGTCCAGGTTACTTCTGCTGCACTGTGTGCCGAGCGGGTTGGCGCGCTGTGAATCAGGTAGCGGTAGCTGCGCGCAAAAGCGGAAAAGCGCGCGTGAAACTGCGCGGGCATCTCCTGGGCCCAACGCACCCGCACCGAATCCGGCAACTTGGTATTTACCCCTTGAACCCAGGCGCGGCCAGGGCGCTGGGCATAGGTATCAAAATGAATAACCTGGTTGGTCGCATGTACCCCCGCGTCGGTGCGCCCCGCACAAACCAGAGTAACAGGCTCCACGGCGATGGCCGACAGGGCCCGCTCAAGGTGCGCCTGCACGGTTTCCGCTGCAGACTTCTGTTTCTGAAAGCCGTGCAGCCGCGCACCACAATATTCAATACCGAGGGCAATGCGGCGCAATCCCTCGGGCAACTGTTCACCGGGAGGGACCTCACCGTTGGCTTTGTAAATATATTCGCGCTCTGTCGCCTGCGTCATATCAGCAAGATCACTCAATGTGCGCCGCCACAATACCCAGTGGCCCACGCCAATAAAACCTGTAACCCAGCCACGTCACTGTCGACCAGGGGTGCGCCGGGGATTGCCCGACAACATAAAAAAACCTCGCAGCCAGTGCGAGGTTTTTTTAGCGGAGTGAGCAGGGTACTTACACCATGCGCTCCAGCATTTCTTCGGCACGGCTCTTGTGTTCGCCACTGCCATCCTGGGTCACTTCTTTGAGGATATCCCTGGCCCCCTCTGTGTCACCCATATCCATGTAGGCCTGAGCCAGCTCCAGCTTGGTCCCCATTTCGTCACCGCCTTCCAGCAGACTCAGTTCGGAATTGAGATCACTCTCCAGATTGAAATCGAGGCCGGCAAACTCCGACTCGGCAACCTGCTGCTGGGCAACGGTCGCCTCTACAGCTTGGGCCTGAGTTACGGCCGTTTCCAGCTCGAGTTCCGTATCGACGCCCAACTCGGCTGTCACCGCAAGGTCGCCGTCAGTGGATTCATCGATCAGAGCCAGCTCATCTTCGAGAGAAAAAGCTTCGTCAACAGCGCCCTCCCCCATAGACAGGGCCTCTCCCGAAGCTTCCAGAGAAGCCAGATCAAAGTCGAGGTCGTCTTCTAATGGCAACCCTGCGATCTCGGGGTTCTCTGCCGCGGAGACCGCGGTATCGACTTCCAGGGAGTCTGGCGCGGCCAGATCACCGGCAATATCATCGAGATCGATACTATCGAGATCCAACTCGTCGTCCAGCCCGGAGCCAATCATATCCAGATCGCTGTCGGAGAATGCCTCCAATGACAGTTCGTCCTGGGCCTGAAGATCACCCTCGACCGCAGCGACCCCCTCAGCCTGCAACGCCTGAGCGCTCTCTTCCATCATGGAGAGATCCAACTCGAAGTCTAAACCGCCAATTGTGCCGCCAGAACGGCTCTTTTCCGCCGGTTCAGGCTCGGCCACAAACGCATCGTCTGAGGCCTCATCGCTGCCGGCAGCACTCATTTCCAGAGTGTCCAGGTCCAGCTCAGAGGTATCGTAATCGATCGGCGCCAGCCCCCCTTCCGCCTCACCGGTGCCTTCAGAGAGGTCTTCTACCGCCGACTCCTGCAGGGAAAACTCATCGGTTTCGCCGCTATTGAGATCGCCGAGATCCAGCTCTCCCAGGTCGAGATCATCGAGGTTCAATTCACCGTCGGCCTGTGACGGATCCTGCAGCGCATCGGTATCCAGAGCGCTGTTGAGGTCCAGGTCATCGAGATTGAATTCACTATCCAGATCGACAGCGTCAGCCGAATCCAGAGCCGGCTCTATAAAAGCATCGTCCAGGTCGAGCGATAGGTCCTGAGCGACATCGCCATCGGCTTTCTCATCGTCCAGGGTCAAATTCATTGTGAGGTCGTCGAGCAACGAATTGTCACCGTCCAGCGCTTCCACCGGTGAGTGGACCGGTTCCACAATGGAGAAATCCTCCTCCAGAGAAGCACCGATATCATCAAGTTGAGCGGCCTCCAGGGATTCACTGGAGAAATCCATTGACGGCGCCTCGAAATCCGGTGCGCCGGCTATGGTTTCGCGCAGGCGTGCAGCACGGTCTGCGACGGGACCGTCACTAATAGCGAGCAGCTGAATATAGTGATCGTCGAACTTCTCAATATCCTGGTTGTGGGCGTAAACCTCCATGAGCATCAGGCGCGCATCCACTACCTGGGGGTCTTTTTCCAGCCCCAGCAGCAGCTTACTTTCAGCTTCTTCGTACTGCCCCAGAGACAGGTGGATTTCCGCCTCGGAAATAGGGTCGTCGGTGCCCACATCGCCCAAATCACTGAGATCGAAAGCATCATTGGCTTCCATACTCTCCACTGCAGCGAGGGTTTCATCCTCTGCAGCGCTCTCCTCGGGCAGATGCAGTGGCGATGCCTCCGCTGCCATCTGCTGCTCCAACTGCTGCTCAGCCTCCTGCTCGGCCTTGCGGCGGCGCCAGGTAAAGAAGCCAAACAGCCCCACCAGCAAACCGCCAGCGCCAATACCGATTAACTGCAGATTATCGCCGAGCTTTTCCATCAAAGTGGGCTCGGGCTGAGTCTGTACAGAGACTACGCGATTGCGCGATTCCGGCTCTTCGGCGACAGTCTCCGTTTCGAGCTCATCAACTGCGTCGTCCAGAGACTCGTCGGCAAGGGAGTCATCCAGCCCAGGGGCCATTTCCGCACTATCGACATCGGTACTCTCGGCGGACATCTCTGCGGCGAGCTGAACCGCCCGCATCTCTTCACTGGAGACCTCAACCAGAGACTCCATGGTATCGATCTGCTCATCGAGTTCGGCGATGCGCTCGCGCAGCTCGGTGTTTTCCAGCTCGGTTTTATCCAGCTCTTCCTCGGCTACGGTCAGATCACCTTCCAGCGCCTCACTGTCCTCGGCACCGCTACCGGAACCTGACGTTACCGATTCATTGTCGCCGGGGGCCGCCAGGCTTACACGGCCTTCAATCTCACTGCTGGCAACGCGCTCTTCTTCCACGGGGCGCGCATCCAAGGGCGCAGCCGTGGCGACCTCTTCGGCGCCATTGCGCTGGCGCCAGGAGTCATTTTGCTGGGCCACCTCGGAAATTGCGTCGGTGAGACTCAAGCTGCGCAGATCATCGCTATTGGGCAGGCGTAGCACCGCACCTTTCTTCAGCAGGTTGATATTGCCGTTGATAAAGGCTTCGGGGTTCAGACGCTGAATTGCCAGCATGGTCTGCTGCACGGAAAATTCGCCGTTGGCACGATTTTGCAGGGCAATTGCCCAGAGAGTGTCGGCGGAAGAAACCGGGCCGTACACCTGGCTGCTATTACGGTTATCCGCAGAGGCGCGCTGGGGCTGACGGCGCACCGGCTCGGGCTGTTCTACAGCCGGGGGCTCGCTGGGCTGCTCCACCTCGGGCTGGGCAACCGGCTGCTCTACGGGCTGTGCCGGGCGCGGCGCAGGCCTTTGCGTCTGGGTATCGCGGCGCACTTGTTGGCGCTCGCGCTCGGCAGCGCGCACCGGCTGTGGGGCAGCGCTCGGTGAGAACGCCGGCAAATCCATCAGCAAGGTGTATTCCCTGAGCAGGCGCCCACTGGGCCAGCGGGTTTCCACCAGGAAGTTCAGAAAAGGTTCGCGGATCGGTTCACGGCTGGTGATACGGACCACCGGCTTGCCGCTCGAGTAATCCACATCAAAACGCAGTGAGGTGAGTAGGTAGGAGCGCTCCACACCCGCGCGATCAAATTCATCCGGCCCCGCCAGGCGTACTTTGATCTCACTATCATCCAGGCCGCGTGTTTGCAGCAGGCCAATTTCCGCATTGAGCGGCTGATTAAGGGTGGAGTTGAGTTTGATCTCCCCCAGTCCGAGCGCCAGAGTCGCGTTGCTTCCCATTGCACCGACTAGACCAACTGCAAGTGCCAACTTACGCACACGCATATCCGATTCCCTTTATTGTTAGAATCTTCCCAGGGCTTCCGAAAAGCGCGCCTTCAGAAAATCCCCATTACTGAACGGTAATCGTTCGACTATTTGACCGCCGTAGCGACGGCCACCAACTGCGACGAATATCTCGCCACTCACAGCCGGACCAAAGTTAAGATTACACCTTCACTATGGCGGCTAAGTATTAAATATCAGTAGTTTTTTAGCAACAAGTGAGCAATTTGCGCACAGTTGATAGCAACATCCTTGCGCAGGTTGTCGGACACTGCACTGAGGTTTAACTGTCGCTTGCTGAGGAGACTTTGACGCAAACGGCCGATGATCGTCACGTCACTTCCCACGGCATTTTCCGCCGAGGGCTGCTCCGCCAACTTCAGGCGCGTACCATTCGCCAGCAGCGCGCGTACTTTCCCCAGGTCGACCTCTTCGCGCAAAACGATACCCAGATTGGCTAACTGACCGTGGAAGACGGAAACCGTGTTAATACCGGCATCCACGGCAACATTTTCACCGAGTAGGCGACGCAGGTCGTGAATCAGGGTCAGCTCTCCGAGGGTGTGACCGCTGGCGAGCAGGGCTTCACTGGCGCTGAGTTGATTAAAGGCGAGTCGATGGCCGATGGCCGGATCAACTTCTGCATCCTGGCCACTGAACATACGCGCGGTCTGCGCCGCTGTAGAGTCAATGGCGGCTTTACCCAAGGCTGATACCGGCTGGTTGAGCTGAACCTCAACCCCTTGCAGCTGTTCTGCCAAGGGCAATAGAACTTCGGCCACCATGGCCGCACCAGCACTGGGCAGTGCTACGATACGGCGTTCCACACTGGAGAGTTCCGCACTATTGAAGGCGGGATGGATTAAAGCGACGCTTTCATCCCCGCGGGTATTGTTTGCCGCATCCACAACCCAGGCGCCACTGCTTTCAGCGCTGCCCATCGCCGCGGCGATCGCATCACTGGCTTCCAACAGTATTACTACCTGCCCCTCGGCAAAGGTGAATTTTTCCAGGGGCTGCACAGAGATACTGCGATTGGCAAATACCTGCGGGTCCACCTCGCGCTCCTCGCTCTCCAGCAAACGCAGCTGCTCAGCGGTGATGATTTCCCGCTCCTCCAGGATTTCCAGCAGAGGGGCAAAGGCGGCGTTATCGACACCGACAATGACCAGTTCGCGGGTGGATTCGGACATGACTATTCACTTCGTTGAGTTGGAAAGGAAAAAATGAGGGGGCGATTATACCCATGGGGGAAAATCGAAAAAGCCGCTATGACAACCAGTAGCAGCTTTTTAGTTGATCGGGTTCACAGCTTGGCAAAATGTCCTCTATTAACAAGCACTGAAATATGCGCCGCCAGAGGACTTATGCCAAGCCGTACCAGTTACAGCTTACCGAGCAAAATCAGCAGGATGCGGCGCAGCGGCTCGGCCGCCCCCCAGAGCAACTGATCCCCCACGGTAAAGGCGTTCAAGTACTCAGGTCCCATACTCAGCTTACGCAGGCGCCCCACTGGAATATCCAGTTTGCCGGTTACCGCCGTCGGCGTCAGCTGTTGCAAAGTGGCCTCGCGCGTATTGGGTACAACATTGACCCAGTCATTGGCACTATTCAGCCGTTGCTCGATATCGGCAAGTGGCAGATCTTTTTTCAGTTTTACCGTGAACGCCTGGCTGTGGCAGCGCATAGCGCCGATACGCACACAGGTACCATCCACCGGGATCGGGCTCTGCGTCTGCAGAATCTTGTTGGCCTCCACCTCGGCCTTCCACTCTTCGCGACTCTGGCCGCTCTCCAGCTGGGTATCGATCCAGGGCAGCAGACTGCCAGCCAGTGGAGCGCCAAACTGCGCGGTGGGGAATTCTGCCGAGCGCATATCCGCAACCACCTTGCGATCGATATCCAAAATAGCGCTGGCTGGGTTTTCCAGTTCAGGGGCCACACCGTCACGAATCGCGCCCATCTGCGCAATCAGCTCGCGCATATTCTGCGCACCGGCACCACTGGCGGCTTGGTAGGTCATGGCACTGACCCACTCGACAAGGTCCGCTTTGAACAGCCCACCCAGGGCCATCAGCATCAGGCTTACCGTACAGTTGCCGCCGATAAAATTCTTTTGCCCCGCAGCGATCGCGCGATCAATAACGTCGCGGTTGACCGGGTCCAGCACGATCACCGCATCTTCCTGCATGCGCAGGCTGGATGCCGCATCGATCCAATGGCCCTGCCAGCCGGCTTCGCGCAGCCGGGGGAAAACCTCTTTGGTGTAGTCGCCCCCCTGGCAACTGACAATCGCATCCAGCGTCGCTAACGCATCGATATCATAAGCGTCGCCGAGGGGCGGCAATTCACAACCGATATCCGGCGCCTTACCGCCGGCATTGGAAGTGGAGAAGAAGATCGGTTCAGCGATATGCGCAAAGTCACCCTCTGCGCGCATGCGTTCCAGTAATACCGAGCCGACCATACCCCGCCAGCCGATAAAACCTATCTTTTGCATTGCCTTGTCCTATTTATGATGTGATTAGAGTGCGCCACCGGGAAAGCGGCGCGATAGCGTAATAGCGAATTTGATGTAATGGTGAATATAGCGGCCGTTGTCGCCGCTTAGAGAGCAGCGACAACGGCCGCACCCATCTCCTTGGTCGAGACTTTGCGGCAGCCATCGGTGTAAATATCCGCAGTGCGCAGCCCCTGCTCCAACACTTTGCTCACCGCCGCCTCAATGGCATCTGCCGCCTCTCCCATATTTAGGGAATAGCGCAGCATCATGGCCGCGGACAAAATAGTGGCAAGCGGGTTGGCAATCCCCTGCCCGGCAATATCCGGCGCGGAGCCGTGGCAGGGTTCGTAGAGGCCGAAACCATTTTCATTCAGGGAGGCGGACGGCAGCATACCGATAGAACCGGTGAGCATGGCGGCGGCATCGGAGAGGATGTCGCCAAACATATTGCCGGTCACTATCACATCGAACTGCTTGGGTGCGCGCACCAGCTGCATGGCGGCATTGTCGACATACATATGGGTCAATTCTACATCCGGATATTCCGGCGCTAGGCGATCCAGTACTTCGCGCCAGAGCACCGTCACCTCCAATACGTTGGCCTTATCGACCGAGCAGAGCTTGCCATTGCGCTTTTGCGCCGCCTCGAAGGCCGAGCGCGCGATACGCTCAATCTCCGATTCGCTGTACACGTAGGTGTTGAAGCCCTGCCGCTCACCATTCTCCAGGGTGCGGATGCCGCGGGGTTCGCCGAAATAAATACCGCCGGTGAGTTCACGCACAATCAAAATATCCAGCCCGGCGACCACCTCCGGTTTGAGCGAGGAGGCTTCGGCCAGCTGCGGGTAGAGAATCGCCGGGCGCAAGTTGGCATAGAGACCGAGACCGCTGCGGATTTTCAGCAGGCCCTTCTCCGGGCGGATTTCCCGCTCTAGGGTATCCCACTGTGGGCCCCCGACAGCGCCGAGCAACACCGCATCGCAGTCACCCGCGGCTCTGAGTGTGTCATCGGTGAGAGGTTCACCGTGGGCATCTAGGCTGGCGCCGCCAATCAAGCCCTGCTGCAAGCTCAACGCCAGCTTGTATTTTTCCGCCGCGACCTCCAACACCGCCATCGCCTGCTCGACAATTTCCGGACCAATACCGTCGCCCGGCAGAATCATTACTTTTTTCGTCACAGGAATTTCCTTTTTACTGAACCGCATCGAAAAGCCAGGGAGCTTTTTCTCGCCGCGCTTCTTCATAGGCGCGGATATCTTCGGCATGTTCCAGAGTCAGGTCGATATGGTCGAGCCCGTTGATTAAGCAGTGCTTGTGGAACGCATCCACCTCGAAGGGGATCACTTCGCCACAGGGTTTTAGAATATGTTGACGCTCCAGATCGATGGTAAGTGTGTAGCCTTCCTGCGTATGGGTTTCCTCGAAGAGGCTATGCACTATCTCTTCGTGCAATACGATCGGCAGCAGCCCATTTTTAAAGCAGTTATTAAAAAAGATATCGGCAAAACTCGGCGCAATAATTGCGCGGAAGCCGTGATCTTCCAGCGCCCAAGGCGCGTGTTCACGACTGGAACCACAACCGAAATTCTTCCGCGCCAGCAGCACCGAGCCACCCAGATAGCGGGGGAAATTCAACGGGAAATCCGGGTTGATCGGTCGGTCGGCGCAATCCTGGCCGGGAAAGCCCTCATCCAGATAGCGCAGCTCATCAAACAGGTTGGGGCCGAAACCCGTGCGCTTGATAGATTTCAAAAACTGCTTGGGAATAATCAGATCGGTATCCACATTGGCGCGATCCATTGGTACCACGAGACCCGCATGCTGGGTAAATGCTTTCATCAGGCCATCTCCTCTTCCGCTTGCAGCGGCGCCATCTCGCGCACATCGACAAAATGTCCGGCAATCGCCGCGGCCACCGCCATGGCGGGGCTCACTAAATGGGTGCGACCGCCGTAACCCTGACGCCCTTCAAAATTGCGATTAGAGGTAGAGGCACAGTGCTCACCGGCCCCCAACTTATCCGCGTTCATCGCCAAACACATAGAGCAGGAGGGTTCGCGCCACTCGAAGCCCGCCTCAATAAAAACCTTGTGCAGCCCCTCGCGCTCCGCCTGGGCCTTGACGGCCTGAGAACCGGGCACAACTAAAACCTGTTTAACACTGTCAGCTTTGCTGCGCCCCTTGGCCACAGCCGCAGCGGCGCGCAGGTCTTCAATACGGGAATTGGTGCAGGAACCGATAAATACACGATCCAGGTGGATATCACTGATCTTCTGTCCAGCCCTCAGCCCCATATAGTCCAGTGCCCGCTGCATACCCGTGCGCTTGGTCGCGTCACTTTCAGCGGAGGGATCGGGCACATAGGCATTGATCGGCGCCACCATCTCTGGGGAGGTCCCCCAGCTCACCTGGGGCTCAATTTCCTCGCCGCGCAGCACTACCACGTCGTCGAACACCGCATCATCATCCGAGTGCAGATGACTCCAGGCCTCAACAGCCCGCTGCCAATGCTCCCCCTTCGGTGCATAGGGCTTACCCTGCACATAATCGAGAGTGATCTGGTCCACCGCCACCATGCCCGCACGGGCACCGGCTTCGATGGCCATATTGCACACGGTCATACGGCCTTCCAAGGACATGCTATGAATGACTGCACCTCCGAACTCAATGGCGTAGCCGGTGCCACCGGCGGTGCCGATTGTGCCGATTATCGCCAGCACCACATCTTTGGCGGTAACGCCGGGGAGTAACTCGCCATCCACACGCACCAGCATATTCTTCATTTTGCGCTGGATCAGGCACTGGGTGGCCATCACGTGCTCCACCTCGGAGGTACCAATACCGTGCGCCAGCGCGCCCAGAGCGCCGTGGGTGGAGGTGTGGGAGTCGCCACACACCACGGTCATACCCGGCAAGGTGGCGCCGGTTTCCGGGCCAATCACATGCACAATGCCCTGCCCGGGCTCGTTGATACCGAATTGCACCACATCGAAATCCCGGCAGTTCTCATCCAGGGTCTGTACCTGGATACGGGAAACATCATCTCGAATGCCGGCAACACCGGCAGCGCGCTCTACTGCCTCGGAGGGCACATTGTGGTCCGGAGTAGCGACCAAGGAGTCCCTGCGCCAGGGTTTGCGCCCGGCCAGCCGCAACCCTTCAAAGGCTTGGGGCGAGGTTACCTCATGAATCAAATGGCGATCGATATAGATCAGCGCAGAGCCGTCTTCTCGAGTCTTGATCAGGTGATCCTGCCAAAGTTTGTCGTAGAGTGTTTGCCCTGCCACAACGATTCCTCTCAATAGTTAAGGACTCGAGTCTACCCAGAGCCCCAAAATAACACCAATTTATATTTATTATTAAATGTATTCCAATATGGAATTTGAGTTACCATTGAGCGAAGAGTTCCCAGGCAGGAGGTATGGCGATTGGAGATTCAGTGGTTAAAGGCTTTTCTGGCCATCGCCGAGCGCGGCTCGGTGTCCGGGGCGGCAGAGCATCTGCATTTGACCCAGCCCGCCGCCAGCAAACGCCTCGCGGCTCTGGAGCAGCAGTTACAGGCGCCCCTATTTGACCGCATAGGCCGACGGCTGCAGCTTACCGATGCCGGACGCGCGCTGCTGCCCCGCGCCCGCCATATCCTCAATGAAATCAGCGATACCGAGCAAGAATTGCGCGCCCTTGGCGACACGGTAAGCGGCAGCCTGCGTATCGCCACCAGCCACCATGTGGGCTTGCACCACTTGCCCCCAGTGCTCAAGCAATTCAGCAACCGCTATCCGCAAGTAGTTCTGGATATTGATTTTGTGGACTCGGAACAGGCCTATGAAGCCCTTATGGCGGCCAAATATGAGCTGGCCGTGGTTACCCTGGCCCTAAAAGAGTACCCACATCTCAATGCACAGGTTATTTGGCCGGATCCCTGTGTGGTGGTGGCCGCACCCGGCCACCCTCTCACCAAAATCCCTGAATTGGAACTGGCTGACCTGGCCAACTACCCCGCTATATTGCCGGACCTCAATACCTACACCGGGCGCCTGATCAAACGGGAATTCGACGCGCAGAAATTGAAGCTCAGCGCCAAACTCGCCACCAATTTTCTAGAAACCATCAAGATGATGGCCTGTGTCGGCCTCGGCTGGAGTGTATTGCCGCACACACTGGTAGATGAGAGCCTGGCGATTTTGCCGGTGAAAAAACTGCAGGTATTGCGCAACCTTGGCGTAATCAGCCACCGTGGTCGCACCCTGAGCAACGCCGCCAGTGCCCTGCAGCGAATGCTATTCGAGGCAAACCCTTGAGCCGCGGCACGGCGCCCACACAACAGCCTACCGGCTCCAAAAGTACTTAAAGTGATGTCGGCTGAATGGCAAAACTCATCTCCATTCGACTTAACGGCAATACACAATGATTTCACGCGCCATTTTCACTTCATTCGCAAAGTGATGTGTAAAAATGTGCAACTTACAGCAGCACATAAAAAATAACCCTGTACACTCCGCGAAAAATTTATCACGGAGAAAAACTCATGAATAAATCCGCTATTGCCCTGTGCGCCCTACTCACCAGCAGTGTCGCCAGCGCTGATACGATTCTCGGTTTTGATGCGAGCGTCGGTGCCTGGCTGCCAAATTACAGCGGTAATATTGGTAAAGATGACTTCAATGTGGACAAGCTCTCCCTCAGCGAAGACAACATCACTTTTATTCAGGCCGCACTGGAACACCCAATCCCCCTGGTACCCAATCTCCTGCTCGCACACAGCAAGATCGATACCGATGGCAGTGCCGAACTGCAAAGCAGCGTAACTTTCGACGATGAAACTTTTCAGACTGGAGCGACAATCAACTCCGACCTAGATCTCACCCATACCGATGCCACCTTCTACTACGAAGTACTGGACAATTGGGTCAACCTGGATCTCGGCCTCACTGCACGTATGTATGACGGAGAATTTACCGCCATCAGCGAAGAGCGCTCCGAAACCATTAAACTGGATGGCTACCTGCCCATGGCCTATGCAATGGCGCGTTTTGACCTTCCATTTAGCGGCTGGTCTGTAATTGCCCAAGGCAATGGCACCGCCTATCGCGGGGATACGCTCACCGACTTCACAGCCAAAGTACGCTGGAAATTTGTACCCGCCGTAGATCTGGCTATTGAAGGAGGCTACCGCATAATGAGCCTGGACCTGGATGAACTGGACGATCTGCACAGCGATATCGAGATCAAAGGCCCTTATATTGGTCTCAATCTGCACCTATAAGGTCCTGTCCTAAACCTGCCCTCAATTCGCAAAAACCACCGGCACGCTATAGCTAGCGTGCTGGAATTCCCCTAAGGTGGACTAAACAAAAGGACAGCGAGGCAAACGGGGCAGTGCAACCACTTCTGCAAACTCTGGGAATTTCTCACCCCATCCTTCAAGCACCCATGGTCGGTGTTTCCACCCCAGAACTCGCCGCGGCAGTCTCAAATGCCGGCGGGCTCGGCGCTATCGGCCTTGGCGCTTACTCTCCGCAAAAAGCCGCTGAAACAATCCGGCAAACCCGCGAACTCACCGGGCACCCCTTTAACGTCAATGTCTTTTGTCATCGGCCCGCCATTGCGAATACCGATCGCGAAGCCGCCTGGCTCAATCACCTGGCACCTTATTTTAAAGAGTTCGATACCCTCCCCCCACAAGAGCTACACGAACCCTATCCGAGCTTTATAGGCAACGAGAATATGCTAGCTGTATTGCTGGAAGAAAAGCCCGCAGTTGTGAGCTTTCATTTTGGCCTACCTGAGCAAGCCGCTATCTCCGCCCTCAAAGAGGCAGGCATCACCTTGATCGCCACCGCCACCAATCCCGAAGAAGCACAGCTTGCTGAAGATGCGGGAATGGATGCTCTGGTGGCCCAAGGCGTGGAGGCCGGAGGCCACCGGGGTGTATTTGTACCCGAGGAGGATCGCGAAATAGGCACCTTCACTTTAGTGCGACTACTCTGCTGCCAGAGCAACCTCCCCGTTATTGCCGCCGGCGGTATTATGGACGGCGCTGGCATACACGCCGCCCTCTCCCTCGGCGCCAGTGCCGTACAGATGGGCACCGCCTTTATTCTTAGCCCTGAATCCGCCGCCAATGAAAACTATCGCAAAGCGTTAAAAAGTGAGCGGGTGTACAACACCGCTATCACCGCCAATATCTCCGGGCGGCCAGCCCGCGGCCTCGCCAATCGCTTCTACCGGGAACTGGACAAGAACGCCCCCGCCTTACCGGACTACCCAATTTGTTATAGCGCCGGCAAAGCGCTCGCCAGCGCCTCAACTGTCGCAGATAGCGACGACTTTGTGGTGCAATGGGCAGGACAGGGAGCCCCCCTAAGCCGAGCGCTACCCGCGAAAGAGTTGATAACCACCCTCGTAGCCGAACTGGAAGCCACCCAGTAAAACATCCACAGAAAACCTCAGTAGATAAATTAAAGGCGATGGAAGGCTTTTAGAAAGGCAGGGAGATCCCCGGACTTGAACCAAACGCGTAAAGTAGTGCAGCGGATAGGCGCAGGGCTCCAGTAAATTCTACCTACCAACCCCCAAACGCATTAAAAAGCCGGGCAACAGCCCATTTCAATGCGTTACAGATAAATCCTACTTAGCGAATGAAGCGGATCAACAGACCCACTAGCGAGAAAGAGTAGACGCAACCGCAAACTCAATTTCCCTCTCACAGGCATTCATGCCGAGTGAAAAGGAGAGATATTCATCACCCCGCACGCCAAATTTACGGTCTATCTCCGCAAGGCAGTGAATGGTGCCCGCATCTAAGGTAAAGGAAAGTTCAATTTCTTTAGCCCCTAAAAAGCTGCCACCTTTAAACTCAATTTCTTGGTAACAGCCTGAGCGTGAGGAAAATGAGCCCCCTCGAAGGTACCCTTTTTCCACATCGGTTTTCACCAAGCTAAAACCGCTCTGCTCTATCATCGCAATAATATCTGCTACAACAGGCAATGGTTTAACTTCGAGGTAGTCTCTGTCCTTTGGATCTAATGCAAAATCGATATCGAGAGCGGTTTCCAGCCAAACCCTGCATTGATTTTTCCGCGCCCTCAGCACAGTAATCGGCACCTCGTCATTTAGCTTGATCTCAAAGCGGAGCTTCCTATTCTCACCAACACCAATGGTGAATGTATCGACAACCTGAACAGCATCCAGCACAAAATCGCTATAATTAATCCCATTATCGGTTTCAACTTTTACTTCAGTACATACCTTTACACTGATCGCCTCAATAGCCTGCTCAACGTCACCACCCAAAATATGAATATCTCCGCGGATAATCTCACCCTGAAATACGCTACTACTCTCCAGCACCGTATCCACCTTCGCGGCACCGATTCCCAAAGAAGCCTTTAACTTCTGAAACATTACACCTACTCATCTACCAAACTATCAAAAACTATCAAACTATCAAACTATCAAACTATCAGGCTCAGAATATTAAAAATATAGATTACATAAAAACAACCAAGCTCTTATTTAGATTTAGCCGTAATGAAAAATGACAACATTTTAAATAGGCGAACCATACTGACCGACACTAGACAATAAGAGGTAACTGGCGTGTAGATCAAAGTATCATCACGCGTATCGGCTATCTCACAGATAATTTACTCAGCCAGAGGCTTTATAGCGCTGAGAGAGAGAACCTGACAGTGAACTAAGAAAAAACATAATTTTTCTCTGATAGAGAAATATAACTGTAAGCAAAAACCAATACATAAACGCCTAGTCAATGCTGGCAAAACTTAGAATGCAGCCTTCATCACTCGTATGAGAAAACAACTTACCATCCAGAACATGGTGGTGAAAAACAACACCTACCGGGACAAAAACATGGCTTAAACACTAGACGAAGGACCATAATCACTTGTTATGGACTACGCAGCCAAAGGCACAAGCAGCCAAAATAGCGATTATGAACACGGGCAGAAAATTTACCAAATAGCCAGCCCATTCTCATTGATGAAGACATAGATCGCTTGGAATCCTCTAAAGCGCATGGGCTCACCAGTCATCATATTCCTGCCAATCGCGGATACAGTAAGAAAGCTATAGAGGATTGAGACAAGTGCCCCAACAGTGAAACCTATCAGAACGATCTTAATCATGTTTTTCCCCATTTTTTTTGCGTCCACATCACGTTTTATAGTTTTATACAACCGCACCGGAATGGAATGGAATCACTTTTTGCTAGCGTAGCGCAATGCACAAAGCGGGCGAAGTGTAGGTGATCGGATACAACAACTTATTATACCTGCCACACCCACCCAAGACTAAGTACATAGCGAGTACCCGAAACCACCTTTGAGACAGAATGCTCTGAAAGGTCTGGACGGAAGTATTTCACCCGGGAACTTTCAAAGATCGGTGACCTGCATAAAAATTCACCACCAGTTTTTGCTTTCTTTATAACTACATTTAAGCGGTAGTGATTACCTTCCGTAACTTTATCTGTGTGAGGCGGAATTTCAGCGCCTTCCCTGAACCGAAGAATATAAAAATCAAAAGGAATTGGCCATTTAGAACCGATCAAAAAGAACTTCTCATAACCAGTTTCCTGCCTACCCTTTTCCCATCTCCATACTTTCAATTTTTTAATCTCGATCATTCAGTTACTCAGACGCTTAACACATCAAGAAGAGGCGCGCTTTGGCACGCCCCTCTTACTTGAACTGTTAGATTTATGCGTCACTATACTGCTTAATAAGTTCTTTTATATTTTCCTCAAGGACATCGCCTATATCTCCGCCGGCTCCTCCCATGGATAAGTCACTATCTGCATTAGCCTTATACATAACCTCGCCAGTTTCAGAGTCCTTAACGGTCAATACTGAGTCCACACCACCTTTTCCAGCGCCAAAACCGACAACCCAGCGCAATGCCCTGTTGCCATATTGAACATTGACATCAAGATCTACTAGCAATGTATTCCCTTCTGCTTCATCTAGCGAGTTGATTAGCGTGTATTTACTGCCGTTGACATATTGTTCAAGTTGAGTACGAGAATATGACTCCCACCTCTTCAATTTTTCTTGAAGTGGAGCATTACTCTTCGCTGCTTGCTCATTAGAATATACTCTTACATCTTGAATTAATATATTTCTGTAACTCCCAATATTTTGGGATTGAATATCAGTTTTCACATGCGCAGAGCCGCAACCATACAATATGGAGAACACCACTATCATAAGAAGTGGCTTTATTGTTTTATAGGAACTCATTTATCCTTCCTTTTTCATCGGTTATATTTAATTACTAATCTAACGTCGCAACAACCGGCAGCCGAAGCGGAGCAGGCTGTCCGATGGAGGCCTATAGGGCCGAAGAGAAGCTGGTTGGTTTAATAGTTATAAATTACGGAACACCTCTTTATCCAAGCAACTATAAACACAATGAATGATAACATTATTGAGAGAGGCAGTAGAAGAACCACTGGAACACCACGAATTTGCTATGCGCGATATAAATTAAAAAGAAGACAATTGCAATCAATATAAATAGAAACTGACCCAAAACAGCCCTGTCGCAGCGATCAAAAATTGTACGAAAGCTTACCTTCCTAACTTTGTGGATAACGATAGCTTTTATCTGTAGAAACTGCTTTGCCCTGCGGAAAAGAATGTACCCAGCCCGAGTGCAATTGCCCTCACATATCGCGAGTTGGATCCGTGAAAAATAAAAGTGGTGAGTCTTCAAATTTTTTTGTTGACGCTATTACAGTTACTGGAATACCTGGTATTTGGGGGGTAATCTGGTAATGGACCTTTTGACCAAAAGTCTAGATACTGATTAGACATACCACTGGCAAGATCATCTAGCTTTACTTGGGCTATTTGTTTTCCAGCTAACTCTAAATCAATTTTACGCATTATATCAACGTCATACTCTGAAGCAGGCTCTATCAGCATTAAAACCAAGATTTTATCAGGGTACATTGAAGCGAATCTTCTTGTTATATACGCCCCATAAGAGTGAGCCACATAAACGACAGGTTGTTCTATTTTTAAAGCATCAAGAAAAAAAGATGCCTCTTGAGCATATTCTTCAGAGTTGAATGCAGGGAGGTATAGTTTTTCCTGATCTTCTCAGAACCTCCATTTCAAATTCTTGAATAGCGAACCACTTTTGCTTTTTTGCTAAATCTTCAAAGACTGGGTCCCAGTCTGATAAAAGAGCAGAGCCACCAGCCACGAGGAGAACAGTGTGCTGCCCATTTCCTTTACCTCATATTCAACATTGTAGCCTTTTACTTTCAAAAGACTGATTTCAGCCACAGCACTAAAAGCAAACAAAGCTATTAAAAGCAACCATCCAGATTTTACGTAATTTCCTTAAACGCCAGCACCAGCAAGAACAGCTTTCTAGTTAATGGGTTTGTAGTAGCATAAAAGCACAAATTCAAGCAACGGAAAGAATGTCGTTTTGACTGGCTTGTTAAGGGGATTTAGCACACCACTGGTCAACCGCCTCCTGAGCATTAATTTCAGGCTCATTTACTTTTTCACCAGAGCTTGTTATGCATTCGTTGCCACCACAAGTATAACCAACTGCACGGTCTACCTCACCATGCTCTTGGACAAGACCTATTGCAGAATTGTTCTGTAGGTAAAACCGATTTTTGTATGTGCCCGTTGGAACTAGAAGCGGTACTGGTACGACCCCTACAAATGCTCCACCACCTGCCCAAGAGGCTCCATCTTTATAAATTAAAACTTTACACTCTTTGAATGCACCTACAGAGTCTGGCTGCCCCCAATATTCGATTATCCCCTCTTCCGTATACGGTTCATCTTTTTTCTCAAAGGCAAACTGATTTCGCTCTTTGGCTAGACGAAAATCGGCTCTAGCCCACTCTTTTTTCCCATAAGTGCCAACAGCTAAGCCAACACAACTAGATAGAAGCAAGACTGTAAAAACCACGAATACTACTCGATACATAATTAGCTCTTTAACGTCGTGTTAACTGGCCCAGTGCAGAGGAACCAGCACGTGGTAATGCGAGTGAACCACATGCTGGTGGAGCGTAGCTAGGTCCACACTCAACACTTTGTTGGAAATATCATATGCCGCTTTCTGGCTTTAATCTCTGTTTATCACCTTCAGCTTTCTGTTGCCATTTAGGCAGATACTTAGATTTCAATTTTTCAATTTCACTTGCTTTGCTTTTTGCCCAATCTAAACCAGCCTCATTAGGCACAACTTCGGTTGTGCTATTGTACCAGCTATCAATCTGCTGTTGAGATACACCTCCACTTGCGGGATTTAAACTAAACCTAGCCTTCCATACTCCCATTCTGGGCGACACCAAAACATAGTAGGTTTTATTTTCCAAGAGATTCGCTTCAAGGAAATCTGCATTTTCTCCAATAACCATAAACATATGCTTGCCAGGGTCCGCTTGGTAGGCAACTCTTGTTTGCGCTGACACTGTACCTAGATAATTAGATTCGTTGTAAATCGTCGACTGAACTGCTCCGCCATAATTGGAAGGTCTCATAAAATGAATCAACGCCTTACCTTCTTCGGGTTTTGTTATAACGGATTCCGGTGTAACTTTTGTCATATGATTACTTTGGGTCGCACAGCCTGAAAAAAACAAAACCCCAAGAAATACAATCATCAACCTATTAAACATCTATCTTTCCTTCTTCTATGAATAAAACTTTCTCTAATACCGCCTGAAGCGCCGCGTAAGGCCGTCAAACTGATGACCCTGCCACTACTTTTTTTGCACAACACCTATTTCAACTCACATATAGCAGTAATATGCTGATTGACTTCAATATACTCAGGCACTGACATAATTAAACCCATACCGGACTTGCCGACATCATAAGCCGTCATTATTTCACTAGGCCCGAATTCTAATGCAAATACTGCGTAAGCTTGTCCGAATCTTCCTTCCATTGTGACTCCATATACAGACTTAACTTTTCGTGCTTGAACTTCTGCAAGAGTTTCTTCCTTTTCTCGCACTTTTTTGACTGAACTCTGCGATCATTTCATCTTGATACTCTTTCTTCTTTTTAGTTTCGAAGAGCGCATCCAAGTTTTGAACACCATCCAACTCGAAAAGGCCATTCATTATTTCTGGATATTTGGATAGATTTTCAACTTCCACGCTAAAATCCTGCGTTACTTCGTAGTCCAGAATATCTAGATTAAAAAATCCATCCTTTCTGGCCCTCTTAGCATTCTTATCGATTTTTGTTGATTTTATCTTCTTGGCGGAGATTTCATATTTTTCAAGAACTTCAAGCATTTGAATAGCTGATCTCGAAAGTGATTCGACAGCCTTTTCTGAGGAGCCTTCATATACCAACAAGTTAAACTGAATTTTCACGTAATCCGGTTTCGCTTTTTTATCGAGTCTCTCCGTAACAATTACAAAAGGGAAGTCCGGCACAGGATTTGCCCAAGCAGGAAAGGCAAACATTATGATTGATAGAAAAATCCAATTCTCATATCTGATCTCTCATTGGGTTGTAGCGCCAAAGGTAAGACGTCCCGCGGAAGCAAGCAGGGCCGTAGCATACGGCCTGTGATTGTTATGCATTTTCGAAGACCTGGAGTAATTTCTCACCTACCCAGACCGAAAAAGCTACGATTAGACAACTCAACCCACCACCAAGTGCAGCTGTAACTAGTGCACTAACACCATGTACTTGCTCACCGTTTGCCGTGACCGTACCCAGCCCTAATAGACCCAAAACTCCAAGAAACAGCCACAGCAGACCTATACTGCAGCAGCTAGCAAGAAAACAGCGCTTAAAAGTAAACGAATTTACGTTCTCACTGGCTGCTCTTTGTATGGGGTTAGCACCTGACAGTTCTAAAATCTTATAATGCAACTCTTGAACTTTTATCTTCTTTTTAGAGAACTCAGATTTTATCTCCGCATATCTTTCGGGGTTAGCTTCCTTGTCTATTCCTACGATTGCTTCTTGCAGCTCTTGGATTGTGTATTCTTCAATTATTTTCATAACTAATCTAGTACCATTGCATAACACCTAAAGCACCTGAGCCAAACCAAAGTGCAGCGGAGGTTTTGACGTTGGGCGCCTTTACTTATTAACTGTTTGCTCCTCGATCTTAGCCAGACACTCCCAATATTCATTAGGATCAACAAAAAGCTCTCCTTTAGCTGTGAACTTGAAAAGGGAAAGTTTCATTAGCTCATTAACCCGAAATCCTTCCCTTTTAAAGTACCTCTTGGAGATTCTATCTCGAATATATTCACGTGAGGGATGTGGTGAATAGGCTTTCGCCTTCAACTTATACTTATTCCTGTTTCCACAGTATCGCATAGCCGATTGGTGAATACCTGCAATTAAACCCATATTTCTCAATCGCTCGATCTATGTCTTTGGCCGAGTAAGATTTCTTGATCCCAGAATGTCGCACGACATAGAAAGGCAGTCCTCTCACATACTTAGAATACTGAAACTCATAGAAAAAATTTCTTATGCGATTCATACTTTGAACAGTTAACGCCCAGCGCAGCCAGCGCGGAGCGCATTTCGTGTTAATGTTTGAGTGCCAGCGAGTAACACAAAAGGTGCGTAGCGTTGGTTGTCGCTCTGCCGCTGCTTGTTATGTGGTCCCACCATCGTTGGCACTGAAGTCAATGTGGATCTCATTGTTTTTTACGAACTGGAACGGTGCCTTAATTGATGAAACCAAGTAGCCACCATACGCTCCCAGGATAAGTATTGTACCGACAAACCACATACAAAAAGAGACCAACTCCACTGCAACTGAATAGACTGATAGTTGGCGATTGATCCATTGCACATTACCTAAGATTAGCTGATGCAAAATCATGAAGATAACCAAAGAGATAATTGCAATTAACATGCACTTCACCAGCTGAGCTACAGCGATTCCTCTTTTCACCCGAAAATTCGGCACGCTTTTTAAACGAGACCATATTAGTAATCTAGAGAAAAAGGAAAATAAACTGCAAGTAGAAAGACCAGCAAAAACTATAATGGTATTAAATCAAATGTACTTTGAAATACCCCAAAGGTGAATGCCTGACACTTGGATGTCATTTCTTACATGAAATACATACAGCGCCACCCAGACACACGTAAGTGCGATCGCGACTGGAAGTAAGAGAAGTTGCCTTCTCTGCTCCAATTTTCTGACTTTACCTATCTCGATACTCATAAACTCGATGACACATAACAGTTAATTCAAAAGAAGCGTCTATATATCACCCTTTTATATAGTTTTTCCGCATCCACCCATAAAACCCTGAAAAAATCAATATTATCAGCGGCTTTTCTCTGTTGGCGCAAAATTATACAAGTAGATATATAGCCGATGCATTATATTTCTGGGCTTTCTCTGCCATATATCATTTTTTGATTCCCATAAATATCAATAAGTTAGGAAATTTTTCCCAGAAAAATAAGAAGCGCCTCTCAATCTCTGACACACGAAGCAGGACAGAACCCCTTTTTTTCCATTTATTCACAATTTTGATGCGCCAGCGTATTCATTAGAAGAAAAATTTTCTGATTTAATGGATCTTTTTACCCAACTTTAAGGGTGACTATCACGGGAGATTTTTCTTCAAAAAAGTATTTAAATGGGGAATATTGACGGCTTGAGCTTAAAAGCAAAAAGCAAGAAGCAACATCACTAACCCACAACAGAAACTCCATGTTACAACAACCCACAACCTCCACGCCGGCCATCCATAGTGGTTTGCCCCTCACTCTGCTATTCTGCGCCCCCTGTAAAGAAGCCCTCCGAACTTTGGGCTGGGCCTCTCTGCCCAGACCTGCTGTAATTGCGCGCTTCAGGAACATCAGGTTTGGGCTTTCCGTTCAATATTTGATCGAACGCTTCTGCATATTAAGCCCGCAAACAAGCCTGCCCCCTACCCCGATCTGAGCCAGCCGCGTTTCCTGCGGGGCTCTCGGGGTTGCAAATTTTTTTGTAACTTATTGATTTTATTGAATAAAATGCCAAGAACCGCAAATAAGACCAAAGCCGATAAACCCGAACATACTCCTATGATGCAGCAGTTTTTACGCATCAAGGCACAGCATCCACAAGAGCTGGTGTTCTACCGCATGGGAGATTTCTACGAGCTGTTCTTTGACGATGCCAAGAAGGCGTCAGAACTGCTGGATGTCACCCTCACCGCTCGGGGCAAATCCGGCGGGGAGCCAATCCCGATGGCAGGCATTCCCTATCACGCGGCAGAGGGCTATTTGGCGCGTTTGCTTAAGGCTGGCGTATCTGTAGCAATCTGTGAGCAAATTGGTGATCCGGCCACCAGCAAGGGGCCTGTTGAGCGACAGGTGGTTCGTATTGTGACCCCCGGTACAGTTACCGATGAGGCGCTGCTTAACGACCGTCGCGATAACCTGCTGGCAGCCATCTCGCACCTGGGTGATGTATTCGGCTTAGCGTTATTGGATCTGGCCACCGGCCGCTTTGTGATACAGGAAACGGATACCCTGGAAGCACTGGCCGAACAGGTTCTGCGCCACAATCCGGCGGAGTTGTTAGCGCCGGAGGATCTTGCCCTGCCAGTGGAAATCGAGCGCCGTGCCGGTGTGCGCCGCCGCGCGCCCTGGGAGTTCGAACTGGAAACCGCGCTGCGCTTACTCAACCAGCAGTTTGGCACCATGAACCTGGAAGCCTTCGGGTGCAGCCATATGCATGGCGCTGTGGTGGCCGCCGGTTGCCTGCTGCAATACGCGCGGGACACCCAGCGCACCGAATTGCCCCATATTCGCGGCCTGCTGACCGAAAGTGGCGATGAAACGGTCGCTCTGGATGGCGCCAGTCGCCGCAACCTGGAAATCGATCTAAACCTGAATGGCGGTGATGACAACACCCTGTTGTCAGTTTTTGATAGCTGTAAAACCGCCATGGGGAGTCGCCTATTGCGCCGCTGGCTGAACAATCCGCTGCGCCAGCTCACTATCCTACGCAGGCGCCAGGATGCCATTGCTGCACTGATTGCCGATTATGGCTTTGAGCCCCTACGCGATGCCCTCAAACCCGTGGGCGATATGGAGCGAATCCTGGGCCGCTTGGCACTGCGTTCCGCGCGCCCCCGTGACTTGGCACGACTGGGCCAGTCCCTAGCACAGTTCCCAGAAATCCAGCAGCAGCTGGCGGAGTCAGACGCCGCGCTATTAAAAGAACTGTGCGGCCAGGTCGGTGAGTGGCCTGAGACTGTAGAGTTACTGCAGAGCGCCATTATTGAGAATCCACCCGTCGTAATACGCGATGGTGGCGTTATCGCCACCGGCTACGACGAAGAGCTGGACGAGCTGCGCGCTATTAGCGAAAACGCCGGGGACTACCTGGTGCAACTGGAAGTAAGGGAGAAAGAGCGCACCGGTATTCCCACCCTGAAAGTGGGTTACAACCGGGTGCACGGCTACTTTATTGAAATCAGCCGTGGGCAGAGCGACAAGGCACCAGCGGATTATATTCGCCGTCAGACCCTGAAGAATGCCGAACGCTTTATCACTCCGGAACTTAAGGAGTTTGAAGACAAGGCGCTCTCCGCCAAGAGCCGCGCCCTAGCGCGGGAAAAGGCGCTCTATGAAGAGCTCATCAGTCAACTAAATGCCTCCCTGGCCCAGTTGCAAGCCGCCGCCGCGGGCATCTCTGAGCTGGACGTATTGGCCTGTTTGGCGGAGCGCGCCGACAATCTGCGCCTCTGCCGCCCCGAGCTGGGCACTGAGCCGGGCCTGCATATCAGCGGCGGACGCCACCCAGTGGTGGAGCAGGTGTTGGACGAACCCTTTGTGGCCAACGATATCGAATTGCGCGACAACCGCCGCATGTTGGTGATTACTGGCCCGAATATGGGTGGTAAATCTACCTATATGCGCCAAACCGCATTGATCGCCCTGCTGGCGCACTGCGGTAGTTATGTACCCGCAGACAAGGCTCAAATCGGCTTGCTCGACCGCATCTTCACCCGCATCGGCAGCGCCGATGACCTGGCCGGTGGCCGCTCGACCTTTATGGTGGAGATGACCGAGACTGCCAATATCCTGCGCAATGCCAGCGAGCACAGCCTAGTTCTTATGGATGAGATCGGCCGCGGTACCAGTACTTACGACGGGCTCTCCCTGGCCTGGGCTTGCGCGCACTACCTGGCCGGTGAAGTGCGCGCCTTCACCCTGTTCGCCACCCATTACTTTGAATTGACCGATCTGCCCAACCAGTGTGCGGAAGCGGCCAATATTCACCTGGATGCTACCGAACACGGTGAGGGAATTGTCTTCCTGCACCGTATCCAGGAAGGCCCCGCCTCTAAGAGTTACGGTTTACAGGTGGCCAAGCTGGCGGGCATCCCCGCAGATGTGCTCACCGAGGCCCGCGCTCGCTTGGCGGCACTGGAGGCCGGAGCTCAATCCGTGGATGTGCCAGCGCCTATCTCGAATCCCGCACCAGTTTCCAAACAAGCACCAGAAACAATCGCTACTCCAGAGGCTACAGCCCCCGGTTCTCCCCAGCAGGTTGACCTGTTTGGCAGCCCCGGCCACCCGGCGGTGGACGCCTTAGAGGAGCTGGACCCAGACGATATGACGCCACGTCAAGCTCTGGAAGCACTCTATTCTTTACGCAAGTTATTGAAGTAAAAGGCTGGGCGGCAACCGCCGCCCAATGCATCTTGTTATAAACAGTGAACTAAATCGACTGAAAAGCCACTACAATTCGCGCCAGTAATTGATAAAATCCGTGCTCGAAAGAATCAGCGCACTATTGAGGGACAATCATGACATTCGTAATTGGGGAAAACTGCATTAAGTGCAAATACACCGACTGTGTAGAGGTTTGCCCGGTAGACTGTTTTTACGAAGGCCCCAACTTCCTGGTTATCCACCCTGACGAGTGTATCGATTGCGCCCTGTGTGAGCCGGAGTGCCCCGCCAACGCGATTTTCTCCGAGGATGAAGTACCCGACGACCAGCAGGAATACATTGAGCTGAACGCAGAGCTCGCCGAAGTCTGGCCCAATATCACCGAGAAAAAAGACCCGCTACCCGATGCCGAGGAGTGGGATGGGAAGAAAGGCAAGCTCGAACTGCTCGAGCGATAGCAAATCACAAAAGCCGTCATCGACGGCTTTTTTCATTTTGGCAACTAGTAAAGCTGATGCAGCAAATGAGAATAATAATAACTGCGATTTCGAATATATTTTTATGCTTTTCACTAACAGTCATTGCCCAACCCAGTGAAGGCAAACGGATTGCCCTGGCCTTTGGAGATGGGCCGGTGCCAGGTGTGACCGAGTTATTACTGAAACAGTTGGACACACTGCAAATCGATGCGACTTTTTTTCTGGTAGGCCAGGAAATGGAGCGCTTCCCCAAGCAAACCCGTGCCATTATCAATGCCGGTCACCAACTGGGAAATCATGGTTACTCTCACGTCAGCCTGGCAAACCTTCCACTTAGCAGCGCTAAAGCAGAAATTAAGAAAACCTGTAAATTGCTACAGCATCATGGCTACCGGGAGCGGCCGACGATCCTGCCGCCATTCGGAAATATCTCTAAAGAACTTGGCAACCTGCTGGCGGAACAGAAGTTCCAGGTAGCTCAGTGGGATTTAGAGCCGCGACGGCATGTAGATATGAGCAAACCTGAGGCCATAGCCGACTATATAGTCCAGAATGCCAAAGATGGCAGCGTGGTTATGTTACACCCCATGCATGAACACGGCGCGGAAGTGGTCACAGCCCTGCCCTTGATCAGTGTTCAATTAAAGGAACAGGGATTTCATTTTGTGCGCCTAGCGCAGATCATTGATGCTGACAGTAATGAAAGTTTGTAATTACCGCCTCAATACACTACCAATATAGCCGTAGGGAGTCGGGCCCTGAGCACAATCACCGGTTCCCGCTACATCATACGATGGAGACCACTATGTTGCGTTGGGCCGTTATCTTCCTGATTATTGCGCTGATTTCTGCCTTTTTTGGCTTCAGCGGTATTGCCACCACGGCGACAGGAATAGCCAAAATTCTCTTCTTTATCTTTATCGTGCTATTCGTATTAGCCCTGATCTTCGGCAGGGGTCGACCACCCAAGTAAAAATCTGGGGAAGTGACCCCGAAAGCTTTGAGGTCTGTAAAAATCCTATGAGTAACCCCGCCATTCCGTCGGGGTTACTTCTTATGAGGCAATCTGGTCGGCACCAGGCTCAAGACCTCTGCCAAATGATTAAACCCCATAACCAGCTCCATGACCCCCAGCGCTTCCAATAATTCATCATCCCCCGCACCCAGCTTACGCGCTTCAGCAATCAAGTGCTGACGGTGATCATCCGGGGATTTATTGGCATTGCGGGCCAGGTCGAATAGGGCATGCTCTTTGTCCGAGAAGTGCACTTTCTTTGGCTCCGTACGAATACGCATAATCTCATCGGGGGTAACCCCGAGCATTTGCAGCGAGGTGCTGTGGTGGTAGATACCATAGTCACAGTGATTATCGGCAGAGACGGCAAGACCGATAGCCTCTTTCAGTTGCGCCGAGAGGCAACCGTGCAGCATCAACGCCTTGAATTTATGCCAATTGGCCAATAGCAGCTCTTTATGGTGGGCGTAAATCCGAAATAAGCTGGGAATCCCGCCCAGTTCGTCCTGGATTTCTGCGAACACTCTGGAGGCTTCATCCGAATCAGGGGTCTCCACTAAGGGAATACTACTCATCATTCACCTACCTGTTTTCCAGCCGGGTTAGACCACTGGCATAAATAACTTCCTGGCACGATAAAACACTGTATATAATCACAGCATGCGGAAGATTATTCACTGTGATTGCGATTGCTTCTACGCCTCGGTCGAAATGCGTGACGATCCCAACCTACGTGGGCGCCCCCTCGCAGTGGGCGGCAGTAGCGATCGCCGCGGAGTGATCTCTACCTGCAATTATGAAGCGCGCCGCTATGGGGTACGCTCCGCCATGCCCACCGCCCAGGCCAAGAAACTCTGTCCTGACTTGATTGTAGTACCCGGTAACATGGCCAAGTACCGGGAAGTCAGCGGCCAGATTCGCGAGATATTCCTCGATTACTCTGATGATATTGAGCCCCTATCACTCGATGAGGCCTTCCTTGATGTTAGCGATAGTGGGCGCTGCCACGGCAGCGCCACACTAATAGCCGAGGAGATCCGCCAGAGAGTTAGGGAAACTCTGGGTATCACGATCTCTGCCGGAGTCGCCCCGAATAAGTTCCTGGCCAAGATAGCCAGTGATTGGCGCAAGCCTGATGGGCTCACCGTTATTACTCCCGATGAGGTCGACCAGTTCGTGTTGCGCTTGCCAGTCAATAAGATTCATGGAGTCGGGCGTGTCACCGCAGAGAAAATGCACCGTATTGGCATTCATACTTGTGCAGACTTAAGGCTGTATTCTCAGGTAGAACTGAGTCAATCATTTGGTAAATTTGGACACCGACTGTACGAATTGAGCCGCGGCATTGATGAGCGCCCGGTGACTGGGGATGGCTCCCGAAAAAGTGTCAGTGTGGAGCGCACGTTCAACAGAGATCTCCGTGCATTTGACGACTGGCTGGAAGAAATGACTAGCTTGTATGTGCGCCTACTTGAACGCCTGGAGAAACTCGGTGATCGCTACGAAGTAAATGGCGCCACTGTGAAAGTTAAGTATGCAGACTTTTCTCAAAGTACCCATGAACGCAACAGCCGCGCGGGACGGATTTCTGAGTTCCGGCAGCTTTTACAGGAGTGCTGGGATAAACGTGCGGCTCCCATTCGACTATTGGGTGTGGGGCTGCGATTAAAGGACCTCCGCGCCGAGCATGGGCCATTGCAGTTACCTCTCCCCCTGCCGGATTTACCTATCCACTGACACTACTTTTGGGCGCAGCACTTGAGCTGTATGCACCTCTGCCTGAAGAACAGTGATCTCACCAATAAATATGAATTCAGCCAAATAAATACATTTTGTGCCATTTTGACCGCTAAAAGAGGGATAGCGCGTCAAACGACCGTTCATCAAAATATGGCGTTACCCGTTACCCGATGTAAAACCTGGCAGGACTGGGCCATCTATACTTCGCAGGCCCAAAGAGTCTAGGTCGGCCCACGAATAACTTCGCTGGCCCGCTCTGAGGATAATAATTTTGCCGCTTAAACATACTACAATTTTTAGGATCAACGCCGCATAAATCCTGGCCAAACAACTTCTAGAGCCCGGATTATCGGCGTATGGAGGCACGACACCTTGTCTCGTAAAGCATTCCAACATTACTCCGATGAATCGCTTCTCGAACATTACCGAGAAACGCGCAGCCTGGCTGTTTTCAGGCCTCTTTACGCCCGTCACAAAGATGCTCTATACCGTTATTGTGTTCAAATGGCATCTACTTCTACGACACAACTGCTGCAGACCCTTTGGCAAAACGTATTGGAAGACCCTCCACAACTTCACGGCCGGCTATTTCGCAATTGGCTGTTTATTCAAGTCAACAAAGCTCTGCGGGAATACTCAAGTCCAACCGGTCAAACTTCGTCGCAAATGATGTCCGAACAAAATAAGGTTATCGCTGCCATACAAAAACTCCCGTTACTGCAACGCAATGTGTTGTTACTGCACATGGAATGCAAGCTTTCTCTTGCCACAGTCGCTGATATTGAAAAGATGTCTCTAAAAAAATGCCGAGAGTACTACCAGCTAGCAAGACAACAAGTAGAAACCTTGATTTACGGATCAGAAGCAAAACCCTGGCAAGTGGAGGCCATAAAAGAGTGATAGAGGTAGAAGCATGAGTAACTGGGAACACCAATACCGCGAAGAGGTGTCAGCTTTTACCTCCCCGCAACAGTTGGACAATGAAGTCCTGCTGCAAGCCAGTGGTTATCAGCCGAAAAAGGATATAGCGCGGATGTTGTCCGGAGCGTCCTTGAGCTGTGCATTAGTGACAGCACTTTTAATGTTGATTCACCCTGCACAGCACCTGGGCGCCAGAACCCCCGGTATGACATCGGGTAGTGAGCTTCAGTTAACGACCCAGGAGTTTTCTCAATGGCAACCCCCTCCACCGGAGCCTGAAGCGATCCCAGACCCATGGCAGCGTCTAAAGGATCAAGTCAGCGCTCAAAATTATGCTGCCCTCTGCCAGGAATGGCGATACCAGCAAAAAGCGACAGAGGAACAGGCATTGCCTCGCGAACTGCGCAAGGCTGCGCAGAAGCGCTGTCGCCTGCTGCCCTAGTGCCGAAATTCCATTGGTCTTTTTGTCGCTATTGTTTGAGATCCCACACCGCTTACAGAATCCCCTCTTAAGCTTGGCTAGAGGGCAGAATAAAGTATCCAAGGGTAATTCGGCAGTATCTTAATGACCCTAATCAACAATGGGATTCCCACTGCTCACCCAGACAGAGACCTGGTATCGAGAAAGACACTGGCCGTAGCCGGCATCTATGGCGCAGGGGGCCCAAATGCGGGAGACAATCAGGCGCTGCGCACCTGGGTCAACCAAATGGGCGGAGCCATGTTCAGCCCCGTTGCAAAGCGCCGGGTACGGCGCTACCTAATGCAGGGGGCCGCACAGGGAAAATTCCTTCTGCTTTTTGGTTATAGCCGGGGGGGAAACTCTGCAATCAAACTGGCGAATATTCTTGGGCGTATGGGTATTACCCTAAGCCACCTCGTAATTTTCGATGCACACAGTGTGTTCGACAATAGAACCTTTAGATTAAGATATGACAATGTCCGCCAGGCACATAATTTTTTCCAAAGAAACCCGAGGACGGCAGGGAAATATGGCTGGTGGGGGGCTAATCCCTATTGGGGATGCCCTCTACTCTCAAGTTATATCGAGGTGCAGCAAGTGGATTTTACGGGGGCCTATTTTAAAAATGGCATCCCGGTTTCCCATCTAAACATCGTTCGCCAATCCCTGGCATCACTTTAACCCGAGAAATGGTACGTTTGGGTATACTTAACACTCGGAAAAATACTAGGACCAATGACAACGATGGATCAATCGAATTGACCGATCCCAGTGCAATCCCTTCAGAATTTGGGCCATCTACATAGCAGATACCACCAATATGTCACTGAAAGTAATATCTTCTCTATCCTTATTCTTTCTTCTGCTTTGCTTTATTTTTCCCTGCCATTCAAAGGAGTTAAAAGTTGCCATATCTCACGATGCGCCACCCTATATAATTAATCATGCACAAAGTGGACTAGAAGTAGACATTATTCTTCAATCCCTCCCAGGCCACACCGTGTCTTTTTTACAAATGGGCTGGGCAGAAATTCAAGGCGCCATTGCACACGGTATTGCTGATGCCGAGACAAATGTTCTAGGTCAAAATGGCAAGATTTATTATTCCAACAACTATATTGGGTTTGTGAACTCTGCCATCAGCAAAAAAAAGGACAACATCAAAATCGAAAAAATCTCCGACCTGGCAGGACACCACATCATAGCCTGGCAGGGCGCCCACTCAGATCTGGGAACGCAGTTTGCAGCTCTATTCCACCCTGGAAAACCCCTCCACAAATACTATGTGGAAATCGGCGACTCAAGGAAACAGGTTCAGGAGTTCTGGCAGAGAGACAACTCTGTAGCCATTATTGATAGGGCTATTTTTTCTTATCTATCAAACAAACAAGGACACACGATGGATGAAGTCGATATCCACAGGATATTCGATCCAGTTTCAAAGTTTAAGATGGCATTTAAGGAAGAAGCCATAAGAGATGCGTTCAACCATGGCCTGTCCCGACTTTGCGAAACCGGCACTTATGTATCTCTGCTTAAAAAATATAAGGTCTCACAAGAGGCAAATATCTGCGAATAAAATTGTTAGATTCAAAGATTAAATGGTTCAACCAAAATCACAGAAAACCAGCCCGATTACCCCCCAACATTAGAGGTTTTTCGGGCTGAGATCGTCAACGAGGCAATCGTTAGATTATTCAGAACCCAATCACAAACCGGTATTATTAAACTTACGACATTAATAAGCCGATAATCCACCATCCACAGCCAACGCCTGCCCGGTCACATAGGTCATCTTAGGCGAGAGCAACATCAACATAGCAGCGACCACTTCTTCGGGATTTCCAAGGCGTTTCATCGGGCAACCTAGAGCAAGAAATTCTTGCACCTCTTCCGGACTGGCCCCGGGAGCTTCTACAGCAGTCACCATGGGAGTCAGACAGTAGAAAGGGCAGATCGCATTAACACGAATACCATACTTGGCATTTTCCATAGCTGCCGTTTTAGTCAATCCAATTACCCCGTGCTTGGCCGCCGCGTAGGAAGCTATTTTCGGCGCGCCGCCCAGGCCGGCCATGGAGGAGACATTCAGGACGACACCTCCGCGATCTTTCATCAGTGGCAGCTGATGTTTCAAACCCAAAAAAACCCCCTTCAGATTTACATTGTACTGATTGTCCATGATCGCTTCGTCCGTCTGCTTGAGAGACATCATCGGCGGGGCGATACCGGCGTTATTAATCGCCATACTTAAGCCACCAAATTCAGATTGGGCCAATTGCACCAGGGCAACGCAATCCGCCTCGCTAGAGACATCACAGCGCTGCGCTCGGACCTGGATACCATCACTGCCCAGCGCATCGGCGAGTTGCATCAACCCCTCTACATTGATATCCCCAAGCACCAACCGCGCTCCACGAGAACCCAATTCTTAGGCCAAAAGTTTGCCAAAACCACTGGCCGCGCCGGTAATCAATGCAACCTGATCACTGAAGTCCAATATTGGATCATGCATACTAAATCCCCCCGCAGGAAGTCATTCCACCATCCACCACGACACACTCGCCAGTGGTGTAACTGGAAGCATCGGAAACCAGATAGAGTACGGTACCCGCCATTTCTTCCGGCTCGGCATGACGGTGCATGGGGATATGGCCGATTGCTGTTTTATAAATATCCTCGTGAGTGAAAAGTGCCCCGGCAAACTTGGTTTTAGTCAGCCCCGGCAGCAGGGCATTAACGCGAATATTAAACTGGGCACACTCCTTGGCGAAAGCCTTGGTCATATTCACTACCGCCGCCTTGGTAATGGAATAAATTCCTTGGCCAACGCCGGGCTGCAGGGCATTCACTGAGGCGGTATTCACAATCACACCACCGCCCTGCTCTCGCATCAATTTTCCCGCTTCCACAGACATAAAGAAATAACCGCGAATATTTACTTCAACCGTTTTCTCAAATGCGGCGAGATCTGTATCGAGAACATGCCCAAAATAGGGGTTGGTGGCCGCGTTATTTACCAAAATATCCAGGCGACCAAAGCGCTCGCGTATATCAGCAAATATTTTCTGGATGTCCTCCATATTACCAATATGGCAAGGCATAGCTTCCGCTTTACCGCCGGCATCGACGATCGCATCGGCAACAGCCTGACAACCTTCCAGTTTCCGGCTGGAGACCAGTACGTGGGCGCCCTGCTCAGCCAGTAACTTCGCAATTGCCTCGCCAATGCCGCGGCTCGCACCCGTTACCAGGGCAATTTTACCTGTGAGATCAAAAAGATTTTTTATCATTTTTTATCCTTATTATTCTCTCTTGAGCGTAATATATTTTATTGAGCGGTGTTTCTAATCCGCTTCGGTAGCAATACACATTGCCGTTTGCGCCAGGGGTGCCACCAGAGCGCCGAGACTTGCCGCATTGCGGTTGGAGGCATTGCCCTCCTGTGCGCGCTTGGCCACCCCTTGAACGATCGCCGCCAGGCGGAAAAAGCTAAACGCCAGATAGAAGGGCCAGTGATCAATTCCCTCGATCCCCATACGCTGGCAATATTTCGCCACATAGGCCTGCTCGGAAGGGATACCCAGCGATGCAAGATCCAGCCCCAACAGACCAGACATTTTGTCGCTCCCAGCGGGCATCCGCATTTGCATACACTGATAGGCAAGGTCCGCAAACGGATGACCCAGTGTCGAGAGCTCCCAGTCCAGCAGGGCAATAATTTTAGGTTCTTCGGGGTGGAAAATCATATTGTCGAGGCGGTAATCGCCATGTACCAGGGCCACTCGATCATCGTCTTCGGGTAGCGTAGTGCCCAGCCATTCCATCAACTCCTCCATCGCCGCAATAGGCTGGGTCTCAGAAGCACGATATTGGCCCGTCCAGCGCTCGAGTTGCCGTTGGAAATAATTTCCGGGGCGGCCGTAATCGGATAGCCCCAGGGAATCGATGTCAAGACTATGTAGAGCGGCGAGTACCCGATTCATTTCATCGTACATGGCACTGCGCACAGGAGAGTCCACTTCAGGAATTGCCGCATTCCAGAAAATACGCCCCTCGCAATATTCCATCAGGTAAAACATCGAGCCGATCAAATCCCGGTCTTCACATAAATGAAAAACCTTGGGCACCGGTACAGCAGTACTGGCCAAAACTGACATAACACGGTACTCACGATCCACGGCGTGCGCAGATTTAAGCAGTTTTCCCGGTGGCTGCCGACGCAGCACATAAGTATTCGAAGGCGTTTCCAACTTAAACGTTGGGTTCGATTGGCCACCGGAAAACTTACTTATTTTTAGCGGCCCGGAAAAACCTTCAACCTTTGCACTGAGATACCTCTGCAGCTTTTCCAGAGGTAAAGCCTCCACCGAACTACGCGATGCCTTGACGGTTTCAGACATGCTCCTCTCCCTGTGCTGTCTCCGCAGCGTAACGAGCCGCCAGATTGCGCCCCAACTGCATCATATGCACCTGATCGGGACCATCCGCCAAACGGATAGTGCGTGCATAAGCGTAGTGATGAGCCAGGCTATAGTCCTGGCTTAACCCCGCCGCGCCATGAATCTGGATCGCACGGTCAATCACGTTGCAGGCCATTTGCGGCGCAACAATTTTGATCATCGCAATCAGGTCTTTGGCCGCTTTATTGCCAAACCGATCCATTTGTGCGGCGGCTTTTAAAGTTAGTAAACGCGCCTGTTCAATTTCACAGGCGGACTTGGCAATATCCTCACGTACAGAACCCTGCTTACTCATTGGGCGCCCAAAGACAACACGGGTTTCCGCACGGCTCGCCATTGTTTCCAGCGCGCGCTGAGCCTGACCAATTAACCGCATACAGTGATGGATTCTGCCCGGACCCAAACGCCCCTGAGCAATTTCAAAACCGCGCCCCTCTCCAAGGATCAAGTTTGAGGTTGGCACCCGCACATTCTCAAAAATAACTTCGGCATGCCCCTCCGGGGCATCGTCGTAGCCAAATACCTGCATGGGCCGAATTATTTTCACCCCGGCAGTATCCGTGGGGACCAGGATTTGCGACTGTTGGCAATGACGATCATGATTGCTGGGATCGGTCTTGCCCATCACAATCATGACTTTGCAGCGCTTGTTCATCAGACCACTGATATAAAACTTGTGACCATTAATGACATAGTTATCGCCATCGCGCACGATGGAGGTTTCAATATTCGTGGCATCGGAGGAAGCCACCTTGGGCTCGGTCATAGCAAATGCCGAGCGAATGCGGCCTTCTAGCAGTGGCCGCAGCCAAGCTTCGCGCTGTGCTTGTGATCCGTACTGAGCCAACACTTCCATATTGCCGGTATCCGGCGCGCTGCAATTAAAAATTTCGGAAGCGAACAGAACCTTGCCCATCTCTTCCGCCAATGGCGCATATTCCAGGTTGGTAAGGCCGGCA
Source organism: uncultured Microbulbifer sp. (assembly GCF_947498635.1). Classification (GTDB taxonomy): domain Bacteria; phylum Pseudomonadota; class Gammaproteobacteria; order Pseudomonadales; family Cellvibrionaceae; genus Microbulbifer; species Microbulbifer echini. The sequence goes on along the minus strand of NZ_CANMKV010000015.1, from coordinate 12,130 downwards.
CCATAACGTGAATCGGGCAAGAACAAATTCCAAAGTTCTGCTTCACGGGCCTTTTCTTTTAAGCCCTCCATAATGGGGGGCTCACCCCAGCGGTCTTCCTGCAGCTGCTGCAGATAGATACTCTCAGCGGGAATGACATGTGCCCGCATAAAATCTTTGAGTCGCTGCAGCAGGCCCTGCACCTTTTCTGAATATTCAAACTCCATGTTTTTCCACCCCGGATTAAGCTGTAGGTTTAACTGTAGGTAACAGATGTATGGCGCTCATCCCTCTCCAGATGAGGCACATGATTGAAGCTATTCAGGCTGAGGCCCCGCCCAGCACTAGAGAAAAAACGACTGGTGCCGGTATTCTGGATTTGCATATTGAGTTTGATTACCGATTCGGGAGGGCCACCCAATACTTGCCGCACCATCATGGCAATAACACCACCAGAGCTGACCACCAGAGTTTTGCTGCCCTTGGGGCTGTCACCGATGAAATCTAGAACTTCACGAATGCGGTCTTCGAATTCCCGCCAACTCTCTGCCGGTGCGATTTCCCCTAATGACCAGGCCAGCATTCCCTGCATTAAAAAGCGGTAAAAATCGGCACGGGGAGCCGTGGCACCAGGCGCGGCGGTGGGATTTCTCTCGCTGTAGAGACGCGCCACTTCAAGAAAATCGAACTCATCCAGTTGCGGAATTACCGTCAAGCGATTCCCTATATCAATACCAAGACCTTCTCCAATGCCCTCGGTGGTCTGCCGGTGCCGGCGCAGGTTACCGCAAAGAATTCGGTCGAATTGCTGTCCGGTCTGGCGCCAGTAATCCCCCAACCAACGCGACTGCTGCCAGCCGACGTCAGAGAGATTATCGTAGTCATCAGCGCCGAAGGACGCCTGCCCATGGCGCACCACAATGGATTCACCCACAGCGCACTCCTCTTTTTTTATAGTTCCCCCAACCCTAGCCCTCACGATTGAATCATCAAAGTTTATTGTGCGAATATGCAATCATTCACATAGGTTATGACTGAGATATCTATGCAGCTGCAAAAAATGGATATGAATCTGTTTATGGTTCTGGAGGCCATTTACAACGCGCGCAATCTCACCCGGGCCGCCGAACAACTGCATATCACCCAACCGGCGGTAAGCAACGCCCTGGCACGTCTGCGTCGCACTCTGGATGACCCGCTATTTATTCGCGGTCCTTCCGGAATGACCCCCACCCCCCTGACGGAATCCATTATGCCCAGGGTGCAACAGGCCCTTTCCCTGCTGGGTACCAGCCTGAACGAATACCGACAATTCAAACCCGCCCTGGCGCGCAAGACATTGCGCCTGTCCATGAACGATATGGCAGAAACCCTGTTACTACCGCGCCTGCTGGAGCGCCTGGAAAAAGAAGCGCCCGGAGTGACAGTAGAGTCATTTCATGTACCCAGGGACCAGTTGACCAGGGAATTGGCAGCCAATACTTTGGATTTTGCCCTGGATATCCCCCTGGTTACCGCACCCCAGCTGCAACAGCAGCGGCTACACCAGGACCGCTACCTCTGCATGTTGCGCAACGAGCATCCCCTGGCCAGTGAATCGAGCCTGACCCTGGAGCAATACCTGCAACTGGAACACATTCACGTCTCCAGCAGGCGCACTGGCCCCGGCCTGGCAGATATTGCGCTGAATAAGCTCGGCCGGCGGCGCAATATCAAGTTGCGTGTACAGCACTATCGGGTAGCGCCCTTAGTAGTCTTGCGCACCGACTTGGCCTTAACGGTGCCGGCCAGTCTGGCCGGTCAGTATTCGGCGCGATTATTCGAGTTGCCCTTTCAAATCCCACTGATGGACTGGCATCTGCTGTGGCACAAAAACCAACACGATGACCCCGCGAACCACTGGCTGCGGGAGCAGCTCCTGGCGGTACTCGCGGCATAAATAAACAGCGCAGAAAGTCCTTTAAAAACAGGCAGTTCCGCCAAATGAGAATGGGACGCAAGTAGGTTAATAAACCCTCGGGAAATGATCACTGAATTCGACCGGAAAGGTCACTGTTTCACGCCAGGGGCTCTTGTTATCCTGGCGGGTAACGATATGCAACTCTTTGCATATTAGCTCTTTGCAGATAAAGACGAACCCTAAAGGTTACAAAAAGAGAATTTTGCCATGTCCCAAGCCTACCCTAATATGCTTGCCCCCCTGGATCTGGGCTTCACCACCCTGAAAAACCGGGTGCTGATGGGCTCCATGCACACCAACCTGGAAGAACACCCCGGTGGCTTTACCCGTTTGGCGGCCTTTTATGCCGAGCGCGCCCGCGGTGGCGTTGGCCTGATTGTAACCGGTGGCATAGCACCCAACGAAGAGAGCGGCGTATTCAAGGGTGCTTCAAAAATGAACACCCCGGAAGAAGCCCAGCAACACCGGGAAGTCACCGAAGCCGTTCACGCCGAAGGCGGCAAGATCTGTATGCAGATTCTGCACACCGGTCGCTACGCCTACAATGAAAACCTGATCGCACCCTCCCCCATTCAGGCCCCGATTAACCCCTTCACACCTCGTGAACTGACCAGCGAGGAAATCGAAGGCCAGATCGACGACTACGTTCGCTGCGCCACCCTGGCCCGCGAGGCCGGCTACGACGGCGTGGAAATCATGGGCTCCGAGGGCTATTTCATTAACCAGTTCATCGTGAAGCGCACCAACAAACGCACCGATGCATGGGGCGGCAGCTTCGAAAACCGCATTCGTCTGCCGATTGAAGTCGTACGCCGTGTGCGCGAGGCTGTTGGCGAAGACTTTATTATTATTTATCGCCTGTCCATGCTGGATCTGGTGGAAGACGGCAGTGATTTTGAGGAAGTCGTCGCCCTCGGCCAGGCAATCGAAAAAGCCGGCGCCACTATTATTAATACCGGCATCGGCTGGCATGAGGCACGCGTTCCCACTATTGCCACCAATGTTCCCCGCGCGGCATTTACCGATATTACCGCGAAGGTGAAAAAACACCTGTCCATCCCGGTAGTGGCGAGCAATCGTATCAATGTGCCGGAAGTGGCCGAGGACATACTTTCCTCCGGTCAGGCCGACATGATCTCTATGGCGCGTCCGTTCCTCGCGGATTCCGACTTCGTCAACAAGGCCGCAGAGGATCGCGCCGATGAAATCAACACCTGTATCGGCTGTAACCAGGCCTGCCTGGACCACACCTTCCAGCTGAAGCTCACTTCCTGTCTGGTAAACCCGCGCGCTTGTCACGAGACCGAGCTGAACTACCTGCCCACCGACAACGTGAAGAAAGTTGCCGTGATCGGCGCCGGTCCCGCCGGTTTGGCCGCATCCACCGTCGCCGCCGAGCGCGGACACCAAGTAACCCTGTTTGAAGGCAGCAACAAGGTCGGCGGCCAGTTCAATATCGCCAAGCAGATCCCCGGCAAAGCGGAATTTCAGGAAACCCTGCGCTACTTCAAGCGCCGACTGGAAGTAACCGGTGTTGAAGTCAAACTCGAAACCATCGCGACCGCAGAAAACCTGCAAGCTTTTGATGAAGTCATTATTGCCACCGGTATCGAGCCGCGCACCCCGCCGATTCCAGGTATCGAAAGCGATAAAGTGATGGGTTATCTGGACGTTCTCAAACACAAGAAACCCGTGGGTGAAAAAGTCGCGATTATCGGCGCCGGTGGTATCGGCTTCGATGTGGCGGAATATCTGACCCACGACGGCCCGCACTCCAACGAAGAGGTCGTGGTCGCCAGTGACAAGGAGGAGTTCTTCAGCGAATGGGGTGTGGATATTGAGCTGGAGCAACGCTCCGGCCTGAAGCCCCGCGAAGCCGTGAGCACTCCGCGCCAGGTTTACCTGCTGCAGCGTAAAACCACCAAAGTGGGCGCCGGGCTGGGTAAAACGACGGGTTGGATTCACCGTGGCAGCCTGCAACACCGCAACGTAGAGATGATTGCCGGTGCTCTTTACGAAAAAATTGACGATAAAGGACTGCACGTTCGTGTAGGTGAAGAAGAGCGGCTGCTGGAAGTGGATAACATCATTGTCTGCGCTGGCCAGGAGCCTGCACGCAAATTGTATGAAGCGCTGCAGGAGCGCGGTGTAAAGACCCACCTGATTGGTGGTGCTGACGAAGCCGCAGAGCTCGACGCTAAACGTGCAATTGACCAAGGCTCACGTCTCGCCGCAGAGATCTAAAAAATCCCCTGACAATACTCTTGTTAGAGGATCTTATTTGGGTCGGCTAGAACGGGAAGCTTCAGCTTACAGCTCGCTAAGCTTCCCGTTTTTTTTTCCCATAGACCCTTTTCATTTTATACATTCGTATAACATCACTGCATTCGTCAATTTTAACCATTAAGTAACTTTGGCATCTCTCTCCGGTGCAAACGCCTCGCCCTTTAAATCGGGCCACTGCGGGCGGGATAGGTAAGCCGTAGTACGATAAAGAACGAATACCACCCCACAAAGTACCAGCAGGCACCAGTAGAGCACTGGCCCATCCCAGGACTCCAGAATCAAGCCACCCGCCAGGGGTGCCAGGGCCCACCCCAATGCATAGAAGGAAGAGGCGCCAAAATAAGTACCTCGCAAATGCTCAGGCGCCAGGCGGTCAATCTGCACGCTCATGGTAGGAAAGAGAATCGCCTCCGCCAGGCTGAGGACAAAAGTCGCTCCCATCCAACCCCAAAACCAGTACATCGGATTTAGGGCAAACCACACTTGTGCGGCGGCCAATATTACCAGCCCAATCATAATTCGCTCTCTAATCTCCAGTTTACGCATTAACTGCATTAGCGGAAATTGCAACAGTACAATGGTTATTGCATTGACAAAGATCATGCTGGAAATTAATTCAATCAGTCGCGGCGCCCCTGATCGAGTCAGATACTGCACCAAGCTGGAGTCCATATGGGCATAGATAAACATCGTAAGGATATTGGCGACAATCACTACCATAAACACATGGTCCTTGCGCAATACCGACAAGGTATTACTCAGGGCCACAGTGCCATCTTCCCTAGCCTTTACCCGCAGACCCGCCTCTGTTTTCGCAAAACCCCAAACAAAGGCCAGTGCCAATAGCAGATAACTGAGCGAGGTTAAGCCAAAGGTAGACTGCTGCGCACTGAGCCCCGCCCAAACACCGACAATAGGCCCCAGTGCCGCCCCCGCATTAATCAGAAAATAGCGTAATTGTAGGGCCAACTCGCGGTTTGCCTGGTTATCGATCACATCACCAATCAACGCACTAGCCGGCGGCTCCCAAACCGCTCGACCAATGGAACAGAGCGTCATTGCCAGAATAAATCCCGGTAATGTTTGGCTTATTGCTAACAGCGCAAAAGAAAACAAGTTAATCGCCGAACCCAGCAACAGGATGTTGCGGCGACCATAGCGGTCTGACAAAGCGCCCACAAAGAAACCCAGAAGGGCCGCGCCAATTGCCGATGCGCTGAGAATCAGCCCAATCTCCGCGGTGCCCAACTCAAATTTTTTAAATAAAAGAATGGCCAGAAAAGGCCAAACCATAAAGTAGGTGCCACGGCTAAAAAAACTGCCAATTAAAACGATCCAGACCAGAGGAGGAAAACTCCTGAGCCTCTGCCACCAACGCCATCTCATCTTCCATTACTCCACAACTTTCTCTTCCTTGTTCTCAAACGGCCAATAAGGCTATTTGAACTCTGCGCCAGACAATGAAAACGCTGCAATCTCCAGGGAGGATCTATCCCACGCACAATCCCAAAGTAAGTGCGCCACTTTAATCGCCGATAGGATAATCAACCGGGAAGACCAACATTAAATGGATTGGTTAACCATGTTCAGACAAAAAACCCGAAAGGATCGCCTTTCGGGTTTTTGGGACTGGCAGACCTTTAGCCTACAAAATCACTCAACCTGGGACTAACCCCTCAATAGCGCCCTGGGATTTACTGAGAGAATCTTTGAGAGTTTGCGCGTCTTTCATTCGTCAATGCAGTATTTCCAATACTATCCAAGTGGATAAGTTTTGAAAACCCAATTGCACTTTTTCATTGATAGTTTTATTAAAAAAATTTCACACTCTGTATTTTATCCTTTGCCAGCAGGATCCGTACGCAAGTCTATACTCCAGCAGGAAAGTCCTCCTGTAGTTATCAAAAAAATAAATACTGAAAATTCTGCCAACTTAGACACCCAGAGAGAACCACAGCGACATGTCCCTATCCAGCATGCTTAAGCGGGCACGCCCTCTGGTAGAGCGGGCTTTAAGCACTATATGCCCGCCATATACGCTTTTTTTTTCCATTAGTGATGCCAAACAACGCGCTACTGTGCGACACACTAACTCTGCGGATTTCCCCAAAGCCTGGCAGGCTCTCTCTGTCAGTGCGTACGAGGCCGCTCAGCGCTCTAAAATCGAGCCCTGCTGGTTACGGGTAGACTGGGTCACCAGCAAAAGTGCCACGACCCTCGCCGGGTTTCATGAAATACTTGCCAACACCAAACGAGGTTACTTCCGCTACGGTTTAGCGCTTGATTTAGATTGTAAAATTGCATTTCTGGAGCAAGAGCTTAACGGCAACGCCATGCTCGACGGTGGTAATCGTATAGACCATGCCATCCTCAACGAAAAGAACTTTACATCTTATAGCCAAATCCGATTTGGCCCCCAAGTAAAGCTGGATTTTCCCGAAGACAAAAATATTGTAATCCTCTCCACAGAGGGTATTTTCTGTGAAAATGCGCAGGATCCTATTCACCTTTACCCGTCGGGTCTGGATGCAGGTCGTCGGGCGATTAAAGAAAGCGATAGCACACAGATAACCAGGCTAATACTAAGCAGCAGTCGTTATCTGGCTAAGCAGGTTAAATCCAATGGCCGTTTTCAATATGGCTGGCATAGCTGCTTTGACCGGGAAATTGAAACTTACAATAACCTTCATCACGCCAGTAGCACCTACTCCATGATAGAGGCCTGGGAAGTCAGTAAAGACCCCGATCTACTCAAAGCTATTCAGCAAACACTGAAATACCTAGCGAAAAAATCAATCAAGATCGCAACACTCGAATCCGGTGAAACTGCTGCATTTTTAGTGGAGTCAAGTAACGAAATCAAACTTGGCAGCAATGCAATGAGCCTATTGGCTTTGGTTAAGTATTCAGAGGTTGTGCAGAGCAGAACTTATACAGAACTCACAGAGCAGCTAGGCAGAGGCATAGAGTATATGCAAAACCCGGATAGCGGACAATTTTGCCATGTACTCGAATACCCATCGCTCAACAAGAAAGTGCAACGCCGTATCCTCTGCCACGACGGTGAGGCCGCTTTCGCGCTTATACGCCTTTATGGCTGGAACAAAAATCCGCGCTGGTTAGCAATAGTCGAAACAGCTTTCGAGTACTTTATTGTGTCCGAGCACTGGCGTGCCCACGACTATTGGCTCAGCCACTCTGTGAACGAACTCACTATCTATCGCCCAGAAGAAAAATATTATCAGTTTGGTATTCGAAATTTTGCAAACCACCTAAATTTTGTGGAAAGAAACATCGTTACATTTCCCACACTACTCCAATTAATGATGGCCGCGGAGAAACTCATCTCGAAAATCCATTCGCAAGGGAAATTCCAGTATCTACTGGATCAAATTGATCTTGAGCACTTCTATCGTGCTCTGCATAAGCGGGCCAACTACCTTTTTAATGGTTATTTCTGGCCAGAATTTGCCATGTTCTTCAAAAATCCGGCAAAGATTCTGGGAAGTTTTTTTATTCGGCACCTCGCTTTTAGAATTCGTATAGATGACGTCGAACACTACCTTTCAGGATTGATCGCTTACAGGGAATATCTAGTCACAAACAAGGCGAAAGGGCAACAGATTGTATTGAAACTACCCTACCACGTGGATGAAGATCCTGGCGATAAAACCGTAACCTCCAAAGATTTGCAGATTAAATCGGTTCTCGCTTGGGGTGGCGGTGTTAATCTTGGTCGCCGACAACATTACCGCACAGCACAACTGGGAATAAAAAAGGTCTTGGGAGAAATCCCAGCGCTAAATAATGCCGACCTCAGTGTTGTCAACCTGGAGTGTGTAGTTGCAACAGATGGCGAGCAAGGAATCCCAAAGGGGGAAGCATCACCCAGTTATTACCGCGCTAGACCAGAGATGTTATCTGTACTTTTTAACGCCGGTGTCGATATCGTTACCACCGCCAATAATCATTGTGGTGATTATGGAGCAACCGCTCTGCTGGAGCAGGAGTTTTGGCTTAACACGACAGGAATCGGCTATACAGGTTCTGGGGAAACCTTTGAAGAAGCACTTACTCCCATTATCCGACCTGCCGGAAACATCAATGTGGCTATCTTTTCCCTAGATGCCAGCCAACCTCGCTTTGCTGCCGGCCCCACCAATGCCGGGTGTGCGTACCTTCCCCTGTCGATACCGGATCTCTGGATCGATACACTGAAACCCCGAATTGCAGCGGCACGAAAGAAAGCTCATGTCATATTGGTAGCTGTACACTGGGAAGCCAACCGGGAACTCTATCCCAGTTCTAAGCAGATCGCCGTTGCTCACCGAATCATTGAGGCCGGCGCTGATGGCGTTCTCGGCTCAAGCACCCACAATCTACAAGGCATAGAAATTTACCGCGAGCGACCCATAATTCACGATGCTGGAGACCTGCTTTTCGATGCCGTGCGCAACAGCCTGGCAGACAGTGGTATTTTTCGTTTACAACTCAGTACAAGCGGGATTGAACAAATCACCTTTGTGCCCGTTGGAGTAGGATTCGGCTTTAGCCGGCAACTAAGTGGCAGAGTCGCTGGAGAACTCAGTGAAAAATTTTCCAATATCTGCTTATCTTTGGGGACAAGGCTTCATTTACACAGGGATGGTAGCGCTACGCTAAGGCTCACACCTCCTGAACGCACAACAGAAAAACTTCCCACTTTAAGTCCAACAACCCACCAACAAGATAGGATACTGGCTAAACGTCCGCCAAAGCCACAGTGGCAGGTAGCAAGTGTGCCCGCCGATGCTCGTATCGCACCACTAAAAATTGGCCCCCTTGTGTTACTGGGTGTTCGATTTTATCCTCGAGAACTCAAATCTCGTCAGACACTGTGGGTCGAGTCTTTCTGGTCTGCTGAAAATAAAGTTCATGAAGATTTTAGATTGGATTTTCAAGCAATACCGGACACTCCGACTTCGATGCCAACTTGGGGGAGGTTCATGGATCATGATCCCTGTGACTGGCAGCTACCTACTAGTGAATGGAATCCTGGCATTATCTATCGTGACCTCTATGGGCTCAGAGCCCCCGCTAGTCAGGACCTCATTGAAACCGATCTACAATTGCACATTGGCCTAATCTCCAACCAAACCCAAATCAAGCCAATTCCAGTTATAGGAATGATAACTCGGCAGGATTTTTCGACGTATAAAAAACGCCAAAATCGTAGGATTCCAGAATACAGAACAGTATTCCCTTCCAGCATTTATCATCATCCGCCGGGACAAACCTGGAATGCGACACAACTAACAGATATTACTGGTGGTACTTGGCTTGTACCACCACCCAATAATTGGTTTGTCCGCAATGTGATTTCTGATAGTCGTTTTATAGAGCAATCGTCAGGGCCGATTCTCTTTGCAGCCCATACAAACCTGGATCGCTCCCATCATGAACGGAGCGAAAATGTTTCGGCAAAATTTTGGGATTCCCATAAAGAGGTACCTACCTTTGCCCACCAACTTGCTGGCGTAATAGTCTCCCGCCCTGTCGAAGGACTCCCAAAAAATCTGCCTGTATTGAAGGTTGATGACCCCATCAAAGCCATTATGGAGTTAGGTTTCGCAGCTAGAGAGCGTTTTGACGGTGAAGTAATCGCTATAACCGGTACAGCGGGGAAATCCGCTACATTAAAGATGATAGGCGAAATGCTTGACCCCAGGGAAAAAGTACTCACCAGTCCTAAAAATTACAATTCTCGTGTTAACGCCACTTCTATATTAGCCAACCTTAACAAGGATCATGAAATTGCTATCATTGAAATCGCGCAAAGTGCTCTCCGTATAAAATCGAACCCCATTACACACCGTATAAAACCAACAATCTCTCTGATTACCGATATCGACATTTCTCAGACCAGTCAAATGGAAAAAAGTATCGAAGATACGGCCAAGTGTAAGTCTCGCATTTATAATGGACTGTCGGGATCTGCCATTGCCATTGTGGGAGAACACCTTCACTGCTTTGATTATGTTTTAAAAGAGGCAAAAAAGTATGCTAGAAGGGTCATCCGCTTTGGTGAAAGCCCACAAGCTGAAATTCGTATAACCAAAATACATACGGATGAATTTGGGAGTCAAGTTTCATTAAAATTGTCAAATCGGAAAATAATGATAAGGATACCAGCACCAAGTATCAGCATGTTACACAATGCGGTTTCTGCAATTGCTGTAGTCTATGCACTGAATGGAAATATAGATGAAGCGGCTAGGCGCTTGGGAGAAATCAGTCTGAATCAGGCCACCTACAACACCTAACTCATCCTAAAATAACAATCAATCAATACTAGAAATGAGCACTAGAAAATCACAGCTAGGTCATTACCAAAGAAACTCACCGTTTAGACTATAAGCTAAAAGAAAATATGACCTTAAAGCTATTGCCATCCAGTCCATTCGAATACCCAATAAAGCTTATTTCTAAAATTTCATGAGTGCTGCTACCCCAGCATCGCATGGCCTCGAAGTGAGCTGTAAAGTCCTTACATTCGCTAAAGCATCTTCACCTGCTGGATAAACAGTTCCGATAAACCACTCCCGTTTTGGTAACTAGAAAATACTCAGTGAGTGAGCTTTCCCTTTCGTATCATTGAGCACACCTTCCCTCTCTGATTTAAGAGTGCTTGCCAAGTATGGCTGACAGGCCATGCCGATCAGAATGATGTATATGTTCTTTTGTTAGCGCACGTAAATTGATGGCTGTCTCAATAAACGCATCACCTGTGCGATTTCCATCAGGCGGTCCAAACTCGATCCGACAAGCCGGCACGAGTAGAGGTCGATACGCACCGCCAGGTATAACCGGCATTGTAAATTCCAAATGTACTAAATATCGGCAGTCCAAACTTGGCTTTAGCAGCCAGTAAAAAATTCCATTTTAAAACATTTCCTCGGACTGGCAACTGAAGCTTACAGTTAATCCTCAGGCTGAAATATTTTTCGCATATTACAACCAAACAAAGATTTTCATTGTTTTGAGAGCTCGACATCATCCAACATTAAGGTCTTCTACATACAGAAAACTCATCAACTGAAAACCACCAAGGCCTTGTCAGGATTACGCAAATAAAACCTTAAAATATTAATACTCAACCCTCCGCAGAGCCATTACTGCGGCAGAACCAATCGTAATAATTACTTTTTCTGAATGCATTAACCAGTAGAATACTATGATAGAAAACCTGTATTCCTAAATATTAATTAATCTATAGCTTACTTCACTTCTTTTCCAAACAAGGCGCCAACCTTTTTTAGGATTTCCTTCTCCATCCTCAGCTGTTTAACTCCTCGCCGAAACTGAACTAACTCGGTGTACTCACCGAAATTTAGTCGAACACCACTTCTTTCTTGAGCTCAACCTCGAAACACAGACGTTTACTTTCTACCTCAGATTTTATCTCGCTTAGCAGCTTTATCATCTAAGCTAAATTTTCGAAAGTATTAAACCACCACACTAAGATCCTCAAACGCTCATGGTTATTTGATAATTCTCCACCCTAGCGGAAGCTACCATCTTTCTGATGACAGCATTTCTGTATACCAAATCTTTGGAGCTGCAAGTACCCCCGCTTGTTTTCGGACCTCTTTCATTTCCGCATTATTGACATATTTTATCGCATCCTCTTTTAATAAAAACTCATGCACCACAGTCAAACTCTGATGATTGTCAATCTCCCGATAAATAGAAGTAACGGTTACCCCCATTTCTTTTAGTCTAGGCTTGAACTTTATAAAAACCTTATGCCACATATCAAAATCTTTGACGTTACCGTTTATAAACAACTTGCATTCAACTCTGAAGTGCATCACCCTTTAGGTTGCTGCCTCAGCCGTATATTCTCCCAATATCTGACTAGGACTT
>NZ_CANMKV010000014.1 GCF_947498635.1 uncultured Microbulbifer sp. | reverse complement strand
TAATAACGCGCCCCTGTGGAAATCTGCGCAAGAGGCGCTGCTTTTTTACCCGCCTTTTACGGAGCCACGGAAAGACAGGTCGGTAAATAATCAACCTCGTTGTTTTTTCTGACAGAAAAATATACTCAGATCATGATTTTAGAGTGACTTTGGCGCTATTTCTCTATTCGTTAGATTGGAGGATACAGGATTGTTAGGATCGATCCATAAAATGGAGGGGGGAGTTTATGTGGCTGTTTAAACTACTGTTGCGATTGATCGTTCTTATTAGTATTGGCTGTATTGTTACTGGGTGCATAAAAGAGAGAAAAATCGTCATACCTGAATCAGGGAAAGTTGTAAATTCCGAAATGGCTGCGCGTATTGACGGAAAAGAAATCAGTCTTAGGGAGTTGGATCAAACTTTGCAGCTGGCTTTGTATGATATTGCTGAGCAAGAGTATCAATTGCGCCTGAGTAAGATATATGCTTGGCCGGATAAGGAAAGTTTTGCCAAAGGAGCGCGGGAAAGGATAGAAGTTCTTTTAAAGGTGCCAGAACCACCGAGAATAAGCTTACCCATTGGATACCGTTTTATACGGGGTGATAGTGAGGCTCCGGTTACATTGGCGGTGTTTTGTTCTTTTCAGTCTCCACACTGTCAGTCAATACAGCCTGTTATACAGCGTCTTACCACTAACTATAAAGACTGGGTAAAGGTGGCATACTTTGATTTTCCTCTGAAATTTCACCGGGAGGGTATTAAAGCAGCAGTTGCGGCTCGTTGTGCGGCGGAGCAGAATAAATTTTGGGAATACCACGATGCTTTATATACATTCACTCCCGAACTAGACGATGCTACTTATGCTCAATTAATCAAACAGTTGCAAATTGATGATGATAAGTTTGTAAAGTGCTTTTCCAGTGATACCCCCAAAAAAGCAGTACTTAAAGACCGGGATAGGGCGCTTGCTCTTGGCCTAAAAAATGTACCTGTAATTTTTATCAATGGTTTGTACCTTAAGGGCCTGCGAACCTATGAACAATATGCCTTTTGGGTAGATAAGGAATTGCGTTCCCTAGGTGTTAATCCGAAACAAAAACAAGCCCAGAGAACAGATGATATTGCTGATGATCGCGAATTACCAATCACCCAACTGCCACTTATTCTGCTGGGAGTTAGCGAATCCAGTATCGAGAAAAATTCACGGGCTTTAATTACAGCAGAAGAAACTGCGGCTAAGTATTATAATGTGGGGAATGAAGTAATAGAAAATGTATGGCTGCTACGTCTTTATTCTAACTTTGCTGTCATTAAAAGTGAGATTGGTTTGGAGAGATTGCCTCTTAAGGGGAAAGAGGGTGCCGGAATTTTGTTAACGCGGTTCCGTGAACAAAGTGAGGAGTTGGCCCAGCGTATTGAGCAGCCATTGGGGCCGGGGACTCGCAAGCTGATAGCTTCTTCAGGCGTGCTTACCTTGGGACAGGCTTGGTTGAGTGAACAATTGGAGCAACAAGACGCCCTAGAAGCTAAATTTACTGAAGCTGAGTTGGAGGTGGAAGGACATCGCCTGATGCGACTGGAAGGTGTCCAGGATAATGAATTTTTCACCGCTCTGGGGTTTCAGGACAATGATGTATTGTTGAGAGTCAATGATAGTTGGGTACATAGTGGTCAAAACAATTTGTGGGATGCACTTACCAGTGGGCAGGTCATTGATGTGGCTTTTATGCGCAAGGGATTACCGCAGCGTATACAGTATGTGGTTGAAGAGCTCGGTTATTTTGACGAGAGTTCCGATAATGAGAAAGACTAATGTTAGATAGGTATGGGCCCGCGAAAGGAATTATCTCGGGCCCGGTGTTCACCGAATAGAAGAGATCATTTATTTATCTGGATTTCCTTGCCAGAGAATATCCGCCACGATGTTTTGACCTTGGACGCTAGGATGGAAGCAGTCTCCACCACCAATATCGTCCTTACCAAACTGAAAGGTGCCAGCATTTACCTCATCTTCACCAGTGTACTCGGCGATTACCTCAACATCATTTATGCCGTTATAGCTCTCAGCTTCTTCAACAAGTATCTCATTATAACGCCGCTGGGCTTCGCTAATTGCGTTATAGCGAGTGATAAAATCCTCTCCATTCATGGTACCGCCATTGGTTGCTATTCGGCAGATGCCAAAGGTTGACCAAACATTTTCACAGTTTACTCGAGAGTTACCAGACTGCTTATCCAAACCTGCTGCACGCAGATCCTGTACTCTTGGCACAGATCCGAGAATAATCGTGGAGCCATTGGGCAGACCATCGACGAGTTTGTCCAAGCCCTCCTGAACAGCTGAGCGCCACTCACTGTCGGTGTAAAGCGGATCATCACAATTGTCAGGATCGGCACAATCTCGGTTACAGATATCATTTCCACCAAGCACAATTTCAACATGGTCAGCGACATTGGATTGGGACAATATTCGATCGGCCTGAACGGCGAAATTTTTCTTACCTCCGCGCATTTCGGCACCGGACTCTGCAGCTTTTTTATTCGCAACCATATTAGGTGAGGTGATTTTGTATTTATCGTAAATACTTTCTACAGAATTGTTATCACCATCAAACCATGAGTGTTCCGGCTGGTCCCCTCCTAGGAGGCAAAAAAGATCCCAGAAGTACTTATTGCGGGTGCAGTCCGCGCCGAATGCCATGGTAATGCTGTCTCCGGCAGCAACCGATTTAGAGGGGGCTGCCCAAGTTGACGGTATCGACAAAACGCTTAAAACGAGTGTTGCTATAACTCCATATCTATTCCACATTGTATTTTCTCCCACACCGACTTTCGTCGTTGTTCATTATTGTTTTGATACTGTATCGGTGAACCAGTGGAGTTTAGGTTGAGGGAAGGAGAGCTGGGGAGTGAATGGCTGCGACTATTGAGTCATGATTGAAAAAATTGAAGTGCGTTGGACTTTTGTCGCCAGGGACATTGCGCAGTGATTAACCTTAACAGTTTGATAAATAGCAGTGGGTGTAATATCGGTTAGTTTGATCGACTATCTATTCATAATCCTGGGCTTCCACTATACTGCGGACTACTTGTCGGAGTGCCTATGGGCTGAGATCGCTACTGCGAGATCCGTTGAACCTGATCGGGGTAACCCCCGCGTAGGGAACAAGATCTGAAGTCGTCTATTTTTTACAGTTTAGCGACTTTTCTCTTTGTGTCTGCCCTGGACGCTGCGACCTTTAAATTCCCAAGCTTTAAGGTTACGCATGTCCGAGATCATTGAACAGTCCGGTAAAGCCGGAAAGTCCTCCCGCGCCGCTAGCCGCGATTCTGCTAAATCATTTCTTGAGAATCTCACGGTTCAGTCCTTCCCAAATTCGAACAAGGCCTATTTATTGGGTGAAACAACGGATATCCAGGTTGGCGTTCGCCAGATTTGTCTGGGAGACAGTGTGGTAGGTGGTGATGCTGAAAATCCGGTGTTAGAGCCCAATGAACCGCTGATGGTCTATGACACTTCGGGGCCTTATTCCGAGCCAAATTTAAAAGTCGATGTGCGTGAGGGTCTACCCAAGTTACGTGAGGGTTGGGTGAAGGCGCGAGGTGACACTGAGCAACTAGATTCCCGTCAGGCAGCCTATAGCCAGAAGCGCATGGCCGACCAGGGACTAGACCATATTCGCTTTGAAAACCTACCGAGACCACGTCGTGCCCAGCCGGAGAAAAATGTATCGCAGATGCACTATGCCCGCCTTGGCATTATTACGCCAGAAATGGAATTTGTCGCTGTCCGTGAAAATATGGGGCGTGCAAAATTAGCGGTGGAGATGACAGAAAGCGATTACCAGAAAGCGCGTGATGGTATTTTTATTCCTGAGCAAATTACCCCCGAATTTGTACGAAGGGAAGTCGCTGAAGGGCGGGCGATTATCCCGGCTAATATCAATCATCCGGAAGTGGAGCCGATGATTATCGGACGTAATTTCCTGTGTAAAGTGAATGCAAATATCGGGAACTCCGCGGTGACCTCTTCTATTGAGGAGGAGGTTGAGAAATTAGTGTGGTCTACCAAGTGGGGAGCTGACACAGTAATGGACCTTTCCACTGGCGCCAATATTCATGAAACCCGCGAGTGGATTCTACGCAACTCGCCAGTGCCAATCGGTACCGTGCCGATTTATCAGGCGCTGGAAAAGGTCGATGGTATTGCCGAGGACCTTCACTGGGAGGTTTTCCGCGATACCCTGATTGAACAGGCAGAGCAGGGCGTGGACTACTTCACCATCCATGCGGGTGTACTCCTGCGCTATGTGCCGCTCACCGCCAAACGTATGACTGGCATTGTGTCTCGGGGCGGTTCGATCATGGCCAAGTGGTGCCTTGCTCATCACAAGGAAAACTTCCTCTATACCCATTTTGAGGAAATCTGCGAAATTATGAAGGCCTATGATGTGAGCTTCAGTCTCGGCGATGGTCTTCGCCCTGGCTCCATTGCCGATGCTAATGATGAAGCCCAGTTTGGTGAATTACATACCCTGGGTGAGCTCACCGAAGTTGCCTGGAAACACGATGTGCAGACTATGATCGAAGGTCCAGGTCATGTAGCTATTCATAAGATCAAAGAAAATATGGATGAGCAGTTAAAGCACTGCCACGGTGCGCCTTTCTACACACTCGGCCCTTTGACTACGGATATTGCACCGGGTTATGACCACATCACCTCTGGCATTGGCGCTGCGCTTATCGGTACTTATGGATGCGCCATGCTCTGCTATGTGACACCCAAAGAGCATTTAGGCCTACCCAATAAAGAGGATGTTAAAGAGGGATTGATGGCCTATAAGATTGCGGCTCATGCCGCAGACTTGGCCAAGGGCCATCCACGTGCGCAGAAACGCGACGATGCGCTCTCCAAGGCCCGTTTTGAATTTCGTTGGGAAGACCAGTTCAATATAGGTTTGGACCCGGAGCGAGCGCGAACCTATCACGATGAAACTTTGCCAAAGGAATCCGGCAAAGTCGCGCATTTCTGCTCTATGTGCGGACCAAAATTCTGCTCCATGAAAATTACCCAGGATGTACGCGATTACGCGGCCAAGCAGGAAGCGGCACAGGGTATGGAAGAAATGGCTATTAAGTTTAAGGATATGGGCAGCGAAATTTACCACAAGGGCTGATGAACGTTTTGGGGGAGGCCCGCCTCTCTCGAATTTATGGCATGAGTGCGGTGGTGAAAGGGAGCTTGCTATCGCCGGGTATCTATTGGGAATTGTGAGGATAGGTGGTCAGTGACAAGCGAAAGCAAGGCCAAAATTGCCATTGCCGGTGGGGGGTTGTTGGGGCGATTGCTCGCCTGGCGACTCTGCCAGTATGACGTGAATATTACCCTGTTTGAAGCCGGTAAGTTGTCGGTGCCGCAGGGCGCCTGTTGGACGGCGGCGGGAATGATCTCACCCCTGTCAGAACTGGTCCACAGTGAAAAACAGGTTTATACCCAAGGCTTACAAAGCCTCGATCTTTGGTCAGACTGGTCTAGGAAGCTGGAGTTGCAGGGCGGGCGCGCGGTGGGGTTTCGTCGAGCGGGCTCGGTTCTGGTAGCTCACGGTAAGGACAGAAGTGAACTGTTGCAATTCCTGCGGGAGCTGCAGGGCAAGCTGGGCGAGTCGGCCAGAGAGCAGGTGCAAGTCCTGGATACAGAAGCCCTGCGGGATTTAGAGCCCGCGTTACACAGCTTTGAGCAGGGGCTTTATCTGCGGGGTGAGGCAGATATCAATAATCATCGGCTGCTGCCCTTGTTGCTCGATGTGTTGCGTCTGCAGGGGGTGCAATTGCGTGAGCTCACTAGAGTCAATTGCGAACCGTGGTGTATTTCTTTTCCCGGCGGGGAAGAGCATTTTGACTGTGTTATAGACTGCCGCGGTCTCGGGGCCAAAGATCAGATCAAAGGCCTGCGCGGTGTTCGCGGCGAAGTGATGGTGGTGGAATCCAGAGAAGTTGTCTTGCAGCGCCCGGTGCGTCTGCTACATCCCCGCTATAAACTCTACGCTGTGCCACGCAGCGATGGACGCACGGTGATTGGTGCCACAGAAATTGAGAGCGAAGATCTGTCCCCAATTTCTGTGCGCTCCAGTATGGAATTGTCTTCTGCACTTTATTCCCTTAACCCAGCTTTTGCCGAGGCCCGCATTGTGGAGACTCGAGTCAATTGTCGTCCTGCGACAATGAACAACAACCCCTATATACACAATGAGGAAGGATTGATTCGGGTGAATGGTCTCTATCGCCACGGTTATCTTTTGGCTCCAGCAATGGTGCAACAGGTAGAGAATCAAGTGGCGCAACAACGGTTACTGGTGTTTTGATGCAGATATTCATTAATGGGGAGCTTCACCGTCTTGAATTTCCTACAGAGCTCACCGTGCTTTTACAACAGTTGGGATATTGTGGGGAAGCCTTTGCCGTGGCGGTTAATGGCGATTTTGTCGCTCGCTCGGAATACAGTAGTACCCAAATTAATAATGGCGATAGCCTTGATATTGTTGCACCGGTAGTGGGAGGTTAAAAGTGAGTGATTTATTAAACTTCTATGGGAAAACATTTAACAGTCGGTTACTAGTGGGTACTGCGTTGTATCCATCTCCCGCCATTATGCGTGAATCGGTGAAGGCCTCTTGCTCAGAAATTATTACCTTGTCGCTACGCAGGCAGAACCCCGCGCAGCAACAAGATAATGTATTTTGGGATTATGTTAGAGAATCCGGCTGCCAATTATTGCCCAACACCGCCGGTTGTAGATCCTCGCGCGAAGCGGTGGAGTTGGCGAAAATGTCGCAGGAAATTTTCCAAACCGATTGGCTCAAGCTGGAAGTTATAGGTGATGATTATAATTTACAGCCGGATCCTTTTGGTTTGGTGGATGCGGCGCGGGAGTTAGTCCAGCTTGGTTTTAAAGTCCTGCCTTATTGCACCGATGATTTGGTCTTGTGTCGCAAGCTTCTGGATGTGGGTTGTGAGGTATTGATGCCCTGGGGGGCACCAATTGGCACTGGGCAAGGGTTGCTCAATAAATACAGTCTGCAAACACTGCGCGAGCGCCTTAGTGATGTGCCGCTGATAATTGATGCTGGAATTGGGGCACCATCACAGGCTGCGGAAGCGCTGGAGATGGGATTTGATGCAGTTTTATTGAATACCGCGATCGCTAAAGCCCAGGAGCCTGTGCTTATGGCACAGGCTTTTAAACTCGCCGTAGAATCCGGGCGCGCTGCCTTTAATGCCGGTTTAATGCTCAGGCGTCAAACCGCCAGCCCAAGTACCCCCACCCTGGATATGCCTTTCTGGCAGCAGGCCGAAAGTATGCTGCGGGAATAAGATGTTTATGCGAGATCAATTTTTAACGGATAAATCCACTGTCTGGACGATTGCTGGCAGTGACTCAGGGGGAGGTGCTGGTATCCAGGCGGACCTGCTGACTTTCGCCGATTTCGGCTGTCACGGTTGCAGTGCAATTACAGCCAATACTGCACAAAATACGCTGGAAGTAACTGCGCTTAATGCGGTTCCTTTAGCAGTATTGAATTCTCAGCTACAGGCTTTGCAGCGAGACCTGTTTCCCGCTGCGATTAAAATTGGAATGTTAGCCAATTCCGAACAGGTTTTGCTTGTGGCGGATTTCTTACGCAGGCTGAAAGCGCTCCAGTCGGTCCCCATTATTTATGACCCAGTAGCTATTGCCACCAATGGTGCGAATCTGACCGAAGGGGATATTACCACTGAAGTGCTGACACAATTGTTGCCGCAGTGTGATCTGGTAACTCCGAATTTGCATGAGTTGATATGGCTTACAAAAATAAGGGCTAAGGATGCAGCATCCATAATAAGTGCTGCACGACAACTGCACTCCATGGGCGGGGCTGCGGTACTGGTTACTGGCGGTCACTCTCAGCTGGGCCCGAATGAGGTTTCCGACCTGTTTTGGGATGGTGAAAAGGTTGACTGGTTTATCGGCCGGCAAGTGCCCGGCAATAATAGCCATGGCACAGGCTGCTCCTTGTCATCTGCTATTGCGGCCAGTCGTGCTTTGGGCTACCCCGTGCGGGATGCCTGTGTAGTGGGCAAGGCATATGTGCAGCGAGGCTTGCGTCTTGGGACTAATCAGCATATAGGCACCGGCAATGGCCCGGTGGGGCACTGCGGTTGGCCTCTGGAATTAATTGATTTTCCCGAGGTATTGATCCCGGGAGACGCGCGAGCGCAGCATTATGGCCTGGGCGCACAAAGTTCTGAACAGCCACTGGTTAGTGGGTTTGCCGCAATGGACTCCCTGGCATTGGGATTGTATCCGGTAGTGGATACTGTGGGGTGGTTGCAACGACTTGCCGAGCAGGGCGTGCGTACCCTGCAGTTGCGCATTAAAAATCCGGGCGAGGACTTACGCGAGCAGGTTCAGCAGGCTGTTGCTATTGGTCGATCTTATAAGCTGCGTTTGTTTATCAATGATTATTGGCAGCTGGCTATCGAGTGTGGTGCCTATGGTGTTCACTTGGGGCAGGAGGATCTACAGGTTGCTGATCTATCGGCCATCCGATCGGCCGGCTTGAAGCTGGGCATTAGTACCCACGGCTTCTACGAGTTATTGCTGGCCTACCGTTACCGCCCCAGTTATCTGGCAATCGGCGCTATTTACGCAACCGATACCAAGGATATGTCGGAGCAGCTGCAGGGAGCAGAGAAGCTCGCGCGGATGGCTGCACTCTTACCTCAATACCCGCTGGTGGCCATTGGTGGTATCAATTTGCAGCGTGCTCCAGAAGTTATTGCTGCTAATGTAGGTAGCATTGCTGTGGTCAGTGCGATTACTAGAGCGAAGGATTATAAGCGAGCGATTGTCGAGTTTAATGCTCTGCTGGGAGATAAGTGTGCGGAAGCTGAATCATGTTAAGTCGTAAGGAATTACAGCGCTATAGTCGCCAGGTAATGTTGCCCCAGGTGGGAGAGGAGGGGCAGGAAAAGTTGGCGTCTGCGCGGATTATGATAGTTGGTCTTGGTGGCCTTGGCAGTCCTGCGGCACTTTATTTGGCGGCTGCCGGTATTGGTGAGTTACATCTGGTGGATGGTGATCAAATCGATCTCTCTAACTTACAGCGCCAAGTGCTGTATAAAACCAATCATCAGGGCAAATCCAAGTCACAGGTGGCTGCGCAGCAATTAACCGCCGCAAACCCAAACGTACGTATTCACGCTCATTTCCAAATGGCGGATGAGGCTTGGCTTAGACAACATGTTGGGCAGGTTGATCTGGTGCTCGATTGCACGGATAACTTAGCCATACGTCACCAGATCAACCGAATTTGTTGTGAGCTCGAACGGCCGGTGGTGATGGCTTCGGTACAGGGTTTTTCCGGACAGTTGATCAGCTTTGATTTTTCTCAGGGGAAAAGTCCCTGCTATGCTTGCTTGTTCCCGCCCCGTGAGCAGGAAGATATTCAAAACTGCTCAACAGTGGGGGTGATTGGGCCGGCCTTGGGTATTGTTGGCAGTGCTCAGGCATTAGAAGCGATGAAAATTTTACTCGGATTGCCCGTATCCAGTCTCAATCAATTATATGTAATCGAGGGTGAGTCTCTGTCAATGAGCGCCTTGAAATTAAATAAATCAGAAATTTGTCCAGTTTGTTCTCAGTCAGAATTAACAGAGTCCTGCAATAAATAATTTTTTTTTAAATGGGTTGGTGAACTAATTGTTTTTTTGTGGTTTTTTTGCGAAATGATTCTGAATTGTGTGGTGGGGCGTGACACATCTTTCTTATATTGTTAGTGTGTAATCGAAAGCTGTGTATTTGTTGATGTTGAATTTTGTGTCTTAGTTTTCTTGTGACTCAATATTTGTAAATTTTTCAATGCACAGCCTTTTTTACAAAAACCCAACTCTTATACACGAGGGGCGTGTTGTTATGAAGAAAATTGACATTGGTATTAGTGAAAGTGACCGGGAAAAAATTGCTGGCGGTCTTAAGCACTTGTTGGCAGATAGCTATACCCTCTACTTGCAAACGCACAATTTTCACTGGAATGTCACAGGCCCGCTGTTTCGTGAATTACATCTGATGTTCGAGGAACAGTATACGGAGCTGGCCGAGGCGGTTGATGAAATCGCTGAACGTATCAGAACCCTGGGTGTTGCCGCTCCCGGCACCTACCAAGCATTTGCGCAACTGAGCTCAGTTGAAGAAGTCGTGGAAATTCCTGCGGCGGAAGATATGGTTAAAATATTGACCAAGGGGCATGAACAGGTAATCAAGACCTGCCGAGAAGTTTTGAAGTCTGCCCAGAGTGGGGAAGATGAGTCCACCCTTGCACTGGTATCTGATCGCATGCAGGTGCATGAAAAAACTGCCTGGATGCTGCGCGCTACCAGCGGTAATTAAGGTTGTTTTAGGAGGGTTATTCAGCACGGGCTGTTTGCCCGCGCTGAATGAATCTGGCAGCTACTCAGTGTTGCGATCGATGGTCTGCAGGAAGGCACTGGCTGCAGCCGAAAGGGTCCCGCGGCTCTTCAGTAGTATGCCGACTTCCTGATAAACG
Source organism: uncultured Microbulbifer sp. (assembly GCF_947498635.1). GTDB lineage: Bacteria > Pseudomonadota > Gammaproteobacteria > Pseudomonadales > Cellvibrionaceae > Microbulbifer > Microbulbifer echini. The sequence goes on along the minus strand of NZ_CANMKV010000014.1, from coordinate 94,080 downwards.
ACGGGAGCCGAAAGAGGCAGGCAGTGCAAACCGTACTCTTGCATCTGAGTTTCGCACAGGCTGGGAACCGCACTGACTCCCATTCTGGCGCGAATCAACCGCCCAATCGTGCTGAGCTGATTAGCTTCGCACAAATAGCGGGCCACCTTGCCGCTCTGCGCAAAGGCCTGCTCGGTCCAGCGGCGTACGGCCGACCCCCGGTTCATCGAAATAAATGGATATGCAGCCAGATCCCGCCAGTGCAGGGCGCTTTTGCCGGACAGGGGGTGCTCTGGAGGAATGACGGCAATAAAGCGGTCCCGCTCTAGGGGAATGAATGCCAGCCCACCGAGGTCTTCCGGACGAAAGCTGATGCCAAGCTCTGCACGGCCCTCCTGTACTGAACGTACAACGCCTTCCATCACAATATCTTCCAGCACAATGTTGATTTTGGGGTTCTCCCGGTGGAAGTGTGCCAATAGATCGGGCAGGCGATTCGAGGTAAAGGCCGGAATAACGGCCAGTAGCAGTTGCCCCCGCTCGAGGCGAAAGCGCTGCTGGATTGCGTCCAGAGACTGATCCCAGCTGTGTAATAGTTGTTCGGCGCGGACCAGGAAATCCCTCCCTTCGGGAGTCAATATCAGTTGGCGGCCATCGCGACTGAACAGCGGCCCACCGGTGGTTTCTTCTAGGTTGCGGATAGCTACCGATAGCGCGGGCTGGGAGGTGTGCAGTTGGGCGCTGGCCTGTGCCAGACTGCGGTTGCGGGCAACGGCAACGAAGGCGCGAAGCTGTTTTATAGTGGCGCTCAAAGGGGCTCCTGACACATCAGCGGGTCCCCGTTTGTCTTCAGGGAAAGTTAAACTTTATTTAATGAAACCTCTAAAGATTAAAATAGTTTAAAGTCGCCCGGCAAGGCATGATTGCCGCTTTCGCCTCGCGAAAGTCAAACAACCTCCGAGAATAAAGCATCTAAAAGGTCTGCTGAGATGAAGGACACCGCACAACCCCTTTGGCAACCGAGCCGCGAGTCCATTGCCGCTACGCAAATGGATGAGTTCCGTCGTCTGGTCAATAACAGGCACCAGTTACAGCTGGAAGACTACAGTGCGCTCTATCAGTGGTCCGTGAAAGAGCGAGAGACCTTTTGGAGCGACTTGTGGGAATTCTCTGACGTGCTGGCCAGTAAGCGCGGTGAGCGGGTACTGGGCCGCGATAGTATGCCTGGAGCCGAGTGGTTTCCCGAAGCCCGCCTCAACTTTGCCGAGAATCTGTTGCGTTTCCGCGACGACAAGCCGGCATTAGTGGAGCGCCTGGAGAATGGCCGTCGCCGCCAGCTCAGCTATGCGCAGCTGTATAGCCGGGTTGAGCGCCTTGCCTCAGCCTTGGCCAATCAAGGGGTCTCCGAAGGGGACCGTGTGGCCGGCTTTATGCCCAATGTGATGGATACCGTGGTGGCAATGCTGGCAACCACCAGCCTCGGAGCCATCTGGACCTCTTGCTCACCGGATTTCGGTATTAATGGTGTGTTTGACCGGTTTGGACAGGTGAAGCCAAAAGTCCTGTTTGCCTGTGAAGGGTATTTGTACAACGGCAAAGTGATTGATTCGCTACCGCGCCTCGGTGAAATTACTGCCCGCATCGAATCCATCGAAAAGTTGGTGGTGGTGCCAGTTGCTCGCTCCCGGGAAGAAACGGCTGAAGTGTTAGGAGCTGCCCCCCTGGATAAAGCCGTTTTGCTACAGGACTTTGAAGCTGCAGCTCCCGAGCGTGAGCTCACTTTTGTACAAACTGAGTTCAACCACCCGTTGTATATCATGTACTCCTCCGGTACCACCGGGGTGCCCAAATGTATCGTGCACGGTGTGGGCGGCACTCTGCTCCAGCACTTGAAAGAGCATCGCTTACACTGTGATCTGCGCCGTGAGGACGCCCTGTTTTATTTCACGACCTGCGGCTGGATGATGTGGAACTGGCTGGTGAGTGGTCTGGCCTGTGGTGCCACTCTCGTGCTGTTCGACGGCTCGCCTTTCTATCCAGAGGCGAAAAGCTTGTGGGATATGGCGGACGAGGAAGGTGTCAGTGTGTTTGGTACCAGCGCTAAATATATTGCCGCATTGGAAAAGAGCGGCTGTAAGCCTCGTGAGAGCCACGAACTGAAGAAACTGCGCGCGGTGCTGTCTACAGGATCGCCCCTGGCCCATGAAGGTTTCCGCTATGTCTACCGGGATATCAAGCAGGACCTCTGCTTGTCTTCCATTTCCGGGGGCACCGATATTGTTTCCTGCTTCGCTTTGGGTAACCCGACGTTGCCCGTTTACGCCGGTGAGTTGCAATGTCGTGGCCTGGGAATGGCTGTAGAGGTCTGGAATGACGATGGTGAGTCGGTCACTGAGGAGAAGGGCGAACTGATATGTGCTAAGTCCTTCCCCTGTATGCCAATCGGTTTTTGGAATGATCCCGATGGCAGCAAATATCACGCGGCCTATTTTGAAAACTGGCCGAGTGTTTGGGCGCACGGTGACTATGCCGAAATCACCGCCCATGGAGGCGTGATTATTTACGGTCGCTCCGATGCGGTGCTCAATCCCGGCGGCGTGCGGATTGGCACTGCAGAGATCTATCGGCAGGTGGAAAAGGTCGAGGAAGTGCTCGATAGCGTCTGTATTGGTCAGCAGTGGCAAGACGATGTACGCGTGGTGTTGTTCGTGGTTCTGCGTGAGGGGCTGGAATTGGATGAGGATCTGGTGCAGAAAATCCGCTCCACTATTCGTACCAATACCACCCCGCGCCATGTACCGGCCAAGGTAATTCAAGTGGCAGATATTCCACGTACTATTAGCGGCAAAATAGTCGAGCTGGCGGTGCGCAATGTGGTACACGGCAAGGCCGTTAAGAACCAGGAAGCCTTGGCCAACCCCGAGACACTGGTGTTGTTCGAAAATCTGCCCGCGCTGGCAGAGGACTGAGGCTTCTAGGAGGGTAAGGGGATGTAGGCGGGCGCCATTTTGTTTGCGTCGGTTCTGCGCTACCCTTGCCCATTAGTAATACCAATAAATTTACGGCAGAAGAACAGGCATGGTTACATATCTCTACTGGGCGGCGATCATCGCCCTGGTTATTCTCTCTCTTTTCGTCGGCAGCCGCATGGGCAGCTTGAAAATAGGCGCCATTGTGGCCGCAGTTTTCTTTTCGGCCGGGTGGTTGGCGTATTATTTTCACTACGAGCAGGTCTTTGTGAAGCGCTTCGGTGGCGTGATGAGTATTTCTGTGCCCGATGGCTATCGGCACATCGGGGCCACTTGGAAAGAGGATAATCTATGGGTCGAAAATTATGATCCTAGAAGCAACCAATGTATTTTCACTGAGTATTCGAAGGGAAATATCCTCAAGGGGCGGGTGATTATTAAGGATTGCAATCCGCTACTTGGTAGCCCCAGTACGACCAGTACGAGCACCAGTACCCAGCCATAAACCTTTTACTCGTCTCCAGGCCGGTGATTAATGTGGGCTTAAGGCCCTGTTAATACCGGCAAACTCCGCCCGGATACTATCTGTCCGGGGCAAAATCAGATGTGATGGGAATGCACACCCGGTAGCACGTGGAGTAACCGCTGTAGGCAACGGATAATATTTTGCGAATTTTCTTTGTCTTTCTGCTTGTCGGTTTTGTACTGCTGCCCCTGCAGCGGGCGGTAGCCATCCCTTTTTTCTCCAAACTTCCGGGTTTTTCTCTTTCTGTACAGGGAGACCCCGCACTACAGGACAAATTAGGTAAAGAGCTAGAGGAGTTGCGCAAAACCAGCAGTGCGCTTCAGAGCTATGAGGCCCCCCGTGATATCGCCAATTATGAGCGCGGCAATTTAGAGAAACTACTGCGTTCGGATGGCTATTACGATGCCAGCGTACGGGAGTCTGTTGTGGGTGGCGAAATAGTTTATCAGGTGATACCTGGTCCCCAGTATTTGATTAAAAGCTTGGATATTGACATGCCCGTGGACCTGCGGGCAGGGTTTCCGGGGCTGCCGATTGGGGTTGGTGATCCCCTGCGGGCCGACGAGGTGCTCGAAGGGGTACAAACGATTACCAAGTACCTCAACAATAATGCCTGCTTATACAATGTGGACGTTACCTACCAGGCAACGGTGATTCATCAGGAGGCCTCCGCACGGCTGGAATATCGTGTGGCACCAAGCCCGGAAGTGATGGTGGGTGAAGTACAGATTCTTGGGGCTACCTCTGTAGAAGAGGATTATCTGCGGGATAAACTAAATATCAATCCGGGGGACTGTTTCAGTCGTAGCAAGCTGGATGCGGCTCAGCTGAGTTTATTACGCACCAATCTGGTGTCCAATGTTGTCAGTCAGGTTTCTGAGCCCTATGGAGGGCTCGTCGATATCACTTTTATCGTGCAGGAGCGCAACCACCGCACGGTTACCTTGGGGGTGGGTTATACCTCCGATGAAGGCCCCGGTGTCTCCGCTAGCTGGGAGCATCGCAATATATTTCATCGTGGTGAAAAGCTGGAGGTGTCGAGTAAGGCTAACTCGGTGAAGCAAACTCTGGAAAGCAAGTTGAGCATTCCGCGTTTTCTCAGTGATAAACAGCGGTTTACCGGCAGCGTTGGACTGACCGGGGAGGATGTGGATTCCTACCGCTCCAAAGCATTGACCCTAAAAGGATTGGTATCGCGCAAGTTAAGTAAGCGCCGCACCATCAGCGCTGGAGCGGAGCTGAAGTTCAGCCGCGTCGATGAAAAGGTGGAGGGGGCCGTTGTCGAGGGAGAAGACCCTGATGAAAATTATCACCTGTTGGCCTTTCCCCTGGGTTTTAAGTTGAATACAACTGATAAGCCACTGGATGCCCGTCGAGGCGCCACCACAGCCCTGGAGGTAAAACCCTATCTGGATCTCAAGAATAACAGTACTTCGTTTGTAAAAACTATCCTGCAAATGACAGCCTACAAGACCGCAGAATCCGCCCCCTATGAACCCACCCTGGCACTGCGTTTAAAAGCTGGAGCTATTACGGGTGCGCCCAATCTGAAGCTGCCCGCGGATGAGCGCTTCTATGCCGGTGGCGGTGGCTCTGTGCGCGGTTACGGTTATCAGGAACTGGGGCCTCGTCTCGTGGAAATTGATGAGGATGGCCAGGAGAGCCTGTCCGACGCGATTGGTGGTCGAGGCATCAGTGAGATCTCTATCGAAGGGCGCTTCCGCTTTAGTGATACTTGGGGTGGGGTTCTATTTCTCGATGGGGGCAACGCCTACGAAAACCCTCGCCCCAATTTTTCTAATCTCTTTTGGGGGGCGGGTTTTGGGGTGCGTTATAACACCTCCTTCGCCCCCATCCGCTTTGACTTGGCCTTTCCCCTGGACCGCCGCGACGGCGTGGATGATCGCTATCAAGTCTATATCAGCCTGGGACAGGCTTTCTGATGTCAAAGTTGGGTGCATTTTCCCTGAGTTTTCTTCGTGCATTGAGGACTTTTCTGCATGGGTTGTGGCGGCCCCTCAGAACTGGGGGGTCGCTGGTCAGTGGCTTATGTCTGTTAATTCTACTTTCGCTGGTTTATTTTCTTGGCACAGAGCAAGGCAGAGTCAATCTAACTCGCACGGCTTTTTACGCGGCGGAGCAGGCGATCGACGGCCTTGCCATCGAGGCCGAGGGTATAGGCAGCGAGCGACTCGGTGCCTGGTTTTTCGAACGTCTTCGGGTCGACTTTCAGGGCAACACCCTGGCCGAAGCGAGCCAACTGGAATTAACGTTACAGAGCTTTTCCCGCAACCCGATCAATATTGAACGCATCGCTGCGGAAGATCTTTTATTCAATCTCGATGTATTGACAGAATTACTGAACTCTCTAACTCCGGCGGAGACTGACACAACCCAGGACGAGGAGCCGACGGATAACACTGAAGCAACCAGCTGGGAGACCCTACTACCAAGCTTTCGCTTGGGAGCATTACAACTCGATCGGCTACAAGTGATCAGTCGTAAAGTCACTGATATTCCCGCAGTCTCCGTGTTGGGCAGTACGCTGTATCGATGGGAGGGGCAGCCCACTCAGCTGCAGCTTGAGGTCCGTGAATTAAATGGTGGCGATCTACAATTTATTGCCGAGGGGCGCGAGCAAAAGCCCGGCCAGTTTTTTTTAGATTTTTCGGCCAGTGAAAAGGCCCAGGGTTTTATTGGTCGTCTGTTGCATTTACCAGAGGGGCAGGCGCTCGATGCGCGGGGTAAAATTTCTCTGCGCCGCCGTGATCAGCAGGTACAGATTGATATCGAGTCTCTCTCCACTCCCTTTTCCCAGCACAGGCTGACATTGACGGGCAGTTTGCTGGTCGACCTGCTCCCTTGGCAGGTGCGAACTGATGGTGTCTGGTTGCAGGTGGACGGTCGCCGCAGCACCCTATCAGGCAGTATCAGTGCCGATAATATTGTCGCAGACCTCCACCTTAATCGCCTGCCCATAACTCTTTCCCGGCCTTGGCAGAATCTACTGAACAGCGGTTGGTTTAGTGCAGATGTAAAAGTTTCTGGTTCATTGCCACTGCCGAATATGTCCGGACAAATAAAGTTAAATAGTCGTTACCGGGAGCAGCCCCTGGATCTAGCTGGTCGGGTGATCACCGAGCAGGGCATTGTCCGACTGGAGTCCCTAGAGGTAGCGTTTGCCGGTGCGCAGATTCGCACGGCGGGCAGTATCGACACCGAAAATAAAACCCTGGATATGCGCGCAGCAGTGCAGGAGTTGGGAGTTGAAGAGATTCGCCGATTATTGCTCTCTCTGCCGCAAACGGAACATATAACAATCCCCGATGATTTTTCCGGTACTTTGCACCAGTTGCAGGTCATCGCAAAAGGGCCCTGGGATAACCCAGATTTTGAAGGGGATCTAAGTGCTGTATCTGCCTACCGAAATTTACAGAATGAGCTGACGGCCAAGATCGATGGCAACCTGCAGGGGTTAACGATTACGGACTTTACTCTGGTGGGTGACAAGCTGAATGCTCTGGGGGGCGGAACGGTAGATATTGAGGCGAAAACGCTGAATGTGCAGCTGCAGGTGGATATTCGCAACCTCAACCCTAAGGAAGACCTGGGTTTCGCCTCCGCAAAGGGCGTAACCTTGGGGGCCCAAGGTCAGGTTGGCGTGGAGGGACCCTGGTCAAACCCGCGCTTGAGCACCAGCTTGGAATCGGATGGCCTGGTACATGAATACCGCTATAACCTGAAAGGTGATGCCAGTGGCAACCTGGAAAAACTCGACTTACAGGGTTTGCGCCTCGAGTTGTTTGCCAATGGCACCGTGAATCATTTCGGTACGGGGCAGTTCCGCGGTCCTCAGTCGCCGGTGATTATTCCCAGTATGGAAAAGGGGGCAGTGCAGCCGGCACAAAGTGAGAGCCGTCTGAGTTCCCTCGCAGAAGAGGCGCAGCGTCTGGGGCGACAGGGAATTGCTTTGATTGAAGCGCATGGCGTGCTTGAGCCGAAGAGCGACCGACTTCAAGTGGGTGTGAGTGCCCGCAACTTACCACTGAGTTTGGTTGGAGTACTTGGGTTACCCCTACCCAATACCCTGGAAGGGGAGGTGAGCCTGGATGGCGAAATTAATGGCGCGCTGACCAGTCCAGAAGTACGCGCTAGTGTGTTGGCGCAAGGCCGCTATCGCCATGAATCCTGGCAGCTGCAGGGGGCATTAGATTATGCCGACAAGAGTTTGGTTGTCGAAGGCTTGGAGTTTTTGTGGGCGGGGCGCAATCAGTTGTGGGTTCACGGCAGCCTTAATGAGCAGCGCCTGGACTTACAGCTGCAGGGCAGGGCCTCGCTGGAAGATATCTCGCGGGAATTACCCGTTACTACACCCGAGCAGGGCGATGTCATTCTGCACGCGAGTATTACCGGCAGTCCTCGCCAGCCCCAGCTTGAGGGAGAGTTGCGTCTTAGCGGTTATGCGCCGAGGCGAGAGCGAGGGAGAGTACAGGTACAGCCACTCTCTGTGGCTTTGGAATGGCATACCGAAGGCGATTCGCTACAGGCCACCCTGGTGGCCGATCACGGTGCTCGCCGGGCCATAGATAGCAATGCCAAACTACTGATATCGCCAATTTTTGCCCAGCTGTTTGCAGATAACCCCGCCGAGCCGATGAGTGCACTGCCACTGCAGCTGACCAGCAGTGGCACCGCGGATCTCTCCGTAGTAGCGGAATTTATGGACCCCAGGGTACATGTGATGCACGGGCTATTGAATTTCTCGGCAGATGGTACCGGCACATTGGGAGAGCCGCGCCTGAACGGCGCAATTGAGCTGAGTGAAGCCAGTTACGAACACCGCTCCAGCCATACCCGCATTGCCAATATTGATTTTTATGCGAGCCTGACACCGGGGGAATGGCGTATAGAAAGAGGGAGTGCCAAAGTTGTTGATGGCGGCACGATTAATCTGGGCGGAGCGGTATTTTTCCCTGCGCGAGCGCCGGCGAAAATGGATCTCAGTCTAAGTCTGAATAGAGCCCATCTGCTAAATACACCTGGGGTACGCGGTGCTATCAACGGTCAGGCGACTCTGATCGGCACCTCCGAGAGCGCTGAGGTGGTTGGCCGTTTTACTCTGCGCCCTTTGGCCGTGCAAATCGAGCAGTGGATAGGCAGCTCTGTGCCAGAAATACAAGTAACTGAAGTTCAGGTAGACGGTCTCCAGGTAGAGCGCACACCACCACTGCTCAGTAAAGTTGGTTTGGCAGTAGAAATTGTACTGGACCAGCAGTCCTATGTGCGCGGCCTCGGCCTCAATTCGCAATTGCGCGGCCAGGTAGATATTCATGGGACAGCGGCTAAACCCGAGGCCTCAGGTAAATTGACTATTGTGCGAGGTAGTTTTGATTTACTTGGCAAAAAGTTTGATCTGCAGGATGGAGAAATCCGTTTCGAGAATAACGAGGTGGCAGTCAATGTTGAGGGGGTCTATGAATACAGTGAGGGAGAGATCACTGCAAAAATTTCCGGCAACGCTGCAGATTTGGATATTAATTTTAGCTCCGACCCCTCTGCTTCCCAGGATGAAATCTTGGCACAGCTCCTATTTGGCAAGTCACTCTCGGATATTTCTCCACTGCAAGCTGTGCGTTTGGTCAGTGTGATTCGCAGCCTTCAGACCGGTCGTGCAGCCTTGGACCCTGTGGCCAAAACTCGCGAATTATTGCGTTTGGATACCTTGAATATTGAGCATGAAGAAAGTGATGAGGGGGATGAGTACGCTTTGAGTTTGGGTAAATACATCACGAATCGGATTTATGTGGAATTACAGAGAAGCACTGATCCTCTAAGTCCTTGGCAGGCGGAGATGCAAATAGAAATCCGCGACAACCTCAATCTGGAATTCAAAACGGCTGATGAAGGGGACAGTGGTTCCGGTAGTGTGGAACTGCAATGGAAGAAAGATTATTAGTGGCGCCTACTATCAGCTTTTAATTCACGCGGTGACAATGGATAGGCGTTTTTCCGTCCGCAGCATTTTTAATGTTTGGTAATTACCATATCTCTAACCTCTAAAGTGCAGCCCTCTTTGGGGGGATGATTGACGCCCCAATTGTCGATCACAATCATCATGGATGTATTAAAAAAAATGGGCCCCGTCTCGCGATAGGCATGCCAAAGTTGGTTCGAGCTGTCACATTTTGTCTCTGAAGCATCACACACTCGAATGTCCCATTGATAAGTCCCGCTATTATGCCCCGATAGAATCTGGCTGGAGGTAAAAGTAATATGCTGACTCGTGCCGGTATCTGCCGTGAGGGCGCCACTTTGCTTAAGCCACTCTACTTGCTTGGGGCGTTCTCCCCAATTTGAGGAGAAGCCGCCTGGACCATTTGGGCCTTTAGTCTCTACAAAATCCACCTCTCGCTCCCCACCATCCCAGCACCCACCAGCTAGTCCACACCAGGGGAACATGAAAACAGCCATCCATTCTGTGGGACGGCATTTCCCTGGGGGTACGGAAATCTCAAAATCAATTGCGGCAATATCGCCCATCAAAATGTCTTCGTTACCACACTGTATCGCAGTGGTATAAACACAGGCACCTTGAGCATTGCTATTCATTTCAATCATTGCTGAGCCAGGGGTATTGCTTGCCTGAAATTCACTCTGAATACACCTATTGTTTTGGGCAACTTTGTCGTCCTGATGATTAAATAATGGCTTGCAGGTGGTAGGTGAGGCCGTCGAGGTTGTTTGCAGGGTAAAAGAAATGACGGCGCAAAGCAGTACCAGGGCTACTCTGTGCATGGAATTAACTCCTGAATTAGAAGGCCCTTATTGATAGTAGCGATTGAAAAAGAAAGCCTGCCTCAATGGCTAGTGAGCATGTTGAATTTTAGACTGTTTGTCGCTGGAGAAGAGGTCCCAAGTGTCGTTGCTCGAGTATAGAGGTTTAAGTTTGATCTACCTAATCGGATAAAATACTTTTGGAAAGTTTGATGACTAATGTATTAAGCCAGGAGGATACCTTGTTGAACGCCCTTTCTCGTTTTTTCGAATGGCAGACCAAAGTGTTTGATTCTTGCTTTTACTGTATGTTTTCCAGTAATTGCCTTCAGCGGAAACTTTTTAATTAATGGGGCTCAGCCGAAGGCCTTGGTCGGCGAGCGTTAGGGGGTTTTCTTTGTTCGGGTTCAACTAAGAAGACCATTTATTCTAAATGTACTCTATTTGGTGAAGGCGAAAAGAGTTGAAACTATTCTTACCGTGCAGATGTAGAAATTCCATGACCTGAATGGATAGTTTCTTGCATCCAATATTGCATCGCTAAAGCGATCTGGCCTCCTGCGAGAGTGGATTTTTCGAGAAATTTAGGTTTTTCTCTTGGTTTTTTCTGCCAGAAAACGTATGGCTTTGTAGCTATTACTTGAAATCAAGTTTGGCTATTTGGTTTTCTGTTCTGATTGGGTTGAGAGTTTGTTGATTAAACGCATCGAGGATTCCTGCACTTTAAAATTAACTGACCAAAGGTGATTTATACGTTCGCTTCCCTCCCGGACTTTCCGCTGACCAGCGTGGCAGGGTCGAGTCGATAGAAGCGGCTCAGTTCTCTATAGAGCTCTGGATGCAGCGTACGTATGGCAATAGGAATGGTGTAAAAGCTCTCGGTAGCGACCGCAAAAAATTCAGCCGGGGACTGGGCTCCGTATAAGTCCAGTACTGAGGGTTTGTCGCCGGGGGGCTGACGGTGTTCGGCTCTTTGGCGCAGGCGATGAAACTCCTGACTCATTACTTCTGCCCAATTAGCACCTTCCGTTGACTGCTCAAACAGCGGACGACCATCGAAATAGCCGTCCTCTTCATCTACTTTATGGGCAAACTCGTGAAGTGCGACATTGTGTCCTCGCTGTGGAAATTGTAGATCTTCTTCCAGGTCGCCCCAGGAGAGCACTACAGGCCCACGATAATGAGCTTCCCCCTCTCGCGCACTGTGCCTAGAGGTTTCTATATAGCCTTCCCGGCGGATTTCATGAGCGACATATGTGTCTGGGTAAAGGAGTAGGGTGTAGAGGTTGGGGTAGCATTCATTTTTACGGCCAAGCAGCAGTAGGCAGGCGTGAGCGGCAATGGCGACTTTCATCTTTTCATTTACCTGCAGGCCTTCGAAACCAACAAACTCTTTATCGTGTAAGAATAGTACGATATTACCGCGTAGTTCTCTCTGCTGTGCCGGATTTAAATATTGATAAATGGGAAGTGTTTCAGTTAACAGCTGTACTTGCTCAGGGTTTAAGGGTTGGGAGCGTCGGTACTGAAGACGCCAGCGGCGGTAAAAGTGCGGAATAAGCCAGACGGCAAGGGCTAATAGGATAATGGCGAAGAATGCATTCATAATTGGATACTGCGTACGATCGGTGAATTTCCCACCGGTTTTGACCGAATTGTTGAGGCAGTCAAAAAGTCTAGTGTTATAGCTCTCATTGCAAATTTAACCAATTAATTCTTCGCCCTTTCTTATGATGGGGGGGATTGTGCCGGTTTCAAGGTTTCCTGACTGGTAGGAGGTTGATGGGTATATGTCATGGATTAAAAATAGAGGGGCAAGCCATGAAAGTTGTTTGTAGTGGCTTGATTAATGGTCACAGGCTGCCAACACTTAGGTTAGCTAAGTGATTTCCCCGTCATTTTTTGGGTTGCTTATGAATAGTCTGCGCACGGTTTTCGGTGTGATTATCGTTCTGTTTTTTATTGCACTCCCGGCGAAGGCCCTATCGGAGGGTACGCCACTAAAAGTGGCGATTGCCGGGGATGCGCCACCCTATGTAATTGATGGCGCAAGTGGCGGCTTGGAGGTGGATATTGTACGGCAGGCGTTACCGGGTTATGACGTTGAGTTTGTTCAAATGGGATTTGCACAAACTGCGCCAGCACTTGAGCAGGGTAAGGTGCAGGCCGCAGTGAATGTAATGAAGAAAAATGACCACCTGTTTTATTCAGGCAATATGATTAGTTTTTCCAATTACGCCATTGCCAAAGCCAGCGATGAGATGAAAGTTAGCCGTATAGCAGATCTCAAGGGTAAAAAAGTCATTACTTGGCAGGGGGCCCCGATGGATCTTGGCATGGAGTTTGAAAAAATGTTTGGCCCCAACGGTACTCAGCGGCAAAACTTGATCCTGGCACCTACAGCGCGTGATCTTGTCGCACAATTTTGGAAAATGAAGGGCGTGGTGGCGGTCGTAGACATGGCGCTTTTCAAGTTTTATAGCCAGAAGATGGGGTATACGATGACACAGGTTGATCTATTTAAGATATTCCCTTTGACGACAGATTTTCGTGTTGGCTTTCGTGACCAGAAGGTGCGCGATGACTTTAACCGTGGGCTTGCGAACTTATGCAACAGTGGCCGCTATCGAGAGTTGCTGAGAAAATATGATGTGGAGCAGAGGGAAGATGTCTGCCAATAATAAGGGGCTATACCGCGGCGTTGATGCTGGTGATCTCTCTTGGCTGGGCTGGAAGTTGGCAGTAAAACGAAAAAGGGCCTGTATTTTTCAATACAGGCCCTTTCTATATGGCGCGCTCGGGAGGATTCGAACCTCCGACCGCCTGGTTCGTAGCCAGGTACTCTATCCAGCTGAGCTACGAGCGCGTCGTTATGGTTGCGGACTATAGTCAGTTGATTTTGAAAAGTCAACTGATTTCCAGGAAAAAACCTTAAAAATCCGCAAGTTAGCGAACTTGCCTAGCTTTTAAAAATGCGCCTAGTAAGTCCGACAGGGCGCGAATTCTGCCGTTTGAACAAGAGGTTTGCAAGCCCTTTTTTTAAAATAGTTGCTCTGGAGTATTTGGTATCAGAAATCTGGCCGAGGTGTTCGCCACCCTGTCTCTCTCAGGTCTAGTTATCGCTAACAGGTGTTTATCCGCCGTTGTTGGCGGAGAACTATACTAATTGTTCCGGGGCAAAATCTCTGCCCCTCAGGTGATGAGGGCTGAGAATCTAAACTGAGCGATACCCTATGGCAATGGCGGACAACGAGGATAAGGGGAAGAAGCTACCGCCAGAGGAGCCTGGTTCTCCTCTCTCCGGCCAATCACAGCAGCAGAGCCCACTGAGCTGGCTGCAATATCTCGTTCTTCTCTTTTTGATCATCCTCACGTTTCAATACTGCTCGAATGGGCAGTTTGGGGTAGAAAGGGAGGTATTGTCTTACAGCGATTTCAAAGCAGCCCTCGGTGAGGGCAAGGTTGCCAGCGTACTTTTTAAAGGGCAGCGCATCACAGGGGTCTTCAAGCCGTCGGCCAATTACTCAGCTGCAGATAAGGAGGCGGGTAAGGATAAGACTGAAAATCCGCAAGAAAAACGCTTTGCGACGACCTTGCCCCCGCTAGAGGACCCCCAGCTTCTCCCCTTACTGGAGCGGCAACAGGTGAAAATCCAAGCTGAATCGCCCCAAGGGGGTCTTCTACAGAGGATGGCGATACTCCTGTTGCCCTGGATTCTGATTATTGTCCTATTGGTCTGGCTAGCACGGCGTATGCAGGCTCGCATGGGTGCGGTGACTCCCGGTAGCCCGTTCAGTTTTGCTCGCTCACCGGCCAAGCGCTTTGAGCGCAGTCAATCCGAGATCACTTTTGATGATGTGGCGGGCCTCGCCAATGCCAAGAGGGATCTGCAGGAGATTGCCGGCTACCTCAAAGACCCGGAGCACTATCGCAATCTCGGGGCAAAAATTCCCCGGGGCATACTGCTTATGGGCCCCCCTGGGACAGGAAAAACTCTAATGGCCAAGGCTCTGGCCGGTGAGAGCGATGCACCTTTTTTTAGCATCAGCGGCTCCGAATTTATTGAAATGTTTGTTGGTGTCGGAGCTTCACGGGTGCGAGATATGTTTGCGGAAGCCAAGAAGGAGGCGCCCGCGATCATATTTATTGATGAGATTGACTCGGTGGGACGCGCGCGCGGTACAGGTTTGGGTGGTGGGCACGATGAGCGGGAACAGACCCTAAATCAGATTCTTGGGGAAATGGATGGCTTCGATCCCCAGGAGGCGGTAGTAGTGATTGCTGCGACCAATCGCCCCGACGTGTTGGATGCGGCACTACTTCGCCCCGGGCGGTTTGACCGCAAAATCACTCTGGATTTGCCGGACAGGCCCGCCCGCAGGGAAATCCTGAGGATTCATTCTAAAAATGTCCCGCTACATGGGGAGGTCGACCTGGAACACCTCGCGGCCCTGACGGCGGGTTTTGCCGGTGCGGACTTGGAAAACCTGATCAATGAGGCCGCCTTGCTGGCGGGAAGGCTAAATAAATCGGTAGTGGATATGGGGTGCTTGTTACAGGCCAGAGACAAGGTGGTACTCGGTGGAGAGCGGGAAGTGATTATGGGGGAGGATGACCGAAAAACCGTCGCCTACCATGAGGCCGGCCATGCTCTCACGGCGGTCCTGTTGCCCCACGCAGATCCTCTAGAGAAAGCCACCATTATCCCCAGAGGGCACAGTTTGGGGGCGACAGAGCAGATTCCCACGGAGAATCATCACAACATGAAGGTGAGTTACCTGCGTGATCGTATCGGCGTGATGCTGGGGGGCAGGGTGGCCGAGCAACTGGTCTTTAAAGAAGTCAGCAGTGGTGCTGAGTCCGATCTCAAGCAGGCTACCCGCTTGGCTCAGCATATGGTGACGCACTGGGGCATGAGTCAAAAGCTGGGTCCGGTGGCTTTTCGGCGAGGAGAGGAGCACATTTTCCTGGGCAAGGAAATGGCACAACAGAAAGATTTTAGTGAGCACACCTCTGAGATTATTGATGATGAAGTTATTGCTTTGATCAGCGGGATAGAACAAGAAATTGAGGAGCTTCTGAAGAATAATGTCAAAAAACTCGATGCCCTAGCGCATGCATTGCTGGAAAAGGAAACTCTGAATGGGGTGGAAATACATCAAGTGATCGCGCAGTGCGGCCAGTGAAATGGCTAGCCTAGTTAGCAGAATGGATTGATGGGGGCAGGGTTAGGTATACCGGCTATATGCCGGAGTAAATCTTTAGTCGATCTGACTACCTATGACTTACATAAGAATTTGATTGGTAATTGTATTTTCCAAGTTTGCCAATTATTTCAACTCACCAAAGAAATTTGGCAAAAAATTTTTTGGACTTGATGGTCAAGTTAGCTTATTGGCAAAGTAGGGCAATACTTGGCAAGAGAATTTTATTTCTAACAAAATGATCATGGGTACCATCTATAGGGTTTCTCTCGGTTTCACCCAAATGGCGATTGAAGCAAATTTGCTGACTGCTAGGTCTTTTTATTTTGAGTCAGTGCCGGGTTTTTTCCTGATTTTTCATCCGCTGTGTATTTCAGACCCTACGTAACAGTTTTTATAATTGTTGGGTACGTGAAGAATTTATAATTTCCCATATTTCCAGTGTTATAACAATCTGGGAGATGAATAGGTTCGCACTTATATAGTGCACTTTGAGATTAAGTTTCTTGTTATTTTTTAATTTTCTCGATTCAAACGAACTTTCCAGACTAATTGAGTTATTTTTATCGTTCTCCACGATGAATAGACTTCCACCTGGCTTAGGTAGCCTGTAATCTGTTCCTGTCACAGAAAACCTGCGAAATCTGTGTCTCTTTATCAGCGCGGTCTTGGATCGGAGTCTCGCAAAGTCGGAATCTTCTTAGAGAGAGTAGAGCGGCGGGACCAAGTAGTACCGATTGCGATAAGTCCGTTGTTGTAGATAAAAAAAATAAGACAATGGAGAGAAAACATGGGAATTCCGTCAAAACTCAAGCAGCATTCCGCTCTGCTATCTGCCTGTTCAGTAGCAACTCTTTGGTTAGCCAGTGGTGCAGCCCCCAGTTTTGCCGCTGAGGGTTCGGTTGGTACTCTGATGGAGGAAGTGCAAGTGACCGCGCGCAAGCGTGCGGATGCCGAGATCCTGCAAGAGGTTCCGGTTGCAGCCACTGCCTATTCCGGTGACCAGTTAGAGGCACTGCACACCAAGGATCTGCAAAGCCTATCTTTTAAGATGCCCAATGTTCAGCTGGAGGATGTGGGCACTGTCAAAAACACCGCAAACTTTACTGTGCGCGGTCTCGGTATCAACAGTTCCATTCCATCCATTGATCCCACCGTGGGGGTGTTTGTGGATGGTATGTATCTGGGGGTAAACGCTGGCGTTGTCACCGACCTGTTTGACCTGGAAGGTGTCGAGGTCTTGCGGGGGCCACAGGGGTTGCTGTTTGGCCGCAACGTGACTGGTGGCGCGGTGGTAATTAAGACCGCTCGGCCCACAGAGGAGTTTTCCTCGCGCTTTAAACTCTCTACCACAGACAATCTGGACACCGTAGCAGCTGGCTCAATCAACGGTGCCCTCTCCGATACCGTCAACGGTCGCTTAACGGTGTATTACAACGATGACCGGGGCTGGTTCGAAAATGTGGCTACGGGCAATGATAATGCCGGCGCCTCCGATAGCTGGTTTATTCGCCCAAGTTTTAGTATTCAGCTGAATGACACGGCTGAATTGCTGGTACGTATGGAACACGGCCGGATGGATTCTGATGGTGTGGTAGCGCAGAACCGTGGTTCTGAGCCCTATTTTGAAGTGACGGATACAGGGGTTATTCCATGGGGTAGCGCCACCCAAATAGCTGCGTCAGTGGGTATTGATGATTGGGATAACAGCAAGGGCTCGTTTGAGGTGGCCCAGAACGAAGAGGGCTCCCAGAAAGATGAGTGGAGCCAGATTATTACCGAGTTCAACAAAGATATGGCCTTCGGCGATGGTACCATCACCAATATTCTTGCCTGGCGTGAGTATGAGGCGCGCGGTATGGGGGATATTGACTCCCTGCCCCTGACGCTTTTCCATGCGGATTCTAGTGTTGAGCAGAGCCAGCTCAGTAATGAACTGCGCTATGCGGGTCGTTTTGGCCGCACCGCCTTAACTACCGGCGCTTACTGGTTTAGCCAGGATGTGACCTACCTGGAAAATCGTCTGCTGTTTATGGGGGCATTCGATTGGACTGGGGGCGGCAAGCAGGACCACAGTACTTATGGCGTATTTGCCCAGGCGGATATCGACCTGAATGAGGCTTGGGTTTTGACCCTGGGGGGACGTTACTCTAGAGAGAAAAAAGACGCCAAGATTGCCTCTATTCCACTGAATACCTGTACCTTGAGCGGTTGTTCCTCCTATGACGAAAACGGTATAGATAGTGAGAGCTGGAGTGCTTTCACGCCCAAGGTGGGCCTGCAGTGGACCGTTTCCGATGATACCCAGCTGTATACTTTCTGGACCAAGGGTTTCCGCAGCGGTGGGTATAACTTCCGCAATGCCGGGATTAACCCTCTAACAGGAAAGCCTTATGCACCACAGGCTACTGATCAGGAGGAGCAGAACAGCTTCGAGATCGGTGCCAAAGTGGATTGGTTGGATGGACGCCTGCGCACGAATATGGCGGTATTCCACAATACCATCGACGATATGCAGCGGGAGGAAAACCTTCCAGATGCGGTAACCGGTGTTGCGCAGATAATCCGCAACACCGCTGACGCCACCATTCGCGGTGCGGAGTTGGAGGCTATGGCGGCCCTGAGCGAAAACCTGCTGTTTACTTTTAATGTTGGCTATGTCGATGGGGACTACGACAAGGTATTGGGTGATCTCAATGGGGATGGTCTTGTAGATGGTACCGATCTCGGTCTGGAGATTCCTCGGTTGGCGCCCTGGACTTACGGTGCGGGTTTTATCCACGATCTGCAGTTAGGGGCCTACGGCACACTCACTTCCCGTTTGAACTTCAATCATCGGGATGAGGCGCCTTATACGGATGACAACCGCGGTATGTTGTCGGAAGTCGACATGGTGGATTTCAGTATCGGCTTTACGCCGGACAATGGCAGCTATACCGTCTCACTATTCGGCAAGAATATGCTGGATGAAATGGCCGAAGGCAACAACACTCAATTGCCACCCGAAATGGGGGGAATTGGCGCCAGCTTTACCCCACTCAATAAAGGCCGTGTGATGGGGGTGGAGTTCCTGTACGAGCTATAAAAATTAGACGCTCTCGCCATTAATTGGGGCACTTGCCGCCGTTGATGGACTTCCTTGTGGTCGGGGTCGCTTGCACAGACTTTCTTTTGAGGGGGTGTGTGGGAGTCCCTGGTCACAGTCGTATTTACTCACCTGTAATTTCTTGGTATTAGCGGTACAGTAGTGCTGAGTATGCCCAGGATGGTATCCAGAAATAGTTGCCATTGCTTTACCGGGTCGTGAAGAAATAGAGGAGTGAAACATGCGTGCGATTGATTTACTGGAATATGGTGGCCCCGAAGTGATGCGGCTTACGAACCTGCCCAAGCCGCAAGCGGCGCCTGGTGAGGTATTAATTGAGGTGGCCGCCGCAGGCGTTAATCGGCCCGATATCGTTCAGCGCAATGGACACTACCCGCCCCCCCCCGGAGCCTCGCCAACCCTGGGGCTCGAAGTGTCTGGACGAATATCCGAAGTTGGTGAGGGGGTGGAGCGCTGGAATGTCGGCGATAAAGTCTGTGCCCTGACCAATGGCGGTGGTTATGCGGAGTTTGTGGCTGTGCCTGAAGGGCAGTGCCTACCGATACCCGGCTCACTATCTATGCTTGAAGCGGCCGCCCTGCCGGAAACTTTTTTTACCGTTTGGGCCAATGTGTTCGACCGCGCCCGGCTGCAAAGCGGCGAGATTTTATTGGTACACGGTGGCAGTTCCGGTATAGGCACTACGGCTATCCAGCTGGCTCACCAGCTTGGTGCCAGGGTTTTTGCCACCGCTGGCTCCGCTGAAAAATGTGCAGCCTGCGAAAGGCTTGGTGCGGAGCGGGTAATTAATTACCGAGAAGAGGATTTTGTGCAGGTAGTGCGGGAGGCCACCGCAGACCATGGGGCCGATGTCATCCTGGACATGGTGGGGGGCGATTATATTGAACGTAATATTCGTGTGGCGGCAAATGATGGGCGCATAGTAAACATTGCTTATCTCCAGGGAGCCAGTGTCGAGATTAATATGTTGCCGGTGATGTTAAAGCGGCTTTCCCTGACGGGATCGACTTTGAGAGCTAGAACGGATCGGGTAAAAGCGGGGATTGCCCAGGCCTTGGAAGCCCAGGTATGGCCACTTATTGAAGCTGGCAAAATTCATCCGCAAATTGCTGCGCGTTTTCCCCTGGGGGACGTTTCTGAGGCGCACCGGTTACTAGAATCTGGCAACCTCGTCGGCAAGGTTGTATTAACCCTCTAAATCTCAAGAGGCCTTCTTCGTCAGATACTAATATGTGAGGCTAAGTAAAATTTGGCTAGGGTGCAGAATATTTGGGAATCTGTTTGATAACACCCTCAGGAGTATTTTGTGGTGAGCAGTAAGTGTTATCCGGGGAGCGATTTATAGGTGATACTGCGCTGACATCATCGCTCATCATTTCGACATAGGCCTTGTAGAGATTGCTGATATTGCGCACATATTGCACCGGTTCTGAGCCGCGCACATAGCCGTACCGCGCTCGCTTGAAGTATTGAGGTTGTGCCAGTTTCAGCATGGCCACTTCGACATTGTCAAACCAGATATTGGGGTCGAGCCCCAATTGTTTGGCGAGACGCTGCGCATCGAGTAGGTGACCGTAACCCGCATTGTAAGAGGCGAGGGTGAACCACAGTTTGTTGACCGTTGGCAGTGATGGATTAAAGCGATCACGCACCCAATCCATATATTTCACCCCGGCCTTGATACCGCGTTCCGGTTCAAAGAGTGGCGGAGGGAAGCCCATCTCCTCCGCGGTTGCCGGCATTACCTGCATCAAACCTTGAGCGCCAACGGGAGAGACGGCTTTTGGGTTGAAGTTACTCTCTTGCCACATTTGCGCCACGATCATGCGCCAGTCAAAATCGTATTTGAAGGCCGATTCTTTCACCAGGTCATCGTAGGGTGAAAGGTTTTCCCCGGGAATAACCCGGCTACTCACCCTCTGCATAAAGCGTTTATTGGGCTCGAAATAGGCGGCGTACTGTTTTTTGTACTTGGCGGTTTTTCTATAGTCCTGTATGAATTTATTGAGGTTTTTTAGTAAGTGCCAGTTCTGGCGCAGCACTAACCAGCCCTGGGGTTGTGGATCACCAAGTAGGGTGCCAAGTACCAGGTTGGGTTGCACCGAAGCCTCAATTTTTGCGCGGCCTGAGTGGGCGATGGTGGCATCAATCAGCCCGTCTTCAATTAAAGAGAATATTTGTGACTGTGACATGTCTGGCGGCGCAACTTGAATTTCCACATTAATTCCGGCATCGCGCAGTGTTTTTGCGCTGTCAATAAATGAGGAGTAGGCACGCAATGTTAATTTTCGCCCATTCAAATCCTGAATTTGCTCGATTGGCGGTTTATCTTTATTGCTGATCACTTGATCTGCGGACTCGACATAGGGTTTGGTAAATACCATTCCCTTTGCCTCATAGGAGGATGTGATGTTGAGTTCAGCCCCGGCAAAATCTCCCCGACCGGCCCGGAGCCAGTCCGCCAAGTCCTCCTCGTAGGGCACAACGATAATTTGCAATTGCAATTTGTGCTTATCGGCAAAGGCTTTTGCCAGGTCGTAGTCAAACCCCATCAATAGTCCTTTCCAGAGGAAATATGTCGTGGGTCCGTTATAGGTAAGCAGACGAATAACACCGGATTTTTTGATGCCTTTCCAATCGGTGATACGCTCTTCCTGGGCTTTTACCAGGTTTCGGGTAAGAAAGTTATCCACCGTGGAATGGAGCCTTTTCGCATCCTTGCGCAGCCCCCAGGCAATATTCTGTACCTCGCTGACATAGGCACCTAAGCGCAAGTCATCCCGGTAGTTGCGCAAACCCTCGGCTGAAAAATCCTCCAGAATTGCCACCCGATTTTTTCCCTGGTTGAGCATGTCCACCAAGCCGTCGCGATTGCCGTAAACAACAAATTCTTTCACCGTGAGGTTTGCGTCCGGGTACTTGGCGATCAATTCTTTTGCCGTTTCTATATTGGCTGAGCCCTGTGGAACAATCAGTTCAACATCTTTCAGTTTGCTCGGGTCGCTAATATCGGGCCCGGAGGGGCCTGTAACAAGCTGTTGGCGGGAGTGGCGAATAGGAACTGCGAAGTCGATAATTTTTTCACGAGCATCCGTAACGGTTAGGTTATAGGCGATAATATCGGCTTCTCCGGCAATTACCATTTCCACCGCTTGGTCGGGGGTTGCGGCTTTAATCCACTTGGCTTCCAGTTTTAATTGGTTGGCGAGTTTATTTGCCAGTTCGAAGTGGCGCAGGCTGACGACGCTGTCGCGGGGAAGTAAGTTTTCTGAGGCACCGGTCAAATTTACAAAGCGAATGGTACCGTGCTTTTTTATTGCCTTGAGGTCGCCGGTCTCAATGTAATTGACTTGTTGTTCTTTCGCAGGGGTAACAGGTGTCTCGTTGTTTCGTTTTACCGGCATGTTATTGGCTTCAGGAGACGTAGAAGTAGTCTCTGAGCTGGGTGTTGTGGTCTCAGGTGCTTTTTTTGCACAGCCCGCAAATGCCAGGGTTAGTATCAAAAGATATAACAAAACCCTGATAAAGGGGCTTACAGCCTTATAACGACACTGCATAGATCGCTCCAGAAGCTCTCTACTTGCGGATTATAGTGTCGTGCCGCAGCGGCTCATTTACTGGGTTTTATTTATTGATGCGTTGAAAATTGGTTTAACTCAGTGCGGGGAGTAAATGCCTGCGTTGTGGACAGGGGGATATTGAGAAAACGGGGTTCTCCTTTTTATACCGGGTGAGCCTTAATCGATACTTTCTATCCTGGCAGAGAAATGGCCCTGGGCCAGTTGCACTTGGATTTCCTGGTCCACGGTGAGTGTGCGGCTATCTTTCAAGGCCCGACCCTGTGAGTCTTTGGCAATGGCATAGCCCCGCTGTAGAACGGCCAGCGGACTCACATTGTTGAGCAGCTGTGCCTGCTGGTTGAGCCTGTCGGTGTTGCGTTGCAAGAGGTGTTTCATTGCGCGTTGCAGCCCGTTTTGCGCCATACGTAATTGTTCGTGTTTTTCCTGTAGGCGGCGCTGGGGTTGGCAGTGAGTGAAGGCCCTGTGGGCCACCGTTAATTGCGACCGACGCTGTTGGATCTGCTGCTGCCCCGCGGCGAATAGGCGCATTTCCAGATGGTCCAGGCGCTGTGTGCGGTTTTGTAGCTGCTCGCGAGGGTGGCGCAGTTGGTTGCGTCGCAACATGACCTGCTGCTGCAAATGGCGCATTTGTTGTTGAGTGGCTCGATATAATCGAAGCTTGCTGTTTTCCAGGCGTTGAAATAACTCTGCGGCATTTGCGCTGGCGATTTCTGCGGCGGCAGAGGGCGTGGGTGCGCGTACATCGGCGGCGAGGTCAGAAACCGTCGTGTCGGTCTCGTGACCCACGGCGGAGATTGTAGGAATAGGGCAAGCCGCTAAAGCCCTCGCCACAACTTCTTCATTAAAGGGCCAGAGATCCTCCAGAGAGCCGCCGCCGCGACCCACAATAAGCAAGTCGTGGCGACCGCTGCGCCCGGCCTTTTCAATAGCAGCGGCGATCTGCTGCGCAGCCCCCTGTCCCTGTACGGCCACTGGCCAGAGTTCAATTTGTGCCCCAGGGTGACGGCGCCCCAGCACATGGATCATGTCGCGGATAGCGGCGCCGGTGGGGGAGGTGATAATGCTAATATTGGTGGGTAAATAGGGCAGGGCACGTTTGCGGGCGCTATCGAAAAGTCCCTCAGCCTGCAGTTTTGCCTTGAGCTGTTCCAGCTGGCGCATCAGGGCGCCAAAGCCGGCCTCCTCCATATGTTCGACGATCAGTTGGAATTCACCGCGCCCCTCATAGAGACTCACCCGTGCGCGGATCAGTACTTCACGACCGTTCTTCGGAGGGAATGCCACGCTGCGGTTGCGCCCACGAAACATCGCGCAGCGCACCTGGGCGCGGGCATCCTTCAGGCTAAAATACCAGTGGCCGGAGCTGGGCACAGTGAAATTGGAAATTTCGCCGCTGATCCAAAGCAGGGGCACACTGCCCTCCAGCAGGTGTTTCACCTCCCGGTTGAGGTCGCTAACCGACAGGACGCTGCGCTTGGTGTTGGGAGCTGCGGAGCTGGGCTGCATCTGTGCCTCTCAAGAAAAAACTGGCGGAGCAATATTGCAGTATCGCCAGTTTAGGTAAAGTGCTTTACTCGATAAATCCAACTTTGTGTAAATTCTCATTTGCGCTTTTTTACTTGGGGGGTATAATCGCGCCGATACCCAATCCCGCCTATTCGAGGTTTGAGTGTCAACAATGTCTGAATCTAATCTGCGCATCGCGCGCGAAGCCCTCACTTTCGACGACGTCCTACTTGTGCCCGGTTATTCCGAGGTGACTGCCAAGGATGTCAGCCTTAAAACCCAACTGTCCCGCAACATTACCCTGAATATTCCCATTGTCTCCGCCGCTATGGATACAGTGACGGAAGCGCGCCTGGCGATTGCCCTGGCTCAGGAAGGCGGTATCGGCATTATCCACAAGAGCATGTCTATCGAAGAGCAGGCGCTCGCCGTGCGTGCTGTGAAAAAATTTGAAGCCGGTGTGGTTAAAGACCCGATTACAATCGAGTCTGATGCCACGGTTCGTGAGCTAATTGCACTGACCACTCACCACAATATTTCCGGTGTACCGGTGATGGACAGAGGGGACCTGGTGGGTATCGTCACCAGCCGCGATGTTCGCTTCCTCACCGACCTGGATGTGAGTGTTGCCAGTATCATGACACCGAAAGAGCGTCTGGTAACGGCACATGAGGATGCGCCCTCGGACCAGGTGCGCGAATTATTGCACAAGCATCGCATCGAAAAGGTGCTGGTGGTAAACGATAATTTCGAGTTGCGTGGCCTGATCACCGTTAAAGACTTTAACAAGGCTGAACAGTACCCCAATTCCTGTAAAGATTCCGATGGTCGCCTGCGTGTCGGTGCCTCTGTGGGTACTAGCCCCGATACGGATGACCGCGTGGCGGCTCTGGTTGAAGCCGGCGTAGATGTACTGGTGGTAGATACCGCTCACGGTCATTCTCGCAATGTGATTGAGCGGGTACGTCGCATCAAGAAGATGCACGCTCAGGTAGATGTGATCGGTGGAAATATTGCCACCGGTGAAGCCGCCCGCGCTTTAGTCGAGGCGGGTGCCGATGCCGTCAAAGTGGGTATCGGCCCGGGCTCCATCTGCACCACTCGCATCGTGACTGGAATCGGTGTGCCCCAGGTAACGGCAATTGCCGAGGTATCCTCTGCCTTGGAGGGCACAGGAGTCCCCATGATCGCGGATGGTGGTATCCGCTATTCCGGTGATATCTCCAAGGCGATTGTAGCTGGGGCCTCAGCTGTCATGATGGGTTCCATGTTTGCCGGTACCGAAGAGGCACCGGGTGAAGTGGAGCTATATCAGGGGCGTACCTACAAGTCCTACCGAGGTATGGGTTCCCTGGGGGCCATGTCCCGCACTCAGGGCTCCTCCGACCGTTATTTCCAGGATGCCAGTAAAGGTGCGGAAAAATTGGTGCCGGAGGGTATCGAAGGGCGCGTCCCCTATAAAGGACCACTGTCCGCTATCGTGCACCAGATGCTGGGCGGCCTGCGCTCGGCGATGGGATATACCGGTAGTGCGGACATCGAAATCATGCGCACTCGCCCAGAGTTTGTACGGGTCACTACTGCAGGCATGGGCGAGTCCCATGTGCACGATGTGCAGATTACTAAAGAGGCGCCCAACTATCCGGTGGGTGGGCGCTAAGCCTTCCCGAGTAAACAGCTTCCAGCACCCAGCCGCAAACGGACCTTTCAGGTCCGTTTGCCGTTATTCACCATGTTATCGAGTCAATCATGAGCCAAGATATCCACTCCAGCCGAATACTGATCCTCGACTTCGGGTCCCAATACACCCAGTTGATCGCCCGCCGTGTAAGAGAGCTGGGTGTTTTCTCCGAAATCCGCGCTTTCGATATGAGCGAGGAAGAGATCCGCGAATACAACCCAAAAGGCGTGATTCTGGCCGGTGGCCCCGAGTCCGTACCGGAGGAGGGGTCGCCCCGAGCACCGGAAGTGATCTTCACTTTGGGTGTACCGGTATTGGGCATCTGCTACGGCATGCAGACGATGGCGCACCAGCTGGGCGGCGCGGTACAGGGTAGTGATATCCGCGAGTTTGGTTATGCCCAGGTGAAAGCGGAGGGTACATCAAAGCTGTTACAGGATATCAAAGACCATCTCAACGATGACGGCGAGGCGTTGTTGGATGTGTGGATGAGCCACGGCGATAAAGTTGTGCAGATGCCGCAAGGTTTCGAACTGATGGCCTCTACGGATTCCTGTCCCATTGCTGGGATGTACTCCGCCGAGAAGAATTTCTTCGGCGTGCAGTTTCACCCGGAAGTCACGCATACCTTGCAAGGGATGCGGATCTACGAACATTTTGTGATTGACATCTGTGGCTGTGAAAAGCTGTGGACGCCGGCCAATATTATCGAGGATTCCATCGCCAAGGTGCGCGAGCAGGTGGGAGCTGGCAAGGTACTGTTGGGGTTATCCGGTGGTGTCGACAGCTCAGTTGTGGCGGCACTCCTGCACAAGGCTATCGGCGATCAGTTGACCTGTGTCTTTGTGGATAATGGTCTGCTGCGCAAGAACGAAGGCGACCAGGTGATGCAGATGTTCGCCGACAATATGGGGGTGCGTGTGATTCGCTCTGAAGCGCAAGACGACTTCCTGTCGCGCCTGACCGGAGTGGATGAGCCTGAGGCCAAGCGTAAAATCATCGGCAACACGTTTATCGAAATCTTTGATCGCGAAGCTGCCAAGTTACAGGATGTCAACTTCCTTGCCCAGGGCACCATTTATCCGGATGTGATTGAATCCGCCGCCGCTAAAACCGGTAAAGCGCATGTGATCAAGTCCCACCACAATGTGGGTGGCCTGCCGGAAGATATGCAGTTTGAACTGGTGGAACCCCTGCGCGAACTATTTAAGGATGAGGTGCGTAAGGTCGGTCTGGAGTTGGGGCTGCCCTACGATATGGTCTATCGCCACCCCTTCCCGGGACCGGGCCTGGGTGTGCGTATTCTCGGCGAAGTAAAAGCCGAATACGCGGATATCCTGCGCGAGGCGGATGCAATCTTTATCGAGGAGCTGCACAAGGCCGATTGGTATCACAAAACCAGTCAGGCGTTCGTAGTTTTCCTGCCGGTGAAATCTGTTGGTGTTGTGGGGGATGGTCGCCGTTACGAGTATGTAGTGGCGTTGCGTGCCGTGGAAACCGTGGACTTCATGACCGCGCGCTGGGCGCACCTGCCCTATGCGCTTTTAGAGAAGGTATCCAATCGTATTATTAATGAGATAGAGCATATCTCCCGCGTAGTATACGACGTATCCAGCAAGCCACCTGCCACCATTGAGTGGGAGTAACTGTTTAGCTACACGGCTTTCTGATGGGGTGTTCAGCGCCCCACAGTCGGATTTTCCACACTGAGCGTTCCACTTTTCACAGTCGTGGCTATTTCCCTTGGGGATAGCCACCCGCTTCGCCCGTCCTCCCAATACTCTACACCCTTAACCCTAACTCGTTGATTTTTTAAGCGTTTCCATGTGTGGTCATTTTTTCTTCAGATTGTCACATTGGCGCAACCATGGGCCTTCGCAGCGGGGATAGTGGAGTTATCCTCAGAGATATCCACAGATTCTGTGGGTAGAGGATAACCCAGGGCCATTTAGTCCTAGTTCCGGGGCTGTTCGCGCACTTTTCCTTTTGAGCGGCCCCGGAATATCTTACGTATTAACCGGTAAGGGTGTGTACCCTGAGGATTTAATCCACGCCATTGAAGGTGAATGGAAGTGTGGTCATCGACAGAGGTTTTAGTCGCTGCGGAGACCCTGTGGATAGGGCGGGCTATTGACCGCCAGCTGCTTTTTAGAGGCATGGTGAGCGATGTACGCCAGGCTTAAGGCAAAGGGAGCCCAAAATGTTAACCACATGGGGGAGGGGCCGGATGTAAGGCGATACCCGTCGGAGGACATAAGCAGGAATGTGGTGATTAGGGAGATCATACAGGCAATGCCTGTGCCGGTAAGTCGAGCACAGATCAGGCCCCGGAGAAGGAGGCCTGAAAATATACAGAAAAGCCCCAGGCCTACTACCCCGCCGTAATACAACATGGAAATAATAATGCTGTGTGGGTGCTCCGGATTGATACCAACCTCATTGAGGACGGCCAGTCCCGCGCTGGTTTCTCGAAGGTTGGTTGCAACGCCAGCGCCGAAAAGCCAGTGATTACTCGCTTCACTCAGGGTGTGTTTCCAGATTACCAGGCGGAAGCTGGATCCACGATCCAGCAGTTCCTGGAAAAATGCCCATTCGATCTGGGTAATTAGCGCACCAAGAGTCACCATGGGTAACATAATCAGCGGCCAGAGTTTTAGCGAGTACAGCGAGCGTAGGTAGAGGGCGCTATATAAGATAATCGCAACGATCAAAGTGATTAAAGGGCCCCGGCTCTGGGTTAGTAGGGTATAAGCCAGTAACATCGAAGTAGCTGTGATCGTTAAAAGTGCATTGCGACGATCAAAAGGGGTTCTATCTATAAAGCCAATCGCCCAGAGTGAAATCAGTGCAGAGGGTCCCTGAATGGCATGAGAGAGGAATCCGGGCCCGGTGAGGCGTGCGGGGTAGAGCCCATCCAGCATGTAGGTCGCGAGTGTGGCGACCGTGGCAAACAGAACGATGGCGTGGGCGATATGCCTAAATGGTCGGCGGTTCTCCAAGATATCCCGCCCTATGATGTACATGCAGCAAATGAAGATACCGGTTCCGATCAGCCAACGTAGGTGGCGAATGGCTACCTTACTGGTGATATCTGTGCTCCAGAGGGTACTTGCAAATAAGTAGGTAAGTAGGGCGGCACCCACCCAAAATGCACTGGGGGTATTGGTAAAAAAACTTTTCCGCTCTCTACAGATCAAAAACAGTGTTGCCGGCAGGACGGCACAGAAAAAAACTGCTCGGTACAGCTCATCAACTTGGATTGTGGTGGCTGATAAAAAGAATAGGGGGATTGCGAGATGAAGGGTCTTAAGGGCACGAACCATGAATTTGGGTATCTATAAAAAACGCTTAATAGCGGAACAAAAGTACATCTTTATGAGTTCAGCCACTCTAAACCCTGAAATCGCCCAATTCCTGGTATGTTCAGGCTAGGCCGCTCAATTCAATCTTTGCTTAAAAGTTCTATTGCACTAAATAGTAATAAGTGTACAAAATATCACAGAGGCCAGGGCCCTCACCATAGGGTAACTTGACCTGTGGGTCTGAAAAGTCCAGAGAGAACAACAAAAAAGGGCTCTTACCGATATTTATAAGCTCTCTTCTATTTTTAATTGCTCCAAACTCAGAGACTGATCGGCTTGTTATAGCTCCCTACGAAAGCTAATCAGTGCGGCAGTGACGGCCACATTGAGACTCTCCACACCGTTGCGCATGGGGATGCGCAGCAATTCATTACACTGCTTGGCTACCGCATCACTGACACCGCGGGTTTCATTGCCCAGTACAAAAATAGTCGGCCTGTCCCCGGTGACTTCTGCCAGGGTCTTTGGCGCGTGGGAGGATAGGCCGCAGATACGCGCACCGGACTCGCGAAAGTCTCTCAGGGCATCCGCCAGGGTTTCACAGCGCAGGATTTGGGTTTTAAACAGGGCGCCGGTGCTGGCTTTGATTACCAGAGGGTCGATCTGGGCGCAGCCCTTTCTTGGCAGGATGATACCGTCCACGCCACCGGCACACGCGGAACGGATTATCATACCGAGGTTTTGCGGGTTGGTAATGCCATCGAGTGCCAATAGCTCGTAAGCCTGTTGGCTGGTACCTCTTTCCCGCTGCTGTAGGAATGTTTTGCAAGTGCCGTAGTTGGGCAGGGCGAGGTCCAGTGCTACCCCTTGATCCTGGCGGGCATTTTTTGAGATGCGGGAGAGCCCCTTTCGATCCCAGTGGGCAACTTCTATTTGGCGCTCCTCGGCCAGGGCCTCCATGCGATTGATCAGTTGATCGCGTCGGTTGCTGCTTGCCAGGTGCAATTTGTGCAGAGGGAGGCTTGGATCTTCCAGTGCTTCCAGGACCGGTTTGCGCCCGTATATGGTCAGCAGGCTATCGAAGAAGGCCCTTTTTTCCAGGTATTCAGAGGAGTCTTTCACCGCATTGGCTCACTCAGTAGTTCGATCAATTTGGCCGCTGTCTCATCGGACAGCTGGCCGCGCCGCGCCAACTTTACACAGGCGAGACCCAGTTGGCGATAGTGGTGTGCCAAGTGCGGGTCTGCTGAGGTGAGGCTTTTTGCCTGAGTTGCTACTGTTTCCAAGTCTCCCCGGGCAATTGGGCCAGTGAGCGAGGCCTCCGGGCCCAAAGCCATAGTATTCTTCACGGTCTGCAGCACTATGGGTTCGAGTAGCCTGAGGGCTCTATCGCGGTCGATGCCCGCAGCGGCGAAGCTTTGCAGGCTGAGATCAATCAGGGTGGTGAGGTAATTGCACGCGATCACCGAGCCCGCGTGGTAGAGAGATTTGTGCTCGGCACTGATAGCCAGGGTTCCACACCCTATAGAGGCGAAGGCCTCTGTCAACGTCAGCACGGCGAGGCTGTCACCCTCCAGGGCAACGCTGCTGCCACCGAGGCTATCCAGGGAGCGTTGCGGGTCGGCAAAGCTGTGAACTGGGTGGGCGCTGGCGATAGAGGCTGGATGCAGGGCCTTGAGTACTTTAGAGCTGAGGGCGCCGCTGCAGTGGAAAGCGATTGCCCCTTCACGCTGCTGGAAGTTCGAGGACAGCTGCTCAGCTGCTGTTTCGATTTCTCCATCGCTACAGGAGATCAGCCAGCAATTCGCGTCAGCCATGGACTCGATTGACGAGGTGGCTTGCCCGGCACCAATAAATTCGACCGCGGCATGTGCGCTGTCGATGGTGCGATTGTGGATGGATTGAATTTGAAAAAAGCCAGCCTGCTGCCACAAGCGCCCGAGCGTTTTCCCCAGGCGCCCGGCACCAATAATATTGAGTGTTTTCATTATTTGCCAGCGAGGCAGTCCAAATAGGCTTTGACCGCATTCTCCAGGCCCATAGCGATGGCGTCTACGGTGAGGGCGTGGCCGATAGAAACTTCCTGCAATCCGGGCAGTGCACGGTAGCGGGGTAGGTTGACCAGGTTTAGGTCATGGCCGGCGTTCACTCCCAGGCCCAGGTGGCGTGCATGCTCGGCGGCGGCACAGTGGGTATTGAAGATATCTTCCATTTCCGGACTCTGTTTGGCCACTGCTTCCGCGTAGGGACCGGTGTACAGCTCGATACGGTCCGCGCCTACATCTTTGGCCAGGCTGATTTGTTCCTGGTCAGGGTCCATAAACAGGCTGACGCGGATACCGGCATCCTTCAATTTGGCAATCACGGGGACCAGGCGTGGGCCGTCCAGTTTAAGGTTGAAACCGTGATCGGAAGTCAGTTGGTCATTGTTGTCGGGTACCAGGGTGCACTGGTCTGGTTGGGTTTCCAGGACAAGTTCCATCAGTCCGGGGTAGTCGCCCTGGTGTGCGGCAAAGGGGTTGCCCTCAACGTTGAACTCGATGCCGTGACGGTTGCCGCATAGGGCGGCCAGCTCGCGCACGTCGCCTGGGCGAATGTGGCGCTGATCCGGGCGCGGGTGCACGGTGATACCCTGGGCGCCAGCGTCCAGGCAGGTGCGTGCGTGGGTGACTACATCGGGGAAGTTACCTTCACGGGAATTGCGGATCAGGGCGATTTTATTGAGATTAACGCTGAGAGCGATCACAGCTTATTCTCCCTTGCTATTGGTGGCGACGGCATCGTCGCCGGTGTTAATACGTTTTGCCTCGAGGATGCGAATAGGTACATTGGGGGCGCTGGGATGTTGACGGTAGAGACCGCGGGGCTTTTGCACTATTTCTTCTACCACATCCATACCATCGATCACCCGGCCAAAAACGGCATAGCCGGGTTTGTCTTCTTTGGCGTCGAGGCGGGTGTTATCCACCAGATTGATAAAAAACTGTGAGGTGGCGCTGTTGGGATCGTTGGTCCTGGCCATGGAGAGTGTGCCGCGCAGGTTCTGCAGGCCATTGGCGGATTCGTTGGCGATGGCGTCGCGGGTCTCCTTTTTCTGAAAGTCAAAGGTAAAACCGCCACCCTGCACAACAAAGCCCGGGACTATTCGGTGGAAGATGATCCCGTTATAGAAGCCGCTATCGGTGTAGTCGAGGAAGTTCTCTACGGTAACGGGGGCCTCTTTGGCAAAGAGCTCAATACGAATTATGCCCAAATCGGTTTTCAGCTCCACGTGTGGGTTTTTGGCCAGTGCGGGGAGTGTTAATGCCGCACAAAGTAGCAAAACAAAAAATTTTCGCATCATCCTTAGTCCTTTAGGTTTTACGGCTGAGCCACTGCGCTGCTGCCCATGTGTTGGATGTGGGTCCTGGGAGGGTAGTACCCCTCCCCAGGCTCAATAGTATGCGATATCAGGGATTTAAGGCGATATTAGTTGGCCCATTCCGAGTGGCGTTTACGCGGGCGTAAATGCGGGGCGATCATTGCGAGCAGGGCTCCCAGCAGGACGGATAGGGCGCCGTACATGTACCACTTATGCGACTCACTGCCGGACAGGCGTTGGATCTCGGCCTCCGCCATAGTTTTTTCCTGCTTCAGCAGTTCGTGCTGGTGCAGGAGCTTTTGGTGGCGCTCGTTCAGCGCCAGGGCGTCGGCTGACAGGGCTTTGAGAGTTTTCAGCTCGGCAGCCAGAGTCTGATTCTGTTGTTGGATAGAATCCAGGGAGCTGCTCAGTTTCCCGTTTTCTTCCTCCAGTCGGCGCACCTCACCACCGAGGTTGCCCTCCATTTTTTCGAAGCGGGCTAGATTGGCTGTTGCCTCTTCCAGTTTCAGCTTTGCCACCGGTTCGGAAACCAGATATTGGCGTCTTATCCATCCTTCAGTGCCGTTCGTGGTACGTACACGGGTCCAGCCATCTTGCGGAGCATCTTCAAGCACACTGAGTTGGGTGCCGCTGGGCAAACCACGGTGCAGGATGCGAAATCCAGTGCCTTTGCCGGATCGCATGGGCACATGCAGTTGGTCGGTGATATAGCGTGTCTCGGCGGCCGCCGTTGCCGGAACCACATTGAGCAGTGTGGCGGCGATCAGGCCTGACAGTAATTTCTTCATTGTGATACAGCTTCTGCTTAGCGTTGTTATTAGGGCAGTACTAACTTGAACGGTTTGACGGTGACTGAGGCGTAGACGCCCGCATCGACATAGGGGTCGCTATCAGCCCAGGCTTGTGCCTCTTCGATGGAGGGGAACTCCGCAATAATCAGGCTGCCACTAAAGCCAGCCTCGCCGGGTTCCTCGCTGTCTATCGACGGGTGTGGCCCCGCAGCTAACAGGCGGCCCTCATCCTTCAGACGACTGACTCGGGCCAAATGGGCGGGGCGCGCTTTTTTGCGCAAAGGGAGACTATCGCTAACATCTTCACTGATGATTGCGTACCACATTGTGAATCTTGCTCTTGTTGGTTGATTGGAAAATCTTGTTATTGGGGGACCATGACTTCTTCCAGTTTCAACCCGGTTAGTTTGCCAATACGGGAGAACAGGAAAAACAGCACCAGCATCAAAATGATGGTGGCCGGCAGGGCGATCACCGGGTAGCTGAGGGCGGTCATTTTACCCAGCTCCTCATTGAAGGCTGCTGTGCCCGGAGGGCTTTGCAAAATGATTTTTGCCAGTATGTAGTTGAGCACCGACGATAGGAAGAAGGATGCGGCAATCATCCAGGAAGCTTGCTGCAGGGTGCGTTCGAAGGCGCCCTGATTGCCCTTATGGGCAAGGCTCTGGGCGATTTTGCCAGTGTCCAGTATCTGGTCGTTGTATAACAGGGTCTTTACCAGTGGCCAGCGAGTGTAGAGTGAGGCGACGGTGGCAATACCGAGGAGGCCGGGAATGGCGGCTTCTTTGATGGCGATATATTGCGGGTCGAGCTCCATTAGACTGATGCCCCCGGTGAGGAGGATACTGATAATGCCCAGGGCGGAGAAGAAATTGACCTTGCCAGAGCGAATCAAATCGCGGAGACCGTAGCCGAGGGGGAAAGCCAGGGCTACTACCAGGGCCCATTTAGTGCCCAGCCAGTCATCCCCTGACAACTTGGTCAGAACCAGTGTGGGGATCACGATATTTAGAAGTAGGTTGCCAAGCAGGCCCTCTTTCTTCCTGGGTTTTTGCTGGGGTGAAGGGGTGGTTGAATTCGTTTCGGTCATACTCAATTCCGGTGATAATGCCCGCGGGAAGCTTTTGAGAGGTCATTAGGTGATGGCCTTTCGGGTGAAAAAACTTCCCCGCTGACAATACTGCTGTCAGACTCCGGTTCCTCGTGGCCGCCAAGGCAGACTTGTGGTCCGGGCCCTATCCCTGAAAATACCGGCTGCGGCTAAGACAGCTGCACCGGATAATTGTTCCAAATAATAGATACTGCGACTTTTTCACCACCACACTTTTCCACCATCATCAAAGAGAGTGAGAGCCTGTTGTTGAAAGCCTTGCCAGAAGATCTGAATACAGACCTAGTCGACCTGCACTGCCACAGCACCGCATCCGACGGTATTTTAAGTCCTACGCAGCTGGTGTCGAGGGCGAAATCCCAGGGTGTGACGCTGATGGCACTCACCGACCATGATACCTTGGCTGGTGTGGTGGAGGCACAGATGGAGGGTGACCGCTTGGGCATCACTGTATTGGCGGGTATTGAACTTTCAAGCCTCTGGGGGCGCCGCCCGGTTCATATTGTGGGGTTGAATGTTGATCCCGCATCGGATCGGCTGCGGGAAGCGATCATTCTGCGCGAACAGCTGCGCCGGGAGCGGGCAGAGCGTATTGCGGAACGCTTACACAAGCGGGGTTTTCCCGGAGCTCTGCAGGGGGGGCGCACCCTTGCTGGGGATGCTGTCCTGGGGCGGCCGCACTTTGCTCGCTGGCTGGTAGAGGCGGGGTACGTGGAAGATACTGCCCGCGCATTTAAGCGTTACCTGGGGGCCGGCAAAATCGGCGATGTGGCGGTGGCCTGGCCGCAATTAGAAGAAACCGTCGAGATCATCCATGCTGCCGGAGGTTCCGCAGTACTGGCTCACCCGCTCAAGTATGGACTTACCCGGACCCAGCTACTGCGTTTGCTGCAAGCGTTCCACCAGTGTGGAGGCGATGCGATAGAGCTGCTTTGCGGCCGGCAAAACCCCACACAGACCAGGGAGCTGCGGACTCTGATGCAGTCGGTGGTGGTCGAGTCTGACAAGGCTCCGCTGTACTGCTCGCTGGGTAGTGACTTCCACCAGACGGAGCAGCCCTGGAGGGAGCTCGGTTGTGTGCACTTGCCCGAAGACGTCGAGCCTGTGTGGAATCTGTGGCACACTCTGCACCGGGATCGACGCGGGGAAGCGGTATCGGCCTGATTGCGTGGGGTTCACTCTGCGCGCGCAGGTTGCGGATATTGTCTGGCCCGGGATCCCTGGTGGGCGACCTGTGCCCACCGTGAGAGGTTTCAATTCATAAAAGCTTGGGGGGCTTTGTGGCGCAGTTCTTTCAAATTCATCCGGAAAATCCTCAGGGGCGCTTGATCAGTCAGGCTGCGGATATAGTCACCAGCGGAGGGGTCATTGTGTATCCCACCGACTCCGCTTACGCGATAGGCTGCCGCTTGGGGGAAAAGCTGGCCGTAGAGCGGATACGCGCCTTGCGCCAGCTGGATAAACACCACAACTTTACTTTGATGTGTCGCGACCTGTCAGAGCTGGCAACTTATGCGAAGGTGGACAACCAGATGTTCCGCCTGCTAAAGAATCACACGCCCGGTTCCTATACCTTCATCATGCCGGCCACCGCTGAGGTGCCGCGCCGCCTGATCCACCCCAAGCGCAAGACGATTGGTATTCGGGTGCCCGACAACGCAATTACCCTCGCGCTGATTGAGGCGGTGGGCGAACCGCTGATGAGCTGCAGTCTTATTATGCCGGGCGATGAGCAGCCGTTGACCGACCCCTACGATATTCGCGATACCTTGGAGCACCAGGTGGAACTGATTATTGATGGTGGTTTTTGTGGCTTGGAGCCAACCACGGTGATCGACCTTACTGGTGAGGAGCCGGAGCTGATCCGCCAGGGCTGCGGTGCCGCTGATGAAATACTGGGTTGATTGGCGCCTTGCTGGTGTATAATCGACTGTTTGCGGTTTTGAGGGTGGGGCAGGGTGTCCAGTGAAGAATTACTAGCCGAGGTGGAGGAGCAGGTACTTGCCGATGTCGCGGCTACCGAAACCGAGTCCTCTGCCGACGACACCCCGGAAAACCAAGACCTGCAGAGCGGCGAGGAGCCGCTCGCGCTCGTATTGGGGGAGGCTTTTACCGACCTGCCGCCGGATCTTTTTATTCCGCCGGATGCATTGGAAGTCATTTTGGAGGCCTTTGAGGGGCCTCTGGATCTCCTTCTATATCTTATTCGCCGTCAGAATCTGGATATCCTGGAAATTAACGTGTCGGACATCACCCGTCAGTATATGACCTATGTGGAGATGATGACCTCGATACGTTTCGAGCTGGCGGCGGAATATTTGGTCATGGCGGCGATGCTGGCTGAGATCAAGTCTCGCATGCTGTTGCCACGCCCCCCCGCTGCCGAAGAGGAGGAGGGCGAGGACCCCCGCGCAGCGTTGATTCGCCGCCTACAGCAGTATGAGCGCTTCAAGACTGCTGCCGAGGATCTCGATGAGATCCCCCGAGTGGGGCGCGATATCCACCAGGCCCGTGCAGAGGGGCCGGATCGCAATATCACCCGACCGGACCCAGAGGTGGACCTAAAAGAGGTTCTGGTGGCGCTGGCGGATGTATTGCGCCGTGCTGATATGTTTGAGAGTCACCAGGTAGAACGTGAACGGCTCTCCACCCGCGAGCGCATGACCCAGGTGCTCGACCGTATCCGCCACGGGCAGTTTGTGCCATTTGTGAGCCTGTTTAGTGCGGAGGAGGGTCGTCTCGGCGTCGTGGTGACATTCCTTGCGGTGATGGAACTGGTCAAGGAATCTCTGGTGGAGCTGGTACAGAACGAGTCCTTCGGGCCTATTCACGTGCGTGCGGCCAGCCACAGCAGTGATTCTGTTGATGAGGAATTTGAGGATAGCGAAAGTGACTTCGGTAGCGAAGAGGGGGATGATTTGGCCCGGGCCGCTGTCGCTGAAAGCGCCTCGGTTGATGAAGCCTCGCTCACTGTGGAGCAGGCGCCGTCCAGAGAAGAAGAGTTGGAAACGAGAAGATGACAATCGCTCCGGAATTACTGCGCAGGCTCCTCGAAGGTGCTCTGCTGGCTTCCGCACAACCCCTCAGTGAAGATAAACTCCTCTCCTTGCTGGATGAGGAGGACCGCCCTTCCATCTCAACGCTTCGCGATACGCTCGGAGAAATTGCTCAAAGTTGTGACGGGCGCGGCTTTGAGCTCAAAAAAGTGGCGAGTGGTTGGCGCTTTCAGGTGCCTGAGGACCTAGCCCCCTGGGTGAACCGCCTTTGGGAGGAAAAAGCGCAGAGGTATTCCCGCGCTACCCTGGAAACATTGGCGATTGTCGCCTATCGCCAGCCGGTGACCCGCGGTGATATCGAGGAAATTCGCGGAGTAGCGGTCAGCTCACAGATCGTAAGAACCTTGCTGGATAGAGGATGGATCAAGGTGGTGGGTCACCGCGATGTGCCGGGCAAACCATCGCTCTATGCAACTACCCGGGACTTTCTCGATTATTTTAATCTCGCTTCCCTGGATGAACTGCCCACTTTGGCCGAAGTCCGCGATATTGAAAGTCTGAATAAGATCCTCGAAGCCGAAGGCCTTTCTCCAGAGGAGGTCCCCGCTGCACTCACCGAGGAGGGCGAAGATCCGCCGGGGGATACCGGGCTAGCGGGTGGAGATCAGAGTACAGCAGAAGCTGAAGAGGTTGTTTCCTCTGAAGAGAGTATCGATGCGGCCGAGGATGCTCTGGTTGCAGCAGCCCTCGAGGATATCGCGGCAGAGACCGCGGATAATCTCGAAGCGGCGGGGCCGGTACAAGCTGAGATGGAAGCACAGGCTGTCGATGACGTTGTATTGGATGCAGCGCCTTCAGAGGCCTTGGAAGATACGTGGGAGTTGGCACAGGTGGCGGGTGAAAATTTGCCTGCCACGGAGCCTCGGGTCATTGTCACCGGGGAAGAACCAGCTCTAGAAACAGAAAATGAAAGCGAAATTGAACAGGAAGCCGAAGATGGGGAGCCAGCGCCCCCTATTGCGGCAGCATTGCCCAAGAGCAGCCTGTTTGGTGATATCGACACGGAGACTGCGTCCGGCCGAGAGGAGCGGGACCGGGAAAGCAGTGGTGTCGATGACGATTCCCAAGATGTAGTGCAAGCGGAAAACACCACCCCATGAGTGATGGCACCTCGCCAGCAGGCGAAAAATTGCAAAAAGTACTAGCGCGCAGCGGCCTCGGGTCACGGCGTGAAATGGAGCGCGCAATCGATGCGGGCCGCGTGACGATTAACGGTAAAGTAGCGGAACTCGGCGAGCGGGTTACCGATGCGGACCAAATTGAATTTGACGGTCAGAGCCTGCCCTCTACAGGGGAAAATCGCTGTCGGGTCATTCTCTACAACAAGCCGGTCGGGGAGATTTGTTCCCGCCACGACCCTGAAGGGCGCCCCACCGTTTACGACCGTCTGCCGAGGCTGAAAACTGGCCGCTGGATTTCCGTAGGCCGGCTGGACTTCAATACCAGCGGCCTGCTGCTATTTACCAATAGTGGCGAGCTGGCCAACAAGCTGATGCACCCTTCATCGGTGATTGATCGTGAATATTTGGTGCGCATCCAGGGGGATGTGGACGACGAGATGAAGAGGCGCCTCGTTAAGGGTGTGCTTTTAGATGACGGCTCCGCGCGCTTTACCGATATTGTCGAGAGTGGGGGAGAGGGCAGAAACCGCTGGTTCTACTGTGTGGTGATGGAGGGGCGCAACCGTGAGGTTCGCCGACTGTGGGAGTCCCAGGGGGTTCGGGTGAGCCGCCTCAAGCGTGTGCGCTATGGCAGCGTGTTTATTCCCTCCCACGTACGCGTGGGCCAGTGGATCGAGATGGAACCTAGGGAGATTGATGACCTGTGCATCACCGCCGGTCTGCCCAAGCTGGGGCAGCGTCCACTGACGCAGGGGGAAAAACAGATCCTGGAGCGCCAGCGGCGCAAGCTGCGTAAGTCGCCGGTACCGGCGCAGCGACGCAATAAATCCTGAGGTGTGAACCACACGGCATTGTGTCTTAAATTAGGCCCGCGTAATGCGGGCCTCTTTATTTATCAGGGCTCGTTTTTTTGGCGCTAGGGCTGCTCGTTTTCCTTCTGATCCCCTGTTTCGTTCTCCTCGGTTTCTCCAGCCTCCTCCTGCTGTTGGTTGCGCATTTCAGACTGTACTCCCTGGGGGCCACCTCCCATGGCATCGTCGACATCGGAGGGAATATCGGAGACGGAGTCCGTAGTGTCGCTATTTTTTCGCTCGTTTATCTCGTTGGTTTTGGCACTGGATTCCATCAGCTGCTTGAGTTTTGTGAGTCCTTGCTCGTAGGACTCACCCACCATTTTTTTTATCGCCAAGCCCATCCAGCGCTCCCTCGGGCCACCCCCGGTATCGGTATTGAAGCTCCAACTTACCTGGGTGCCGCCATTTTGCTCTTGCAGTTTAAATTCTGCGGTGGCCTCACTGCCGTCGCCAAAATCCAAATCGGTTTGCACCAGCGAGTTCGGTGTACTGGCGGTTATGGTTTGGGTCCCGCCGCCCTCTTTAGAATTTTCCCCGTGCCAGCTCATGGAGGCGCCGACGCCCGCTTCCGGGCCACTGTATTTGTATTCCATGGCTGGGTCGATATTCCGCCAGGGGGACCAACTATTAAACTTGCGAAAGTTGTTAACGTAGGGAAATACCGTCTGGGGAGGTCTGTCGATATAAATACTGCGCTCCAGAGAAACCTCCCTGGGGAATAAATACCCGGCCATGAGTAATAGGACCAGGAAAATCAGGATGTAGAGTATCCAGCGCATAGCCATGCCCTTTGTTAAATTTGGGGTCATAAACCTCGATGGCCAGCGAATTGCTGGCTTTAGTCAAGGTTATAGCAGCTCCTCTGCGGTTCAATCGTCGCTGAGGTGGATCAGCGGCAACTTGATCTCGACACAAAGGCCGGCGCCGACGCTATTACGTGCTGTAATACTGCCGCCGTGGTGCAGTATGGTCCGCTGAGCGATGGCCAGTCCCAGGCCAAAGCCACCGCTTTCGCGGGTGCGGGCGTTATCGGTGCGGTAGAAGGGGCGGAAAATGGCTTCGAGATCGGACTCATCTACACCGGAACCCGAGTCGATGACAGAGATGGTGCAGGTGTCGGTGAATTCCTGCACCAGTAGTCGCACCAATCCATTGGCCGGGCTGTACTTGATAGCGTTGCGCAGGATGTTCTCCAGTGCTGCGGTGAGGGAGCTGCCGCGGGTGGCGATCAGCAGTTCCTGGGCGCTGCCACTCATATCGAACCCCAAATGTTTTTCCGCAGCTTCGATGTGGAGATCGTCGAGCAGTGCGTTAAGCAGACTGTTCAGCTCTACTACATCGTCCAGTGGGCGCTGCTCCTGGCTGCTAACCGGCAAGGACAGCACATCGGCGATAATGTCTTCCAGGTAGTCCGCCGCTTTACCGATTTTATCCAGCTCCTTGTCCAGTCCCATGACTTGTTTCTGACGAGCGATGGCGAGCGCTACCTGCAGTCGCGCCAGGGGTGAGCGAAGCTCGTGAGAGACATCCTTGATCAGACGGCGCTGTTCGGACATCGATTCCTGTAGTTGAGCAGTCATGGAGTCGAAATCCAGGGCCAGATCAGTGAGCTCATCGTTGCGGGTGTGCAGGCTGGGGGCAACTCGATAGTCCAGCTCGCCGGCTGCGACCCGTTTTGTGGCGGCGCGGAGCTGCTCAAGGGGGCGGCTCAAATAGCTGGCGAGCCAGTAGCAGGCGATCCCGGAGGTAATCATGGAGAGCAATAGCATGGGCCAGAAGTTGCGCCATAAAAATCGCAGTAACAGGCCCTCCTTACTATCCCCGGCAACCAGGGTGATACGCAGGGGATCCCCGGTGCGCATTGGGAGGAAGAAACCTACCGTGGGCTTGTTGTCTACCAGCATGTGAGCCTCACGGTTTCGGTAGTCGAGGCTGTTGATCAGCGGCATCATATTTTCTGGCAGTGACCGCCTGAGCAGGTCATTGCCTTCACTGTCCACGGCGTAGACCCTTCGTTTGACTTTCTTTGGCGCGCGTTCTAGCCAGTGCTGAAACTGCTCGGGCCCGTGGCGGCGGGCGATGCGCATATTGCGCATCACTTCACGAAATAATGCGGGTCCCTCCCAGCGCTCCTCCTGGCGGGGATCGCCGAATTCGCCAAAGTGGGTAATGTAAATGGCGGCGACCACCATCACCATGGCGGTAATCCACGCGCCAAAAAACATCTTCCAGAAGAGGCTGCGCATTTTGAAACTACCTACTGCTTGGCCTGGGTGAGCATATAGCCGGCGCCGCGAATATTGATAATCAAGTCGCGGCTGGCGCCTTTATCCGCGAGCTTTTTGCGAATATTGCTGACGTGAACATCGATGGAGCGGTCGTAGGGCATCAACTTGCGTCCCAGTGCGCTCTCGGTTAGTACCTCTTTACCGACCACATCGCCGGCGTTTTGAATCAGCACTTTGAGAACTGAAAATTCGGCGCCAGTGAGGGATAGGGCCTGGTCGGCCCAATAGGCCTGATATTCGGCCGGCAGCAGGCGCAGCTGGCCACTGGTGAGGCTGTCGTCGCTGTCCTCCACTTCGACCCGACCGCGGCGCAATATCGCGCGCAGTCGCGCGGCCAGTTCACGTGGGTTACAGGGCTTGGGGAGATAGTCGTCGGCACCCATTTCCAGACCTACGATACGGTCTACGGTATCGCCCTTAGCAGTGAGCATGATCACGGGCAGGGAGCGGCCAGTGGGTGAGGCCTCCTCGCGCAGTTTTCGCAGCACGTCAAAACCGTTGTGCACCGGCAGCATGACATCCAGTACCAGGGCGTCAAAATTCTGGCTCTGCGCCAGTGCCAATCCGCGCCCACCATCGTTGGCCGCGGTCACATCAAAACCTTCCCCGGTTAGATACTCTTTCAATAGGTCGGTCAATTCTGTGTCGTCGTCGATCAGGAGGATGCGGCTCATGGCGTTCTCTCAGTTGCTGTGAGGCCATTATATGCAAAGCATTGGCGCTAGTTATCGCAGCCTCTTGGGCTTTTTACTGTTCTTAACAAATGTTTACCGGGGTTTGCCCCTGTTTACACTGGCCAGACTTACTATGAATTCACTGAATGCAAACGAGAGGATGGAGTGATGAAGAACTGGAAAGTAGTACTAGGTAGCTTGGCTTTGGCCGGGGTGATGGCGGTCCCTGCAGCATCCATGGCATTTGGGGGGGGCGAAGGGCACCACAAGCGCGGTTTTGAGCATATGGCGCGTGAACTGGGCTTGAC
This sequence comes from uncultured Microbulbifer sp., assembly GCF_947498635.1. Lineage (GTDB taxonomy): Bacteria > Pseudomonadota > Gammaproteobacteria > Pseudomonadales > Cellvibrionaceae > Microbulbifer > Microbulbifer echini. The sequence goes on along the minus strand of NZ_CANMKV010000014.1, from coordinate 51,888 downwards.
CGAGGGGCAAAAGGCGCAGTTGAAAGCCAACCGGGAGAGTAACAGCGACAGCAAAATTGCCCAGCGCGAGCAGTTACGTGCGTTGCGTAAGCAAATCCGCGCCGCGATGGAGAGTGGCGCCGACCAGGCCACACTAGACCAGCTTGGTACTGAGTTGGGCAAGCTGGAAGTACAGAAAATGCAAAACCACTTCCAGATACGCCAGCAGTTCGAGGCGATTCTTACCGATGAACAGAAAGCCAAATTTGAAACGTTGAAAGAGAAGCGCAAAGAGCGCCACATGAAATGGCGTGAGGAGCGTCTTGAGCGACGCACATCCGATTCCTGATCCCCACTATCGCAGACTCCTTGTGCGATCTGTCGGGCGTACCCTTCCCCAGAGGTCCGCTCGGCTCATAACCCTTTGCCCCCGCTAGTCGGGGGCTTTTTTATGTTCCCAGTCCACCCGAGCCAGCTTGCCGCGCCCCGCCTTTGCTGGGAGAATACGCCGCCCCGCCAATAGGTATCTAGTGTGGCCCGATTTGGGCGAAGAGGAATAACTGTGAGCAAAATCGGCTTGTTTTATGGCAGCGACGAAGGCAACACCGAATCTGTAGCCCTGCGCATCCGCACCCGCCTGGGGGAAGATCGGGTAGATCTGTTTGATGTAGCCGATGTGACCCAATTGGAGATCGCCAACTATCAAAATTTGATTTTTGGTATCCCGACTTGGGACTTTGGCCAGATTCAATCCGACTGGGAAGAGTTCTGGGAGGATGTGCGGGAAATCGACTTCAGCGGTAAGACTGTGGCTCTGTTTGGTCTGGGCGACCAGTTCGGCTACGGCGATTATTTCCTCGACGCCATGGGTATGTTGCACGATGTGATTGTCGAGCAAGGGGCGACCATTGTCGGCTTGTGGTCCACGGAAGGCTATGAATTTGAGGCCTCCAAAGCGGAGATTGCGGGGGAGGGCAAATTTATGGGCCTCGCAATCGATGAAGACCAGCAGGAAGAGTTGACGGCTGAACGCCTCAATCGCTGGTGTCAACAGATAGCCGAGGAGTTTGCCATCGATGGTGGTGCCGGCAGTGTAACCGAGCTGGATGACTAACGCTTCATGCAGCAGACTATTCCTTTCAAAGAATTTTGGCCCTGGCTGACTGAACATCCCAATTGCATACTCCGGGCCGGCACCCCGGAGAGCGTCGTTTATGATGATGATGACTATTATTGGCGCTTTGCAGAGGAGGATACCCGTACATTGCTAGTACAGGTGATGCGCGGCAAACGCCCGGTAGCGGAGTTCTTTATTGAACCCTCACATATTGTGTCTGTACAAGTGGGCCCAGGGGAAAGGGGGGAGTATAACTTCGATCTGATGACAGAAATCCACGGGCAGCTGCAGGTGATTTATTATTTTGTACTGTCACATGGCTTAGATGAGCCAGTGAGTTCAGTTGAGGAGCCCTCCCAGGCTTCAGGACAGCTCCACTAAAAGGTCGTTTCTTTGTGAAAGCACCAGTTGGTAGCTCAACTGGTGCTGGAAAGTCCGGGGTGGTATTAGCTTATTACTCGTTCACAGCTGGCTGTTTTTCTACTGACCCAATACCGATGTGCTTATCAAGAAAAGCTAGCAGTTCGGTATAAAGCTTCATCTTGTTCTCCTCGCTATAAAATCCGTGCCCTTCGTTGGCAACAATAAGGCTTTTTGCAGGCTTCCCTTCTTTTTCAAGTTTTTTCAGTAGCTCCTCAGCATGTTCAACAGGTACACGCTCATCTTTCTCACCGTGAATAATAAACAAGGGAATGTTGAGTTTATCGGTGTTGTGGATTGGAGAGTTTTCCTTTAAGAAGTTCTTATCTTTACTCAGTTCCCTATTAAGGTAGGCTAACCCTCTATCACGACGCTTGATATCCCCTTTCTTGTACATCATCTCCAAGTCATAAACACCCACATAGCCAGCCGCACATTTATACAGGTCTGGATATCTGATCGGGTTCATTAGGGCAGAGTAGCCCCCAAAGCTGGCACCGTAAATACAAACTTTTCTTGGATCTGCATAGCCTTTTTCTACTGCCCAATGAACGGCGTCGGCTATATCCTTTTGAATTTTTCCTCCCCACTCTTGCTCTCCGGCAGTGTAAAAGTGGTCGCCGTATCCTGTTGAGCCACGAAAGTTTACCTGGAGAACCAAGTAGCCATTTTGGGAAAGTATTTGTGCTTCTTGGTCATATCCCCAGTAGTCACGGGCATGGGGGCCTCCATGTGGTACTACTACCATAGGCAGATTTTTAGTTTGTTCTTTCGGGAAAGTCAGATAGGTGCCTATTCTCATGTTGCCCGTGGTGACGAATGACTCAGCTCGCATTGAGTTTAGAGTTTCAGGGGCAAGCCATTCTGATGATGATAATAGAAAGTCTACTTTCTTAGTCTTCAAATTTGCTAAGAAATAATCCCCTGGGAGTCGGTCTCCATAAACTTTTAATATTCCTAAAGAGCCATCATTGGTGAAGCTGGTAAAGTTGATTCTGTAGCCCTCAAAAGCCTTTTTTAAACCACGGAAATAAGCTGCAAACCCATCGCCCTCATCAAAAAAGTACTCCTCAGGGTAGTCGGGGTGCAGGTAAACTCCGATGGGTTTATCACTTTTGGGGTGGTAAATCACCGCGGTAATGTCGGAAATGTCGTGGGAAAATATTTGAGTTAATTCGTTTGTTTTGGTGTTAAATTTAACTAGTTGCTCCGTATCGTTAGTGCGGTCTATTTCAAAATAGAAATCTCCTGTTTCTAGATTGCCTCCCCTTGGCCAGCTACGATTTAAAATGGAGTTCTCAAGTTTTTCCCATCCCATTTTAGATTTCTTGTAAAGCTCGCGTTCACCATTTTTGTTGCTACCGGTGGCGAAGATTAAATTTCCATTTCTGTCAGTGTGGGCGCGTCCTACCTGCGGAAGTCCTGTTATTCTTTTTTGTACGCCATTATAAATGTTTACTTCGAGGATTTCTCCTCTTGTTTCCCAGTCCCTAGCCCAGGGAGAGGTGGAGATCAAAATTTTATTTTTTTCTTTAGGGAGGGTGTCAATGATTGTTGGGTGGGCATATGTGGACTCAGCCCTTTTTAAGCGAGATCCGACTTGGCGCTCTCCCGCTAAGTGCCCGAATATATTCTTGCCTTTAGTGCCATCATAGTTGATGGCAAATAGTGAGCCATAAAATATTGGTGTCTCTAAAGCCGCTTTCCTTGATACGACTTCAGTAACAATCCTTTCATTGTTAGCCCAGTAGAAATCGCCGACTTCCTCTTTGCCTCTAAAGCGCAGAAGGCCAGTGATCTTCAGAGGGGTGATCGACATAAAAACCAGTATTTTCTCTCCCTCGTATAATTTTTTAATGGCTAAATGGGTACCAGTTGGAGAAATTTTTACTTCTTGTATATCTGTATGCCGTACTAAGTCGGACAAGCTAACTTGCCCAGAAAGTGCGAGAGAGGGCCACAGGAAAAAAAGAAATAACAGCTTGCGCATCACTAGAATCCTTGTCATTGATTTTTCTATTATGAATGACAATGGAAATGAATAAAATAGTGTGGACGCCTAGTGGGGGCGCCCATCAATTAAAAGGTCAGTAAAGATAAATTATTTGCTTACTAAGTCTTCAGTCTCTCTATCCGGCTTATACTGATCAAACCAGTACAAAATAGAAGCCACTTTCGCAATCATCTGGCTGGGCCTCGCGGCAATACTATGAGAGGCGCCAGGGATACGCACCATCGCGGCTTCCACATCGTTCAACTTCAGTGCCTGGTAAAACTGCTCTGTTTCAGACATGGGTGTGCGGTAATCCTCCTCTCCGGTAAGCAGCATGGTTGGTGTAGTGACATTGCCCACATAAGTGAGGGGTGAGCGGCGGCGATATTCCTCCGGTTTTTCCCAGGGCATACCTGAGAACCAGTATTTCGTAAAGAATCTGGAGTAATCTGCGGTAAGCACAAAGCTCTCCCAATTAATTACAGGTTTGGCGACCACCGCTGCCCGGAATCGATCAGTCTTGCCAATGATCCAGGCTGTGAGGGTGCCGCCTCCGCTACCGCCGGTCACAAATAGTTGTTCTTCATTGATAAACCCCTGATCAATTACTGTATCAACACCAGCCATCAAGTCATCGTAATCCTGGCTCGGGTAATTGTGGTGAATCAGGTTGGCAAATTCATGTCCGTAGCTGGTGGAACCTCTTGGATTGGTATAGAGGACCACATAGCCGGCAGCGGCGAATAACTGTACTTCAGTAGCAAATCGCGGGCCATAATTGGAGAAGGGGCCGCCGTGAATTTCCAACAGCAGGGGATACTTTTTCTTCGGGTCGAAGTTGGGTGGGTAAGCGACCCAGCCCTGTATATTGCGGCCATCAAAAGTGGACTTGTAATTGATCTCTTCCACTTGGGCCATGTTGCGCAGTGGTATCAAGTCATGGTTGAGACTGGTTAGTGTTTTTACTTTACCGCCTCGGGCCAGAGCCAATTCTGCGGGGTGTTGTGGATTGGTTTGTGTGTAGGCAATATCCCCGCGTTTGGATGTGGCAAAGTGCGTGCCGGAGTAGGGCCGCCCTAGCGATAGACCGCCGGCATCACTGGCGACTACAGTGTCACTGCCACCCATTTTTTTAATGGCAATTTTTGTGGAGCCCTGATCGTCATAGCTGTAAGCGATGCGCTTACTATCGCCAAGCCAGTGGTAGCTGGAGATACTGCGGTCTTTAGCGGTTTGTACTTTGCGGGACTCGCCACTGTCGAGGTTGATGATACGCAGGCTGTGTTGCTGGTATCCGAGCCGTTGATCCTCGAATCCCAGGTAGGCAAGTTTTTTACCATCGGGAGAAATCTGCGGGTGATGATCGGGTCCAAACCTTTCGGTGATCTGCTCAATGCCGCCATCCTTGAGATCCACTCTATAGATTTCAGAGTTCATCAACTCGATCTCGTGATCGGGGTGGCGGTTTGCGGAGAAATAAATCGCCTCGTTATTTTTACTCCAGGCGAGACTGCTGTTGTGATCGAATGGACCACTAGTGAGCTGACGCGGTGTACCGCCCTCACGGGGGATGACAAATACCTGGGTGTACCCCTGCTTGAGATAACCCATGCCGTCCGCACGATAAATACTGCGGTCGATAAACTGGGGTGGTTTTGCCCACTTGGCGCCCTCGGGGGCACCGGGTAGTTCAACAGGCAGAGGTTTGCTCTCGGGCACAAACATGGTGAAGGCAATTTGTTTGCCGTCTCGTGACCACTGAATATTGGAAGGGGATTTTGGCAGGTGGGAGATCTGCAGATTTTGGCCGTTGTCGAGCCACAATAGGTGGATCTGGGGGCTGCCACTGCGGGAACTGATAAAGGCAATTGTCTTACCGTCCGGGGATAGGCGCGGCGAATAATCAGAGTAGTCCCCCGAGGTCAGTGGGCGGTGGTCCTTGCCGTCGGCACTGATACGCCACAGGTTTGCCCGTTTGTTGTCCGCCATCTTATTCATGGAGTTGCGAACGTAGTAAATATTTTTCCCGTCATTACTGAACTGAGGGTCGCTGACATACTCGAGATTAAATACATCCTCATAGCTGAAGTTAGTGGGTTGCTCTTCAGCGAGGGCAGGACTGGCGATAAATATCGCCGCGGCTATTTTCAATAGTCTGTTCATTATCTGAGGGCTCCTCCATTTTGTTTTCGGGAAGAGCATACCGCAGAGACAGTTGGGCAGGAGGCGAATAAGCCGGTCGGTGTATTTAGTGGGACAGTCCGTGCAATTAATAAATAATTATCGTCCGGGGCAGTAAATTCAGATTAGCAGCTCCCTAAGTACTTCCCGATAGATTTCCTTAAGTATGTCCAAATGTTCGGCTTCAACCCTCTCATCCACCTTGTGGATAGTGGCATTAACTGGTCCCAGTTCCACCACTTGCGTGCCTGTTGGGGCGATAAAACGGCCGTCGGAAGTGCCCCCGGCAGTCGATAATTCCGTTTCCTTTCCGGTGGTTTTCTGGATAGCCTGTTCCACCGCATGTACCAGTGGCCCCTCGGCCGTGAGGAAGGGATGCCCAGATACATTAAAGTTCGCTTCATATTTTAGGTAGTGCTTATCCAGGATTGCCCTGGCACGGGCCTCCAGTCCTTCGGCGGTAGACTCCGTAGAGAAGCGCCAATTGCAGAGTAAATCCACTTCACCGGGAATCACATTGGTTGCGCCGGTACCCCCATTGATATTGGAAACCTGGAAGCTGGTGGCGGGGAAAAATTGGTTGCCTTGATCCCACTCCTCGTTGGTTAGTTCGGTGAGTGCAGGGGCCAGGCTGTGAATCGGGTTTTCGGCCAGGTGAGGGTAGGCGACGTGCCCCTGTGTACCAAATACTTTTAATTCCAGGCCCAGTGAGCCGCGCCGTCCGTTTTTGATCACGTCGCCGACGCGTTCGCTGCTGGAGGGCTCACCCACAATGCAGCCGTCTATTTTTTCTCCCCGCGCCTCGAGCCATTCAACCACTTTGACAGTGCCGTTGGTTGCCGGTCCCTCTTCATCACTGGTGATCAGGAAAGCGATGCGCCCGCAGTGACCCGGATGTGCGGCGATAAACTCTTCACAGGCTACGACCATGGCGGCGAGGGAGCCCTTCATATCCGCGGCGCCACGACCATAGAGAAAACCATCGTGAATTTTGGGGTCGAAGGGGGGGCTGCTCCAGTTGTCCTCTGGTCCGGTGGGCACTACATCGGTGTGGCCGGCAAAGGCGAGTAGCGGCCCTTTACCTTGCCCATTGCGCACTGCCCAAAAATTGTCGGTGTCTCCGCGGCGCAGCCTGGTTGCCTGAAAACCGATTTTTTCCAGACGCTGGATCATCAGGTCCATGCAGCCTGCATCTTCAGGTGTTATGGAGCGGCGGCGGATCAGGTCGAAAGCCAGTTGCAGAGTGGGGGTCACGGAGTGTTCCTTGTGTTTGGTCGAGTAGGTGCATGGGCGGTTCGCGGGGAAGTTGGCGGGGCCATAGCCCCGCCGCGCTCAACTTTAATTGCTGTGCAGCGCTTCGTTCAGTTCGATTGCACTCTTGTTAGTCAGGCATTCTACCGCGCCATTGGTAGAGTTCCTGCGGAACAGCAGGTCGGATTTACCGGCCAGGTCGCGCGCCTTGATATGTTCGACGAGTCGGCCGCTATCATCGAGTAAGGCTACCTTGGTGCCGGCGGTGATATAGAGGCCGGCCTCTACAGTGCAGCGGTCGCCGAGGGGAATACCGATGCCGGCGTTGGCGCCGAGCAGGCAGTTGTCGCCCACGGAGATGACGATGTTACCGCCGCCGGAGAGCGTGCCCATGGTGGAACTGCTGCCGCCCAAGTCGGAGCCCGCGCCGACAAACACACCAGCAGAAATACGCCCCTCGATCATGCCGGGGCCCTTGGTGCCAGCATTAAAGTTGACGAAACCCTCGTGCATGATGGTGGTGCCCTCGCCAAGATAGGCGCCGAGACGCACGCGTGCGGTGTGGGCGATGCGCACGCCCGTGGGCACCACATAGTTGGTCATCTTGGGAAATTTGTCGACGCAGGCAACTTCCAGGTGCTCCCCGTTCAGGCGCGCTTCCAGTTGGCGCTGTGGCAGTTCTTCCAGGTCGATCGCGCCCTGATTAGTCCAGGCCACATTGATCAGTTTGCCGAAAATGCCGTCGAGCTTGGTTTCGTGAGGTTTCACCAGGCGATGGGAGAGCAAGTGCAGTTTCAGGTAGGCCTCTGGCACCGACTGCGGGGCTTCATCGCTGGACAGTACGACCACCACCAGTGGTCGCTGGGAGTTGGCAAATTGCCGCAGGATTTCTGCCTGTTCCGTGGCTCCGGCGCTGTGCAGCTTTTCCGCGAGGCCGTGCAGCTGAGTCGCATCCAGGGGCAGGCTGTGATTGCCGCCGTTAATATGTAGGGTTTCAGTGACTGCTTTAGCTATTTCCGCACTGGGTTTAAACAGTGGCTTTGGGTAGAAAACTTCCAGCCAGTCGCCCTTGCTATTACAGGTGCCAACACCAAATCCAATGCCGTAGATATCGCGCATTCTTTCTCTCCTAGTTGGGCTGGCCGGTGAGTTCGGCAAATTCTTTTTCTTTAAATCCGAAACGGGTGGTATCGCCTGCGGTGGTTACTGGTCGTTTGATCAGGGTGGGCGTCTCGAGGGCAAGTGTCAGAGCGCTATTGTTATCCATAGCGTCTTTTTGTTTGTCGCTCAGTGCCCGCCAACTGGTGGAGCGGCGGTTCAGCACCTCCTGCCATCCGAATGCGTCCAGCCAAACTTTAAGGGGGACATCGCCCATGCCATCTTCACGGAAATCGTGAAACTGGTAATCGACCCCATTGTTTTCCAGCCATTTGCGGGCCTTTTTTACGGTGTCGCAATTTTTAATGCCGTACAGAGTAATCACAGTTACGCCTTCTTGGTTTTCTTGGGGTTTTTGCGGTTGGGATAGCAGGTGGTGCAGATTTCACAAACGGTGCCGTCACAACCGCGCGCGGAGCAGAACTCGCGGCCGTAGAAAATAATCTGCAAGTGCAATTTATTCCACTTTTCTCTGGGAAATAGCCGCTTTAAATCTTTCTCGGTCTGGGTGACATTCTTGCCGCTGGTGAGCCCCCAGCGTTGGGCCAGGCGGTGAATGTGGGTGTCTACGGGAAACGCGGGGTGACCAAAAGCCTGGGACATCACCACACTGGCGGTCTTGTGGCCCACACCGGGCAGGGTTTCCAGGGCGGCCATATTTTCTGGAACCTTGCTGTGGTATTCATTGATCAGAATTTGTGACAGCTTGCTGATGGCTTTGGATTTCTGCGGAGATAGGCCGCAGGGGCGGATGGCCGCCTGGATGTCCTCCACGGGTACCTGGGCCATAGCCTCCGGGTTGTCGGCCAGCTGCCAGAGGGCGGGGGTAACCTGGTTGACGCGCTCATCGGTACACTGCGCTGACAGCAGCACGGCCACCAGCAGTGTGTAGGGATCTTTGTGATCGAGAGGAACCGGGGTTTGCGGGTAGAGTTCTTCCAGGCGCTGCAAGATAAAGTCCACGCGCTCTTGTTTGAGTAAATTTTTTACTGCCATTCTTATTTGTGCCTGGGGGCTCCTGGGTTGCGGTGTCGAAGTCGTTGGTTGTAGTTTTGGGGCTTTAGTTTTGCCGGCAAAATTCCCCGATGCGCTGGGCAGCATCTACGCACTCCTCTAGCGTTGCCACCAGGGCTATGCGTACATACTCCTGCCCGGGGTTCACTCCGTCGCTTTCCCGGGCGAGAAAGGCCCCCGGCAGTACGGAGATATTTTGCTGGCGGTACAGCTCGCGGGCGAACTGTTCGCCGTCGCCGACGCGCGGCCACAGATAAAAACTGGCCTGTGGCTTCTGCACTTCGAGGCAGCCATCGAGAACGTCGAGTACCGCGGCAAACTTCTGCCGGTAGAGTGCGCGGTTTTCCCGCACATGCTCCTCATCGCGCCAGGCGGCGATGGAGGCGTATTGGTTTGGCAGCGGCATAGCGCAGCCATGATAAGTGCGGTAGAGCAGAAATTTTTCCAGTAGCTGCGCGTCACCGGCGACAAATCCGGAGCGTAGCCCCGGCAGGTTGGAGCGCTTCGACAAACTGTGAAACACCACGCAGCGGCGGTAGTCCCCACGACCCATCTGTTCGCAGGCTTGCAATAGCCCCGCAGGGGGCGTGTTTTCGTCGAAGTAGAGCTCTGAGTAACACTCGTCCGAGGCAATGGTGAAATCGTAGCGATCCGCCAGTTCGATCAGTTGTTGGAAATCATCGAGTTCTAACAGCGCGCCGGTGGGGTTGCCCGGTGAGCAGAGATACAGCAGTTCACACTGTTGCCAGGCCGACTCGGGAATGGCGTTGAAATCCGGTTTGAAGTTTGCACTGGCGAGGCAGTTGATAAAGTGTGGCTCGGCGCCGGCGAGCAAGGCCGCGCCTTCGTAAATTTGGTAGAACGGGTTGGGTATCAGGACCTTGCTGCGCGGCGATACGGTGGCCTGGGCGAAGGCAAACAACGCTTCGCGGGTGCCGTTCACGGGCAATACCTGGGTGTCGGCACATACCCCCGTGAGCTGAAAGCGCACACTCAGCCAGTCGGCGATGGTCTGGCGCAGCAGTTCCAGGCCTTTGGTGAGCGGGTAGGCGGCGATTTTGTCGAGGTGTGCGAGCAGCTCGCTGTGCACAAATTGCGGTGGTGCGTGTTTTGGTTCGCCGATAGAGAGGGCGATATGGGGGTTGCGCGCGGGCTGTAGACCCGCTTTCAAGGCCTGCAGCTTGGTAAAGGGGTAGGGCTGCAACTTGTCCAGGTTTGGATTCATGGCGGTTTGATCTGCTCGTCAATGGTGCTATTGCGGTGCCGTGTGATCGTCCAGCTCCCGACAAATGGCCTCTTCCAGTTCGCGGTTGGTGTCGGCGTCACAGAGGGCGTGCCCCCCGGCATCGGTGATATGGAAAATATCTTCAACCCGCTCTCCGAGAGTGGAGATCTTGGCGTTGTGCAGGCGCAGGTCGTGAGTGACAAAGGTGCGCGCAATCAGCGCGAGCAGACCGGGCCTGTCGGCGCTGGTAATTTCCAGCGTGCTGTAGTGATCGCCGGGTTCCGTAGACAGGTGCGCACGGCTCTCCAGTTCAAACATCTTCAGGCGCCGCGGTGTGCGCCGCTGAATAATTTTGGAGTAGTCCTCGACCAGCGCCAACTCCTGCTGCAGCGTATCGCGAATTTGCTGTAGGCGCTGAGGTTCGTCGAGCAGGGGTTGGCCGGACTCGTCGAGCACATAAAAAGTATCCAGGGTGTAGCCCGAGGCCGAGTTGTACAGGCGCGCATCGTGCACGCTCAGGTTGAGCATATCGAGCCCGGTAACTACGGCGGCGAATACATTGGCGCGGTCGGGGGTGTAGACGAAAACCTGGGTGGCGCCGTCGTGCTCACCGGGGCCTGAGTTGCGTGTCAGTACCAGAGTGTCGCTGGGCATCAGGGGGCTGTTGCTGTGCAGCTCGTGAATGGCTGCGGTGTGCCAGACGATGTTATCGGCGCTCTCGCGCACGAAGTAATCGTCGCCCATCTGAGCCCAGATATTCTCCATCGAAGCTTCCGGCAGCCCGAGGGCGCACAGTTTTTCCAGTGCTAGGCTGCGGGTTTCCACGATAATTTCCTCGCGGTCGATGGGGTTCTCCAGACCGCGGCGCAGGGCGTGTTGGGTGGCCTGATAAAGTTGGCGCATTAGGCTGGCGCGCCAGCTATTCCAGAGCTCCGGATTGGTGGCGTTGATGTCCGCCACGGTCAGAGCGTAGAGGTAATCCAGGTGTTCGCGATCCCCCACCTCGCGGGCGAAGGCGTGCACCACTTCCGGGTCGCTGATGTCCTGTTTCTGCGAGACTTGACTCATCAACAGGTGTTTCTCCACCAGCCAGCACACCAGGCGGCGGTCCCGCGCCGGTAATTGGTGGCGCAGGCAGAATTCACCGGCATCTACCACGCCAAGCTTCGAGTGATCGCCGCCGCGCCCCTTGGCGATATCGTGGTAGAGGCCGGCGATATACAGCAGTTCCGGCTGGCGCAGTCGCTCAAGGATCTCTGCAGCGATAGGGAATTTTTCTCGCGCCTCGGGGCTGCGAAAACTGCGCATGTTACGCACCACCTGCAGTGTGTGAGCATCCACGGTATATATGTGAAAGAGGTCGTGCTGCATCTGCCCTGTGACCCGGCCAAACTCCGGTAAATAGCGCCCGAGGATGCCGTAGCGGGTCATGCGCGACAGCTGTGTGGAGAGCCCGCGCGCGGAGCGCAGCAATTCCATAAACAATTCGCTGTTGGCTGGGTCTTCGCGAAATTGTTCATTGATGAGAAGTCGGTGTTCGCGAATCAGGCGAATAGTGGAGGCGCGCACCCGGGTAATCTGCGGGTGTCTGGCCATCAGTACAAAAATCTCCAGCAGCGCTGAGGGGTGCTGGTTGAACACCTGTGGGTAAGCGGCTTCGATGGCGCCGCCACGCAGCTGAAAACGCTCGTTGATAGGGGCTACCGTTTGCTCGCTGCCCTGCCGGATCGCTTCCCCTAAAAATTGCAGCAACACATCGTTGAGTTCGCGCAGGGCCATCACGATGCGGTAATAGTTGTGCATAAACTGTTCAACAGCCAGCTGGGTGTCGCTGTCCTCATAGCCAAACTGTTTGGCTAGCTCTCTCTGGTAGTCGAATAGCAGTCGCTCTTCGGCGCGCCCGGCGAGCAGGTGCAGGCCGTAGCGCACGCGCCACAGGAAACTCTCGCCGGATTGGAGTATGGCGAACTCCTCCTCGGTGAAAAAGGCCTTGCCTTGTAACTGCCTGAGGGTGCGTACGCGGAAATAATATTTGGCGACCCAGGCGATGGTTTGAATATCGCGCAATCCGCCGGGAGAGTTCTTGATATTGGGTTCGAGGATATATTCCGCAGCCTGCTGGCGATTGTGACGCTCATCCTGCTCGGCGAGTTTGGCGTCGTAAAAGGCCCCGGTGGACCAGAGTTTACCCGCCTCCATCCGCGCGGCCAATTGCTCCCCGGGTTGGCTGTCACCCACCACTGTGCGAGATTCGGTCAGGTTGGTAATTACAGTGATGTCCTCTGCGGCAAGTGCCAGACACTCTTCCACGGTGCGCACCGAGTGGCCAATATCCAGGCCCAAATCCCAGAGAAAAGTGACAAAGCGCTCGATGCTGTCGACCGTGTCGCTATCGGCGCGATCCTCGGTGAGGATCAGCAGGTCGATGTCCGAGTGCGGGTGCAGTTCTCCGCGGCCATAGCCGCCCACGGCGAGGAGGCTGGCGCCGGGCTTCCAGTGGTACTGGTGCCAGGCGTAATGCAGCAGGCAGTCTATAAAGAGTGCGCGCTCCCGCACCAGGGTGGCGACATCCTCTCCCTCGCGAAAGCGTTCGGCCATCTGGTGTTCTGCCGCGCCCACTGCGTCCTTAAAAATCTGTAAGGGAAGCTTTTCGTTGGCAGCGAGGTCCCGGCGAAAACGGGTTTGATCGAAGAAGAACGGAGGGTGCTCAAAATAGGGTGTATTGGCCGGCTGCATGGGTGGGGTCCGTTTGACTGTGACCCGCGCGATGGCGGGTCTTTGCATCTTTCCTGGTTTGCGCGGAGGGTGCTAAAACTTCTCCTCGCCGCGCGCGGTCAGCACTTCGACCCCGCTGCTGGTGACAACCATGGTGTGTTCCCACTGCGCCGACAGGCGGCGGTCCTTGGTAATGGCTGTCCAGCCATCGCCAAGAACGCGGGTGGCGGCCTTGCCGGCATTGATCATCGGCTCAATCGTGAAGGTCATGCCCTCTTGCAGGATTTCGCCGGTTCCAGGCTGGCCGTAATGCAGTACCTGGGGTTCTTCGTGGAATACATCGCCAATACCGTGGCCACAAAAGTCGCGTACCACGGTGTAGTAGTTTTTCTCGGCGTGCTGCTGGATTACGTGACCAATATCGCCAAGGCTGGTGCCGGGCCGCACAATTTCAATGGCTTTGTACAAGCACTCCTGAGTGATGCTCACCAGGCGCTCGGCGTGGGCGGCGGGCTTGCCGACGAAGAACATCTTGCTGGTATCCCCGAACCAGCCATCTTTGATCACGGTGACATCAATATTGATGATGTCGCCCTTTTTCAGCACTTTGCTCTCGGACGGTATACCGTGGCAGACGACTTCATTGACCGAGGTGCAAATGGACTTTGGGAAGCCCCGATAGCCGAGGCAGGCGGGAATGGCCTTCTGCACGTTAACGATATGATCGTGGCAGCGGCGATCCAGTTCTTCCGTAGTGACACTGGGAACTACATACTCGCCAATCATTTCCAGGACCTCTGCGGCGAGGCGGCCCGCGATACGCATTTTGGCAATTTGTTCTGGCGTCTTAATGGCTGAGGTCATGCGTGTCCTTAAGTCTTTCTGTGATGGAGATCTGTCTGTGAAGGCGGGCCATTGTAGCGGATTGCCGGTGGCGGGGCATAGCGCCTAACGCCCGCGCAGTCGGGCGGGCGTTAGGCGTCGCCATCTGCTCGATATCGGTCCCCGTCCTTCACTCGGCTCGGGGATTGTGGTATAAAGCGCGCCGCTCCGGAATGCTTCCGGGGTGAAAATGCCGCACACGCATCGACACATGTGTCTGGGTGCCCCTCGCAGGGTTGACGCATGGGATGGGTGGAGGACTAACCCGTACATTTAGAGGTTTATTATGCCGCAAGTAAGTATGCGCGATATGCTGCAGGCTGGTGTTCACTTTGGTCACCAGACTCGCTACTGGAATCCGAAGATGGGTCAATTCATCTTTGGCGCTCGCAACAAGATTCACATCATCAACCTGGAGCACACTGTACCGGCTTTCAATGAAGCCCTGCAGGTGGTCAAGGGGATGGCTGCTCAGAAGAAAAAGATTCTGTTTGTTGGCACCAAGCGCGCCGCACAGAAGTCCATCAAAGAGCAGGCTGAGCGCTGTGGCCAGCCTTTCGTCAGCAACCGCTGGCTGGGTGGTATGCTCACCAACTACAAAACCATTCGCGCATCCATCAAGCGTTTCCGTGAGCTGCAGGTTCAGTCTCAGGACGGTACTTTCGAGAAGCTGACCAAGAAAGAAGCCCTGATGCGCACCCGCACGATGGAAAAACTCGACCGCTCCATCGGTGGTATTAAAGACATGGGCGGCCTGCCTGACGCGATCTTCGTAATCGACGTTGAGCACGAGCGCATCGCCATTCAGGAAGCTAACAAACTGGGCATCCCAGTAATCGGTGTTGTCGACACCAACAGCGATCCCGCTGGCGTTGACTACGTAATTCCCGGTAACGACGACGCTATTCGCGCAATCAAGCTGTATACCACTGTTGTGGCTGATGCAGTGCTCGCCGGTGCAGCTGAGGCTGGCAATGCGGTGGCTAAAGACGAGTACGTTGAAGCTAGCGATGACGAAGCTGCTGCAGAGTAATTTGCAGGGCGTAGTGGTGTAACACTTAAGCGTTGCGCTGCGAACTTAAAAAGGGGCCCGAGATTCGGCCCCTTTTTTCTAACTTTTAAGTGACAGAACCCCGAGGAAAGAATCATGGCGATTACCGCGTCTATGGTAAAAGAATTGCGCGAGCGTACCGGCCTGCCGATGATGGAGTGTAAGAAAGCACTTTCAGCAGCAGATGGCGATATCGAAAAGGCGATCGAAGACCTGCGTAAGGCCTCTGGCCTCAAGGCTGCCAAGAAAGCTGGCCGCACCGCGGCAGACGGCGTTGTCGCTGCAAAAGTCGCTGAAGACGGTAGCTTCGGTGTATTGGTTGAAGTGAATTCTGAGACCGACTTTGTTGCTCGCGATGAAAACTTCCAAGCTTTTGTTGCCAAGGTAGTGGAAAAAGCCTTTGCTGATCGTCAGCAGGATATTGCCGCCCTGATGGAAGGTGAGCTGGAGACTGCCCGCGAAGCGCTGGTACAGAAAATCGGTGAGAACATCGGTGTGCGCCGTGTTGAACTGGTTGAAGCCCCAGTCGTCGGTGCTTACGTACACTCCAACAACCGCATTGCTGCTCTGGTAGCCCTGAGCGGTGGCGAGGTGGAGCTGGCGAAAGACGTTGCTATGCACGTAACCGCGGTGAATCCTCAGGTGAACAAACCGGAAGATATGCCTGCTGAGGTCCTGGAGAAAGAGAAAGAGATCATCAAGGCGCAGCCGGATATGGAAGGCAAGCCAGCGGAAATCGTTGAAAAAATGATGGGCGGCCGAATCAAGAAGTTCCTGAAAGAGAACAGCTTGGTAGAGCAGCCTTTCGTTAAGAATCCGGATGTGAGCATTGGTAAACTGGTTAAAGACGCCGGTGCCGATGTGGTTTCTTTCGTGCGCTATGAAGTGGGCGAAGGTATCGAGAAAGAAGAGGTGGACTTCGCTGCAGAAGTAGCTGCACAGGTTAAGTCCTCTTCTTAATTGGTATTAGTGGGTGCCCAGCGCACTCACTCGCCGAGGGGTGCTTCCGCTGTGACCTTTTTGGTTGCAGCGGGGCACCCCTCTGTGTAAATGAGTGAAAGTGTTGTAATGTTCGGCGGCAATACTTGGCCACTAAACAGGTACATTTGAGAGGACCAGCGAATGCCCGGTATTAAAGACCGCAAATATAAAAGAATTCTGTTAAAGCTCAGCGGCGAAGAGCTGATGGGTGACCAGGGTTTTGGTATCAGCCCAAAAGTGCTGGATAAAATGGCCTTGGAAATTGGCCAGTTGGTGGGCATTGGTGTTCAGGTTGGTCTGGTTGTGGGTGGTGGTAATCTGTTCCGCGGCGCGGCTCTGAGTGCGGCTGGACTCGATCGTGTTACCGGCGATCACATGGGGATGCTGGCCACCGTAATGAATGCCCTGGCCATGCGCGATGCGCTGGAAAGGTCCAATATTTCATCGAGGGTAATGTCCTCTATCCAGATGAGTGGAATCGTGGATCACTATGATCGGCGCGCGGCGATCCGCTACCTGGAACGCGGCGAAGTGTTGATTTTTGCCGCGGGTACCGGCAACCCGTTTTTTACTACCGACTCGGCGGCCTGTTTGCGCGGGATTGAAATCGAGGCGGAGTTGGTGCTAAAAGCCACCAAAGTGGATGGTGTTTACTCGGCAGATCCGGTGCTGGATCCCACCGCCACCCGCTATGACCAGCTGACTTATGATGAAGTGCTCGATAAAAAGCTCGGGGTGATGGACCTGACCGCCATCTGTCTCTGCCGTGAGCACAATATGCCCGTGCGGGTGTTCCGTATGGATAAAGCCGGTGCGCTGCTCAATATTGTCGTGGGCGGCGAGGAAGGCACGCTAATCGAAGAGGAAGTGAAATCGTGATTGAAGGTATCAAAAAAGACGCTAAGACTCGTATGAGTAAAGCGCTCGACGCACTGGCAGGAAATTTCAATAAAATCCGTACCGGCCGTGCGCACCCGAGTATTCTCGACGGTATCCAGGTTTCCTATTACGGCTCCGATGCTCCTTTATCGCAGGTGGCCAATGTCAATGTTGAGGATGCGCGAACACTATCGGTAACCCCCTGGGAAAAAAACCTGGTTCCGGATATCGAAAAGGCAATCATGAAATCTGATCTGGGCCTGAATCCCAGTACTGCGGGCGCGGTTATCCGTATTCCGATGCCGGCTCTGACGGAGGAAACCCGCAAGAATTTTATTCGCCAGGCTCGAGGGGAAGCGGAAACTGCGCGTGTTTCCATTCGCAATATCCGCCGCGATGCACTGGCCGAGGTGAAATCTCTGCTCAAGGATAAGGAAATTTCCGAGGACGACGAGCGCCGCGCAGGTGACGATATCCAGAAAATCACCGATCAGTTCGTTGCGGATGTAGATAAAGCACTCGCAGCCAAAGAAAAAGATCTGATGGAAATTTAATGGGTAGCAGAGGTACCGAGCTGAATTGTCCCGGCCCCCGGCATATTGCCATTATTATGGATGGCAACGGGCGCTGGGCCGCCCGCCGTGGGCTTTCCCCCTCGGCGGGGCATAAGGCTGGGGTTGAACGTATACGGGATCTCTTGACTGCGTGCAGGAGCCGAGGTGTTGAGGCGCTAACATTGTTCGCTTTTTCCAGTGAAAACTGGCAGCGGCCTCCCAAGGAGGTGGAACTCTTGATGAGTTTGTTCCACTCCTATCTGCGTAAGGAAGCCCGACGTATGCGCGATGAGGGTGTGCGATTGCGGGTAATTGGCCGCAGAGACCGTTTTTCGTCGCGTCTGCAGCGCGCTATCGAGGAAGCGGAAGAGATTACCCACGATTGTGATCAGGGTGATCTGGTCATTGCAGCCGACTATGGTGGCCGCTGGGATATCACTCAGGCCGCGAGGCGGCTTGCTGAGGAAGTGACCCGCGGTGAGCGCTCCCTCGACGCTATCGATGAAGACGCAGTCGACAGCCATATTCAGCTCGCCGATTTGCCACCAGTGGATCTACTGATAAGATCCAGCGGCGAGCAGCGTATCAGTAACTTTATCCTCTGGCAGGTGGCTTATAGCGAGTTGTTTTTTACCGATACGCTATGGCCAGACTTTGATGAGGCCGCCCTTGATGAGGCGATAGAAGTATTTCAGCAGCGCGACCGGCGTTTTGGCGGGCGGGCTGAGGATGACGGCACGGCTGTGCAGGCTTGATTGAAATCGGGCCAGATGCGCGGCTATTTTTTTGTCCGCGAATAATTTTAGGAATATTACACCGGGGTACTCGAGGCCGCTAAGTAAAAGCAGGCGGAGTACGGGTCCAGATGAAAGGGGTTTTCGGTGCTGAAACAAAGAATAATTACTGCGCTGGTATTGCTGGTACTTTTCGCTGGAGTTTTGTTCCTGCTGCCAATGCAATGGTACACGCTGGTTTTTGTCGCGGTGATACTGCTCGGCGGTTGGGAGTGGGCCAATCTCTCCAATCTCAATCGCGCACTGCGCTTTGTGTTTCTCGCGGCGTTGGGTACGACGTTAGTAGCCACTGCTGAATACGTGTTTGCGATGGACTTTAGTTCGCCGGATATCGACCGGGCACGCCAGATATTGGCGATAGCCTGTGGTTGGTGGGCGCTCGCTTTCCTTTGGGTGCAGAGCTACCCCGCGAGTGCCGTGCTCTGGGGGAATCGCTGGGTGCGCGGCCTGGTTGGGTTGGTGGTGTTGGTACCTAGCTGGCTGTCGCTGGTTATTTTGAGGGGGCTCGATCACGGGGCTTGGCTGGTACTCTATGTCGTTGCTATTGTTGTCGCAGCAGATGTGGGCGCTTACTTCGTTGGGCGTAAGTTTGGAAAGCGAAAGTTGGCTCGCGAAGTGAGCCCGGGAAAATCCTGGGAGGGCTTTTTTGGCGGTCTCGGCGCCTGCCTGATTCTCGCCCTTATCACCTCTTATCTGTTTGAACTCCCGCTCAAAAACACCCTGCTGTTTTCGTTTGGTGTTCTGGTGACTGCGCTCGCTTCAGTGATTGGGGATCTGCTGGAAAGTATGTTCAAGCGGCACCGGGGCATTAAGGACAGTAGCCATATACTGCCGGGGCACGGCGGCGTCATGGATCGCCTGGATAGCCTGACTGCGGCACTGCCCGTTTTCACTATGGCAGCACTGGCTAGCGAGCTGCCCAAGTATCTTTAACGGCTAGGCCGCCCTATATATTGTATCTAGTACCCCGAGGGGTATCGGCGCTTTCTGTCGGTACTCCGGTCTGGGGTGCAAGAGGTTTCGTAGGTATTTCGAACGCTTATGCAAAGCCAATCTCCACAAGTTGTCACTGTTCTTGGCTCCACAGGTTCTATTGGTGTGAGTACTCTGGATGTACTCGCGCGCCACCCTCTGCGCTACTCCATTTACGCCCTTACTGCTCGCGATCGAGTGGCTGAACTGGCCCAGCAGTGCAGGAAATTGAATCCGCGCTATGCGGTGGTGACCAGAGAGGATCGTGCGGAGGAGTTGCGTAGCCTGCTGGGCGGAGAGGTCTCTACGGAAGTATTGTGGGGAGCGGATGGGCTTTCGCATGTGGCCTCTGCCGATGAGGTGGATACCGTGATGGCGGCGATTGTCGGCGCTGCGGGTTTGCGGCCAACCCTCGCGGCAGTCGAGGCAGGCAAAAAGGTGTTACTCGCCAACAAAGAGGCGCTGGTGATGGCTGGCCCGGTGTTTCTACGAGCGCTGCGGGCTGGCGGATCCCAGTTGCTGCCGGTCGACAGTGAGCACAATGCAATTTTCCAGTGCCTGCCATACCCGTGCGAGAGCCTGGAAGAGGCGGGCGTCGATAAGATATTGCTGACCGGTTCCGGAGGGCCATTTCGCACACGCGAGGCGAAAGATCTGCACCGAGTAACACCGGAGGAGGCCTGTGCACATCCGAACTGGTCGATGGGACGGAAGATTTCCGTCGACTCTGCCACCATGATGAACAAAGGGCTGGAGTTTATTGAGGCCTGTTACCTGTTCAATGCGCACCCCGAGCAAATAGAGGTGGTCGTTCACCCTCAGAGTATCGTGCATTCGATGGTGCAGTATCGGGATGGCTCACTACTGGCGCAAATGGGCAATCCCGATATGCGCACACCTATCGCCCATGCACTGGCGTTTCCAGCGCGGATTGACGCAGGGGTTTCCGCTCTCGACCTGATAGGTCAGGGTCGCTTAGACTTTGAGGCGCCGAATTATCGGCGCTTTCCCTGCCTGCGTTTGGCACGTGAGGCTATGGATGCGGGAGGCGGGGCGCCGACGGTGCTGAATGCGGCCAATGAAGTGGCCGTCGAGGCGTTTTTACAGGGCCGGCTGGCATTTACTAGTATTGCAGCGGCTATAGAAAAAGTAATGAATAGCGCACCCCCTGTTGAACTGACAGGGCTGGATGTAGTCGAAGCCATTGATCTCAATGCGCGGGAGTTGGCCCAGCAGGTTGTTGGAGCCCTTTAATCACGCTGCTGGGCATATAATGCCGGGGTTTGCGCATGAAAAGAGACTGTAACTGAGTATGGATCTGATTCAGACGGTAATCTGGGCCCTGGTGGCTCTCGGCATACTGGTATCCTTCCACGAGTTTGGACACTTCCTCGTAGCGCGGCTCTGTGGAGTCAGGGTGCTGCGCTTTTCTGTGGGCTTTGGCCGCCGCCTATTTTCCCGCTATGACCGCCACGGTACCGAATTTGCGATCTCCGCAATCCCCCTCGGCGGCTACGTAAAAATGTTGGATGAGCGGGAGGGTCCTGTCGCCGCTCATGAGCTGGATCAGGCCTTTAATCGCAAGAGCGTGTGGGCGCGCATGGCGATTGCTGCAGCGGGGCCTGCGGCCAACTTTCTCCTGGCAATTGTTCTGTTTTGGGTGGTTTTCATGGGCGGTACGGCGGGGCCCGTACCCATAGTGGATAGCGTCAAGCCGGATAGTATCGCCGAAGCGGCGGGGCTGGAGAGCGGGCAGGAAATTATCGCGGTGGATGGAGAGCCCACGCCAACCTGGCAGGCGCTCAATTGGCGCCTGGCCAATCGTTTGGGGGAGAGTGGAGCGATAGAGTTCTCCGTGCGCTACCCGGACTCGAATCTCGAATATCATATGGTCGCGGATATCAATCGCTGGCTCTCCGGGCGCGAAGTGCCTGACCCCCTCGGTGAAGTGGGCCTTGGTCTCTGGACCCCGCCGATCAGTATGACGCTACACCATGTTCAGGAGGGCAGTGCTGCCAGCGCCGCAGGGCTGCGAGCGGGCGATAAGATTGTGGGGACTGATGGTCGCAGCTTCTCCGGTTGGGAAGAGTGGAGCAGGTATGTACGCGCGCGCGCAGGAGAGCCCCTGCGGGTGGCTATTGAGCGAGAGGGGCAGCGTTTGGCTCTGCCGGTGACCCCGGCGGAAGTGACGCTCGATAGCGGTGAGCGTGTCGGCCGGATTGGAGTACAGCCAGTGACTGAGTCCTGGCCTGAAGAGCGTGTAAGAGTTTTTCACTACGGAGTGGCGGGTGCCTTTTCACAGGGGGTGCAGGAAACCTGGGATAAGACGCTGTTTACACTAAATAGCTTAAAAAAGTTGATATTTGGTCAACTTTCAACCAAAAACTTGAGTGGCCCAATCACCATTGCTAAAGTGGCGGGTACTTCTGCAGAGAGGGGATGGCAGTCCTTTCTTTCGCTATTGGCGCTGCTCAGTATCAGTCTCGGTGTACTCAACCTGTTGCCCATTCCGGTACTCGATGGTGGTCACCTTCTCTACTACGGTATTGAGGCGATCAAGGGATCCCCTGTGTCGGAGCGGGTGCAGGTGATTGGTCTGCAGGTGGGGATGGCCCTGGTGCTCTGCATTATGGGGCTGGCCCTGTATAACGATATTTTGCGTTTGTAATTTGATGAAATGCTCCTGTTCCATGGAATGTGAACGGAAAATTGTGCTGGGGATCTGGGCGCTCACAGGGTGCTTGGAATCCCGGGTTGCGAATAAAAAGACTCGGAATTAGTAGATGAAAGATTTCCTAAAAGCGGCCTCCCTCGGCCTGATGCTGCCTTTAAGTGCAATAGCCCAGTCGTTCGTGGTCAATGATATTCGCGTGGAAGGATTGCAACGCGTCTCTGCCGGCACAGTTTTCTCTGCGCTTCCCGTGCGCGTAGGCGATGAAATTGAATCTGTGGAAATTCAGAGTGCCACCCGGGCCCTGTTCCGAACTGGATATTTTGAGGATATTCAGATTGGTCGCGAAAATGGCGTGCTAGTGGTCACGGTGCGAGAGCGTCCCGCCATTTCCAAGATCGAAATTACTGGCAACAAAGCCATTGCCACTGAAGACCTGATGAAGGGTATGCAGGATAACGGTCTGTCTGAGGGGCAGATTTTCAAGCGTGCGACCCTCGAAGGTCTGGCCCAGGAGCTTGAGCGCCAGTATGTGGCCCAGGGGCGATATGGCGCCAGCGTTAAGACGGAAGTGAAAGAGCTGCCGCGCAACCAGGTCGAGCTGCGGGTTATCGTGGATGAGGGCTCAGTCGCCGCTATTAAGCACATCAATGTTGTTGGTAACCGGGCATTTTCCGATGAGGAACTGGCGGAAATCTTCGAATTGCAGACGACTGGCTGGTTGTCCTGGCTGCGCAGCGACGACAAGTATTCCCGTGAAAAGCTCACCGGCGATCTGGAGCGTTTGGAGTCCTACTATCTCGACCGCGGTTACCTGGATTTCCAGATCGAGTCCACCCAGGTTTCCCTAAGCCCCGATAAACAGAGTGTTTTTATCACTGTCAATGTTAGGGAGGGGGATGTTTACACCGTTAACGAGGTAGATCTCGCCGGTGACCCCGTCGTATCGGAAGAGGAAATTAAACGGTTATTACTGGTGCGCGAAGGGCAGACCTTCTCCCAAATCCGAATGACCACAACTTCCGATTATATTACCAAACGCCTGGGTAACGAGGGTTATACCTTTGCCGAGGTGAACGGTATCCCAGAGGCTAATAAAGAAGAGAAAACGGTAAAAATTACCTTCTTTATCAATCCGGGTAAGCGCGCCTATGTGCGCCGAATCAATTTCCGCGGAAACACTCGTACCTCCGATGAGGTCCTGCGCCGCGAGATGCGTCAAATGGAATCGGCCTCCGCTTCCTCCGCGCGTATCGAGCAATCCAAGGTGCGCCTGGAGCGCCTTGGCTACTTTAAAGGCGTCGAAGTTGAAACCTCCGAGGTGCCGGGTACTTCGGACCAGATCGATGTGGAGTACAATGTTGAAGAGCAGCCCTCGGGTTCTATCGGCGGAACCATCGGTTGGGCCCAGAGCAGCGGCCTAGTGCTAGGTGGTAATATCCAGGAGAACAACTGGCTCGGCACCGGCAAGTCGGTAGGTATTGGCGTTAATGTTTCTACTTACCAGACAGCTTTGAATTTCTCTTATCTCGATCCTTACTTCACTCCGGATGGCGTGAGCCGCGGTTTCAACGTTTTCTACAGGGAAAACGATTACTCTGAAGTCAACCTGTCGGATTACAACACTACAAGCTATGGCGGTGGTGTCAGCTTCGGCTATCCGATGTCAGAAATCTCCCGTGTTGGTTTGAATATTAATTTTAGTCATTTGGAGCTTTCGGCTTCGAGTGGTTCTGTGCAGGAAATCAAATCTACCCCTGAGCCAGTGGGCTTAACGGGCACTATTACTGAGGCTCAAGCTGATGAAATTGTTGCAGCGTTGAAGGACGATCAAACTTTAAGCCTCGCTATGCCGTTAACTGATGGTTTGTTTAGTGCGGATGGCTTTATTGATCAATATGGAGACGCCTTCAACAACTTAAGCCTGACTGCGTCTTATGCACGTTCAACGTTGAATCGAGGCATATTGGCAACCCGAGGGGCATCCCAGAATTTCTCTGCGGAATTTACCGTACCGGGTAGTGACCTTGAGTACTACAAGTTTATTTACACTGGCCAGTACTTCCGTCCGTTGACTAAAAGTTTGACCCTGCGCCTGCGGACAAGATTGGGATACGGTGACGGCTATGGTGATCTCAATCAGCTGCCATTCTTTGAGAATTTTTATGCGGGTGGTTTTGGTTCTGTACGCGGCTTCAAGCGAAATACCTTAGGGCCACGTTCTACTCCAGCTGCGTCTTATCAGACCTATGGATATGAAGTTGATGATGTCATAGTCTCTGGGTTCCCTCCATGTGCAACTGCAAATGGCAGTGTTACTGAAGCGTGTTATCTAGTGGATGATAATGGTAATTTAGTAACGACAGATCCCAGTAGTTCTCCCGACCCCTTCGGTGGCAATATCCTAGTTGAAGGTAGCGCGGAAGTTATCTTCCCGCTGCCTTTTATTAAGGATCAGCGCTCCCTGCAGTCGGCCTTTTTTATCGATGCGGGTAATGTTTTCGATACCAGTTGTGATGAAACCCAGATCAATTGTTACAACGTGGATTTCGGTAATATGAATGTTTCCGCGGGTATTGGCTTGACTTGGGTTACCGGTTTTGGCCCACTGACCTTCAGCCTGGCTAAGGCCTTAAAAAAGAACGATGACGATGAAACCGAAGTGTTCCAGTTTACTTTGGGCAATAGCTTCTAAGTTGATCGGACGTAAATAGATTGAGCGCATCTGCTGCGCATAAAAAATAAAATCAATTGGAGAGACCAAAGTGCTTAAGAATGTAAAAATTATCGCCGTTCTGCTGGCTGGCATAACTCTATCTGGCGCCACTCTGGCGCAGACCAAGGTTGCAGTATTTAACCTGCAGGCCGCGATTATGAGCACCGATGTGGCCAAAACCAAGGTCAATTCATTGAAGACCAGTTCCGAATATTCCAAGTTGCAAAGCAGTGCCGAATCTATTCGCTCCGAGTTACAAAAAATGGCCGAAGACGCGCAGAAAAATAGCGTAACCTGGTCCGATGAACAAAAGACTGAATATCAGCGCAAGATGAACTTCAAGCGTTCCGATTTCGAAACCACAGTCAAGAAACTGCGCGCGATGGAAGCGCAAGTGGGTCAGGAAATTCAGGGTTCTTTGGGACCTAAGGCCAAAACGGCGTTGGAAGCTATTATTAAGGAGCAGAATCTGGACTTGGTATTGGATGCCTCCTCTGCTTACTTTGCCAATCCTTCGGTCAACCTGACCGAGGCTGTTGTAAAGCGTATGAACGCTGATAAGTAATCGATAGCTTTTTATGAGAGACAATTTGTCGTTGGCCCAGCTTGCACTAGAGCTGGGCGCCGAGTTGCGTCTGGCTCCTGGGGTCGACGCGGCTCACGAGATTTCAGGTCTTTGCACTCTGCAAGATGGTAAACCGGACCAGCTAACCTTCCTGGCAAACCCTAATTATCGTCGCTTTCTTAAGACCACCTCCGCTGGTGCGGTATTGGTGACAGCTGAGTTTGCGGATGGGTGTCCTGTCAGCGCTCTGTGTGTAGACAACCCCTATTTGGCTTTTGCTAAGGCTAGCGCTCTGTTTAACACGGCTCCGCTAGTCGAGGTGGGTGTTCATCCGAGTGCCGTAATCCATCCGGATGCTGAAGTGGACCCCAGTGCGAGTATTGCCGCCGGTGCGGTGGTGGAGGCCTTTGCAAAAATTGGTCCCAGAGCATCGGTTGGTGCTAACTGCTTTGTTGGAGAGGGTAGTACTCTCGGTGAGGGGAGCTGCCTCTATGCCGGTGCAATTCTGCATCACGGTTGCCAGGTCGGACGGGATGCCATTATTCATAGCCATGCCGTTATTGGCGCCGATGGTTTTGGCTTTGCGCTTCATCAGCGGGAGTGGATCAAAATTTATCAGCTCGGTGGTGTTCAGGTCGGCGATGAAGTTGAGGTAGGTGCCAATACTTGCGTGGATCGTGGAGCGCTTGGCGATACCGTGATTGGGCGTGGAGTCAAGATCGACAATCTGGTCCAAATCGCGCACAATGTGCAGATTGGTGACTACTCAGCCATTGCCGCATGTACTGGAATTGCCGGCAGCGCAATCGTAGGAAAGCACTGCGCTCTGGGCGGAAGCTCCCGTATAGCCGGGCATGTGACAATTGCCGATGGCTGTCAGGTTACCGCCAATACTTTTGTGACCAAATCCATCGATAGTCCGGGGGTTTACTCCGGTGGCTTGCCTTTTGCCGACAGCCAGTCTTGGCGTCGAAACGCAGTGCGCTTTGGCCAGCTGGATAAGATGGCGCGAAGGCTGAAAGATTTAGAGAAGCAGCTGGCGATGTTGTCCTGCACTAAGGACGAATAACTCGGCTGTTATTACGAGAAACAATTTTGTGTTGCTGTTTTCGGGGCGTTTAACGCCCCGAAGTGGTTTCTGGGGGCATTTGGAATGATGGATGTAACTGAGATTCGTGAGTACCTGCCACATCGCTATCCATTTTTATTGGTGGATCGTGTTGTGGAGCTTGAGGAAGGAAAATTTATTAAGGGGTATAAAAATATCTCTGTCAATGAAGAGTTGTTTAACGGTCACTTTCCGCAAATGCCGATTTTTCCCGGTGTCATGATCGTTGAAGCTCTAGCCCAGGTTTCTGGGATTCTGGGCTTTAAAACATTTGGCAAAAAGCCTGAGGACGGCTATCTCTACTTATTCGGCGGTGTCGATAAGGCCCGTTTTAAGCGGCAGGTGGTTCCGGGTGATCGGTTGGATTTGGAGTCCGAGGCCGTGCTGGTGCGTCGGAATATCTGGAAGTTTTCCACCAAAGCCAGTGTCGATGGTGAGCTGGCAGCGTCCGCAGATCTTTTGTGCGCTGTGAAGCAGGTTGAGAAGCTGTAGGCCTCTGTTGGTCATTGGCCTGAGTATCTGCGCTGTTAATAACTTTCATCGTTGTTATTTATTTGATGTTGTAGTGCCCGATATGTCACTACCTGAGGAGTAGATTCCAGAATGCAGACAAATATCCACCCCACCGCTATTGTCGATCCGACAGCGGTTATCGGTTCCGGGGTGAGTATCGGGGCCTATTCCATTATTGGTGCCGGCGTGGAACTTGGCGATGGGTGTGATATTGCATCACATGTCGTGTTGAGTGGGCCGACCAAGCTTGGAAAGAATAACCGGATTTACCAATTTGCCTCGGTGGGCCAGGATACGCCAGATAAAAAGTATCAAGGGGAGGAGACCACTCTCGTTATTGGCGACAATAATGTGATTCGCGAGGGGGTCACCATTCACCGTGGCACTGTGCAGGACCGCGGCGAAACCACTATAGGATGTGACAATCTGATTATGGCCTATGCGCATATCGGCCACGATTGTGTGGTCGGTGACCACACCATATTGGTCAATAATGTGGGCCTTGCCGGTCATGTGATTGTTAAGGATTGGGCCATTCTCAGCGGCTATAGCCTTGTGCATCAGCATTGCACTATTGGTGAACATGCCTTTTTGGGAATGGGGGCGGCAATTGGCAAAGATGTTCCCGCTTATGTAATGGTTGCAGGGAATCCTGCGGAAGCCAAAACCATCAACGCTGAGGGATTGCGTCGCCGTGGTTTTTCCCGCGAGGATGTCTCTCTGATTAACAAGGCTTACAAAACGGTCTATCGCCGTGGGCTCACCTTACAGGAGGCCTTACAGGCCCTAACGGAGCTGCGTGAGCAGTCTCCTGTAATCCAGCCTTGGATCGACTCTTTGCAGTCCTCTTCTCGCGGCATTATCCGCTAGTCACAGCGGCTGCCGGGAAGTGCGAGTGTTTAGCGCTTCCCGGAATAGCCTTTTCGCATTTTACTCGGTGTATACGAGAGCAGAGTCGCTTCCGCTCTGGAGGGGTTTTTAGGCGTGTCAGAAAATAATAGGCCGGTTCGTATAGGGGTTGTTGTTGGCGAGGCCTCTGGAGATATTCTGGGTGCGGGACTGATTCAGGCTCTGCAAAAGCGTTTGCCTGAAGTCCGGTTTGAGGGAATTGCCGGTCCGCGTATGCAAGCCTTGGGAGCCGAGTCTCTATTTCCCATGGAGCGCCTCTCAGTTATGGGGCTGGTCGAGCCTTTAAAGCGGTTGCCGGAATTATTAAAAATTCGCCGCACCCTGCGGGAGCATTTCTTAGAAAACCCTCCAGACCTGTTTATCGGAATCGATGCTCCGGACTTTAATTTATCCCTGGAGGAGTCCCTAAAGGCTGAGGGTATTTGTACGGTGCATTATGTCAGCCCTTCAGTATGGGCATGGCGGCGAGGACGCATCAAGAAGATTGCGCGTGCGATTAACCATATGCTCACGTTGCTGCCCTTTGAGGCGGCTTTTTACCGGGAAAATCAGGTGCCCGTCACTTTTGTTGGGCATCCCCTTGCCGATGATATTCCCTTACAGGTCAATAATTCTGCAGCGCGCACAGAGCTGGGATTTAAGGTTGATGACAGGGTGATCGCTCTGTTGCCGGGGAGTCGGGGAGGAGAGGTGCGCTTACTTGGCCCGCTATTTTTGCAAACGGCCCGCTGGTGCCACCAGCGCAACCCCGACCTCAAATTTGTTTTGCCTGCGGCCAATGAGCAGCGCCTCGCCGAACTGCAGGAGCAGTTAGAGGGGTACCCCGGGCTTCCAGTAACACTACTTCTGGGAGATTCACAAAAGGCGCTTGGTGTGTCAGATTGTGTGCTGATCGCCTCGGGAACAGCGACCCTGGAAACAATGCTGCTGAAGAAGCCCATGGTGGTTGCCTACAAGCTGGGTAGAATTACCTATGCCATTGTCTCGCGCATGTTGCATACGCCCTGGGTCTCACTGCCGAATTTATTGGCACAAAGAGAGCTAGTGCCAGAAATTTTGCAAAGCGATGCTACCCCTGAAAACCTCGGCGCTGCCCTGATGCGTTATTTTGAGGACCCGTTGCTCAGCGATCAGCTACAGCGGGAGTTTGATGATCTTCATCAGCAACTGCGCCGCAATGCGTCTGAGCGGGCGGCGGATGCTGTCTGTTCCCTTTTAAAGTGATGGGGTTGTTGGATTTATGAGCGTTAAAAAAGAATTGCCCCCGTATATTTGTTCGTACAAAGGTGAATTGCTCGCTGGGGTTGATGAGGTTGGCCGCGGTCCGCTGGCGGGTGATGTAGTGGCAGCAGCGGTTATTCTCGATCCTGCCAAGCCAATTACAGGCCTGGCTGACTCCAAAAAACTCAGTGAAAAAAAGCGCGAATTACTTTTTGATGAAATCTGTGCGCGAGCACTGAGCTTTGCTGTTGCTCGTGCGACAGTGGCGGAAATCGACCAGATGAATATTTTGCAGGCGAGTTTGTTGGCTATGCACCGTGCGGTTGGGCAGTTGCCAGTTCAGCCGGAATTTGTTTTGGTGGACGGCAATAAAAAGCCAGACTGGTCATACCCCTGCGATACCGTTATTAAGGGGGATGGACGTGTTGCCGCGATCGCTGCCGCCTCGATTTTGGCAAAAGTTACCCGGGATCGGGAGATGGTGGCGATGGATACAAAGTTTCCGGGTTATGGGCTGGCCGGCCATAAAGGTTATCCGACCAAGGCGCATATCCAAGCTCTGCAGCAGTTAGGGCCGAGCCCTCTGCATAGGGTAAGTTTCGCTCCGGTAAGAAAGTTACTGGCAGACTTTGCCGAATAGCAGACCTTTCAGTTAGCGGTCAATTTTTTTAATTCGGGCCTTGGTGATCATCTTGTCCGATACTGCTTCAATTTCTACCAGGTAATTGAAGATATACAAGCTAATATTGCCATCCGGGATGCTTTCCAGGTGTTCCATGGCGAGACCGTTAAAGGTCTTGGGGCCGTCGGTGGGGAGGTCCCAACCTAAGGTGCGGTTGATATCGCGGATGGAGGTGCCGCCCTCAATCATATACCAGCCCCCATCAACAGCGACAATTTCTTCATCGTCACTCGGCACTGGGCTCGCGGTAAAGTCTCCGACGATTTCCTCCAGTAGATCCTCTAGGGTTACGATCCCCATGACTTCGCCGTATTCATCCACCACCAACCCCATGCGGCGCTTGGTTTTTTGGAAGTTCATTAGCAGAGTGGGGAGTGGAGTGGCCTCTGGTACAAAATAGGGTTCATCGGTAAAGGACTTGAGGCGCTCGGCGGTGAGTTTGTCTGGGCCATCGCGCAAAATCTGTGCGGCGCGGCGCAAATGTAGTATACCCACGACCTGATTGATGTCGCTTCGATAAACTGGCAAGCGGGTATAGGTGCTCTCGGCCAGCTGCTGGAGAATTTGATCGGCGCTGTTTTCCAGGTCTAAGCCCATCACCTCGTTGCGCGGAATCATAATGTCCTCAACGGTGGCCTGGTCCAGGTCAAGGACATTTAGAAGCATGCCTTTGTGCTTGCTGGGTATCAGCGCGCCCGACTCAAATACAACGCTTCTGAGCTCTTCTGGGGCCAGGTGTTCCGCTTCGCCGCCTGAGGTTGTTTCCACGCCGACTAGCCGCGCAAGGCCATTTGAGATGCTGCCCACTAGCAGTACAAAAGGGGTCAGAAGCCATTGCAGTGGGCGCAAAACCAAGGATGCAGGGAATGCGATGCGCTCCGGGTGCAGTGCGGCGATTGTTTTGGGGGTAACTTCGGCAAAAATGAGAATGACGATGGTAAGTGCACCGGTAGCATAAAGAAGACCGGCATCACCATAAAGCTGAGTGAAAACAGCACCGGCAATAACCGATGCGAGAATGTTGACCAGGTTATTGCCGATCAGGATAACGCCGATCAGCTTGTCCGGGCGGGCGAGCAGCTCCATTGCCCGTTTCGCTCCGCGATGGCCATTTTTGGCTTGGTGGCGCAGGCGATAGCGGTTCAGCGCCATCATGCTGGTTTCGGAGCTGGAAAAAAAAGCCGATATTACAATCAGCAGGGCCAGCAGGCTAAACAGCAGGCCCGGGGGCATCTCGTTCAAGGGAGAACTCTTTTTATTTCTAAGCGGAGATATTGGAACAGAACGGCAACCTCCGCAAGTTTTCCGGTCGTTATCTACTTTTTGCCTCGTTTTAGCCGCGCTGGAGAATCACTTCAATAACCAGCTTGCTGCCAAAGTATGCCAGCATCAAAGCGATGAAAGCGCACAGGGTCCAGCGAACCGCGGTGTTGCCGCGCCAGCCCCATTGCCAGTGTCCCCAGAGAAGAATGCTGTAAAGCACCCAGGCGATGAGAGAGAGTGCTGTTTTGTGGAGAGGGCCCTGTTCAAACAGGTTGCCGACAAACACAAAGCCGGTAATCAGAGAGGCGGTTAGCAGCAGTTGACCGAAAGTGATTAGGCCAAACAGTAATGACTCCATGCTCTGCAGGGGGGGGAGCAGGCGCATTGCCCCCACGGGCCTGTGATTGTGCAGCTGCTGGTTCAGGTAATAGAGGTAAATGGCTTGCAGGGTGGCCAGGGTCAGTAGGGAGTAAGCAGAGATTGATAATAGGGCGTGCACGGCGATACCCGAGGATAGCTGCTGGTGCGGTGCTACGGGCCCCCAGGTATGCGAAGCTGCAAACTCAGTCAGCGCTCCAACCGGGGCAAAAATGAGTATCAGCAGAGTAAGCGGGCGGCCAGCGGCCAAGATTAGCAGTAACAGGTTTACTACCCAGGCGATGAGCGACAGCATTGCCAGCAGGTCAAAGCGATAGCCATCGGGGGAGTACAGTGTATATACCAGGGAGGCTCCATGGGTAGCCAGAGCGGCGGCGAGCAGTCCCAATAGTAGTTTTCGATTAGGCTGTTCTTCCCGGGCGAGTGCTCTGGCTGCGACAATAGTAGTGGCTATATATAGCGCGATGGCCGTCCAGTGGGCGAATGCCGCCATTGATTAGATCCGTATCTTCTAAGCAGAGGAGGATGAGTGTGTCACAGCCCGGTTTAACAGGGAAGATCTGGTGATATTTCGGCTGTGACAGGACCTGGGCTATACTGCCGCGCCTCAGAGTGGGAGTTGGAGATAGCTCCCCCCAAAATTTCGCGGCCCTCCGCACCGGGGTCCTGTCCGCAATCGGAGAAATCGAGACGAATTTATGTTCGATAACCTGAGTGACCGCTTATCGGCGGCCCTAAAAAAAGTCACCGGCAAGGCGCGCCTGACCGATGACAATATCCGCGATACCCTGCGCGAAGTGCGCAAAGCCCTGCTTGAGGCGGATGTCGCCCTACCTGTGGTGAAGGCCTTTGTACAGCAAGTGCGCGCAGCTGCTGTGGGGCAGAAGGTTAGCAAGGCCCTGAATCCGGGCCAGCAGTTCGTCAAGATTGTTCAGGATGAGCTGGTCAAGGTCATGGGTGCGGCGGCAGAGCCTCTCAATCTTGCGGTTCAGCCCCCGGCAGTTATTTTGATGGCGGGTCTGCAGGGCGCTGGTAAAACCACCAGTGTTGCCAAACTGGCCAAATACCTGCAGGAACGGGAAAAGAAAAAGGTCATGGTGGTGAGTGCGGACGTATATCGCCCCGCGGCCATCAAGCAGCTGGAAACTCTGGCTGGAGAAGTGGGCGCCCTGTTCCACGGCTCTACTTCAGATCAAAAACCTCTGGATATCGCCAGGGGTGCTGTGGACGCCGCGCGCAGACAGTTTGCCGATGTATTGATCGTGGATACCGCGGGTCGCCTGCATATTGACGGCCAGCTGATGGATGAGATTCGGGACCTGCACAGCGAACTGGACCCGGCGGAGACTCTGTTCGTTATCGATGCCATGATCGGCCAGGATGCGGTAAATACCGCCAGTGCCTTTAATGCGGCCCTGCCACTCACTGGCGTTATTCTCACCAAGGCGGACGGCGATGCCCGCGGCGGTGCGGCGCTTTCAGTGCGGCATGTGACTGGCAAGCCAATTAAGTTTATCGGTGTTGGTGAGAAGACCGATGCCCTGGAGACTTTCCACCCGGACCGTATTGCCTCTCGTATCCTGGGCATGGGCGACATCCTGTCTCTGATCGAAGAGGCAGAGCAGAAGATCGATCGGGAGAAGGCCGAGAAGCTGGTCAAAAAGGTACAAAAGGGGAAAGGCTTCGATCTGGAAGATCTGCGCGACCAGCTGCAACAGATGCAAAATATGGGCGGCTTCGGCTCTTTGCTGGAAAAAATGCCCGGTATGGGCGGTGTTGCGCAAGCTGCCCAGCAGGCGGATATGGGCAAAGAATTCAAGCGTATGGATGCGATTATCTCCTCTATGACCCCTGCAGAACGGCGCAATCCGGACCTGCTGAACGGCTCTCGCAAGCGCCGTATCGTCGCCGGTTCCGGTACCCAGCTGCAGGATCTCAACCGCCTGCTCAAGCAGCATAAGCAGATGGGCAAGATGATGAAAAAACTCAAAGGCGGGGGGATGAGCAAGATGATGCGCGGCCTTGGCGGGATGTCAGGGGCCGGTGGGGGCATGCCCGGAGGGCTCGGTGGAATGGGTGGTATGCCCGGCGGGCTCCCGCCTGGACTCAAGAAAAAGTAGGCCCTTTGGCGCCCAATGAGGCGCTATACAAATCTCTGGCGGTACATTAGAATACGCCGCCTTTCAGCCGGGGGTGAGCTGCCGGCAAAGTTGTTTGGGTGATGGCTTAATGCTGTCGCCAAGTGTTTAAAATTACAGGAAAGTTACATGGTAACCATTCGTTTGGCTCGTGGCGGTGCTAAGAAACGCCCGTTTTATCACCTGACCGTGACCGATAGCCGCAAATCTCGCGACGGTCGTTTCATTGAGCGTGTTGGCTTCTTCAACCCGGTTGCCCGTGGTCAGGAAGAGCGTCTGCGCGTTGATCGTGAGCGCGTTGACTACTGGCTGGGTCACGGCGCACAGGTTTCTGACCGCGTCAGCAAGCTTCTGAAAGAAACCGCTTAATTTGCGTGTAAGTGGTGCGTCTGTGACAGATAACGGAAAACCTTCCGAGCAGCTGGTCACAGTTGGGCGCGTAACGACCGTTTATGGTGTGCGCGGCTGGGTTAAGGTTCACTCCTATACCGAGCCGATGGACAACATCCTGCAATTCCCCAAGTGGTGGTTGCGGGGGCCGAAAGGCTGGGAGCCCTTGGATATTGACGCTGGCAAGCGTCATGGCAAAGGGTTGATCATACATGTGAAAGGCATGGATGACCGCGATCTGGCGGCTCAACTTTGCCAGCGTGATATTGCTATAGCACGTGACCTGATGCCTGAACTCGAGCAGGGTGAGTATTACTGGCACCAGCTAGTGGGTTTGCGGGTTATCAGCCGTTTTGGCGGCGAGGAGCACGATTTTGGCAATGTCGCTCGCATGATGGAAACTGGCGCCAACGATGTATTGGTGGTGCGTGGAGGAGTGGACAAGCGCGAGCGCTTGATTCCCTATCTGCCGGGCCAGTTTATTGCAGATATAGACCTGGAAGCCGGTATAATTACCGTCGACTGGGACCCGGCTTTTTAAGGCGCTGAGCGATGGTAAAAAGAATCGCTCTGGTAAGCATTTTTCCGGAGATGTTTGCCGCACTGACCGAGTATGGTGTCAGCGGGCGGGCCGTCAAAGATGGTCTGCTGGAAGTACGCTGCTGGAACCCTCGGGAGTTCACCAGTGACAAACACCGCACAGTGGATGACCGCCCGTATGGCGGTGGCCCTGGAATGGTGATGATGGCTGAACCCCTTTATCAGTCCCTGGAGGCGGCACGCGCCTGGGCTGGGGAAGAGGGCGAGGCTGTACGCAGTATCTACCTGTCACCGCAAGGACAGCAGCTGGATCAGCGCGGGGTCGAAGACCTCTCTAATGCTGGCAACCTAGTTTTGTTGGCCGGGCGCTATGAAGGCGTAGATGAGCGTATCGTCGAATCTATGATCGATGAAGAGTGGTCTATTGGTGACTATGTCCTAAGTGGTGGTGAGTTGGCTGCTATGGTAATGGTGGATGCGATTACCCGCCTGATTCCCGGTGCTCTCGGACACGATCAGTCGGCGGTTGAGGACTCTTTTTCCTCTGGTCTGCTCGACTGTCCCCACTACACCCGGCCCGAACAGTACCGGGGAGTAGCGGTACCGGAAGTGTTGCTCTCGGGCAATCACGAAAGAATACGCCGCTGGCGCCTGAAGCAGGCACTGGCGCGCACACAGCAGCGTCGGCCCGATCTTCTGGAGGGGCTGGAGCTGAATAAGGAGCAGAAGCAGCTGTTGGAGGAAATCCAGCAGGAGCGGAAGCCCGACAAAACTTGATGCCGGATTCGCCGGGAGGCGAGAGTAGTTCGGTGAACTAGCTGAGAAGCTACATAAACTCTATTTGGGAGCAAATCCAAATGACTAATAAGATTATCCAGCAGCTGGAGCAGGAACAGCTGAAGAGCGAAGTACCTCCCTTCGCGCCGGGCGACACTGTCATCGTTCAAGTAAAAGTAAAAGAAGGTAACCGCGAGCGTCTGCAGGCGTTCGAAGGTGTGGTGATCGGCAAGCGTAACCGCGGCCTGAATTCCTCCTTCACTGTGCGCAAGATTTCCCACGGTGTTGGTGTAGAGCGTACTTTTCAGACCCACAGCCCCATGGTTGACAGCATCAAGGTTAAGCGTCGCGGTGACGTGCGCCAGGCCAAGCTGTACTACTTGCGCAGCCTAACTGGTAAAGCCGCACGTATTAAAGAGAAGCTTAACTAGGCACCTCTCTTACAGCTCACAAAAATGCCGGGGTTACAGCCCCGGCTTTTTTATGCCAAAAATCTGCCCTTTGCGCTAAATTTACCTTTCAGTTCAAATTGTCAGCTAGCGGCTCAAAACTACGCCTGCCGTTGTTACCTTATCGTATTTCCCCTTTTTCTGAATTTTGGGTCACAAAACCCTCCCGTATGTACTCCCCGGGAACATCATTTCTCGGTATTGGTTTATCAGCGCACAACTTGGCTATTTGTTCGTAGTTCCGGGTGCCCAAATATGTTAAAACGCGCCATATAAGCCTGATATGGTGAGCAGCTGCCATACTGGCTGGAACTGAAGGGCGACGTTCGAGTCGAATCTCATTGAGAATTTAAGGAGCAATCGCTAATGATGCTTTTCAAGAAGCCGCTGGCACTCGCTGGAGTGCTGCTCGGTTTGTTTGGGCCAGCGGCCCTTGCGGAGGTCGACGCGAACATTGCGAAGACAATCAAGGCCCGTCTTGAGGCTAGTAATCCCAAGCCAGAGTATGGTGAAGTGCGCGAAACCCCCATTGCAGGGCTCTACGAAGTGGAGCTTGATGGAGGCAGCAGTACCCTGTTTGTCTCTGGCGACGGCAACCACTTTATCCTTGGAGACCTATTTCAGGTGAAGAGTGGTGGTGGCTTTGCCAATCTCTCGGAAGGGCGCAGGGCTGGCCGTCGCGCCCAAGTGATGGGGACCCAGAGTGTCGACGATATGATCGTCTTCTCACCAAAAGGGGAAACCAAGGCGCGTATTTATGTCTTTACCGATGTGGACTGTGGCTACTGCCGCAAACTGCACCAGGATGTTCCCGAGTTAAATAAACGCGGAATCGAAGTCAGATATCTGGCTTTCCCGCGCGGCGGCCTGCAATCTCTGGGTTACCGCAAGCTCGCAACAGCCTGGTGTGCCGATGACAGTAACAAAACCCTGACGGCGCTGAAAAACCGTGAAAATGTGCCCTTGAAGGTCTGTGACAGCAATCCGGTTGCCGCGCAATATAAGTTGGGCAACGAGGAGATTGATGTGCGCGGTACTCCCACCATTGTTATGGAGGATGGCAGGGTCGTGCCCGGCTATCTGCCGCCAGCTTCCCTGGTTAAAGAACTGGGTATCTAATCGTTTCGTGGAAATAGCGGCCCCACTTTGGCGGGCCGCTATTGATACTCAGGCCGGGCTCTTAAGGGCCACCTTGCGTGGCTGCGTCATATTCTCCGGTGCGAGAATGTCATTCAACTCTTCCTCACTCAGCAATCCCTCCTCGAGAATCAATTGCTTGACGCTGGCACCAGTCAGCAGTGCCTGCTGGGCGATACGAGTCGCATTTTCATAGCCGATAAACGGGTTAACTGCGGTAATCAGGCCAATGCTGTTCTCCACCATTTGTCGACAATGCTCTTCGTTCGCACTGATGCCATTGACGCAGCGCTGGGCGAGCGTATTCATAGCCTGGGTCATTAGGCGCATGGATTGCAGCAGGTTAAAGGCGATGACTGGCTCCATAACATTCAGCTGCAGCTGACCAGACTCGGCCGCCAGGGTAATCGTCAGGTCGTTGCCGATGACCTGATAGGCCACCTGATTGACCACCTCGGGGATCACCGGATTCACCTTGCCGGGCATAATCGAAGAACCCGGTTGCATCGGCGGTAGGTTGATTTCGTTGAGCCCTGCTCGCGGGCCGCTGGAGAGTAGGCGTAGGTCGCTACAAATCTTTGAAATTTTTACGGCGATGCGTTTCATTACACCGGAAAACATCACGAAGGCGCCCATATCCGAGGTGGCCTCAACCAGGTTTTCCGCGCAGACAAAATCGATTCCAGAAATTTCTGAGAGGGCCGAAACAACCAGCTGGCGATATTGCGGGTCGGTGTTAATGCCGGTGCCAATTGCGGTGCCGCCCATATTGATTTCATTAAATAAAGCAACCAGTTCTTTAACCCGGGCCACATCCTCGCGAATAGTTGCGGCAAAAGCGGCAAATTCCTGGCCCAGGGTCATGGGCACCGCATCCTGTAACTGAGTGCGCCCCATTTTAATTACGTGGGCAAACTCTTTTGCTTTGCTGTCAAACTCAATACAAAGCGCCTCCATGGATTGCACAAGATCGTTGTAACTGAGTAGTACCGCCAGATTGATAGAGGAGGGGTACACATCGTTGGTGGACTGCGACAGATTGACATGGTTGTTAGGGTGAACCTTTTTGTATTCGCCCTTGTTGTGTCCCAATAACTCCAAAGCGCGGTTGGCGATTACCTCGTTGGCATTCATATTGGTCGAGGTGCCAGCACCGCCCTGAATCATATCCACCAGAAATTGATCGTGTAATTTGCCATCGATAATCTCACTACAGGCATCGGCAATGGCCGTCTCCAAATCCTCCTCCAGGTAGCCGAGTTCGCGGTTAGCGCGTGCTGCCGCCTTCTTGACCATAGCCAGGGCTTTGACCAGGTTGGGGAAGTGGTTGAGGGTGATGCCGGTAATCTGGAAGTTTTCCAGGGCGCGCAATGTCTGGATACCAAAATAAACATCTGCCGGCACCTCCCGCTCTCCAAGTAGGTCTTTCTCTGTGCGAGATATACCGCCGGCGCTGAATACGGGCATGGGTTTTAGGGTGTGGAAATCGTTCGTCATAATGTTTTTGTTTTCTCTTCATCTTTGCGGGGCAAATACACCGGGAACAGAGATTAGCCTGGGTTCGGGGTTGCCCATTGTTGTTATTGCTCGGGCCCATTATTTGGGCCCGTTATAGGAATTAATTGTTAAAGTGGCGTGGCAAAAAAACTCTGGGGACCTTCGGTATTTGTAGCCCGGATGTTTTCGCGGATACTGCGGTTAATTTCATCGGAATCTGGGCCGAAGACCCCGCATAGTTTTAACGCATTTTTAATGCTGATTTTTCGCCCGAGGGATTCCAATAACACTTTTGTGCACACGGGCTCGCGCCGGTCACTGGCGGAGGCGCCCAGCTTGAGCCCAGATAAATAACTTACCCGGCTTTTGTAGGTAGGGTAGAGAATCGTCTGGGCGATTTCGTTGTGTGTCAGAGCCTCGTAGCCAATTAGAAAAATTCGCTCGGAGAGAAAGAGCAGCATGCCCTTGTAGCGGGACTTATACCATTCCTCACGGTCTGGATAACGCATTCGCTCAAAACGCTGAAAATAATACCCTTCACCATCTGACTCGATATGCAGCAAACTGCGAATAATGTGGTCTGGAAATGTCATTGAATAGTGATACTCGAAGTAAAAACCCAAGTACTTGTCCGCGCGCCCCTGAGACTCCCGGATCAGCAGATCGATACCTGGAGTGTAGGGGCGTGCGGGCTCTATTGTGCTAGAGGCGCTGCGAACACGAATAATCTGTTCGAAGCGTTCCTGTGGCATCAGGATTTCATGGGGTTCGACACCGAAGAAGTGGCAGATCTTATTGAGTGTATATTGTGAAGGTTGGGTGTTGCCGTTCAGGTATTTATTAAATTGTGCCCGGTTGACACCCATGCGCCGGCACACCTCAGCGATCGAGCGATAAAAGCTGCACAGTAGGCGCAAGTTTTGCGAAAAATTATTGCTCATTGAGGAATGTCTGTTACCAGTGCCCTGAGAGTCCCCTTGAAACTAGTCGTGGACCCGGTTTATTTCACCCCATATGGAGCGGGCGAAATGAATATTTACAGCGGAATTTTCGAGCAGGTTCCCTCTGCGTTTCTCAATCCATTCCGGCTGGTGCTATGAGGGCGTACACTCTCCACAAAGGGGGATTTCCATCAGCGTTTTAACTTTACTGGTTGAATAATTCATGGCCAGTAAATGATTTAATTTCGCATAGCACGCTTCGCTGGTCATATCCAAACCACCAATTACACCGGCGTGCAATAGCGCTGAGCCCGCAGCATATTTTCCGAGATCCACATGGTTTTCCAGGCACTGGGAAACCGCCACACAAATGATCTCCAGTTCCGCAGCCCTTTTCAGTTGGGCGGTAAATGCTGCATTGTCGGTCGGCGCGTTGCCGGTACCGTAGGTTTCAATCACTATGCCGCGCGGGCGGGATTCGATAATTTTACTGAGAAATAGCGAGGTGATTCCGGGGAATAATTTTACCAGTACAACATTGCCATCGGCGCGCTCGGGAATCTCGAACTGCGGGGTGTCGCCGTGCATTAATAAGGCGTTGGAATCGATGTTGACCTGGATACCCACCTCGCCGAGGCTTGGATAGTTGGGGCTGGTAAAGGCATTCAGAGAGCCGGAGCTGACTTTTACGGCTCGGTTGCCGCGCAGCAGTTTGCCGTTAAAGTAGAGGCAGACCTCGCCAATACTGTCGGAACCACTGAGCAGTAAGGCGGCAATCAGATTATTGTAGGCATCGCTACGCATTTCCCGCAGTGGGATTTGTGAGCCAGTGACTACTATCGGTTTGGCCAACCCCTGCAGGGCAAAAGACAGGGCGGAGGCCGTATAGGCCATGGTATCGGTGCCGTGCAGCACAACAAAGCCCGAGTAGTGGCTATAGTTGTCGCGTATCAGGGAAGCGATGCGGTACCAGTCCTGCGGTTGCATGTTGGCACTGTCGAGAAGTGGGTCGAGGGCCTGGAAGTCATAGCTCGGCAGCTGGCCAATCACATCTTGTAGGAGGCGCCCTAGTGCACCTTCGAGATCGGCATCCGGCACATAGCCGGATTCGCTGCGGCGCATTCCCAAGGTTCCGCCGGTATAAAGGATTAGGGTTTTTTTCATCACTCGACCGCTATCTGAGTTCGTTTTTCAGTGCGCCCATTTTTTGGAAAAGGCGCGGTGGATGCAATTTCGCAGGTTGTCGGTACCTGATGCTAGTAGATGCTTTTATAGCATCTACTGAGGATGGATCCTATTTCCAAGGGTGCTTTTTGGTGACAGAAGTTTCAGCTGCGCTTGTGTCGAGGGGTATGGCGGGGTTGCGCAATTTTATTGACTTTTTTACTTTCTGCTCGGTAAGGTTGTCGATCTTTTATAGTTTTTGTTTGCTTTTATTGCGCCTTCTTCTGGCGCGGCACCTTGAAAATTGGCGGTGCATTGCCGGGAGCCAGCGCGCGGAGGGAATTTGTGAGCGCAACAATTGATGAAGTTGCAGAGGCGGCGGACCAAACGGTTGCCGAAAAGTCGCAGCGCGCCGTGCGTATCGGCGTTTGCGGTTTGGGGACTGTGGGCAGCGGTACGATCAATGTCCTGGCGCGCAATGGGGAAGAGGTGGCTGCGCGCTGTGGTCGAGCGGTGGTGATAGAACAGGTTGGAGCCCGCCGTGACAATCCCGATTGCGATACCAGTGCATTGAGTGTGACCCGCGACATTTTTGAAGTCGCTAATAATCCCAATGTCGATATCTTGGTTGAGCTGATCGGCGGAACCACCGTGGCTCGCGAGCTGGTATTGGCGGCGATTGAAAATGGCAAACACGTGGTCACTGCCAACAAAGCGCTGATCGCCGAGCACGGCAATGAGCTGTTTGAGCAGGCAGCGAATAAGGGAGTGAGTATTGCCTATGAGGCCGCTGTCGCTGGAGGAATTCCTATCATCAAATCCCTGCGAGAGGGGTTGGTGGGCAACCGCATCGAGTGGCTCGCCGGTATTATCAACGGCACTGGCAACTATATCCTCACACAAATGCGAGAGAAGGGCCGGAGCTTTGATGACGCCCTGTCCCAGGCCCAGGCCCTGGGGTATGCCGAGGCAGACCCCACTTTCGATGTAGAGGGGATCGATGCCGCCCATAAATTGGTCATTATGGCCTCGCTAGCGTTCACTATACCGCTCGCCTTTGACAAGGTGTATACCGAGGGTATCAGCCGGGTTTGCCCGGAGGATATTCGCTATGCAGATGAACTCGGTTACCGCATCAAGCACCTGGGCATCGCCCGCCGCACGGATCAGGGGGTGGAACTGCGTGTACACCCAACCCTGATTCCACAGCGCCGCTTAATTGCCAATGTGAATGGCGTAATGAATGCGGTATTGGTGAATGGCGATGCGGTGGGGCCGACGCTTTACTACGGTGCCGGTGCCGGTGCCGAGGCCACCGCTTCCGCAGTGATTGCCGATATTGTGGATGTGGCGCGCACCCTCAATGCCAAACCGGACCAGCGCGTGCCCGCCGCAGGCGTGGCGCTGGCGGAGCAGGGTGATACACAGGTTCTGCCTGAAGAAGACGTGGTCACCAGCTACTACCTGCGAATCTCTGCTCACGACAAGCCCGGTGTTATGTCCAGGGTGGCCACCATTTGCAGCGATCGGGGTATTAGTATTGAGGCCCTGATTCAGCACGAGCCGATGGAAGGTGAGGAGCTGGTGCCAGTAGTCATTCTTACCAGCCGTGCCAGGGAAGCATGCTTGCGCGAGGCGGTTGCCCAGATTGAAGCCCTGGATACTGTCGAGGGGAATGTGGTGCGAATCCGTGTGGAAAGCCTCGGCTAATCACCGCCGCTATTGCTGTATGGCGCTCTCATGTTGGGGCGCCAATATTCTTTAAGCCCCGCTAGATTCAAGAGCGAAATAATACCGTGAAATTTATCAGCACTCGCGGCCGCGCGCCGTCACTCTCTTTTGCCGATACCGTACTCACCGGCCTCGCCAACGATGGCGGCCTCTATGTACCCGAATCACTACCGCAGTTTTCCCGCGGCGATATCGCCGCGATGGCGGGCATGGATTACGAACAACTGGCTTTCACGATTATCCAGCCTTTTGTAGGTGAGGACCTCAGTGAGCGTGAGCTGCGGGATATTATTGGGCGCGCCTATAACCGGAATCAGAGCCAATTTCGTCACAGAGCGGTGGCACCACTGGTGCAGACGGATACCAACGAGTGGATACTGGAGCTATTTCATGGCCCAACCTTGGCTTTTAAGGACTTTGCCCTGCAGTTCCTCGGTCAGCTGTTCGATCATCTGCTAAAAAAGCGCGGGGAACGCGTAGTGGTGATGGGGGCTACTTCCGGGGATACCGGCTCGGCGGCGATTGAAGGCTGCCGCCACTGTGACAATATCGATATTTTTATCCTGCACCCCCACAACCGAGTCTCAGAGGTGCAGCGCCGGCAGATGACCACGGTGCTATCGGACAATGTGTTTAATATCGCTATGGATGGCAATTTCGATGATTGCCAGAATATGGTGAAGGCCAGTTTCGCCAACCAATCCTTTCTGCCCGATGGGCGCCGCCTGGTTGCGGTCAACTCCATCAACTGGGCGCGTATCATGGCGCAGATTGTTTACTACTTCTACGCCGCAGTGCGCTTGGGTGCGCCCGACAAAACGGTAAATTTCTCGGTACCTACCGGCAATTTTGGTGATATTTTTGCCGGCTACCTGGCGCGGCAAATGGGTCTGCCGATTGACCAGTTGGTGATCGCCACCAACGCCAACGATATTTTGCACCGCTGTATCAGCGCCAACGACCATAGGCCCCAACCGTTAGTTCACAGCCTTTCGCCGAGCATGGACATTATGGTGTCGAGTAATTTCGAGCGCCTGCTGTTCGATTTGTACGGGCGCGACGGTGCTGCAGTGGCGGAGTTACTGGCGGACCGGGGTGCGCCTATGCATCT
This sequence comes from uncultured Microbulbifer sp., assembly GCF_947498635.1. Classification (GTDB taxonomy): domain Bacteria; phylum Pseudomonadota; class Gammaproteobacteria; order Pseudomonadales; family Cellvibrionaceae; genus Microbulbifer; species Microbulbifer echini. Next base: position 8,821 of record NZ_CANMKV010000014.1, on the reverse strand, counting down.
GAGCGAGCGGGCCCTGGAGCGTGCGCAGGACGTGTTTTCCAGTTATCGGGTCGATGATGCGCGCACTGTGGAGGTGGTTCGCGAGCAGTTTGCGGCAACTGGCTATCTGCTCGACCCTCACACCGCCATCGGCGTCGAGGCCGCGCGACGAGTGCGCCGCTCCGCCGAGCAGCCCATGGTTTGCTTATCTACCGCGCACCCGGCAAAATTCCCCGACGCTGTGGCGCGGGCGCTGCCACAAACTAAAATTCCCCTGCCGGCCCATATGCAGAACCTCTGGGAGCGCGAAGAGCGGCTCAAGGTGCTGCCCAACGACCTGTCCCAGGTGCATGACTATATGGTGACCATGTTGTCCGGTGGCTGCTAGTCGCCGATGGGGCTTGGATCACCGGATAAAAAATAGCTGAGAGAGCATGACTACAAGAATTCAGCGACGGCCAGTGGATTTTTCCACTGGCCGTTTTACTTCTGAAACCCCACAGATTTTGCAGAGAGTGTTACTCGGGCGTGGCATCGTCAGCGAGGAGGCCCTGGACCACAGCCTCGTCAAGTTGCAGAAACCCCAGCTTATGCGCGGTTTGGAAACGGCCGTGGCTCTGCTGGTGGAGGCCATCCGGGCGCAGCAGAAAATTTTGATTGTCGGCGACTTCGATGCCGACGGCGCCACCAGCAGCACCCTCGCCGTGCTGGCGCTGGGGGCCATGGGGGCGCCGGGAGTGGATTTCCTGGTGCCCAATCGCTTTGATTTTGGCTACGGCCTGACACCGGAAATTGTCGAGGTAGCCAAAGGCTGTGGCCCGGATGTGCTGATCACCGTGGATAACGGCATCAGTAGTATCGACGGGGTGACCGCGGCCAAGACGGCGGGTATGACCGTGGTAGTGACGGATCACCACCTACCGGGTAGTGAGCTGCCGGATGCCGATGCGATCGTCAATCCGAATCAGCCGAACTGCGATTTTCCCAGTAAGAATCTCGCCGGTGTCGGGGTGATCTTCTATCTGCTCAGCCGCTTGCGCAGCGCCTTGCTGGAGTGTGGCTGGTTTGAGCAAAGTGGGATATCCCCACCGAATATGGCCGAGTACCTCGATTTGGTCGCCCTCGGCACTGTGGCGGACCTGGTTCCCCTGGATCACAACAATCGTATTCTGGTGCATCAGGGGATCGCCCGCATTCGCTCCGGCCGCTGCCGCCCCGGCATCTCCGCGCTGCTTGAAGTGGCCGGGCGCGACCAGCGCCGACTGTCCACCACCGACATCGGCTTTATCCTGGGACCGCGTATCAATGCGGCCGGGCGCCTGGACGATATTGGCACCGGTATTCGCTGCCTTCTGACACGTGACCCGGGCGAGGCTCGCGAACTGGCGGGGGAGCTGGATATGCTCAACCGGGATCGCAAGGCGATTGAGCAGGGCATGCAGCGGGAGGCACTGGCGGCGCTGGAAACCCTGAGTCTCGAAGGGGAGATTCCCTGGGGCCTGTGTCTCTACGATGCCAATTGGCACCAGGGCGTGGTGGGTATCTTGGCCAGCCGCATCAAGGAAAAATTCCACCGCCCGGTGATTGCTTTTGCCGAGGGAGATAACGGGCTGGTAAAGGGTTCCGCGCGTTCCATACCCGGCCTGCATATCCGCGACGCACTGAGCGATGTGGCCGCGGCCAATCCCGAATTGATCAGTAAGTATGGTGGTCACGCCATGGCGGCGGGCTTGAGCCTGCCCGCACAACACCTCGATGCCTTCCGCGCCGAGTTTGAGCGGGTAGTGCGCAGCCGTCTCGATGAAAACCAGCTGCAGGCGGTGATCGATTCCGATGGCGAGCTGGAGGTACAGGATTACACCCTGCACACCGCTACCCTGCTGCGCACCTGCGCCCCCTGGGGGCAGGCGTTTCCTGAGCCTATTTTCGACGGGGAGTTCCTGCTACTGCAGCAGCGCATTGTCGGCGAGCGCCATTTGAAAATGGTAGTGGCCCCACCACAGGCGCCCCAGCTGGCACTCGATGCCATCGCCTTTAATGTGGACACCGATCAGTGGCCGCAGGCCGCCGAGAAAGTGCGGCTGGCTTTTAAACTGGACGTGAATGAGTTTCGTGGGCGCGAGTCCCTGCAGTTAATGGTGAGCCTGTTGGAAGCCGTATAAGGACACCTTTGTTGGCCGCTGTGCAGCGCATGGAGCCTGTGTACACCGGTTTTTAAAAAGTGGTTGGAAGTTGAAGACGTGAAACGCAAACAAGTACAGGCGGAAACCCTACTGTTATTGGCGGCGCTGTTTTGGGGTGTCGCCTTCGTACCGCAAAAGATTGCCATGGCGGATATAGAGCCGCTGGCGTTCAATGCCTGGCGCTTTATTCTCGGTGGTCTGATTTTGGTGCCGATTGTTTACTGGCTCTCATCGCGGCGGGATGCTCAGCCCGTTGAGGTGGATGGCGGGCACGTCAATCACCGTTGGAAAGCCTGTTTGCCTGGCGGAGCCCTGCTCGGTTTTTGGTTGTTTCTCGGCGCGGCACTGCAGCAGGTGAGTCTGCTTTATACCACTGCCGGTCGCGCCGGATTTATTACCGGTTTTTACCTGTTATTGGTACCGGTCATCGGGTTGTCCCTCGGTCATAAAACCAACCGCTGGACATGGGCGGGTATTGGCCTGGCTTTATTTGGCCTCTATTCGCTCGCAGATTTTAGTGAGGAGTCACAGCTAATAGGCGATCTGATGGTGTTTGCCAGTGCCTTTGTGTTCGCCATTCAGGTGCTCTCCGCCGATCGCCTAGTCAAGCGTTACGATGCGCTGCGCCTCGCCTGTATACAGTTTCTGATGTGCGGCCTGCTATCGGCCCTCGCCTCACTCTTTACTGAGCAGGCCACAATTCAGTCGGCTGTAGATGCGGCTTGGCCCATTGCCTACATGATGATTTTTTCTACGGCGCTGGCGTTTACGTTCCAGTTACTGGCTCAGCGCTATGCGGCACCCTCCCATGCCACTGTAATTATGAGCCTGGAGGCGGTGTTTGCGCTGGCGGCGGGCTGGTTGTTTCTCAATGAAATATTGAATACCCGCGAGTTGGTCGGCTGTGGGCTGATGCTGGCTGGAATGCTGGTCAGCCACTTTGGAAATCACAGCGGTACACACCACTAGGAAAGCTTATGGATTTATCGGTACTCGCGCTTTTTGTCCCGGCCAGTTTCTTTGCCTCGGTCACGCCGGGGCTGTGCATGATGTTGGCACTTAGCTTGGGGATCACTGTGGGGGTGCGCCACACATTGTGGATGATGATCGGTGAGCTGGCTGGTGTTGCCCTGGTGGCACTGGCTTCAGTGCTTGGAGCCGCCGTACTGATGTCGCAGTACCCCTCTGTGTTTCAGGTGTTCAAATACTGCGGCGGGGCCTACCTTATCTGGATTGGCTTACAGATGTGGCGCGCGCAGGGTCAGTTGGCAGTACTCGATGAGGCTAAAGGGCGTGGCCGGCCCTCGGCAAAGGCGCTTGTGGCGCAGGGATTTATTACCGCTGTGGCCAATCCCAAGGGGTGGGCGTTTTTCATTGCGCTATTACCGCCCTTTATCAACCAGGGCAAGCCACTGGCACCGCAACTTTCGGTGCTGATTGTCACCATACTGTTGCTGGAAACCCTGTGTTTGCTGATTTACGCTGGGGGTGGTCAGGCTCTCAGCCGCCTGTTGGAGCGCGCGGAGAATGTGCGTCTGATAAACCGTATTTCCGGTACATTGATGCTATTGGTGGGAGCCTGGTTGGCTTTGTCCTGAGCTGGGTGGCCATCGCTTTATGGAGGACGTTTGATGGTGAAAACGATGTTGTCCACTCTGCTTACGCTGACTCTGGCAGTGGCCATGGCGGCTTGTGGTGGAGCCAGGGAGGAAAAGGCAGTGGAAAATCAGGCCGAAAATACTCGGGGTGCCAACCAGCCTGAAGTGGCATCGAGTCCTCCAGCACCCAGGCCGGGCGAGCTGGTTTGGGTTTACCGCAAGAGCGGCCGCAAGCAGTGCGAGGGTGGTGGTGTGACCCTGCAACAGAGCTTGGCTAAATTACGTGAGAACGGCGTAATGGTGCAGGAATCTCGCTGCGGGGTGCGCACAGACCGAATGTATCCAGCGGTATGCGGCGCTCCCACTGGAGATATACTGCTGCACCTGGTCAGCATGGATGCACTGGATGCGGCATTGGAACTGGGTTACGACCCTGCGGAGCAGATGCAGTATCAGTTTTCCGAGTGCCGGGACAATAGCGCCTAAAGAGAGGCCGCCGGGCACTAAAAGCAGTAAATGGGGTGAGTATTGGCAATGAATATTTCCCAGGCGGCGCAGCAGTCGGGCCTCAGTAGCAAAGCGCTGCGCCACTATGAATCGACAGGGCTTCTGGTTCCTGCGCGGCGGGCGAATGGTTATCGCGATTACAGCGAGGCGAACCTAGAGGCTCTGCGCTTTATCCAGCGCGCCCGTGCCAGTGGTTTCTCTGTCGATGAGGTGCGCAGCCTGTTAGAGCTGCGCGACAACCCCGGTCGGCGCAGTAGAGTAACCCAACAGCTGGTGCGTGAAAAACTCTCAAGGCTGGAAGCCCAGTTGCGCGATATGCTGGAAATGCGTGCTTCCCTGGCGTCCTTTGTAGACAGCTGTGCCGGTGATGATTCCCCGCGCTGCGCGATTTTAGAGCAGCTTTCCGGCCAGCCTTGCGAATAAGAATTTCGCCGGTTTCTGCTGGTTGGCCGACTGGCAGTACCCCTGCGCGCTGCGGTAGAATACGCGCCGCTTTATTTTTGTCGGAAGACTGAGAATTCATGGAAATCAATCCCCTCCTCAATCAATTAAAAGACCTCGCAGAGCGCACCGACGTTCTTAGGGGGTATCTTTGACTATGCCAACAAGAAAGAACGCCTAACAGAGGTCGAACTGGAACTGGCTGAGCCGAGCGTTTGGGACGATCCCAATCGCGCGCAGGAATTAGGGCGCGAGCGCGCCTCCCTGGAAACTGTTGTCACCACCATCGAAAACCTCGACTCGGGTATTGCCGATTGCCGCGAGCTGCTGGAGATGGCGGTAGAGGAGAACGACGAGGACTCTGTGGAAGAGGTTTCCGCCGAGATCGAAAACCTGCAACAGCAGCTGGGCGTGCTGGAATTCCGTCGTATGTTCTCTGGTGAAAATGACGAGAATAACGCCTACCTGGATATCCAGGCGGGCTCTGGTGGCACCGAGGCTCAGGACTGGGCGGAAATGATATTGCGCATGTATCTGCGCTGGGGTGAGGCCCACGGTTTTAAGACAACCCTGGAAGAGGTTTCCGCCGGGGAAGTCGCGGGTATCAAGAGTGCCACCGTACATTTTGCTGGAGACCACGCTTTTGGCTGGTTGCGCACCGAGACCGGTGTACATCGCCTAGTGCGCAAATCGCCCTTTGATTCCGGCAACCGCCGTCATACCTCTTTCAGCTCGATATTTGTTTCGCCGGAAATCGATGACAATATTGAAATTGATATCGACAAATCCCAGGTGCGTGAAGATACCTACCGCGCTTCTGGCGCCGGTGGTCAGCACGTAAACAAAACCGACTCTGCGGTGCGCTTGACCCACTTGGAAACCAATATTGTGGTGCAGTGCCAGAGTGAGCGCTCCCAGCACCAAAACCGCGATAAAGCTTGGAAAATGCTGCGTGCAAAAATGTACGAGCAGGAAATGCTCAAGCGCAATGCAGAAAAGCAGGCCATGGAAGACAGCAAGGCTGACATCGGTTGGGGCAGCCAGATCCGCTCCTACGTGTTGGACGACCAGCGTATTAAGGACCTGCGCACCAATGTCCAGACCAGCAACTGCCAGGCAGTACTGGATGGAGACCTGGACCAGTTTATCGAAGCCAGCCTGAAAGCCGGTCTCTGATTCGGGGGCTCCACCCTCACCGCGTCCCTCGCCTCTCACCAACGGGAGGGGGGCAATATCACTCACAAAACTGATAGATCACCATGACTGATATCCAGCAAGACGAAAACAAACTGATCGCCGAGCGCCGCACCAAGCTTTCCGCTCTGCGCGAGAAGGGCAATGCTTTCCCCAACAGTTTTCGCCGCGAGAACCTCGCTGCCGACCTGCAAGCGGAGTTCGGCGATAAACAGAAAGAGGAGCTGGAAGAACTGGGTAAACGGGCGTGCGTAGCGGGACGTATCCTGGCGAAACGCGGCCCCTTCATGGTGATTCAGGATGTCTCGGATCGCATTCAGCTCTACGCCGACAAAGCTGCGCAAAAAGATATTAAAGAGCGCTTCGGCACCTGGGATATTGGCGATATCGTCGGCGTAAAAGGCACCCTGCACAAGTCTGGCAAGGGTGATCTCTACGTCAACTGTGAAGAGTACAGCCTGCTGACCAAAGCGCTGCGCCCGCTGCCAGAGAAATTCCATGGCATCGCCGACCAGGAACTGCGCTACCGCCAACGCTACGTAGATCTGATCGCAACGCCGGAAGCGCGTGAAGTGTTTCGCGTGCGCTCCAAAATTGTCGAGTACATCCGTCAGTTCCTGAATGGCCAGCAGTTTATGGAAGTGGAAACGCCTATGTTGCAGGTGATTCCCGGCGGCGCCAGCGCACGTCCCTTTGTGACACACCACAATGCGCTGGATATTGATATGTATCTGCGCATCGCCCCCGAGCTGTACCTGAAGCGCCTGGTGGTCGGCGGTTTTGAGCGGGTTTACGAGATCAACCGCAACTTCCGCAACGAAGGTTTGTCCACACGCCACAACCCCGAGTTCACCATGCTCGAGTTCTACCAGGCGTACGCGGACTACAACGACCTGATGGATCTCACCGAGAAGATGCTGCGCGGTATCTGTGAGGATGTACTAGGCTCCACCACTGTGGAATACCAGGACAGCAGTTACGACTTCTCCAAGCCGTTCGCGCGCCTATCCGTGTTCGACTCCATCCTGCACTACAACCCGGAATTGACTGCGGCCGATATTGACACGATCGAATCTGCTCGCGCCGTGGCAGAAAAACTGGATATCCCGCTGAAGGAAAGCTGGGGCCTGGGCAAGGTTCAGATCGAGATTTTCGAGAAGACCGTAGAGCACCGCCTCGACCAGCCGACCTTTATCACGGAATACCCCACCGAGGTGTCTCCGCTGGCGCGTCGCAACGATAACAATCCGTTTGTCACCGACCGCTTCGAGTTCTTCGTTGGTGGCCGCGAGATTGCCAATGGCTTCTCCGAGCTGAACGACGCCGAAGACCAGGCCGAGCGCTTCCAGGCTCAGGTAGCCGAGAAAGACGCGGGTGATGATGAAGCCATGCACTTTGATGCCGACTACATCCGTGCGCTGGAGTACGGCCTACCGCCCACCGCCGGTGAAGGTATCGGTATCGACCGTCTGGTAATGTTGTTTACCAACTCCCCATCGATTCGCGACGTGTTGCTGTTCCCGCATATGCGCCCGGAAGCAAATGACTAGGCGAACGATAAATAGGGCGACAAAGTAAGCCCTGCGCACTGTCCCCAGTGCGCACTGCCACCGCGCCACATCCGGCGCGGCGGTTTCCCTTCGGTAAATTCCCTCAGGCGAGCGCTATCTATCCTTAATGGATGCTTATCGAGATTGAACCTCGGTAAAACCATTACATGGAGATGGTCTTGGCGGCAAATAAAGCGGCAGTAATCTTTAATGGACTCGCAGCGCTACTAATTGGCTGTGTGGCCGAGGCTCAAACGACACCGGAACACAACTTCGCAAATACAGCGGTTGTTTCACAGCCAGATGTTTGGCGCTTTGTGGCCACCCCCTATATTTTCCTGCCCTTGCGTACCGAAGGGCAGGCCACAGTGGCGGATACCACTGTGGATGTGGATCTGAATTTAAAGAAAACCTTGGAGCTTCTTAATACGGCTTTTTCTGTTCGCCTGGAGGCCTGGAAAGGGCGTTTTGGCTTGGTTTCCGACCTCTACTATGTACACTTGAATTTAAATGAGGGGACGACTGTTGCCCCCCCCAGAAATCCCCAGTTGGATATAAATATTGATATCGATGTTAATGTGGATGTTCACCAGGGGTGGATTGCTGCCTTTGGTGTTTACCGAGTACTGCAAGGGCATTTTAATGAAAGCGACCGTCGCTATTTTTGGGATATAGGTGCGGGAGTACGCTGGAATCGCCTCAGGCAGGAAGTGAAAGCCCGCGTGGGTATTGATATTGGCAGAATGCCGGAAGTACAAAATCGCCTGGGCGGCCGCAAAAGCTGGTGGGAACCCACTATTGGCACCCGTGTGGGTTTTGCCTTGAATGACTGCCTGACACTGGGAGCGCGTACCGAAATCGGCGGTTTCGGAGCTGGTGGTGATGATTTGCAGTGGAATGTATTAGCAGGGTTAGACTGGCGCGCCTGGAAAACCACCTCACTGCGCTTGGGCTACCAGTATTACAGCATCGATTATTCCGGCCGTCTCTCTGATGGGCGCTTTGCTTATGATATTACTGAGCATGGGCCCTATTTAGCAGTGACTTGGCGCTGGTAAAAAAATATTTTTTTCGTTTCTGAGCAGTTCTTGGTTTGGGCTTTCCTTTATAGATGCTCCTTATTGGTGACTAATGCCCACTGGAGGTTTCGATCATGGTGGCCAATATTTATGAAAGAGGCGAGAGTAACGGGATAAAGATATTAAAAAATCAATAAGTTAGTAATTTGACGAGAGTGCGTGATGGTTTTAGTGATCAGTATTGTTCTATTTGGTTCTAAGGTTGTGTTTCATCCTAGATTCCCATAACAACCGACACACTTGGCAATAGCGAGAGAGGTCAGCTGGCTGTAGGCTAGTAAGCTTCCACA
>NZ_CANMKV010000013.1 GCF_947498635.1 uncultured Microbulbifer sp. | reverse complement strand
AGCATCCGTTTCCGAATGTTGTCCCCCACTACTGGGCAATTTCCCACGCGTTACTCACCCGTCCGCCGCTCTACTCGCTCCGAAGAACTTTCGCGCTCGACTTGCATGTGTTAGGCCTGCCGCCAGCGTTCAATCTGAGCCATGATCAAACTCTTCAGTTTAAAGAGTTCGCCTTTCACAAGAACCGGAATATGGCTCCTGATCAGACTTAAGTTTTGCTCGGAATTAAAACGTAATTCATTGACATGAGTTACTTACTTCCGATAAATCTTTTTCTAGCCGAAGCTAGATGTATCGATTCATCATTCCGCAAGCACCCACACATATTGCTTGATCGAATTTTTAAACAACTCAGTTGAGCGCCGGGCTCTAACTGCGGGACGCGTATTTTACACATCCTGGTCGCTGAATCAAGTGTTTTTTCAGCTTTTTTCTCGGCGATCCGTGTAACTCAAAGAGCTTTCCGAATCCCTGCAAGGCCGTTTCCGCCCTTGCTTGAGTGGCGTGCATTATAGCGGCCTCTCGGTGCTTGGCAAGCTCTTTTTTGAAGTAATTTTCTTAAGAAAATCAATCACTTGGAGCTGCCTTCCCGCTGCTGCCTGAGCAGCGAGGAGGCGAACTATACGGATTACTGTGCTTCTGTGCAAGACTTTTTTCAGCTGTCGCACAGCCCTCTTATTTTGAGGGGAATATTAAGGCCGCATCCGACCTTCCGACGATCACAATTCCGTGTTAGCTCGCATCCCCGCTTACCTATAAAGTAAGGTCATGCAACACAGACCCCAAAAGGAATCCTTTTAAATTAATGCAGCTCTTTATCCTTCGCTTTATCACTATCGGCTTTCCCAGGCTGATTGGCTGGTTTCGGATGTACTCGCCCCCATAGCCACATCGCCGGGCCCGATAGTGTGTAGAGTACGGCCAACGTGAGCAACACTCCAGCGGGGTCTATAGTCACGAGGCTGAAGATAAGGATAACTGCAAGCATCATTACAAAGGGCACCCTACCCTTGAAATCCAGTCGCTTGAAGCTGGTGTAATGGAAATTGGAGACCATCAGGAGCCCAGCCGCTCCAGTTACCAGCGCAGCGATTGTTGCCAAACCTGCACCGACCTCCAAATCGTGCCCCGCCCAAACCATACTGGCGACTATTGCCGCCGCAGTCGGGCTGGCGAGACCGATAAATACACCCTTATCGACTGTATCGACCTGGGTATTGAAACGGGCCAGGCGCAGGGCGGCACAGGCCGCATATAAAAATGCGATCGCCCAACCAAATTTTCCCAAGGTGCCCAAACCCCAACTAAATGCCACTAAGGCAGGGGCAAGGCCAAAGGACACCATGTCCGAGAGGGAGTCATACTGCACACCAAAGGCGCTTTGAGTATCAGTCAAGCGCGCCACTCGCCCATCCAGACCATCCAGCACCATGGCTACAAATATCGCGATAGCCGCCGCCTCAAAGTTGCCACTCATTCCGGCTACGATGGCATAGAAGCCACTAAAGAGAGCACCCGTCGTAATCAGGTTGGGCAGAAGATACACTCCACGAGCACGTACTCTCTTGCCGTTTTCCGCAACCTCTTCCTCAATATGCTCGTCGATCGGTAAACGAATTTCCTCATTCGACTCACTTGCTGGGTCCGCGGGCTGCTTCTTATCCCCTTGAACGCTCATAGACTCTCCGTTAATACATTTTGCAGCCAGCGAGTGTACGCCATTGCCCAATGTGCGCACAGGGCAAAAAAAAACGGCGGGAAGCCCCGCCGTTTTTCTTATAAAAAGGATCAACCGCTGCCTTCGGTCCGGTCAATAATTTTATTGGCCTTGATCCAGGGCATCATCGCCCGCAGCTTGGCGCCCACCTGTTCAATTTCATGTTCGGCCCCGATACGACGCTCCGCTTTCAAACGCGGTTGCCCGGCGAGAGACTCCAGCATAAAGTCCTTGGCAAATTTACCGGTCTGAATATCTTTGAGCACACGCTTCATTTCAGCCTTGGTATCTTCGGTAACGACTCGCGGCCCGGTAACATAGTCGCCGTACTCTGCGGTATTGGAAATAGAATAGCGCATGTCGGCAATACCCCCCTGGTACATAAGATCGACAATCAGCTTAAGTTCGTGCAGGCACTCAAAATAAGCCATCTCTGGCGCATAGCCGGCCTCAACGAGTGTTTCAAAGCCCGCAGTTACCAGCGCAGACACACCGCCACACAGTACCGCCTGCTCGCCAAACAGGTCGGTTTCAGTCTCTTCTCGGAAGTTGGTTTCAATAATGCCCGAGCGGCCACCGCCATTTGCGCTGGCGTAAGAAAGGGCGAGATCCTTCGCCTTACCCGAGGCATCCTGGTAAATCGCAATCAGGGTTGGCACGCCGCCACCCTCTAGATAGGTAGAGCGCACCGTATGGCCGGGGCCTTTAGGCGCGATCATAATGACATCCACATCGGCCGGCGGCTCAATTAATTCAAAGTGGATATTAAAGCCGTGAGCGAAAGCGAGTGCCGATCCGGATTTTAAATTTGGAGCCACCTGCTCCCGATATATATTCGCCTGGTACTCATCTGGAGCCAGGATCATAACCACATCCGCATCCTTGACTGCGCTTTCCACCTCGGCAACACGCAGGCCAGCACTTTCGGCCTTACTCCAGGAGCTTGACCCTCTTCTCAGGCCAACAACTACATTAGCCACACCCGAGTCTTTGAGATTATTGGCGTGAGCGTGTCCCTGAGAACCATAACCAATAATGGCAACATTTTTTCCGCGAATTAAAGAGAGGTCACAATCTTTATCGTAATAAACTTGCATTGCTAAATTCCTGTTTCCTGCTATCTACACACTTAATATTTTTTCACCACGGGCAATTCCCGAGACCCCTGAGCGCACGACTTCCATGATGGTGTGCTCTCCTAACGCCTGCAAAAACGCATCCAGCTTTTCACCGGTACCTGCAACTTGCACCGTGTACATACTGCTGGTGACATCCACAATCTGCCCGCGAAAAATATCCACGCTGCGCTTTACTTCATCGCGCTGGGCGCCGTTTGCACGCACCTTTACCAACAATAGCTCCCGTTCAATATGAGAACCCTCAGTGAGGTCGACCAGCTTTACTACATCGATGAGTTTGTTCAGATTTTTAGTGATCTGCTCAATTTTGTGGTCATCACCAATGGTCACCAGGGTTAGCCGCGACAAAGTGGCATCCTCGGTAGGCGCGACAGTTAAGCTCTCAATGTTGTAACCGCGCTGGGAAAACAACCCAACAACACGGGACAAAGCACCCGGCTCATTCTCCATCAGAACCGAAATAATTCTACGCATCGCCCTAGCCCCTATGTCCGTTCCGTTTTACTCAGCCACATATCGCGCATGGAGCCGCTCGGCATGACCTGCATCGGATACACATGCTCAGAGGGGTCGACATAAACATCGATAAATACCGTGCGATCCTTTTGCGCAAAAGCCTCCTGCAACTTTGCATGTAAATCCTCGCGTCGTTCAATTTTCACACCCAGGTGTCCGTAGGCCTCAGCGAGCTTGACAAAATCCGGCAGGGATTCTTCGTAAACACTATTGGATAGGCGCCCTTCGTATTGCATCTCTTGCCACTGCTTCACCATGCCGAGGGCCTGGTTGTTAAGGCATAGGATTTTGACTGGTAGATGGTATTGAGTAGCGGTAGACAACTCCTGTATACACATCTGGATGCTGCCCTCCCCGGTCACACATACGACTTCCTTATCGGGGTGGGCAATTTTCACCCCCAGGGCAGCGGGTAAGCCAAAGCCCATGGTGCCGAGGCCACCGGAGTTGATCCAGCGACGCGGCTTATCAAAGTGGTAATACTGAGCGGCAAACATCTGATGCTGCCCAACATCCGAGGTGACGTAAGCATCCCCCTCTGTAATATCGTAAACCGCACGAATCACTTCCTGAGGCATAATTAATGCACCATCGGTTCTATAGCGCGGAGCGGTATAGAGGCCGTGGCGCTCCCGCCAGTCCTCTATCTGCCGCCACCAATCAACAATCGCCGACTGATCTGGCTGCTCCTCACTGGATTTAAACGCTTCCAGCATGTCTGCCAACACCGACTGGACAGTGCCCACGATGGGTATGTCGGCAACAATCGTCTTGGAGATGGACGCCGGGTCAACATCGATGTGAATAATCTTGGCGCCGGGACAGAATTTGTTCGGGGTATTCGTAACACGGTCATCGAAACGCGCCCCCACCGCCAAAATCACATCGGCATGATGCATCGCAGTGTTGGCTTCAAATGTGCCGTGCATCCCGAGCATCCCGAGGAAGCGCTTATCACTACCGGGAAACGCACCGAGGCCCATCAGGGTATTGGTCACCGGGTAGTTAAGGTGGCGCGCCAGCGTCGTGAGCAGTTCGGAGCCTTCCCCCTGCACGACGCCGCCGCCGGCGTAAATCACCGGTCGTCGCGCCGATAGCAGCAGTGCAACCGCTTTGCGTATCTGACCGCTGTGTCCCTTACCCGCCGGGGTATAGGAGCGCATGCGCAGTTTTTCGGGGTAATGGTAGGGGTACCGCTCTGCGGGATTGGTCACATCCTTGGGCACATCAATAACCACCGGCCCTGGGCGGCCGGTATTAGCGATATAGAAGGCCTTCTTAACCACCGCGGGAATTTCTTCAGCATTCTTTACCAGGAAACTGTGTTTCACGATCGGGCGTGAACAACCCACCATATCGGTTTCCTGAAAAGCATCCTCGCCGATTTTGTCCCTGGGCACCTGGCCCGAGATCACCACCATAGGAATCGAGTCCATATAAGCTGTGGCAATTCCAGTAATCGCGTTGGTAGCCCCTGGGCCGGAGGTCACCAGTACTACCCCCGCCTTGCCCGTGGAACGGGCATAACCGTCTGCCGCATGGGTCGCCCCCTGCTCGTGACGCACCAGTACATGCTTGATGGACTTCTGCCTGAAGATGGCATCATAGATATGCAGTGCCGAACCGCCTGGGTAGCCAAAAATCAGATCTACCCCTTCATCCTGCAGCGCGCGAACCAACATATCGCCGCCGGAAAGTAATTCCACTTGAGTCTCCTCAATTTGCCTAGTTGGTAGGATAGCCATCACCGAAGAAGCGCTAACCGAACGAACAACAAGAATGCTGAACGCCAATTGTAAAGGAAAATGGTGACAGATATCAGCCTGTTGCGTGTTTACATGCCGATTTTTAGGATGAAATCATCGCTTGCAATAAAACACCCAGCCCAAACCCGACACCGCAGTGTCCGAATTGCAGGCTAGCAGGCCTCCAGGGGTAGGGAGAGCCTCTCGACGGAAATGCGGCGGAAGGATGATCCGCCTGAGCTAGCGTCCTGGCCGCGGGTGTGCGGAGACGACTACTCGCCGAGGAAGCGGTCGATTTTGCCAATACAACCTGGACTGTCAATAGACATGAATAAAAGTGTTAAGAGAGTTACAGGAAAGTCCAAGGATGCCGGTACAATACGCCGGGTAAGGAAAGCTAAAACGATGAGGGGTAAATCAATGCGCATCGCACTCGCAATGCTATTCTCTGGCCTGGCACTGGCCACACAAGCCAACGGTATCTACAAGTGGGTGGATGAAGACGGCGTCGTGCACTTTGGTGAACAACCGCCCAATAGCGCTGAGGTTGAAGTCATCAAGAAGCCCAAATCGGAGCGCTTTAAACAGTGGGAGTCGGAGCAGCAAGCCGCGCTGACCGAGGAGCAGGCTAAGCAGGAAGCTAGCAAGCACTCTCCAGAGCCGCAAAATACCAATAAACAAGAACCCCAAGGCTCTTCAAAAATGGAGGAAGAAATTGCGCGTGCACAAGCTCAAGCCCGTGCGCAACGCTGTGAATCCTCGCAGAAAAATCTGAAATCTCTGACAACTCACGCTCGAGTGCGCGAAATTGACGAGCAGGGGAATCACCGCATGCTGGGCGAGGACGAGCGCCAGCAGCGTATCGCAAATGAGAAAAAAAGTATCCGCGATAACTGCTGACGTCCCTGCCATTACAGCTCTTTATAGGGCTTATCGTTGAACAGCTCCAGGCTGTAACGCTCGGTGTAATAACCCGGCTCAAACAGCCTGTCGGCTCTCGGAACAGTCACTCTGGCTATGCTGAGCTGTTTTACCAGGTAGGGACCATCCTGTTCAGCATCACGGATCATCAATCCGTAAAACTCTAAGGGAATCCAGTGGCGCCCTGGAGACAGCTCAACCTGATATTGGGCACTACCGATCGGTGTCTGCTCATCATTGTAGAGGGAACCGCGGAAGTAAAAACGCCCCTGCTGCAGCACCTCTACCTCGGCCTCCACCAGTAAATCGCCCTCACTAGTGACGGAATCACGCAAATTACCGGTGTAGCTGCCGGTGTCTTCCGACAAGGTGAACGCAGCGGCATCACGCAGACCATCGATATCGGTATCTACAATGATTTTGTAGATACCCGTTGGCAGTGACTCTCCCTGGTAAATCCCCGCCTCCATTTCCGCTTCGTAAACCCGGTCTCCATTGCTATCCTCAAAGGTCAAAGAGCCCACCACATGTTGATCGTCCAGCACCATCAGGGCAGTGAGCTCCGCCGGCACCTTGACCCCGTTGCTGTCTGTTTGATAGGCATAGATCCGCACGGCATCCCCATACCGATAGAATTTCTGATCAGTCCAAAGGGTCAGCGTATCGCCATTATCACTGTAGGTCGTGCGCTGATCCGGGGCGTGGGTCTGGGAAATCGGATCTTGTGAGACACTCTTAATGGAGCGATTACCCGGTGGATAACGGTGAAATTTCGCCAAATCGGAGAGCAGGGATTGGTGCAGTTCGGTCTTGACCGGCTTAGCTTGGATCTCCTGCCAAACCTGCACAGATTCATCCTCGATCGAAACCTCCTGCACAGGATCGACCTGTCGGGGTTCTGCCCGCTGGGGCTGGCGGGCGGCTAGCCCTCCCGCCTCAGCCTTGGCAACAACCGCCGAGGATACTTCCCCACCTTCACCAGTGCTCCAATAAACCACGGCAGCGGTGATAAAGACGATACTTGCAAAGATGGTTAATCGACGCTTGTTGTTGGCAGGCATGAACTCTCTCCCGTTAAAAACTACTCGGTACAGGCGGCGATGCGGCCGGCACTATTTTTACCCACACCGCAGTCCAGGCCATCGGGTATGCCATCGTAATCCGGGGACATAATACCGCCATTGCGCTGGGCATCGTGGTCGGTATAGATGCTGGCCAAGTTATAAGAGCGAGCCGTACCCTTGTTGTCGTTATCGCAGGAGAACGTTGCGCTGCCGTAGGCAATGCCCATAAAAGTATCGTATTGCTTTAGATTGGACCAGAGATTGCGCTTGCCGGAGCCGGAACAGTTCATCTGGGAGGCGAGATTGATATAACCGTCATCTTCGCCATTTAGCAGTGCTGAGGAAACACTTTCCGCACCCGGGAAACCCGCATAGCCACCGATGGTATAGACCGGTGCAGCCAAGTTAGTGCCCACATAATTGCGTACGGTATAAATATCGTTCGTCTGCATATAGCGCACTGCGGCACACTCTCGACCAAAGAATAGATCGTTGATTACCTCGTCGTACCAAGTGCCGTTACAAATCCGGTCGACACCCTCGGTACCTGTGATCGCACCGCCGGTGGTAAAAATTGCAGCCACACCACTAATTGCACTATCGAAATCGACGGTAACCGCATTCACATCGCTCAGGCTGGCAACCTGCACTTCCTGGGTAACCGTTTTACAGCTTTTGCTGCCATACCAAGTGGTCGAGCACTTCTTGACTTCCTGCATTTCTGTATCGGTGTCGAACTGATCGTAAGCGCGGTTGTAGTATGGTGATCCTTCAACCGCGTTACCCGCGATATACATCATCTGCGCAGCACCTTGACTGTGGGAAATAATCCAAAAAGTATCCTCTGCAGAACACTGCTTGTCGTGTTCGAATCTATCCCCAGCCCCACTGCGGATCTGAAGAATTTGCCGGGCAATTTCTCCCGAAGTTTGGTCGTGCCAATAGGGAAGTTCACCCTCATCGGTAGAGTTGTACCCCACCACGCCATAGTTTCCGCCACTAGTTAGCAGCTGATCAATAAAGCTACTGTTTTTATATTCATCAAAATAGGTTTCACTCCAGTAATCCAGTGCCGGCTGCACTAAACTCCCATCATTATCTGTACTGGTTGTGTGCCCCTCAACGCCGTGTCCATGGACCAAGATATAGCAGTTCTCCGCTACCGCTGAAGAAGCACCTACCATCGCAGCAAAAAAAACAGACAGGCCTGCGCCCAGTCGCTTAGACAGAGTCATGGTTATCAACCTTTATAATTTTATAAGTGGAAATTTACTGACCGCAGAGTCTCAAGGTATCCGTTTCGCAACACGCTGCAGACCTCTGCACGTTATCCGGTGAGACTGGCATCGCAATAGGATTTAACGCGCCAGAGGATGATCCAGTACGCCACATGAGGCGACCGCATCGTCATATTTCACATTTTTCTTTTCGTTGTTTAAAGCGCCTTTGCTATGATCCAGCCAACGCCACCCGGACGGCAAAGAGTCATGAGAGACCAGAATAAAAATATGTCCGGCCACGCCGGCGTGCCTAAAATTTTTGCACCTTATTTTGTAACTGCTGCTGCGCGCCTCGGTATCCCCATCGGGATATTGATTGAGCGCCTGCCTTTTACGTTTAGCTGGAATCCCCGCGAAAGCGAGCGGCTCAGTTATAGCGAATTCAATGCCCTTATAGAAAACCTGGTGGCGCTCTCCCCCGTTTCTTCACCGGGGCTCAGCTTTAGTCGTTTCCCCATTATTTTGTGGCTCGAGGAAACCATTATTGAGGCACAACCTTCTCTGCGACGCCCACGGGAAATCCTGAGGCCTGCGGAAATTGTTTTGTCTCAAACGCTAGCACCGCTACTGAGGTTCGAAACTAAGCAGGAAGAAGAGCTTGAAACTCTAAATTTGCACTGGAGATTGGAATTATTTAGTGAACAGGTAAACCATTTCCTGGCCGAGATGTTGATGGCCCGTATCGCAGAATTACTGCGCACTCTGAATCCCCAATTTACCGAGGTACGCAGTGTAAAGTTACGTAGCCCCCAACCTAAAGATGACTCTATTTACGCTCGGATATTCCAGTGTCCAATAGAGTTCAACAGCAATGCCAACGCTATAATCTTGGGCCCACAAACCCTAGACTTCCCTATCCCCAGCTACCATAAATTGCTGCGTAGTCAGAGCCGCAATATTCTCAAAACCGTTCTGCACAACACTTTGTCGAGCTACAATTTGGCCGCCAGCCTGCGCTCGTGGCTGGAGAAGCACATACTCAGCGAAGAAGTCACCATCAAGCAGGCCGCCGCCCACTTCCGCACCAGTGGACGCACCCTGCAAAGAAGATTGAAAGAGCAGGGGGTCACTTTTCAGGAGCTAAAAGATAGCGTCACCCTAGCCCTAACGAAACGGCTACTTCTGTCTTCCAGTGAATCCGTCGAGAGCATTGCGGTAAAACTGCACTTTGCTGAACGGGCCGTGTTCACCCGATTCTTTAAAAAGCACGAGGGAGTAACTCCCAGTGAGTTCCGCCGAAGCAATACCACAAGGGGTATCCTCGACGTCTGAAACAGCGACGCCAAACATCCCCCCCAAACGAACTGCGTTATCTCCCTCGCGCTTTTATTACTGCCTGGTAGTCGCGCCCCAAATATAAGTACATAGCCGGTACGACAAATAACGTAAACAGTGTTCCTATGCTCATACCCGAAGCCACAACCAGGCCCATAGCAAAACGGGCCCCGCCTCCAGGGCCCGAAGCAATCAGCAGCGGTACCATCGCCAGCACTAGTGATGCCGTGGTCATCAGTACGGGGCGCAGTCGAATTGAGGTAGCCTCTTCGATAGCTGCACGCTTATCCAACCCACCCAACTGTAATTTATTAGCGAATTCCACGATCAAAATTCCATGCTTGGAAATAACACCAATCAAAGTCACCAATCCCACCTGCGTGTAAATATTCAGCGTGGTCAACCCCAGGCTGACAAATATCATGGCCCCACAGACACTCATGGGCACGGTGACCAGCATGATGAGCGGGTCGCGCCAAGATTCAAACTGGGCGGCGAGCACCAGGTAAATCACGATTAAGGCAAAGAAAAAAGTTACCACTAATTCAGAGCCCTCAGTTTTGAACTGGCGGGATTGACCGGAGTAGTCCACCGAGTACTCCGCAGGCAGTATTTCCTCAGCCGCGGTCTCCAGCACCGCCAGTGCCTCCCCTAAGGTGATACCGGGACGCGGCACCCCGGAAATCGTTACGGCATTGAGCTGCTGGAAACGTTTCAATTGCTGAGGTTCCACGGTTTCACGCAGGCTCACCAGAGTCGCTACAGGGACAAGGTCACCGTTAACTGCGCGAATATAGTATTGCGCCAGTTGCTCGGAGGTCAGGCGGTCAATCCGCTCAACCTGTGGAATTACCTTGTAACTGCGGTTATCCAGGGAAAAACGATTAATATAGGCGCCGGATAACATAGCGCCCAGGTCACGTCCTAGGTCCGCCATATCCACCCCCATCGTAGCCGCCTTCTCCCGGTCAATTTCAATAACGATTTTTGGCTTATCAATTTTCAGATCAGAATCCAAAAAAATAAATTTTCGGCTCTGTAATGCCTTCGCCATAATTTCACTGGCAACTGCCGAGAGGTTCTCCATCGGCTCAGTTGCCCCAATCACAAATTCAACCGGGAGTTGCCCGCCGGCAGTGGGCAAACTCGGCGGTACCACCACCGCCACTTTCAGCCCGGCAATATTGCGTACATCCTTACTGATCAATGCCTGCATTTGTGCAGTATCCCGATCGCGTTTTTCCCAGGGCCCCAGCACAAAACCCGCGGTGGCATTATTGACACCGCTACTAAAAGTCCCTGCACCATTGAGCAGAAAAATATTTTCAACTTCCGTGTATAAATCGGCAATGTCCACCAGCTGCCCGCTGTACTGTTCGACATAATCCAGGGTGGCGTAGGCATCCGCTGTGGAAATGGTCAGTATCAGGCCTCGATCCTCTATCGGTTCCAATTCCTGCGGTGAGGTGATGAAGAGGAAATAGCAACTTACCAGGACAATCAAACCAAATAATAAAATTACTTCTCGCTCTTCCAGCGAATTGTGCAGACGCTTTTCAAAACCTTTTTGTAAACTCGCAAAACGCCGCTCCAACCAGACCTCCAAGCGCGTTCCACCGCTATCCCGTGGTTTTAGAATTCTCGCCGCCATCATCGGAGACAAGGTCAACGCCACCACACCAGACAGCAATACAGCGCCGGCGAGAGAAAAAGCAAATTCGATAAATAAAGTGCCGGTAAGACCTCCGAGAAAACCTATGGGAATATAAACAGCGATTAAAGTAGTGGTCATGGCCACTACTGGCCAGGCCAGTTCTCGTGCCCCCACGATAGCCGCTTCGCGGGGAGCGAGCCCCTCTTCGATATGGCGATGTACATTCTCCAAGACAATGATCGCATCATCCACCACTATGCCGATGGCCAAAACCATGCTGAGTAGAGTGAGTAAATTGATAGAGAAACCCATCAATAACATCAGGAACATTGCACCCACCAAGGACAGGGGAAGTGCCACAGCGGGAATCAAAACACTACGCAGGGAGCCCAAAAACAGATAGATCACCACAATTACGATGATCACCGCTTCGATAATTGTACGCACGACTTCTGCAATAGAATCCTGGATATATTCAGTACTGTCATAGGGGATTTCCCCCTGCATCCCTTCGGGCAGCTGCGGAAAAATTTCACTCTGCAGCTTTTGCCGAACACGCTTAATGACATCCAGGGAATTTGCATTTGGCGCCACTTCGATCGCGATAAACGTCGCTGATTGTCCATTAAAGGTGACCGAGCTATCGTAAGTTTCTGCACCCAGCTCAATTTCGGCTACATCCCTGAGGCGCACCAATTGATCGCCGCTGGCGCGCACCACCAGATTGCGAAAGTCCACCTGACGGGAAATGTCCGTATCTGCACGTATTTCCATCGCCACTCTCGAGCCCTTGGTGGCCCCTACCGCGGATAAAACATTATTATCGCGCAGAGCGTTGGCCACATCCTCCGGGGTTACCTCCAGCGCAGCCATCTCCTTAGGTTTAAGCCAGGCGCGCATAGCAAAAGTGCTATCTCCCAGCAGGCGCGCGCGCTGCACACCTGCTACGGTGGCCAGTTTGGGCTGTACTACCCGAACCAGGTAATCGGTGATCTGATTATTGGCGAGAATGCCCGAGGAAAACGACAGGTACATGGCAGCCGTGGTCTCACCCTGCTGCATTTCCACACTGGAGTCTTCAGATTCCTCAGGCAAGTCGCTGCGCAACTTATTAACCTTGGCCACGACCTGGGTGAGCACCTCATTAGGATCGAAGTCAAATCGTACATAGGCATTAATCGTGGAAAGCCCCTGCACGCTGGTCGACACCATATAATCGATACCATCAGCCGTAGCAATTTCCTGTTCCAGGGGCGTGGTAATAAAACCCTGTACCAGATCGGAATCGGCACCTACATAGACCGTGGTCACAGTGATGACCGCATTTTCCAATTCTGGATACTGGCGAATATTTAACTCAGTGATTGAACGCAGGCCTAGTAAAAAAATAAAAAGGCTAACCACAGAAGCCAATACCGGCTTGCGAATAAAAATCTCTGTGAAGTTCACCACGCCCCCCTGCGAAAGTTAGCTATTCCCAGGGTTTGGGGATGGATTCTCCGGCGGCTTGTTTTCATTGTTGATAATGGCCGGCTCGCCATTGCGCAATTTAAGCAGACCGCTACTCGCCACCTCATCACCCAGTAATAATCCCTGTACAATTTCCACCAGATCACCGCGCTCTTCCCCAGTTTTCACAAAGCGCTTATTCGCTGTGATGGTGTTACCTTTCTCATTCTTTTCCAATACAAAAACCGACACGCCATAAGGTGCAAATACCAGAGCCGTACGGGGCACCACCAATACACGGCGGCTCGCTTCAATCTGTATCGAAACCTGGGCAAACATGCCTGGGCGCAAGTGTTTCTTTGGATTATTCAATGTGGCCTGTATAAGAAAATTGCGGCTGGAATTATCTACCCTTGGGTCCACCGCAGTGATTTTTCCGCGATAAATGTTTTCGGGAAAAGCATCCGTTGTCAGGCTGACCGACATTCCCGCCTTCACCATGGCGTATTTCTGTTCGGGAAGAGAAAAATCGACAAATATAGGATCCAGCTGCTGCAGGGAAACCACCGCCTCCCCAGGACTGACATTCTGCCCCAGGTCTATGCGACGAATACCCAGTACACCGCTAAATGGTGCTACAACTCTGCGCTGATCTACCCTGGCACGCTGTACTTCGATATTGGCCACGACCTGATCCAAAGTACTGCGCGCAGTGTCCAGATCCGCTTCGGTGGTTACTCCGCGTTCGGTTAAGGTTTTAATTCGCACATAATTGCGCCTGGCCAAACGCAGCTCCGCATCGAGAACCTGTAGCTGGGCCTTCTCTGGCTCGGCAAATATTTCCACGAGAAGGTCGCCTTTGTGTATGTACTGCCCAGATTTGAAATGGATGGCACTCACAACCCCCTCGGCCTCAGTGGTGACTTCAACACCGTTCACTGCACGAACAGTGCCAACCCCACTTAAATCCTCTCGCCAATTTTGCTGCTCCGCTTTCGCCGAGGTCACTGTGGGTGCCGGTAGGGTCATGGTATCGAGGAATTGATTCACCATGTAACTGCCAATAAATTTATACGCAAATATGCCGCCAAAAAGCATCAGGCAACCAAGCAGCATTAGCATCATGCGTTTACTGATCATTTACCCCCAATCACTCACGAAAATTTCGTAAATCGACAAGCCAGAAAATTTGCCCAGTACGGTGTTCGCACTTAGCAATCTACAGAGTTCAGTTTATGAAGAAAATACGGTATCTACCGCTAAACGCTCGCGCCATTGCACTCAGTCATCGCCAACAGGAGAACGAAGAAGGTAAAGGGATGCCACTTTTCGGCTGGGGATATACAGCGCCAGTTCTTACTGGCACTGAAAGTATTAATTCGGCAAATTAATTGATAGGTTAACGCGAGCAAGGATGTGTCGCGGCCGATACTGAAATAGATGGAATTCATCTATTTCAGTAACACTGTAGCAATCGCTCAGCGGAATACCGCCCGATCACCTTCCACATCTGCATGGATGGTAGTTCCGGGAGTAAATTTTCCAGCGAGTACATCTTGCGCCAGCGGATTTTCCAGCCAGATCTGGATGGCGCGTTTAAGGGGGCGCGCGCCGTACACCGGGTCAAAACCCACCTCTGCGAGCTTATCCAGCAGAGCCTCGGAAACCTCTAGCTTCAGATCGCGTTCGCTGAGGCGACGACACAACTGGCGCAATTGAATTTCTGCAATAGAACGCACTTCCGCCTTGTCCAGCGGATGGAACACCACCACCTCATCAATACGGTTGATAAACTCTGGACGGAAGTGGGTGCCAACGACCTCCATTACCGCATTTTTCATCTGGCGGTAACGAATTTCGGCATCCAGGTCATCGCCATTCGTGGCACTGGCAAACTTCTGGATCAGGTCCGAGCCCAGGTTCGACGTCATCACCACAACGGTATTGCGGAAGTCCACAGTGCGCCCCTGGCCATCGGTCAGACGACCGTCGTCGAGCACTTGTAGAAGAATATTGAAAACATCCGGATGCGCCTTCTCCACCTCATCGAGCAGGACTACCGAGTACGGCTTGCGTCGCACGGCTTCGGTCAGGTAACCGCCCTCCTCGTATCCCACATAGCCGGGAGGGGCACCAATCAGACGGGCCACCGAGTGTTTCTCCATAAATTCTGACATATCGATGCGCACCATGGCATCTTCAGTGTCAAAGAGAAATTGCGCCAACGCCTTGCACAGTTCCGTCTTACCGACCCCGGTGGGCCCAAGGAAAAGGAAGGAACCATTTGGGCGATTTGGATCGGCGAGACCCGCGCGTGAGCGACGCACAGCATTGGCTACAGCTTCCACAGCTTCACCCTGCCCGATCACACGCCTGTGTAACTCGTCCTCCATACGCAACAGTTTTTCCCGCTCACCTTCCAGCATTTTGGAAACGGGAATGCCGGTCCATCGGGAAACGACTTCGGCCACTTCTTCATCGGTGACACGGTTGCGCAGTAGGCGCGGCTCTTCACCAACATCTGCAGTGGCAGCAGATTTTAGCTGTTGTTCCAGCTGGGGAATCACGCCGTACTGCAACTCCGACATGCGCGTAAGGTCACCGGCACGGCGCGCCGATTCCATATCCAGTTTGGCCTGCTCCAGCTTTTCCTTTAAGTCGTGACTGCCGGCGAGCTGGGATTTCTCCGCTTTCCACACTTCTTCGAGGTCGGAATATTCTTTTTCCAGCAGGTGAATTTCCTCCTCCAACTTGGCCAATCGTTTCTGTGTGGCCTCATCACCCTTATCTTTTTTTACCGCCTCCCGCTCAATTTTTAGCTGAATAAGACGGCGCTCTAACTTATCCATGGACTCAGGCTTGGAATCTATTTCCATGCGGATACGACTGGCGGCTTCATCGATCAAGTCGATGGCCTTATCGGGCAGCTGGCGATCGGTGATATAGCGCTGGGACAATTTAGTGGCGGCAATAATTGCCGAGTCGGTGATATCTACACCGTGATGGACCTCGTAGCGCTCCTTCAATCCACGCAAGATCGCAATGGTATCTTCCTCTGTGGGCTCATCCACCAATACTTTTTGGAAGCGACGCTCCAGGGCCGCGTCTTTTTCGATGTACTTGCGATATTCATCCAGAGTAGTGGCACCGACACAGTGCAGCTCACCGCGCGCCAATGCTGGCTTGAGCATGTTGCCGGCATCCATGGCACCTTCCGCTTTACCGGCGCCCACCATGGTGTGCAGCTCATCAATAAAGAGAATGATCCGGCCTTCCTGCTTGGACAGTTCATTGAGCACCGCTTTCAGGCGCTCTTCAAACTCACCACGGAATTTGGCTCCCGCCAACAGGGCCCCCAGATCTAGGGAAAGCAGGCGTTTATCCTTAAGACCTTCAGGCACTTCGCCATTGACGATTCGCTGGGCGAGCCCCTCGACAATCGCTGTTTTGCCTACGCCGGGTTCCCCGATCAGCACCGGATTATTTTTGGTGCGACGCTGAAGCACCTGGATGGTACGGCGAATTTCATCATCGCGGCCTATCACCGGATCGAGCTTGCCGGCTATCGCACGTTCAGTGAGATCCAGCGTGTACTTATCCAGTGCTTGGCGCGCCTCTTCCGCATTGGGATCGTCAACTTTTTCGTCGCCGCGCACTTTTTGTATTGCCGCCTCTAATTGTTTCAGATCGCCATTGGCGTTGAGTATTTTGGAAATTTCCCCCGCCGCGGAATCAAACGCCGCAAGCAAGACGGTCTCACTGGAGATAAAGCTATCACCATTTTTTTGCGCTTTTTTATCGGTGAGATTCATCAAGCGCATCAGCTCCTGTGACATTCCCACATCGCCGGTGGGGGAGCTGATGGTCGGCAGATTATCCAGTCGCTTAGCCAGATCATTGCGCAAACCATTTAGGTTAAAACCCGCCTGGGATAAAAATGCGGGGACGCTGCCGTTGTTCTGGTTGAGCAGCGCCAGCAACAAATGTTCTGGGTATATTTGATTGTGGTCTTTGCCAACGGCCAGTGATTGCGCATCGGCAAAAGCTGCCTGCAGCGGGTTTGTCATTCGGTCTATACGCATGAATGCAACCTCTCCTACTCGGGAATATTGTGTAGCACTGCGTCGATAGCAACCTGTGGGCGCCACGCCTTCAGTGTAGTGATGACCATTAAAATAGGGGCGAGGGGAAGGTTTTCAATGATTTAAATCAATTGGTGGGAATTTCCGACAAAATTCCCTGGCGTGCGAAACTATTCGCTATCAAGGTATTCTTTAGTGCCCAACTCATCTTGAATTATGCGGAGAGAGCCCCAACTGCGGGCCGCACCTAATCCCATTACACAAATGGCCTATACAAAATAGTAAGTGCAGTGCGATTTAACGATTGACAGCAATCGTCACTCAGCGGCGCTTATTTACTCATTACCGGCCAACCAAATCAGTGAAGCCATACGACCGGTGGTTTTTTCCCTACGATAGGAAAAAAAGCGCTCGTTTTCGCTGAATGTACAGTGCTCACCGCCATAAATATTCTCCACACCGAGCTCGGCTAACTCGGCCCGAGCCAGGGCGTAGATATCGGCGAGAAAGTGCAAAGGTTTCTCACTGTGGGGACGAAAACACTGGGCTATCGCCTCAGTGTGCGCGCCACTCAGAGCCTTCTCAAAGAAGACCTCCAAAACATCGACCCCCGTCTCAAAAGCCTCAGGGCCAATCGCAGGCCCGAGCCAAACCAGCAGTTCCTGCGGCTCGCAATCCAGTGCGGCAATGGTGTTGCGCAGGATGCCTCCGGCCAAACCCCGCCATCCCCCATGCGCCGCCGCCACCTTGGTCCCCGACTTATTGCAAAGAAGCACCGGTAGGCAGTCTGCGGTAAGAACCGCACACACAACTCCGCTATCGCTGCTGAAGCTGGCATCGGCTGTGCGGACCAGCCCATCGCTCTGGGCCTCGATAACCCTGTCGCTGTGTATCTGCTCCAGCCACTGGGGTTCTGCGGGCAGCTTCTGCTCCTCCAACAGTTGTCGCCGGTTGGCCTGGACCCTTGACTCCTCATCACCGACATGAGCGCCAAGATTAAACTGACTAAAAGGCCCGGAACTGGCGCCGCCACTGCGCAGGGTCGTTGCCGCATGCACCCGGGCTGGTGCAGGCCAAGAGGGGGTCAGGTAATGGTCAATGGACATGCGTTTTCTGCTTTGCATAGGTGTTGCGGCGCGGGTGTCAGGATACCCACGCCGCTTCAAGTGGCTCTTTGTCCACCGGTGATCACTCGACTTGATCCCTGTCGAGAAGATCGAGCAGCGCCAGCATATCCGCTGGCATGGGAGCACACCAGTGCATTTTTTCCCCACTAGACGGGTGAATAAGGGCCAGTTCCGCCGCATGTAGCGCTTGGCGAGGGAAGCTCTGCAGGGCCTGGATAAGCTCCCCCGTGGCCTCAGCGGGCAATTTCGCTCGTCCCCCATACAGAGGGTCACCCACCAGAGGATGACGAATGTGGGCCATATGCACGCGTATCTGGTGTGTGCGCCCGGTTTCAAGCTTACAGCGCAGTAATGTCTGGGCCCGATAACGCTGCCGAACCTGGTAATGGGTTATGGCTTCTTTGCCGCCAAAATCCAACACCGTCATTTTCAGGCGGTTCTGTCGATGCCGGCCAATAGGGGCCTCGACGCGTCCGGCCTTGGTGATATAGCCTTGAACCAGGGCATCGTACTGTCGACTGACCGTTCTCTGTTTCAGCTGGTCCACGAGATGCACTTGTGCCGGCAGGGTCTTAGCTACCACCATCAAGCCACTGGTATCCTTGTCGAGGCGGTGAACAATACCCGCGCGAGGAATTTTCTCCTGGGATGGGCAGTGGTGGAGCAGGCCGTTTAACAGGGTGCCATCCGGATTGCCTGCAGCCGGGTGGACCACCAAGCCTGCGGGCTTGTTGACCACTATGAGGCTTTCATCCTCATAGAGGATTTCCAGATCCAGAGGTTGAGCAATCCAGCTCCCCTGAACCTCCAGCTCCGCGCGAAGACTGAGCTGCTCACCGCCAAATAGCTTATCCTTGGGCTTAGCGGTAGCGCCGTTTAAGGTGAGCTGGCCGCCCTTGATCCAGGATTGCAGGCGTGCACGGGAATAATCGGGAATTAATTCGGCCGCTGCTTGGTCTAATCTTCGACCAGCCATATTGGCCGGAACTTCAATATCGAGTTTTAGGTGGTCATTCATTAAACAATTGCAAATACTTTGGGCAGCTCCGGGACTGTGGTTAAATGTCTGGAGCGCCAGATTAATCTTGGTGGATAGTTTAATAAGGTAGAGTGTGAGAATGATAGAGCGAGGGGCTATGCAAGCCTGGAAAATGCTGTTGCTGGCCTTGGTGTCCGCAATATTGGTTGCCTGCGCCAACACCGACGATTCAGAAGAGGGGCTGCCCACCGGCAACCGCACTGAACAGGCCTTTTACGAAGCTGCACAGCGGCAGTTGCGCACCAGCCAGTGGGACCTGGCGATCAAGAACCTGCGGGCCCTGGAAGACAACTTCCCCTTCGGTAACTACGCCGAACAGGCCCAATTGGAGCTGATCTACGCCTATTATCGCAATTACGAAAACGATGCTGCCATTGCTGCCGCAGACCGTTTTATCCGCCTGCACCCGCAACATCGCAACGTCGATTACGCCTATTACATGAAAGGGCTCTCCTCTTTCACCGAGGGCGCGGGCCTGTTTGAGCGCTTTATGCCCACCGACCTGACCAATCGTGATCCCGGCTCGGCACGCGAATCCTTTGCCTACTTTTCCCAGCTGATGGCCCGCTATCCGGAGAGCCGCTACGCTGCGGATGCCCAGAAACGCATGATTCACTTGCGCAACCTGCTAGCCCGCTACGAAATCCACGTCGCCAACTACTACTTTAAACGCGGTGCCTACCTCGCTGCAGCGAACCGCGGTCGCTACGTTGTGGAAAACTTCCAGCAAACCCCGGCCGTACCAGATGCCCTCGCCGTCATGGTACAGGGCTATCACCTGATGGAAATGCCGGAACTGGAGTCCAATGCTCTGGATGTATTGCGCAATAACTACCCAAATCACCCGGCCTTCAAAAAAGATGGCACTTTCAACTACGCCTTTTTCAAAGGGGCTAGCGGTCGCAGTATGGTGCACCGAGTAACCCTTGGCCTGTTTGAGAAGTCAGATCCAAAGGGCTTCGACAGCCGCGAGCTATACAACCCCGAGTACAATCGCGGTGAAGCTCCTCTCCCCCCGGAGCTGATGTAATTTCCTACCTTTAATGTAAAACGGCGCCAAAGGCGCCGTTTTACATTGTGCACGAACCTATTCGCCGGCCTTCCAGCCATTAGTAATCGGATAGCGCCGATCCCGCCCGAAACCCCGCTCGGATATCCGCACACCAACAGCGGCCTGGCGGCGCTTATACTCATTGCGCGACACCAGGCGCACAATCCGCTCCACCACACTACGTTCAAAGCCCCGACTGATAATCTGCTCCGCACTGTAGTCCCAGTCAACGTAGAGGTGCAGAATCCCGTCTAAAACTTCGTAGGGTGGCAAGCTATCGGTATCTGCTTGGTCCGGCGCCAGCTCAGCACTGGGTGGCCGAGTAATCACGGTCTCAGGTATCACAGCCGATACCGTATTGCGGTAGCGAGCCAACTCAAACACCAGCACCTTGGGGACATCCTTCAACGCATTAAAGCCGCCCACCATATCGCCGTATAAAGTAGCGTAGCCCACCGCCATTTCGCTCTTGTTACCGGTGGTCAGTACCATGGCGCCCTTCTTGTTAGAAATCGCCATCAGTAGGACACCGCGAGAGCGCGCCTGCAGGTTTTCCTCAGTCGTATCCCTGTCCCTGCCGGCAAACTCCTCTGCCAGCGCCCCCATAAAGGCATCAAAAACCGGCTCGATACCAATTTCCCGATATTCAACCCCAAGGCGTTGAGCCTGATCGGCGGCATCATTCTTACTCAGATCCGAGGTGTAGCGGAAAGGCATCATCACCGCCTCCACCCGATCCTTACCCAGGGCATCTACCGCAATCGCCAGGGTCAACGCCGAATCAATCCCTCCGGAAAGCCCGAGTACAACGCCGTTAAAACCATTCTTATTGACGTAGTCCCGTACTCCCAATACCAGCGCCTGGTAAACCGCAGCAAGGTCTTCCAGGGGAGGCGCCACCTCGCCTGGCAACAGGGTTACTCCGCCACTCTGTCGGGAAACCGATACCGGTAGCAGCTGCTCCGCAAATTCCTCCGCCCTGGCACACACCTGTCCCTGGGCGTCCACCGCCATGGAACCGCCATCGAAAACCAACTCATCCTGACCACCACACCAGTTCACATACACAATGGGTGTTTGCACGGCACGTGCCTGCCGTAACAATAACGCTTGGCGCTGTTCGGCCTTACCCCGGTGGAAGGGAGAGGCATTGATATTCAGTATCAATTTGGCCCCGGCTTCAACAGCCGCCTGCAGGGGTTCTGGGTGCCAGATATCCTCACAAATACTGACCCCGACGGGAATGCCCTTGATCTCCACTACGCAGGGTTGTGTCCCTTTGGTGAAATAGCGCTTCTCATCGAAGACCTGATAGTTCGGCAGTTTCTGCTTCGCGTACTCGGCAACCAACTCGCCACCGACAATCAGGCCCGCCATATTGAACAACTTACCATCCCGCTGGCGAGGATATCCGACCAGAATTGCGCAGGGCAACTGAACTGCTTTTAGCGCCTCCAACGCCGCTTCAATACGGGTCTGCATGCTTGGACGCAGTAGCAAATCCTCCGGAGAGTAGCCGCACAAAGTCAACTCGGGGAACAGGACCAGATCGGCACCCAGCTCGCGATGAGCTCGGTTCGCCAGCTCAATAACAGTGGCGGTATTCCCCGGAATATCTCCCACGAGAGAATTGATTTGTGCCAGTACTAGCTGCAAAGTAGACATTGTTAAACCTCGGACAAGACAGGCCGCCATTGTAACCTGTGCGGATACTATCGGCAGCGGCCCGCCACAACAACAAACCGGGAATCCACCTTGAGTAGCGCCAACGATATCAATACCCACCCCTCTTTCCAGCACCACGAACTATTGCGAATCTGCGCAATTTATCGACTGTCTATCGCCTTGGTGTTATTGGGCGTTTTCTATTCGGATATCGGCGCCGGTGCCCTGGGAGATTACGCCCCCGCATTATTTCTATACACGATTGTGGTGTATTCCATCCTTAATTTTGGCTGGCTTATTTTCCTACGCCAGCAGGCCTACCAAGTGGGCACGGGTCAGATCGGTATTATCCTGGCCTGCGATATTTTAGTTTTTCTCCTGTTAATTGAATCCAGTGGCGGTCTGAATTCCGGGCTCGGCTACCTATTACTCATTAACTGCTCTATCGGCTCCATACTCTTAGACCGACGTATGAGTGCCTTCTTCGCGGCCCTGGCCAGTATCGGAGTAATCGGCCTGCAGTTGTACAACTTGATTTCGGGTCAGGGGACTTCCCAAGACATTGTCGCCGCCGGTGGCCTGGGCCTATTGCTGTTTGCCACAGTGAGTGCATTGCAATACCTATCAGCTCGCATCCGCAGCGCCAATTTGCGCGCTGACCAGCAGAGCCGACAGGCGGCACACCTTCAGCGGTTAGCTCAACAAATTATCGAACGTATGGGTACCGGGGTATTAGTAGTGGGCCCTAGTAGTCAACCGGAGCTGATCAATCAGGCAGCCCGACGACTTCTGGGGGAGCAGCTACACACCGATAGCAAAGCCGGGAGTGACTTACGCCGATCGATTCGCCAATGGCGCAACAATGGGGGGCCAGGTACTCCCCTTCTGCAAGCAGAAAATGGTAGCGAGCTGCACCTCAACTTTGCCAAGCTTGAGCATGAAAGCGGTAGTAGTACCCTGGTGTTTGTGGAAGATAATCGCACGCTGGCCGAGGCCGCACAGAAATTAAAGCTCGCCTCTCTCGGGCATCTCACGGCATCAATCGCCCATGAAATCCGCAACCCACTATCCGCCATCAGCCACGCCGCACAGCTATTATCCGAGTCTTCTCAACTGCAAGAAGAGGATCATCATCTTACCGATATCATCTGTAGGCAGAGCCAGCGGGTAAACCAGATTATTGAAAACGTAATGCAGCTATCCCGCCGCCAAGCGGGAAATCCCCAGGAACACGACTTGAGTGGCTGGCTGCAGCAGCTAATCCAGGACTACAACGCCGGCTCCGACCAGTCGGACCGTGTTGAACTCGACTTACCGAAACAACCTGTTAGTGCCAAGTTTGACGCCGCACAAATGGCTCAGGTTGTGACTAACCTCACTGACAACGCTTTATATCACTCACAGACCGCCACCGGTAAGCGACAGGCCGAAATCAGTGTGTACTACAATCCAGTGCGAGGCTGTATCCAACTGGATGTGAAAGACCAAGGCCCAGGGGTTCCACAGAAGAATCGCAATAAGGTTTTTGAACCCTTCTTTACCACCGGTAATAAGGGCAGTGGCCTCGGCTTATATATTGCCCGTGAGCTCTGTGAAACCAACAAAGCGAACATCTACCACTGTCGCAGCGACGACGACAGGAGCTGCTTCCGGGTTGAATTCGCGCACTAAAACGGTGTGACTTGATTCTGCTCAGGAATTTTTCCCAAAATGTAGTGGATTATTCGTAAAGAATTTCTGACATAATCAAAAACGGCACTCTTGCCCATAATCTCAACAACAAGAAAAGACAGAGAATTGATGCTACCTCTGGCCCTGGTTGTCGACGACGAACCAGATATCTGCAAACTAATCACTCTCACTCTGCAGCGCATGGATGTGGACTGCCACACCGCCGCCAACCTCGCAGAGGCGAAGCGCCTGCTCACAGAAAATCGCTATGATTTCTGCCTCACAGACTTACGCCTCCCCGATGGCGATGGTCTGCAGTTGGTGGAGCATATCGGTAGCGGTATCCACCGGGATCTACCCGTCGCGGTAATCACCGCCCACGGCAATATGGATACCGCCATTAAAGCCTTGAAACTCGGCGCCTTCGATTTTGTTAGCAAGCCCGTAGACCTGGAGCGGCTGCGCAACCTCGCCCAGCTAGCCCTGCGCCTAAACCGTGACCGCGATCCCCAACAGAGAAAAAACTCTGAGCAGCTGCTTTTGGGCGAAGCACATAATATGCACAAGCTGCGCGAACAAATCCGCAAGGTCGCACGCAGTGATGCCCCGGTCTATATCAGTGGTGAATCGGGTTCCGGCAAGGAGCTGGCCGCTCGCGCTATCCACAGCCAGGGGGCTCGTGCAGATAAACCTTTTGTGCCCATCAATTGTGGTGCCATCCCCGCAGAGCTCATGGAAAGTGAATTTTTCGGGCACAAAAAAGGCAGTTTTACCGGCGCACACAAAGATCAAGCCGGCTTACTACAAAGTGCCCAGGGCGGCACCCTGTTTCTCGACGAAGTGGCCGACCTGCCTCTCGATATGCAGGTAAAACTCTTACGTGCCATACAAGAAAAACGAATTCGGCCTATCGGCGCAAGCCAGGAGATACCCATTGATGTGCGTATTCTTAGTGCAACGCACAAAGATCTGGCCAAGGAAGTCAATGAAGGCCGCTTTCGCAGCGACCTCTACTACCGCATCAATGTCATCGAAATCTCAACGCCGCCCCTGCGCGAGCGCAGCGAAGACATCCCCCTACTGATCAATGCGATTATGCAACGCATAGCTAATAACTCAGGCGTCACACCACCCAAAATATCCACAGATGCCCAGGCAGCTCTGCAAAACTATCCTTTCCCCGGTAATGTGCGTCAACTAGAAAATATCCTGGAGCGCGCTTTCACTCTGTGCGATCAACAGGAAATTTGTTGTGAAGACCTTTTGCTGGAAAGAGATGAACAACAGCAGGATAGACAGGCTTTAGCCACCACGGCAATAACGGAGCCCTTATCACAAAAACAGCTAGAAAATACCAACCGCTTTGATCCCAGTCAGTACAACTCCCTGGATGCGTTTCTACAGGATATAGAAAAAGAGGCAATAGAAAACGCCCTCACCAAAACCCGCTGGAACCGCACCGCTGCGGCTCAAAAACTGGGGATTAGCTTTCGTTCTCTGCGTTACCGATTGAAAAAATTGGGGCTGGAGACCTAATAAAACGATCGTACCGTAATCGCCTGTGATTGGCTTTTAGAAGGGTAGCAGTATGCTAGTGCAAACTCACAACCGAGGAGTTTGCACCGTGAAGAGAGTAACGGGATTTACCCTCATAGAGTTACTGATCAGCATCACTATACTGGCGCTTGTTATCACACTAGCGCTCCCCTCTTTTATTGATTTTATAAAGCGTTATCAAAGTAAAGTGAAGCAACAAGAATTGTTTGGACTGCTAATGTTGATGCGTACTAAAGCGTATAATGAAAACCTTCATTACACTTTGTGCCCACAAGGGCAGAATGACGTTTGTGCCGACAACTGGTCTAGAGGTGCCCTATTATTCGCAGATATGGATAAAGATGGTGAGTTAGATTCTGGTGAAAGAATTGAGCGAAAACTAGAAAGCTTAAAGAGTAATGCCTCTCTTAGCTGGATGGCATTTAACAATAAGGGCTCTATTACATTTAAGCCAGATGGGAAAACCCCATCCCAAAGTGGCAATTTTTCCTATTGCCCCGCGACAGGCGAGGCAAAATATGGCTGGATAATAATTCTTAATGCTATTGGACGCCCCTATTATGCAAAAGACAAAAATGGCAATGGAATTGTAGAAAATGGAAGTGGGGAAGATCTAGTTTGCCCAAAACACCAATCCAGCTAATCAACAACTTTTATTCCAGCACATATCTTTCGGGTCATCGATGCTACTATCATTATCGCGATCCCACCCACGAGTCCCACTTGAGCGAAGCTCGACTATGCCATTTCCGATCTGACTATTAATAGGCGTAGCTCTAAGAGTATAGGTAGCCTGAGTTGCAGCGGTAATCCTAAGGTTATATTTTTTTGCTCCCCCATCCAGCGGAGAAGATGAAGGGAAAATATCTGGTATACCGGTATCTCCCCCTCCTGATGCCGCACCTTTATAGGTGCCATATTCAGTAAAATGTTTCTCCATTGCCTGGGCAAGCCCCATCAGGGCCCCTTGTGCATCTGCCCTGCTGGCAGTCCGCACATTTTCTTGATAAGCAGGCCAGGCGATTCCGGCTAGGATACCGACAATTGCGACAGCAATCATCAATTCAATAAGAGTAAAACCGATTTGTTTTTTCATATATTCAAGGTACAAAAAAATTTATAGGCAACTGCCCAGCGAAGCTGGGCAGAAATAGAATCTAACAAAGTTAAAAGGGCGTTATTTCTTCCCAGGATAAGCGTCCAATTCGGCCCCCACCATAAGTTTTCACTTCTCGCTGATCAACTCCTCCGGCACTGTTTCCTGTTAATTGGCTCTTATTACCAGTTTTGGAATTATCTATAAACCCGGACTCATTGGGACTACTACTGGCCATATACTCTCCTACATAACCATAGTCGTTACTATCAATTGTGCCGCTGCCGTCGCCATCAAAAACTTCTTTCTCGGGAGCTACTCCACTCCAGATATCAACAGACATCAACCAACCACTACCACCTGCTGAACACACCTGCCCACTGGGAATCATTGTATTGAAGAAAAGAACATGGCCCTGAACGGATGGCCGAGTAATGACTCGCTCCCCTCCATTAACATTATCGCCTTCCTGTAGTGGAATATACCAACCGAACTTGGTGGTCCAATCTACCTCGGCAGACTCATCATCAATTTTGCGACGAAGGGAGCCATCTGAAAGCGTTTTCCTGACTAATGATCGCTTTTCAAGATTTTCTTTTACTAAACCATAGGTTCCATTATCCGACACCGCATAAAAACCACCCTCATCTGTATCCGCCGTATCTGTATCAACCAGATACTGACCAGTACCGAAAGAAACCAACAAGCCTGGAGATTCATTATCTTTTATATTTCGAACAACCAAGGGTGGCGCAGTTATTGCCTCCCCGGCAGCAGTAAATAAAGGTTCAGCGAAACCTGTTGTACTATTCTTTTCTACCGACCACATGCTCGAATTAGTATTAGAGACATCAAAAGCCCACATATTACCCTGGAGATCCCCTGCATAGATCCTATCAATAATACCATCCAAATCAGAGTCAATGATTGCTGGGGTAGACATACCATTCTGATTGGAAGCACTTCCTTTCCCCGTTGACAAATAAGTATACTTACTGGTTGAAGCATCGGAACCATCTAGATAAACAATAAATATACCCGCGTCACCAGTCTTACTGTTATAGCCATTACCAAAAATCGCTGCCCATTCATTATTAGCCATACGTCCTATTTGTGGTCGACTAAAACTATAGCCCTGATTTTCATTGTCTTTATCTGAGAATTCCCACATCACAATGCTTTCGGCATTTTCTTCACTAAAGGTTTCAGGGTCTGTAATATTCAGGGCATAATAACCCTTTCCTCCTGCGTTTAACCCCCCAACCAAAACAGTTTTCCAACTTCCATCAATATAAGCATCAGAAACCGTTGGCGTACCATCAACATAAAATTTATGATCGTAGTATTGAGAGCTTAGAGGATGCAATCCCTCGTCGTAGACTTCACTAAGCAGGATAGATGGTGAATAGGCTATCAACTCCCTTCCCGCACTGGGTGAGTTCGTCGTATCCATATTGGCATTAAAGCCATGCAGAAATCCATCATTAGCACCGACATAGACTACTGGAGTTCGATTTTTCTTTTCAACCTGAAATGCGGCATAAGATTCACTTTCGGAGAAAGATGCATCAGCCCAGCCGGCATTCGGTGCACCCACGTAAGCCGGTGTGGAATTCACTATATCCCCTAAACGACTTTCACGCTCCCGAAACTCACCTTCCTCATCGCCCTCATTAGAGCGATCGCCACGTAAAAAATCAATTCGATCCGATACTCTCCCATCATCTACGGCATTTGTTATATAACTATAAAATGTAAGATCCTTGGTATGATCAGAATCCGTTGTTCCCACCTCCGCAGCAGTAAAAGGGACTCCCTTATTATCCTTATAAGTCAGCATTACTCTGGTATCAACATCTGCAACACCATCAAGGATTGAAGCTGCCTGCCAGGTAGGAGAGGGGGCAAGTTTTCCTGAAGAGTCTAACGACCAGGCTGATAAATTTCCGTTCCATTTTCCACTATGAAACTCAGCCGCGAAAATTGCCGAGCCACTGTCCAACACGGTTGAGTTAAAAGCAACCGAACTTGAACTACCGGTAATAGCCTGAACTTCTTTAAAAATTTTATTAAAGGTAAGCTGCAACTGTGATGCATTATCTGCAGAGTAAACACCGCCCCCACCAAGGTGGCCAGCGTTTTTCATTACATCAGTGTCAGACAATCCCTGGTTTGCAAAGCCAATTAGGTAGCTGGTTATGTTATTAATAGCTGGAGTATTATCTGGATTTATAAAATCTGGACGCAAATCAATATCATAGAGTGCCTTAATCACATCATCCATCTGCTCATCATCAGTACACTCACCGGGATTAGAATCACAATTTTCATCATAATCCACTAAAATATTGCTTACCTTATCATCCTGAGTCGGCTCGCCATCAGTAAGTGCCACCATAAAGCTTTTTTGGCAATAATATTGAATAGCACTACTAGCTACAGTATCACCTGGTTTACTAACCTTTCCCCAGTCTAAAATGGTAGATTCATTGCCGCCACTTGACTCGCCTGAAAAAATTTTCGAGCCCGATTCGGACTTATTATTTCCATCACCATCTTTATAAATAAGGTTCTGGTTTTCATATCCAGTAATAAAGTAACGGCCAACGCCAGCAAATGATTCGGCCAATGGAGTATTCCCACTTGCACCAACTTCATCAACCGCATCAAGAATAGTAGTCAGGTTATCATTCGTAAGGCTCGTTAAGCCCTGTAACATTTTCCCGCCTTCATTCCCATTAAACTGCATAAGGCCTATTCGCACATCCTCCAGCTGAGAAACCAGATCCTTTGCTGCAGTTTTCATTATATCTGTTTTGCGCAAGTCCACCTTAGAGCGCATTGGGTTATTTTCTTCATCAACAAACTTATCAGCAACATAACTTCCCGAAGCATTCTTTTCGGAAAAAAACCAATTTAGAAATCTTCCAGACACCTTTTTTCTGTAATAACCGGAATTACTATCAGAATCCAATGTCCTATAGTGTTCTGGGGAATTATTGTTGTCGTAGTAATAACCTGACGCATACAACCTGGCATTATATTTTTTATTATCATGAAAACAATTACCACTAGTATTCCAAACTTTCCACTCGCTACCGCTATCACTCAATCTAAACTCAGTGTACCCATCCGAAAGACGCACAGCAAAATTAACCATGACATTTCTATTATTAACTGGATTTGAGCAGCTAGGCCTATCTGTGGCATCTCCATCATATTCTGAAGGTGGATAAACTATTCCTTGCATAGACCTAGATGAATCCAAGACAAACATAATATTTGGCTCAGCGGAACCGCGCGAATAGAGTGGCACATCCGATAAATTACCTGGCGCAGCAGAAAGCTCAGAGGATATCAGTAGCAACAAAGCAATATTCAATGAACGTAAAATAACTTTCTTCTTATATTGTTTTTTTAATTTCATAACACCGCCCCTTAGAATTCCTTACCATACAGAGTCACAATAATTCTCTCCGTACCACTAACACTGACACCACGACTCACAATTTTAAACACGTAGACCGTCGTATCATCCCCCCCTGTACTCCCTGAACTCAAATCCACGTCATCAACATTAGATTCACCTGCCGCCAAGCCAAAACGTTCGATATACATACGCCCAGATATTTTATTGCCTGCAGGATCCAGCATGGAGACTTGCTTAGAAGTTGAATTAGTATCTTTCCAGGTGTCCTCAGAAAAAATATCCTCAGGTCCCTCCCCTTCATTATGCTGCCAATTTACCGAACCAAAATTACTAATTTTAACCAGGCCTTCTATTTCTTTTTCTCCAAGCCTGGCCATAGATTCTGCCACTTCCAAAGCAACCTTAGCGTCCCTCGAAGCAGAGGTCATACGTTCACTCATCAAAACACTACGGGCACCTGAAATACCTATGAGAGTTAAAACCAAAAGAATAATCAGGCTAACCATCAATACGGCACCCTGCTCCTTTTTCAAACATCTCATTACATACTCCCCCTATTGCGCACCTTAATAGTGGCTACATATAACTTTCTCAATTTACCATCTGCATCCGGCTCATAGGATGTGCCATCCAAGCGCGTGATAGTTTGGCTATTTGCACCAGAATCACTATCACTCGAGATTACGAGCTCTATTTTTACTGCAACCACCTTAGCCATGACATCATCAGCGCCAGCTATTTGCCATTTATCAACTATTCCACTGTCTGTAGTATCCAAACCATAAGATACCTGCATGTCTTCCACTCCAGGAACAAGCTCCTGAGGCTTACCTTCATGCTCCTGGACGAATAAAGATTTACTACCCGGTGCCCCTTCGGAAATGAAAAACGTTCTTTGGTAGGGCGTCAATATTTTTGAATCCGCACCATATTTTTTATCCAGACCAAAAGTATCACTTTCATTCTCAATCCAGCCTTCAGCAATTTTACCTTTTTCATACTTCAGTTTTTTATTTTTAGACGTTCCATCAACAGTAATCCCGGTTACCGTAAAGGCGCTCCCAGACAGACAATTCGACACCAGCACAATATCACCAGCTTCAATGGGACAATTTTCTGTCACAATTACATCACTATCACTCACGCCATTCAGCATTTTCCCTTTGCCTCCACAGGCATCTTCTGCGCCACTGAGAATGAGCACATCGGTACCAAGTGCCACTTCCTTTTCCCCGACTTTTTTTGTGCTGGAGGCACTCTCCACCCCAAGAATACCGTTAGAACCTATATTCTTAAGAAATTCATCATCAGTTTTTAGCAGCTTTCCTATATCATCCTTTTCTGCACAGCCCCAAAAACCGGCTTGTCGAACTTCTCTACCAAACATATCTACCGCAAAACGCCCGCTCTCCTGCACCCTGGCGAATCCATTCTGCATCTTCAAGGTGTCATTATTACTTTGAAATATTTGCAGCACACCAAGTAACAAAAGAGAACTTAATAGAATACCAATCATCAACTCAATTAATGAAAGGCCGCGCTGTAAAGATAAATAAATCATAATCTATAACTCCACGCTCATCTCAAAGGTAGCGTCATCCAGATTTCCAGAACTACCACCATAACTCTTCCCAGTATGCTGTTCTTTCCAAGTAATCGTAACTTTAACCTCTCCAGCATCACTCTTGATACTCCCTGTAGCGGAAGGAAAATTACTTGAAAGTAAGTTTTCCCACTCATAAATATCAAGGTCTGATAGCTCTGAAGGTGTACATTTGCTACTGCAATCTGGAGTTAAACTATTATTATCTGTGGACGGCGCTCCCCCGGAAATATCATCGTCTTCTCCAGCAAGATCTACACTCAATCCATGATTACCATCATAGTCTCCTGACTTAAAACCAACTGGATTGGCTCTCATTCGCTCAATAATTTCCTGTGCGGCAAGCGCTGCCATATAGCGATGGTGCGAACCATTACCATTCTTCAGACTCATCATTTGTGTGGCCGCCAAACCTAGTAATCCAATTGCCAAAACCAGAATAGAAACTAAAATTTCTATTAGGGTTGCTCCACGCTGATCAAACACTAGGTATTCCTCCACCACTATTGCAGGTAATGTTTTTTGTTAACCTAAGAGCCCCAGAGGCCAGTAACTCCAACTTACGCCCATAATCCCCCTGTCGACTATCACATAGCCCTAACACCAAGGTTCCATCCAGGCTTCTCTCCCCCCGAGCATTAAAAGAAAAGTCGATATTTGATTTTGAGGCATCGTCCACTGTTACTGACAGATCAAGACCACCAAGATTGACACTCAAAACACGCAGTTCAATATCGTCATCGCCAAAATCTCCGCTACCATCATCAATCCATACTCGGAGCCCCTTACCAATATCACCATCGACGGCGCTCACTCGAACGTCTCCTTTACGGCGCACGGCTTCAGATCGCGCAAACTGTAAAGTACTATTCAAATCATTAGTCATAGTTGACATACGATTGTTTTCTATTAATGTGCTAAAAGATGGAACTGCTAGCGCAGTTACAATCCCCAGCACAGTGATTACCACCATCAACTCAATTAAAGTAAACCCGTTAGTACGTCCAAGCTTATTCATACCGCTTTACTCAAAATTTAGAAAACTATAAAACTGTCAGACCCTAAACCCATACCCACATATCAATGCAACGTACAATTAAACTGTCTTGTATTTGACATGCTTTGAAATTTGGTGTCGATTCTAAGGTACTCCGACTAAAAGACGCGCACCGGTTAAACAGGTCTTCGCTTTAACTTACATTTCTATATATATCGTATATATACCAGTTAATGACGCCATTAAAAGTGAAGATGTCGATGTTTGAGGCCACTACTGACAAGCGGTTACACAGAGGCGATGGGCGGGAGTAAAACTAAAGAGAAAGTGAGGGAGAGGGTTGAGATCAAAAAACAGTAACAAGAAGGAGCGGCGCCTTAGCGCAACTCCTTAGGCAGAGAAAAACGGATATTTTCCTCTCGACCATCCATCTCCTTCGGCAAGCTGGCACCAAGCTGTTGCAGCTTGGTAATCACTTCCTGTACCAGCACTTCCGGTGCCGAGGCGCCGGCGGTGATGCCGATGGAGCTTTTACCGGTGAGCCAGCCGGCATCGATATCTCTGGCGCCGTCGATCAATTTGGCATCGGCGCCACAGCGCTCGGCCAATTCGCGTAGACGATTGGAGTTGGAGCTGTTGGGGCTGCCCACCACCAGTACCAAGTCACTCTCCAGGGCGAGCTGGCGAACTGCATCCTGGCGGTTTTGGGTGGCGTAGCAGATATCGTCCTTGCGTGGACCGCGGATATTGGGGAAGCGCTGGCGCAGCGCGTCGATCACACGCGCGGTATCGTCCATCGAGAGCGTGGTCTGGGTGACATAGGCGAGATTGTTCACGTCTTTCACCTGCAGCCTGGCCACATCGTCTTCGTCCTCGACCAGATAGATAGCGCCGCCGGCGGAGCCGTCATACTGGCCCATAGTACCCTCCACCTCCGGGTGCCCGGCGTGGCCAATCAATATGCACTCGGCGCCATCACTGCTGAACTTGCTAACCTCGATATGCACCTTGGTAACCAGAGGACAGGTGGCGTCAAACACACGCAGATGGCGATCTTCCGCTTGCCGCTGTACGGCCTTGGAAACGCCGTGTGCACTGAAAATAACGATAACGTCATCGGGCACCTCCTCCAGCTCATCCACGAACACAGCGCCGCGTTCGCGCAGGCTCTCCACCACAAACTTATTGTGCACCACCTCGTGGCGCACATAGATCGGTGCGCCAAAGACATCCAGGGCGCGGTTGACGATATCGATCGCGCGATCGACACCGGCACAGAAGCCGCGGGGATTAGCCAGTCGGATTTGCATCTTTACTTCAACACTCTCTCGGTTATCTGCTCAATGTGTGAAAACGCCGATTCTATTGAATCGAATCCACCGCGATAATTTTTACGTGGAAGCTCAATGTCTGACCCGCCAGAGGGTGATTAAAGTCGACAGTCACTTGGTCGTCCTCAATCTCGCGGATCACTCCGGGCAGCTCACCGCCGCCATTGTCGAAGGACACGACCAAGCCCGGCTCCAATTCAATATCCGGAGAGAAGCTGTCGCGGCGAACTTTCTGCATATTAGAAGGATTGCGCTGGCCAAAACCGAGTTCAGGGGGAATTTCAATTTCCGCCTCGTCGCCAGCCTTGAGGCCAAACAGGGCTTTCTCAAAACCCGGTAAAAGACTGCCATCACCCACACTAAACGAGGCGGGATCACCTTTGAAGGTGGAGTCCACTTCGGTACCATCATCCATCTTCAGGCTGAAGTGCAAGGTTACGCGACTGTGCTCGCCGATAACGCCATTACTCATAATTCGTTAAACTTCCGCGTTATTTTTTGTCTTGTCGCCGTCTTTTTCCGCAAAAAAAAGCAACTCTATAACCAGCATGGCCGCGCCGATACTGATACCCATGTCCGCCACATTAAATACTGGGAAGTGCCAGCTACCGTAGTACACGGAAATAAAATCCCGTACATAGCCCAGCAGGATACGATCCCACAGGTTGCCGAGGGCACCACCCAGGATCAGGGCCAGAGCACAAGGCTCCCAACGCTTCAACGACGGCAAACGCCACAACCAAATGGTGACGACAATACTAAAGCCCAGGGCGATCACACCGAAAAACCAACGCTGCCAGCCACCGGCATCGGCCAGAAAGCTAAAAGCGGCGCCGTAATTTTCCGCATAGGTGAACTGGAGAAACCCCGG
Organism: uncultured Microbulbifer sp.; assembly: GCF_947498635.1. Taxonomy (GTDB): domain Bacteria; phylum Pseudomonadota; class Gammaproteobacteria; order Pseudomonadales; family Cellvibrionaceae; genus Microbulbifer; species Microbulbifer echini. The sequence continues at coordinate 75,332 of NZ_CANMKV010000013.1, read as the reverse complement.
AATAATTTGCATCGCCGGGCCACGCATAAACTCGTCCACGGCCCACACTTTAGTGGCGACATCCAGGGCCACAACCACTAGAGCCAGCCAGTACCAGCGCCAGGGGTGGCCGAGTAACAGATTGGACTTAGGCATAGTGCCTCACCTCGCCTGCACCGGTCACATTCTCGACGCAGCGGCCGCAAATATCCGGGTAATCATTGTTTTCTCCCACATCGGCGCGGTAGTGCCAACAGCGGGCGCACTTGGGATGATCCACCTTGCTCACACTAATTTTTAATCCTTCCAACTCGGTGCTTTCGGCACCAGCCGCATCACTTAAAGGTTGTACAGAGGTCGAAGAGCAAATCAGTACAAAACGCAACTCATTCTCCAACTCCAGTAATTTCTCTCGCAGATCATCATTGGCGTAAAGGGTTACCGCCGCCTGCAGGGATCCACCGATCACACCGGCTGCGCGCTGTTCCTCCAGAACCTTGTTCACTGCGGTTTTCACCTCAGCGATCACGGCCCAATACTCAGCACCCTTGACGGATTCTACGGGTAGCCTGGGCAGTGGATACCACTCGGCAATAAAAACACTATCGGCGTTGTTACCCGGAATAAATTGCCACAGTTCCTCGGCCGTAAAGCTCAGGATCGGCGCTATCCAGCGCACAAACGCCTGCACAATATGGTAGAGCGCACTCTGCGCCGAGCGGCGCGCGACGCTGTCATCCTTGGTGGTGTACTGGCGGTCTTTGATGATGTCCAGATAGAAGCCACCCATTTCCACTACGCAGAAGTTATGCAGCTTCTGGTAAATCTGGTGAAATTGATAGCTGTCGTAGGCGGCCAGAATCTCGTCTTGCAAACGCGCCGCCTTATCCAGCGCCCAACGATCCAGCGCCAGTAATTCATTCTCTGGCAAGAGGTCTTGCTCAGGATCAAAACCGGCCAGATTGGACAAGAAGAAGCGTGCCGTATTGCGCAAGCGGCGATAGGAATCCGCGGTGCGCTTGAGGATCTCATCGGAGACCGCCATTTCACCGCTAAAATCGGTGGCTGACACCCACAGGCGCAGCACATCCGCGCCCAGCTTGTTGATCACGTCCAGGGGCGCCACGGTATTACCGATGGACTTTGACATCTTACGGCCCTGGGCATCCACGGTGAAGCCGTGGGTCAGCACCTGCTTATAGGGCGCGCAATGATTGATGGCGATGGAGGTTTTTAGGGAGGACTGGAACCAGCCGCGGTGCTGATCGGAACCCTCCAAATATAAATCTGCGGGGAAGCGCAACCCTTTGCGGCGCTCCAGTACAGCGTAATGAGTCACACCGGAATCGAACCAGACATCGAGGGTATCGGTAACTTTTTCGTACTGTTCGGCCTCATCCCCGAGTAGTTCGCGGGCGTCCAGGTCAAACCAGACGTCCATACCTTTCTCGTCGACCATAGCGGCCACTTTATCCATCAGCGCCGGTGTATCTGGGTGCAGTTCGTGGGTTTCCTTATGCATAAATAGAGCGATGGGCACGCCCCAAGTACGCTGGCGGGAGATACACCAGTCCGGGCTGCCATTGAGCATCGAGTCGATACGGGCCTTGCCCCAGCCGGGAATCCACAACACGTTATCGGCGGCTTTCTGCGCCTGCTCCAGCAGGTCATTTTGTTGCATGCTGATAAACCACTGCGGAGTCGCGCGGTAGATCAATGGCGTCTTGGTCCGCCAGCAGTGGGGGTAGCTGTGCTCCAGCTTGCCCTTGTGTAGCAGTACGCCGCGCTCCTCAAGCAGCGCGACAATCTTGTCGTCCACTTTGTACACGTGTTCGCCGGCAAACAGCGGCACGCTGTCGCGATAAACACCGTTGTTATCAATGTAGTTGAGGGTTTCGATACCGTAACGCTTGCCGACTTGGAAGTCGTCGGGGCCGTGGTCGGGCGCAGTATGGACACAGCCGGTACCGGCATCGGTGGTGACATGATCGCCGAGGACAATGGGCAGCATCTTGTCGTAGAAAGGATGATGCACCTTTAAGTGTTCCAGGGCGGCGCCGCGAATACGGCCCACTACTTCCCCAGCAAAACCCGCACGCGCCAATACTGCCTCCTTGAGCGCCTCCGCGACCAGAAGGCGGCGATTGCCCGCCTGCACAACCACATATTCCAGATCAGCATTGACTGAAACCGCCTGGCTCGAAGGCAGGGTCCAGGGCGTTGTGGTCCAGATCACAACCGACAGCGGACCCTCACCGGCGTGCCCACCGGCCGCATCTGCAATCGCCAGGTCCGCCTCTTCACTCGCTGGGTAGCAGACGTCGATGGAGTAGGACACCTTGTCCTGGTATTCCACTTCCGCTTCCGCCAGGGCGGAGCCGCCCACCACACTCCAGTACACCGGCTTGAACCCGCGCGCCAGGTGGCCGTTTTTCACTACACTGCCGAGGGCGCGAATAATGTCACCCTCGAACTGATAATCCATAGTGCGATAGGGATTATCCCACTCACCAAAAACCCCCAGGCGGACAAAGTCTTTCTTCTGCCCTTCCACCTGCTTAGCGGCATATTCCCGGCACTTCTGGCGGAAGGTTTTGTGGTCCACCTTAGTGCCGGCTTTGCCGATTTTTTTCTCTACTCGATGTTCAATAGGTAGACCGTGGCAATCCCAACCGGGCACATAGGGGGCATCGAAACCGCTCAGGGTTTTCGACTTGATAATGATGTCTTTGAGAATTTTATTAACTGAGTGACCAATGTGAATATCGCCATTCGCATAGGGAGGGCCGTCGTGCAGGATAAACTGCTCGCGCCCAGCGCGCGCCTCGCGAATTTTTTCGTAGAGCTTATTGTCCTGCCATTTTTTTAGAATTGCCGGCTCACGCTGTGGCAAGTTGCCACGCATGGGGAAGTCGGTCTCAGGCAGATTCAGGGTCGCTTTATAATCAGTCATTGGGTGTCTACTTCAGCTCTAGTAGAAAAATAAATTAGGTCGTCTCAGTCTATTGGTGTGGCCGGGGGTTTTGCACAAACCACCGCCGGGCATTATCGATATCCTCAGCGATGCGGGCCTTAAGAATATCCAGCGAGGCGAACTTCTCCTCGTTGCGCAATTGATGGCAAAACTCCACGGCGAGCTCGCGCCCATACAAGTTGCCATCAAAATCAAACAGGTTGACCTCCAAAAGGGGTCGCGCACCCTCGCCTTCCACGGTTGGGCGAAATCCCACATTGGCCACGCCGTCCAATTCCCGGCGCCCCTTCGCGATCTCAGTACCATCGGTGGCGGTGGTGCGCACCGTATAAACACCCACCAGCGGAGAGCGGTAGCGGTGCAGGCGCACATTGGCGGTGGGTGCGCCCAGTTGACGGCCAAGGGCGCGTCCCGGCGCAACCCTGCCCGTAATTTGGTAGGGGCGGCCCAATAGAGCTTCGGCCAAATCAAAGTCACCGATCTGCAGTGCCTCGCGGATACGGGTACTGCTCACCCTGGCACCGCCCACTTGAAGAGTCGCCGTATCTTCCACGGTAAAGCCACTCTGAGCGCCGATCTCCCGAAGGAGGCCGAAATCTCCACTGCGATCACAGCCAAAGCGAAAATCATCGCCCACCACCAGATGGCGGATCCCCAGGCCATCGAGCAGTATCCGTTGGATAAAAGCCTCGGCACTGAGGCCGCGCAGGGTCTCGTTAAACTGCAGACACAAAACCCGCTCCACACCCGCGTTAAAAAGGGCCAATACCTTTTCTTTGAAACGCATCAGCCGTGCGGGTGCTTTCTCGGCAGAAAAAAATTCGTGGGGCTGGGGCTCAAAAATAATGGCCACCGAGGGCAGGCTCTGCTCCAACGCGCGCTGTTGTAACTGAGCAATAATCGCCTGGTGACCGAGGTGGACACCATCGAACGAGCCGATCGTCGCCACGCATCCCCGGTGGCGGGGGCGCAGGTTGTGCAACCCGCGAATTAGTTCGCGTTCCTGGGCCAAAACGATCTTCCCATCCTCATAAAATCGAGCCGCACAGTATAGCGGATTCCCGCAGAGCGAACAGAGGCTACTGCCTGCAATCGAGAAACGCCAATCCGAGGCCTATTCAACATTAACTAGTCGCGCGGAAGTGCCGCGGTCGCAGTCCCATTACAAATAAGACCGAGAGGTAGGTCAGGCCCCCTGCCACCACCAACACCCCCATACGCCAGGCGCGTTCAAACCAGCTCCAAATAGCCCAGTCACCCCAAAAGTGGAGAACCCCCACCAATACGCCCATCATGGCTAAATTGGCTACCGCCAGCCGCAGCAGGTAGCGTCCCCAGCCCGCCTCGGGCACGAACACATCATCCCGACGCAACCCCTTGTACAGCAACCAGGCATTGATCACCGCCTGACAGGCAGTCGCCAGTGCCAACCCCATATGGCCGAGCTGCAGGTAGTAATTCAGGGGGATCACAAAGAGCAGACTCAATACCATTTTGGCGGAAATCGCAATCAGCCCGAATTTCACCGGCGTATAAGTATCCTGACGCGCAAAATAACCCGGTGCGAGTACCTTGATCAGCATAAAAGCCAACAACCCCAGGGCGTAGGCCCGCAGGGACCAGGCGGCCATCTGCATGTCCCGCGGCTGCATCTGTCCGTACTGGAAGAGTGTGGTCAGCAGAGGCTCCGCCAACACAACTAGGGCCACCGACGCCGGCAGAGAGACAAGTGTAACGCTGCGCAGCGCCCAATCGAGGGTGTGACGGAAGCGGCGCGGGTCGCCATCGCTGTGCTGGCGGGACAGACTCGGCAATATTACCGTGGCCACCGCCACCCCAAAGACCCCCAGGGGTAACTCGGTCAGACGATCGGAAAAATACAGCCAGGAGACGCTGCCACTGGGCAGAAATGAAGCCAGCAGCGTATCCAGTACCAGGCTGATCTGGGTAACGGATACCCCAAAAATCGCCGGCGCCATCAGCCGCAGTATCTTGCGCACACCTGGGTCGCTCCAGTCCCATTTGGGCTTTGGCAGCAGGCCCTCGCGGGCGAGAAAAGGCAGCTGGAACAGCAACTGCACTACACCGGCTACAAGCACCCCCCAGGCCAGGGCCAGTATCTCAGGGTCAAACCAAGCTGTACCTACAGTTGCCGCCCCGATCAATACCAGATTCAACATGATTGGGGTCAGCGCCGGTATGGCAAAGCGATCAAAACTGTTGAGGATCGCTCCGGTGAACCCCGCCAGGGAGATCAACATCAAGTAGGGGAAGGTAATTTGTAACATACCCGCGGCGAGATCGAACTTCTCCCGCTCACTGCCGTCCCACCACCAGCCAAACGCAAAAATGCCGGTCACCAGCGGGGCGCACACTACGCCAAACAGTGTCACCAGCAACAGGACACCGCCGAGTGCACCCGCTACCCGGTCGTTCAATTGCCGCGCTGCGGCAATACCGCCCTTTTGGCGGTATTCCGCCAGAACTGGCACAAACGCCTGAGCGAAAGCGCCCTCGGCAAATAAGCGGCGGAAAAAATTGGGGATTTTGAAAGCAACAAAAAAGGCATCGGCGGCGTCTCCAGCCCCGGCAAAGCGGGCCAGAGCCATATCCCGGACCAAGCCGGCCACCCGTGACAACATGGTCGCAGCCCCCACCACCGAGCTGCCGCGCAAGAGTCTGGGCGCACCGGATTTCTCGGCGGGTTGTTCTTGGGTAGGGGGTGACTGGGACAACGCTATGACTCCTGGATTTGGTCGAGACCTGCTGGCCGGCAAGTCTACCGCAATTCCGCAGAAACCATGGAGAGGCGAGTAGCAGCCCCCCTACGACCTGGAGTCCGCGAGCCTATACTAGCTGTGAGCTAGTTACGCGTCCCACGGAGTCGGTGGCGCGGGGAGATGACAGGATGACCATTAACGCTTTGATTATTGCCCTGGTACTGGCGATAGTGCTCTACATCGCGATAATGCGCGGCCCCCGCCCCCAGCGAGTCCGTGTCCGTGTAGTGTCACCCCGCGACCGGCACTACCGCCGCCTGACTTAACAGGCGCCCGACCGGTTGCCACATTTCGCCACAATTGCGCGGAAGTTTGCCATCACTGCGCCATACCAGTGCCGCCTTGGAGCCTTTAAATAACACTCAAACGGGCCGAACACATCGGCCCCGACGAGCAAAACAAAGCCTCCAAGGAGAGTAGCAATGAAAAAAGCATTGATGGTTGCAGCCCTGACTTCTCTGATCGCCTCTGGTACTCAGGCGAATGAGATCAACGAATCAAGTCTGACCCAGGCCAAGCAGGCCACGGTCTTTACCACAGCCGCCATCGCCGGTGCCGCTGTGGGTGGTCCGGTCGGGTTTATCGCCGGCGCACTCGGTGGAGCCTGGCTCGGCGAGCAGGTCAAGCAAGCAGAAGAGGCAGATATGCTGGCAACACAACTGACAGAGAGCCGTGCAGAGCTCAGCAACCTGGCACAGCAACTTGATGCGGCTCAGCTGTCCGCGAACGATGCCAGCCAAGTGGCTCTGGATTCACTGCAATTTCAGATGCTGTTCACCACCGGAGAAGATGAACTTCAAACGACCCAGCTGCAGCAGCTAGACGCCATGGCGGACTTCCTGAAGCGCCATCCACACCTGCAAATCCACCTGGAAGGACACGCCGATCCGCGCGGCAGCGATGGTTACAACAATGTACTTTCAGACCAACGCGCATTGAGTGTCGAACAGGCGCTGGTATCCCTGGGGATCGACAGCTCCCGCATCAGCCGCCGCGCGATGGGCTCCACATACTCCCAGGCCCCCCGCGGAGATGTTGACGCCTACGCGATGGAGCGCCGGGTGAATATTCGCTTCTCCCTGCCGGAATCCATGGCCGGGCACTTTTAAACACGAGAAAATGGCCGGGAGGACTGCAAATCCTCTCGGCTGGCGCAAGGCGACTTCAAATCGCTGATGTGCCTATGTGCGGATTACCGATCCGACACCCACTCTCCCCCGGTAAAGAAACCCTGTTGTGCTTGCGGGCCATCTGTGCCCGCCTTTTTGCCAATACACTACCATTTCGTGCATGATTCTCCGCCACCAAAGGAAGCAGCCGGAATCAGCCATGAGTGCCACCATTGCCATTGTCGAAGACGAGCGCGCGATCGCCGAGAATTATCGCGATGCATTGCGCCGCAGCGGCTATCGGGTCGACCTCTACAGTGCAAGGATTGAGGCGATGGAAGGCTTTCGCCAGCGCCTACCGGACCTCGCGGTTATCGACGTCGGTCTCGGCAGTGAAATCGAGGGTGGTTTTGAATTGTGCAGGGAATTGCGTGCCATGGCCCCCAGCCTGCCAATCCTGTTCCTCACCGCGAGGGATTCCGAGCTGGACATTATTTCCGGTCTGCGTCTCGGCGCCGACGACTACCTCACCAAGGATATCTCCCTGCCCCACATGCAGGCGCGTATCAATGCCCTGCTGCGCCGGGTTAGCGTACTGCGCAACCAGGACGACGCCGGTGAGTGCCTCGCCCAGGGCAAGCTGGAGCTGGATATCTCCAGACTGCACTGCCATTGGGACGGAAAGTCCGTAGACCTGACTGTGACTGAATTTTGGATCGTTCACGCCCTGGCCAAAAGACCCGGACACGTCAAGTCTCGCACTCAGCTGATGGAGGCCGCGCGGGTAGTTTTGGACGACAATACTATTACTTCCCACGTCAAACGCATCCGCCGCAAGTTCCAATCCCTGGATAGCGAATTCAATGCCATCGGTACGGCCTACGGTATGGGTTACCGCTGGCAACTGTGATTTTTCCTCAGCACTGCGGTTGTCTTACCGTATTTTGAGAACACCTTCATGAAACTTCGCCGCCAACTTCTGCTGGTGAGCCTTGTCGCTCTGGCCCTGCCCTGGGCCGGTTGCCAATACCTGCGCCAGGTAGATGCAGCGCTTGCCCAGGGACAACTGCAAGCATTGGAAGCCACCGCAGCCGCTATTGCCGCACGCCTCGCCAGCGCGCCCCAGCTGATCGCCCCAGACCCTATGCGCCACTCTCGCCCACCGGGAAGCCAGCTGTACCTAAACCCTCTCCCCCACTCCCCGGTGGTGGATGGCTACGGGGATGATTGGCGCCCATGGGCGTTGAAACCCCGGGAACTTCTCAATGAGCAACTCACGCCCCAGGCCCAGGTCACACTCGGCCAGTTTACAGACCAGGTATATCTGCTGCTAACCGTGCGCGATAAGACGCCCGCCTACCGGGACCCTCGCACTAAACTGCTCGCGGGTGGCGATACGGTTGAAATCTTTACCAGCGGACGCAATTACCTGCTGCCAGTGGCGAGCCAGGGGCCCGCCGACGCGCTGTGGCACAACCCCCGTGAAGGGCGTTACCAGCGCGAACTGCGCCTGCGAGGGCGCTGGACCACCTCCCACGAGGGCTATCAGCTGGAACTCGCCCTCCCCTACGCACTGACCAACGGTGCCCTTTCCATTCGCGTCCAGGACCGCACCAGCAGCGCAGGCACCCCACCAGTACACAGTGCCGGCACTCTCCCGGCCGATGGACAGCCTGGGCGCCTGGTAGCCCCCCTAAAGGACCTCCAAGCGGAACTCGACCATTTCGCCCAACCCGGCCTGCGCCTGGTGGTCGTGGACAGCGAGGGCTTCCTGCTCGCCAGCACTGGTCAACCGCAGATAATGCCCCCGGCCGAAGACGAGCCCCGACCGTGGCTGCGCAGCTGGGTCTACCGTAAACTTCTCTCTAGGGAGGCATTAACAGAATTACCCAAAAATGCGCTACCCCTCACCAGTGATATTGGCCGCGATCGCGCAGGGCAGTGGTTTAGCGGGCCACTCCTGTCCCGTATCGGCGCGGTCAGTGTGCCGGTAATCACACGCGCCGACGAAGTTATCGAAAGGCCGCTGCTGGGCCGGGTGCTGGTTCTTCAATCCGCAGAAGCTATGCAATCGGTCACTGAAGGCGCCGCACATCGGTTGTGGCTAATCAGCTGCGCGGCAGCGGCAACTGCGCTGCTGCTCTTGCTCGGCTATGCCAGCTGGCTATCGTGGCGCATTCGCAAACTGCATCGCGCCGCACGCAATGCCGTAGACAGCAGCGGCAAACTGCGCGGTAACTTTCCCCAATCCACCGCCGCAGATGAGCTGGGCGCCCTCAACCGCGCCTTTGCCAGCCTGCTGGGGGAGCTGGATCAGTACCACCAGTACCTGCGCACCCTCGCCAGCAAGTTGTCCCACGAACTGCGGACCCCTCTCGCGGTGATGCGCTCCTCCCTAGACAACCTCTCTGCCGGTGAGCTGGATGAAGCCACCCGCCGTTATACGGAGCGCGCCATGGACGGCGGTGCACGCCTGTCCGGAATTCTTAATAGCCTCGCCGCAGCCAGCAATCTCGAAGCCAGTATTCACCAGGCCGAGCGCGAATCCTTTGACCTCGCCGACCTCCTCGATGTCATGGTGCAGTGCTACAGCGATGCACACCCCCACCACCGCTTCCGATTGGACAAGCCCGACGGCGAGCTCCCCTGCCTCGGGGCTCCGGAACTACTGGCACAACTTTTAGATAAACTGGTAGACAACGCCTGCAGCTTCGCCCCGGAGGACAGCGAAATTCGCCTTACAGCCCGTATCGAGGGCGGTGACTACCTGATCAGCGTGAGTAACGAGGGCCCGCTTCTGCCGAGCAACTACGCCCACAAACTGTTCGACTCGCTCGTTTCTGTACGCAAGGACGGCGATAACGCCGGACACCTTGGCCTGGGCCTACATATCGCCAAGCTGATCGCGGATTTCCACAGGGGTCGCCTGAAGGCCTGCAACCGCGCAGATAACAGCGGTGTAGAGTTCACTTTGCAGCTACCAAACCAGTAACCGCCCACTCGGTTTGAGGCCCAAAGCACTGGGCATCCCCGCAGATGGTTGACAAACAACCAGCTGTGCGGATAATGTCGCGTCCCGATCGGGCCCCAGGGCCTGTTAGTTACAGATTTACAGATTCCAGACAGGAGCAACCGGTGGCCAACTCACCTCAAGCGAAGAAACGCGCGCGCCAGAACGACAAGCGCCGCATGCATAACGCCAGTCTGCGCTCCATGGTGCGCACCTACATCAAGAAGGTAGTTGCGGCCATCGATGCAGGCGATGCTGAAAAAGCAAAAACTGCATACGCAGAAGCGGTACCCGTTATCGACCGCATGGCAGACAAAGGCATTATTCACAAGAATAAAGCCGCTCGTCATAAGAGCCGCCTGAACGCTCAGGTTAAAGCTCTGGCCGCCTAATCTCTTAGGCAAGCAGACACAAAAAAAGCCCCGCCATGCGGGGCTTTTTTTGTGTCTGCGATATGGACATGAACTCTAGAGCAAGATGAGGTTATCCCGGTGGATCAACTCATCATCATCGCGGTAACCAAGCAAATCAATAAAGCGCTCCGATGACTGACCGAGAATCCTTGCGCTTTCACTACTGTCATAGTTCACCAGACCACGGGCGATCTCCCGCCCCGCGCCATTGCGACAAGAAACTAAGTCTCCCCGGCGAAAACGCCCATCCACCGCCCTCACCCCTACCGATAACAGACTTTTACCTCCATCACGCAGAGCCAGCTCCGCGCCATCGTCAAGAATAAGGCTACCGCGCACCTGCAACTGCCCAGCTAACCAGCGCTTGCGTGCTGCGAGAGGGTCCGCCTCGGGTAGCAGCAAAGTGCCAAGAGGCTCCCCCCGCCACACTCGCGTTATTACCCTCTCCCTAGCGCCACCGGCAATCAGGGTACAGGCTCCGGAGCGCGCCGCCAGTTGCGCTGCGCGTACTTTGGTGATCATACCGCCCCGCCCGAGCCCACTACGGGAATCCCCCGCCACCTCCAGTAATTTAGGGTCCAAAGCGGAAGCTTCGGAGATCAGCTCCGCATCGGGGTTATCGCGGGGGTCCTCACTAAAGAGCCCATCGGCATCGGTCAAAATAAGTAGAGCGTCCGCCCCCACAAGATTGGCCACCAATGCTGCCAGGGTGTCGTTATCCCCAAAGCGAATCTCATCAGTGACAACCGTATCGTTTTCGTTAACGATCGGTATGGCACCCAGGGAGAGCAGGGTCCGCAATGTACTGCGCGCATTGAGATAGCGAGTTCGATTGGAGAGATCGTCGTGGTCAAGTAGGATCTGCGCACTGCGAATATCAAATCGACCGAAGGCCTGCTCATAGACCTGCACCAGGTGGCTCTGCCCCACAGCGGCGGCGGCCTGCAGCTGGTGAATAGACTCCGGTCTGCGACTCCACCCCAGACGATCCATACCCGCAGCGACAGCGCCAGAGGAAACCAATACCACCTCTATGCCACGCTGGCGCAGTTCGGCAATCTGTTCGACCCAGCCAGATATGGCCGCACCGTTAACACCGCGACCATTATCAGTGAGCAAAGCACTGCCAATCTTAACTACCCAGCGCCGACCTTTCGCAAGCCCTTCGCGGGACACCGATATGGAGCCCATACTCCCCCCCCTGGACATTGGCCCCTTGGGACCTGGTCAAATCATTATTTATTGCCGATAAAGCCCTGGGAGCCGACTAAAATTCAGCGCGGCGGCACAGGTATGCCGCCGGCAGGGAAGTGACTCAGGAACGGTACTCGATATCGACATCGTGGTCGTCATCGTCCCAATCTTCATCATCATCCACAAGTCCTTTAGCGGCCTTGCGCTTGGCTCGATGACTTTCGCGCAATCCCTCAATCCGCTCGCGGGCCTCACGCTGCATCTGGCGCTGCGCCTCCAGCTCCGCCTCGGCGAGCTCGGGGTCCCGTGCTTCCCGCTGCTGGCGCTCTTCCAGGTAATCCATCAAGCGGCCACTGAGTACATCGGTGCCCTCGCCGCGAATCGCCGCCACGCGAAATACCGGCCCCTTCCAGCCCAGCGCATCCACAACAGACCGGCAGCGCTCTTCCAGCTCTGCAGCGGGCACCAGGTCAGTTTTGTTCAGCACCAACCAGCGCTCACGCCCGGCCAGAGTATCGCTAAAGGTAGCCAGTTCGCGCTCGATGGCGCGGGCATTTTCCACCGGGTCTGAGCCATCGAAAGGCGCCAGATCTACCAGGTGCAAAAGAACTCGACAACGGGTCAAGTGCTTGAGAAAACGAATACCTAAGCCGGCGCCCTCGGCAGCCCCCTCAATCAACCCAGGAATATCAGCGACCACAAAACTGCGATGCCTCTGCACCTGCACCACTCCCAGATTGGGCACCAGAGTTGTGAAGGGGTAGTTGGCCACCTTAGGCTTGGCCGCGGATACCGCTCGTATAAAGGTGGATTTACCCGCATTGGGCAACCCCAGCATACCGACATCCGCAAGCACCTTCAGCTCCAGCTTCAGGTTGCGCAGATCTCCCTCAGTGCCATGGGTAGTCTGACGCGGAGCCCGATTGGTACTGGATTTAAAGCGGGTATTACCCAGCCCGTGGAAACCACCCTGAGCCACTAGCAGGCGCTCTCCAGCCTCCGTCATATCACCGATAGACTCACCGGTATCTGCATCGATTACCGTCGTGCCCACCGGCACTTTCAACACCAGGTCCTCCCCTTTTGCCCCAGTACAATTTCGCCCGCGTCCAGCCTGACCACTCTCGGCTGCATAGCGGGGCTGGTAGCGGTAATCCACCAGGGTATTCAGGGCATCATCGGCTTCCAAGTAAACAGAACCGCCATCGCCGCCATCGCCACCATCTGGGCCGCCCCTCTCAACAAACTTTTCCCGGCGAAAGCTCAGGCAGCCGTTACCGCCCTTACCTGCCTGCACAGAGATGGGCGCCTCATCGACAAACTTCATAATTACTCCACCGCCACAGCGGTTGTCTCAACCGGTACGCAAACTCGCGTACCCTTATCATCATACCAGCCGACAAGCCGCCCCTCGCAGGCACCTGTCACCCCAACTCCACGCCGCCATAAAACCGCGACTTTTCCAACAAAAAAGCCCCGCAATAGCGGGGCTTTTTATGAAGCTTGGGCTAATGACCGCTTAAGCAGTTTCGATAGAAACGAACTTGCGGTTGTTGGGGCCCTTCACTTCGAACTTCACAACGCCGTCCGCCGTGGCGAACAGGGTGTGATCTTTGCCCATACCAACGTTAACACCGGCGTGGAACTTAGTGCCACGCTGACGAACGATGATGTTGCCTGCTGCTACAGACTGGCCGCCAAAGCGCTTAACGCCCAGGCGTTTACTCTCGGAATCGCGACCATTTCGCGTACTACCGCCAGCTTTCTTATGTGCCATGAGTCGTTACTCCTCTCTTATGCCTTGATGCCAGTGATTTTAACTTCGGTGTACCACTGACGGTGGCCCTGGCGCTTCATGGAGTGCTTACGACGACGGAACTTGATGATTCTCACCTTCTCGCCGCGGCCGTGGCTAACCACTTCAGCAGATATTTTAGCGCCGTCTACAACGGGAGCGCCGATGTTAATTTTGTCGCCATCAACGACCATCAGCACTTTATCGAAATCGATGGTTTCGCCAGTAGCTACTTCCAGCTTTTCCAGGCGAAGTACTTCGCCCTCTTCTACACGGTGTTGCTTGCCACCGCTCTCAAAAACAGCGTACATATTTCTATGCTCCGGTATGGACGACACGAAGCAGCGGCCGGACTATTTAGTCACCATTCCGCATTTTGGGAGCTTGCGCCGTGTTGTTAAACATCTATTCGCCGGTGGCGCCGCTGACTGTAAAGCCACGGAGCCCGCAATCGACGGGGCGCAGATTCTAATCAATTCGCCGGGTTGATACAATAGCAGCCCTCCGCCGCCCGACCCCTCGGGGGGCGCCTGTCTAGTCGTATAAGGAACTCTCACATGCTGCCTTTTCACCGGGTCGCCGCCGAAGATTTTGCCGCGGTCAACCAGCGTATTCTCGACCAACTGCACTCGGACGTGCCCCTGGTGGAAAATATAGGCCACTACCTGGTTGAAGCTGGGGGCAAGCGCCTGCGCCCACTACTGGTGCTACTGTGCGCCCGCGCCTGCGGTTACCAGGGCGATCAACACCTAGATCTGGCCACCATCATTGAGTTTATCCACACGGCCACTTTGCTTCACGATGACGTGGTGGATACATCCGATATGCGCCGCGGCCGCCTCACCGCCAATGCCAAATGGGGCAATGCACCCAGCGTACTGGTCGGGGATTTCCTCTATTCCCGCGCCTTCCAGATGATGGTTGCCCTACAGGATATGCGGATCATGGCACTGCTGTCCGATACCACCAATACGATTGCCGAGGGCGAGGTGCAACAGCTCGTCAATGCCGGCGACCCTGCGGTAAGCGAGGATAACTACTTCACCGTTATCCACAAAAAGACCGGTGCCCTGTTTGAGGCCGCCTGCGAAACCGCCGCCGTTTTAGCCGACTGCTGCGAGAAGGAACAAACCGCATTGAAACTCTATGGCCGCCATCTGGGGCTGGCATTCCAGTTGGTAGATGATGCCTTGGATTACCGCGGCAACTCGGAAGAACTGGGCAAGAACGTCGGTGATGACCTGGCGGAGGGCAAACCTACCCTACCCCTGATCTATACCATGGCCAATGGTAGTAATGCCCAGGCGACCCTGGTGAGAGAAGCGATCGAACAACGCAACGCCGAAAAACTGGCGGAAATTGTCGAGGCCATTGAGGCTTGCGGAGCACTGGATTACACCATGGAACGCGCCCGGACGGCTGTGGATGAGGCCAAGGCCCAGTTGCAGTTTCTGCCTGAAGGCGAGCAGAAAACAGCCTTACAACAGCTGGCCAGCTTTGCTATCGAGAGAAGTGTCTAATTGATCCCGGTCGACGCCACAGGTTTAAACTGAGCCAAATCCTCAATAAAAGGCCCCGCCAGGCGGGGCTTTTTATTTCGAGGCATCGACCGCTCAAAAGCTGCTGTGAGACCGGCCGTGGCTTATGAGCGGATTAGCCCTAACAACTCTTCCGTCTTCTCGCGCATCAAGGCTTCGTCCCCGCGGGACTCCACATTGAGGCGTACTACGGGCTCAGTATTGGACATACGTAAATTAAAGCGCCAGTCTGCATAGGCCACACTCAAGCCATCCACATGCTCGACGCTCAGCGCATCCCCAGCATATTTTTCTTCCGCGGCTTTCAACAGCGCCGCCGCATCCTGTACTTTGGAGTTGATTTCGCCTGAACAAGGAAAAGCGGCCATACGCTCTCCCACCAGCTGAGACAAGGGCTTCCCGCTGCGGCTAACTAATTCGGCAACCAATAACCAGGGGATCATACCGCTATCGCAGTAGGCAAAATCACGGAAGTAGTGATGCGCACTCATTTCGCCACCGTAAATGGCGTCCTCTTTGCGCATACGCTCCTTAATGAAGGCATGACCGGTCTTACTTTGCACCGGCTCGCCCCCCGCCGCACGCACAATATCCTCTGTATTCCACAGCAGCCGCGGGTCGTGGACCACCTTGGCGCCTGGATTCTTCAGCAGGAAGGCCTCAGCAAGCAGGCCGACAACATAGTAGCCTTCGATAAAATCGCCATTTTCATCGAAAAAGAAGCAGCGATCGAAATCGCCATCCCAGGCAATACCAAAATCGGCGCCACTCTCCCGTACCGCCTCTGTCGTTGGGGTGCGGTTTTCCGGCAGGAGTGGATTGGGAATTCCGTTGGGGAAATTACCATCAGGCTCGTGATGCACCCGCACGAATTCAAACGGCAGATGGGGGGCAAGGACATCGACAAGGGCACCGGCACCGCCATTGCCCGCATTCACTACCAGCTTTAAGGGCTTTAAGGATTTGTTATTGATGTAGCCAAGCAGATGCTGAACAAAAGCAGCTCTGTGCTCGTAGCGCTGCAAGCTACCGCGCTCTGCTACTGGAGCAAAGCGGTTCTCTTCCGCCAGACGTTTAATATCTAGCAGGCCGGTATCACCGCTAATCGGGCTACTACCGGCGCGAACGAATTTCATGCCGTTGTAATCCATTGGGTTGTGGCTGGCAGTCACACAGATACCGCCATCAAAATCCCCATGGAAATTGGCAAAGTACACCTCTTCAGTGCCGCATTCACCAATATGAAATACATCTGCACCCGCATCGCGCAAGCCGTTCACGAGGGCATCCGTCAGCTCACCGCTAGTCAGGCGAATATCATGGCCAACCACCACACGCTGCGCTCCCAGGAATTGCGCGAAGGCGCGCCCCACCCGATAAGCCACATCGGTATTCAGCTCATCGGGCACACGGCCCCGTAGATCATAGGCTTTAAAGCAGGTCAGTTCTGACACTTATTTTTTCTCCTGGGCCGCCTGTTCTGGCAGATACACATTTTCATAGACGTGGTTGGTGGCCTCAATAAACCCCTCCACCGATCCACAATCGAAGCGTCGTCCTTTAAAGGCATAGGCCAGGACACAGCCCTGCCGCGCCTGAGTCAGCAACGCATCGGTAATTTGCACTTCCCCGTTTTTTCCCGGTGGAGTATCGCGAATAAGATCAAAGATATCCGGGGTAAGAATGTAACGACCAATAATCGCCTTGTTGCTCGGCGCATCTTCCGCAGCCGGTTTTTCCACCATGTCAGTTACTTGATAGAGGCCCGGTTTGATTTCATTGCCAGCAATCACCCCAAATTTGTGGATTTGATCCATGGGCACCTCTTCAACGGCAACAATGCTACAGCGAAACTGCTTGTACAGCTGCACCATCTGCCCAAGCACACCCAGGTCTTCATTCAGGCACAGGTCGTCCGCCAACACCACAGCAAATGGCTCATCCCCCACCAGACGGCGCCCCTGCAATATGGCATCGCCCAGGCCGCGCATCTCACCCTGGCGGGTATAGGAAAAACTGGCGCTGTCGATCACTTGCCGAACGGAATCCAGATAACGCTCTTTGCCGGTCCCGGCAATCTGGTGTTCGAGCTCGTAGTTGGTGTCGAAGTGATCCTCGATGGCACGCTTGCCGCGGCCGGTAACGAAGCCTATTTCGCTCAGGCCCGCCTCAATGGCCTCTTCCACGCCATATTGCACCAGCGGTTTGTTCACCAACGGCAACATTTCTTTCGGCATCGCCTTAGTCGCTGGCAGGAAACGGGTGCCGTATCCAGCAACCGGGAATAAACATTTCTTGAGCATTACGCCCCCCATAATTTCGAAACAAGCGCTCCCCCGCGCTCGGCGGGAATCTAACATAGCTAAAAAAGAGGCTCACTTACAAAGGATGACGTCAAATTCGTCCAGAGTGTCAGCGCTCGACACAATTGATCATATAAGATGTTGTGAAGGTAATTACTACGACAGTCACAAAAATAATTTTGCCTGACTGGACAAGCGACACACAGCCCTTAGAATGCCCGCTCTTACAAAAACGCTCAACATGAGTTGCGTAACCACCCAAAACCGGGGAAAAGATGAGTAATTTTGTTCAAAAAAGTAGCTACAACAGAGAGGAGCTACTGACCTGCTCCACTGGTGAGATGTTTGGTCCGGGTAATGCCCAACTACCCGCCCCCAATATGCTGATGCTGGATCGCATCACCCATATCTCGAAAGAGGGTGGCGCTTTTGATAAGGGAGAGGTGATCGCAGAACTGGATATCCAGCCCGACCTCTGGTTTTTCGATTGCCACTTTCCCGGCGACCCGGTAATGCCCGGCTGCCTGGGGCTCGATGCCATGTGGCAGCTGCTAGGCTACTTTCTGGCCTGGAAGGGTAACCCCGGCCACGGCCGCGCGCTCGGCTGTGGCGAGGTAAAATTTACCGGTCAAATACTGCCCACCAGTAAAAAAGTGACCTACCACATCCAGCTGAGCCGTGTTGTCGAGCGCAGACTCGTCATGGGGATCGGCGACGGCACAGTATCTGTGGACGGGCGCGAAATTTACACCGCTAAGGAACTTCGCGTAGGCTTGTTTACCCGTACCGATAATTTCTAACCTTATGAAACCAATACTGGTAGAAACCAAAAAGGCCTCTGCCAACAAGTCATGCTGGAGATCACTATGCGTCGGGTAGTCATTACCGGAATGGGTATCACATCCTGTATCGGAACCAACACAAAAGCCGTCACCGATTCCTTGAGAACAGGTCACAGTGGCATCCGCTTTCAGGAAGAGTACAGGGAGCTAGGCCTACGCAGCCAGATCGCAGGCCCGGTGGATATCGACTTCAAAGAACATATCGATCGCAAGCAACTGCGCTTTATGGGCGACGCCGCCGCCTACGCCTATATCGCCATGCGCGAAGCGATCGAAATGTCCGGTATGGAGGAGAGCGATATCTCCAATCCCCGCACCGGCATTGTGATGGGGTCCGGCGGCACCTCGACCCAACAAATTATTGATGCCGCGCATACCCTCAAAGAAAAAGGTGTTCGCCGCGTCGGCGCCTATCGGGTCCCGCAGGTGATGAACAGCACGGTTTCCGCCTGCCTCGCCACCCCCTTTAAAATCAAAGGCGTGAACTACAGTATTTCTTCCGCCTGTGCCACTAGTGCCCACTGTATCGGCCATGGGGCCGAGTTAATCCAGATGGGTAAACAGGATGTCATCTTTGCCGGCGGCGGTGAAGAACTGGCCTGGAGCCTGACCCACCTATTTGATGCGATGGGCGCACTTTCCAGTAAATACAATGATGAGCCCAGCAAGGCCTCACGCCCTTACGATGCCGATCGCGATGGGTTTGTCATCGCCGGTGGCGGTGGCTGCCTGGTGCTGGAGGAGATGGATCACGCCCTAGCCCGTGGGGCAACCATCTACGCCGAGCTTACCGGTTACGGCGCAACATCCGATGGATACGATATGGTCGCCCCCAGCGGAGAGGGCGCGGTACGCTGTATGCAACAGGCCCTGGCGGGCATGGATGGCAAGGGACTCCAGGGCGGCGTGGACTATATCAATACCCACGGCACCTCGACCCCGGTTGGCGATATCGCCGAACTGAAAGCTATGCGCGAGGTCTTTGCCGGCAAGGTGCCTGCATTTGCCTCCACCAAATCCCTAACTGGGCACTCCCTGGGAGCCGCCGGTGTACAGGAGGCCATCTACAGCCTACTGATGCTACAAAATAACTTTATTGCCGCCTCTGCCAATGTGGATAACCGCGATCCAGCGGCCGAGGGAATGGACCTGGTTACGGAGCTCCGTGAGTGCGAAATTAAACGCGCCATGTCCAACAGCTTTGGATTCGGTGGAACCAATGCCTGCCTGATATTTGACAAGATTTAAAACACGCAGGTGTGATACAAATAAAAAGGGCGCCAATCTGGCGCCCTTTTTATTTAGGTACAAAGAAGACTATTCCTGCCTCTCCGCATCCAGACGTTCCAGCCAGAGCTCGACTTGACGGGTAAGCCCCTGGCGCCAGCTATGCTGCTGGATACCAAAAACATCACGCAACTTGCCACAGGCTAATACTACCCCGCGGTCCCGCTGATCCGGCCCAGTCTCTAGAGCGCTAAACTGTGCAAACCGGCCTTCATCGTACAAAGATTGCGCTCGCTCCACGACTTCCAGAGCAAATTCCACGGCGGTGCAGCTGTCCGAGCTACCGTAGTGATAAACTCCCCGTCCCCCAGCACCGCTGGCCAACTGCTGCGCCACCGCCACAGTGACACGCGCCATGTCCAGGGCGGTAACCGGGTTGCCTTTATTGAGCCCGTCCAGAGCGACCGGCTCGCCCGCCACGAAGCCGCGTAACACCCGCCCCAGCAGGGCGTCGCGGTTGCTATCCACCATCCAACCAAAACGCAAAACAGTCAGGTTTTCAAAGCCAGCCAGGGCCTCCTCGCAGGCCAACCACTGCCGGCCACTGCGTGTCTCCGGTGCCGCCACCTCATCTTCGTCATATCTTCTCGGTTCGCCGCCGGCAAAGACGGCATAGGAGGAGAGGTGAATAATCTGCTGGTAACTTCCCTCAGCCAGCAACTTGGCTACCTGTAGAGACTCCGGCATCCCCTGATCATCGGCACAGGCCGAAGCATTGATAACGATAGAGGCCGAACGCAGCTGGTCGAGCTCATTTGGGCCAAATTGTTGCATGCGAAAACCGGCGCGCTGCAGACGTTTCTGCAGTGCGCCGTCAATCTCATTTCCGGCGCGAATGAGCGCAACCCGATCGGGCTTATACCCGGTATGTAGATCTGACACAGGACTCGCCTGTTTTAGAACGGAATATCGTCGTCAAAGCTGTTATCGAAACCACCGGCAGAGGCCTGATTCGGCTGCTGGGCTGGTTGCTGCGGGGGATTCGGTGCCTGACGCCCCTGGCCCCCCTGTGGATATCCACCTTGTTGGAAACCGCCCTGCTGCTCGTAACCGCCCTGACCTCCAGACTGCCCCATCTGACCACCCATACCAGCGGCGCCCATTGCAGCCCCGCCCATACCCTGGCCAAATCCAGCGCCCTGTTCACCGCGACCGTCGAGCATCTGCATCTCACTGGCTACGATTTCCGTCGTGAAGCGGTCCTGGCCAGAGGTTTTGTCTTGCCATTTACGTGTTCGCAACGAGCCCTCAATGTAGACTTTAGAGCCCTTGCGCAAGTATTCACCGGCAATCTCGGCCAGGCGATTGAAAAACACTACACGGTGCCATTCGGTACGTTCCTGCTGCTGGCCGGTCTGCTTGTCTTTCCAGCTCTCACTGGTGGCCAGACTGACATTGGTTACCGCACCGCCACTAGGCATATATTTGGTTTCCGGATCATTACCCAGATTGCCAATTAGAATTACTTTGTTGATACCCCTGGCCATGGCCCTCTCCTCTCCTCGACCCGGGTCTCCCCGGAGCAATAATCATTCAAAAGTTAATTACGATATAGTTTTACTCGCACCCAAAATGTGCGAATGCGCGGCCGCCATAGCAGCGACCGGTGTATTTTTGTACAGCAGCATACAACAGACATCGGCTGTTAGTAAGCACTACCCTCTCGAGCGCCCGGTGCGCGTTCACGCAGGACCCACCAGAGCAACATCCAAATCATCAGCACCGCAAAACCGAGCCCCGCCACCGCGCTAGCGCCACCGATTCCATACAGGTATCCAGCCAGGCTGCCGCCGACAAAGGTGCCAAAAAACTGCAAAGTGGCGTACAAACCCGAGGCCACACCGCGCGCATCCTCTGGCGCCTTGCGAGTCAGCTGTGCGGGCAACAGTGCTTCCAGTAAATTAAAGCCTGTGAAGAAAACACCTAGCAGCAGCACTACTGCTACAGATCCATTCACCGGCAGCAACGCTGCACTGCCCGCTACCAGGGCTACGCACGCGAGATTCAAAGCGAGCGATACCCTACCCGCACGCTCTGCCATGCGCATCAGTGGCAACATTACGATAAAAGTACCCAGCATCAGTGGGCCATACAGCTTCCAATGTTCATCCGCCGGCCAGTCCAAACGATTAATCAGCACCAGTGGCAAGGCCACAAACAACGCCGTTAACAACAAGTGGGAAAAGAAGGCCCCGGTAACCAAGCGCCAGGTAAGGCCGCTGCGGAGCACCTTGCGGAAACCTCCCCTAAATACCGCCGGGCGCTTTGCCACCTGAGGGGTCGGTACCACCCGCCAAACTAATAGCATACCCAGCAGAGCCAGCGCCGCCGTCAGCCAGAAGATCGCTGGCAGACCGCCGATACCCGCAAGTGCCGGGCCCAGTATGACCGCCAGCATAAAGGCCACGCCGATGGAAGCCCCGATCACCGCCATAGCGATGCCGCGCTTCTCATCCCGAGTAAGGTCTGCCACCAGAGCCATCACTGCCGCAGCAATCGCGCCACACCCCTGCAGAATTCGCCCGACAATCAGGCCGTACACAGAATCGGTCTGCGCAGCGACGATACTGCCGAGAGCAAATAGTGCCAGACCGGTATAGATAACAGGTTTGCGTCCCCAGCGATCGGACAAAAGTCCAAGTGGGATTTGTAACAGGGCCTGACTCAGACCGTAGGCACCCATCGCCAGCCCCAGCAGCATCGGTGTGCTGTCGCGATAATCCTCACCATAAACCGTGAGCACCGGCAGCACCATAAACAGGCCGAGCATACGAAAGACATAAAGGGAAGCCAGGCCACCCAGGGCTCGGCGCTCGATGGAATTCATGCAGCTCCCGGAACAGCGTCAAATTGGGCGCGCATTGTACAGTGAGTGAGCGCCGGGCTGTAGCAGAAGCTGCACAACTTTCGCCGACGGCGCCTAGCCGCGGCCATAGTCGTCATCAAAGCGAACGATATCGTCTTCCCCCAGATAACTCCCAGACTGCACCTCGATAAACTCCAGCGGGATAGTCCCCGGGTTCTCCAAGCGGTGCGTCACACCCAGGGGGATATACGTGGACTGATTTTCTGTAAGCAGAAGCTCCTCATCACCACGAGTGACCCTTGCGGTGCCACTCACCACTATCCAGTGCTCGGCGCGATGATGATGCATCTGCAGTGAAAGCTGCTGCCCCGGCTTGACCACGATACGCTTGACCTGAAAGCGCGGCCCGGCGTCAATAGAATCGTAGTAACCCCAGGGCCTGTACACCTTGCGGTGCCTCTGGGCCTCGGTGCGGCCGGAGCGTTTGAGACTACCCACCAGTTTCTTTACCTCCTGCACCCGCTGCTTATCGGCGATCAGCAGGGCATCGTCGGTGTCCACCACCACCAGATCCCGCACCCCCAACAAGCTGACCAAGCGACTCTCCGCGCGCACCAGGCAGTCATTACTGTCTTCCAGCAGCACATCCCCCTGTAGCAGGTTGTTATCGGCATCCCGCTCGGCCAGCTCCCAGAGCCCCAACCAGGAGCCCACATCGCTCCAGCCCGCATCCATAGAGACCACTGCGGCCGACTCCGTAGGTTCCATTACGGCATAATCCACCGACTCATCCGCACAGGCGGCAAAAGCCGTTTTATCCACCCGGGTAAAATCCAGGTCCCGCGCCGATCGCTCATAGGCATTTCGGCAGGCACTGAGAATATCTTCGCGATGTTGCCCCAACTCTTCCAGATAGCGGGAAGCTCGGAACAGAAACATGCCGCTATTCCAGGAATACTCACCGCGAGCCAGATAGGACTCCGCAGTGTTGGCATCCGGCTTCTCAACAAACTCCGCTACTTTCCAGGCATCAGCGGATAGCGCCTCACCACGGCGAATATAGCCGTAGCCGATCTCGGCCCGCGTCGGCACAATACCGAAGGTCACCAAATGCCCCTGCTCCGCCAAAGTTCGAGCAGGCTTTACCGCCTGCTGAAAAGCCGCAACATCTGCCACCGTATGATCGGCCGGCAGCACCAGCAAAAGTGGATCTTCACCAGATTCCAGTGCCGCCAGAGCAGCCAGAGCGATAGCCGGTGCCGTATTGCGCGCGCAGGGTTCCAGCAGGATGGATTGAGCCCCGTGACCGATTTCGCGCAGCTGCTCCGCGGCGGCAAAGCGATGCTCCTCATTGCACACTAAAATCGGAGCCTGTAGCTGTGTCACTCCCTCTAGCCGCCTTGCGGTGGCTTGCAGCATAGTTTCATCACCAGTCAGCGGCAAAAACTGCTTTGGGTAGGCTTCACGGGACAGTGGCCACAGGCGCGAACCTGTGCCACCGCAAAGAATTACAGGAATCATCGGTATTATCTGTTCATCGGTTGGTTTTTTGCGGTAGGCGATTTTGGCACATTGGGTCGCGAGTTTATACTTGCCTGTTTTTCCGGCACCGCAGTTGTGATCGCCCCGCGCGGAGCAAGTCCGAGACCCGGCCCAGTATTAACAGCAATATAGGTAGAGCGTGGACACGATTTATGTAAGGGGTGCCCGCACCCACAACTTGAAAAATATCGATCTAGACATCCCGCGCGACAAGTTGATCGTGATTACCGGACTGTCTGGTTCCGGAAAATCTTCCCTGGCCTTTGATACCCTCTATGCCGAGGGCCAACGCCGCTATGTGGAATCCCTCTCCACCTATGCCCGCCAGTTTCTGTCGATGATGGAAAAGCCGGATGTGGATACCGTAGAGGGGCTGTCGCCGGCGATCTCTATCGAACAGAAATCCACCTCTCACAATCCACGCTCCACAGTGGGCACTATTACCGAGATATACGACTACCTCAGACTGCTGTTCGCCCGCGTCGGCGAGCCCCGTTGTCCAGAGCACGATGAGCCGCTGCAAGCCCAGACCGTAAGCCAGATGGTGGATCAGGTACTGGCCCTACCGGAGGGCTCCAAACTGATGCTGCTGGCACCGGTGGTTCGAGACCGCAAAGGTGAACACCAGCATGTGTTCGAACAACTGCGTCGCGATGGCTTTGTGCGTGCACGTATTGATGGGGTTATCTGCGATCTGGACGACACCCCCAAGCTGGACAAACGCCGCAAACACTCTGTGGAGGTGGTCGTTGATCGCTTCAAAGTGCGCGAGGACTTACAGCTCCGCTTGGCAGAGTCCTTCGAAACTGCCCTGAATCTCACGGACGGTATCGCCGCTATCAGCTTTATGGATGGCGATCAGGAAGAGCGACTCTTCTCCGCCCGCCACGCCTGCCCGGTCTGTGACTATTCGCTGGACGAGCTGGAACCGCGCCTATTCTCTTTCAACAATCCCGCTGGTGCCTGCCCCAGCTGTGACGGACTGGGGGTAAAGCAGTTCTTCGATGAGGACAAGGTGATTCTCGACCCGGAGAGCAGTATCTCTGAGGGCGCCATTCGCGGTTGGGATCGTCGCAATATCTACTACTACCATATGCTTGACTCCCTCGCCGAACACTACGGGTTCGACCTCGACAAGCCGTGGAAAAAGCTGCGCAAAGGACACCGCAAAGTGATCCTGGAAGGCAGCGGCGATGAAGAAATTGACTTCAGTTACGTCAACGACCGCGGCGATGTCACTGTGCGACAACATACTTTCGAAGGCATTATCCCCAACTTCCAACGCCGCTACCGGGATACCGAGTCCCAATCTGTGCGCGAAGAGCTGGCCAAATACCTGAGCTCACAAAAGTGCCCCGAATGCCAAGGCACTCGCCTGCGCCGCGAAGCCCGCCATGTATTTGTGGATAACCGCACCCTCGCACAAATCACCGAGCTGCCGGTGGGCGACGCCTTCAATTATTTCGATCACGAACTGACCTTTAAAGGCGCGCAGAAAGAAATCGCCGATAAAATTCTTAAGGAGCTGCGTGACCGCTTCCGCTTTCTGGTGGATGTGGGCCTCAACTACCTGACCCTAAATCGCAGCGCCGAAACGCTTTCCGGGGGGGAGGCACAGCGTATCCGCCTAGCCAGTCAGATCGGCGCTGGCCTAGTGGGGGTCATGTATATCCTCGATGAACCTTCTATTGGCCTGCACCAACGTGATAATGAGCGCCTACTGAATACCCTCACCCACTTGCGTGATATCGGCAACACTGTAATCGTGGTGGAACATGACGAAGACGCCATTCGCAGCGCCGATTATATTGTCGATATCGGCCCCGGTGCCGGGGTACACGGCGGTGAAGTTGTCGCCGCAGGTACCGCGGATAAAATCGTCAAGTGCAAAAAATCCCTCACCGGCCAGTACCTCTCTGGCAAAAAGAAAATTGCCATACCGGAAGAGCGCTATATTGCCAACCCCGACTATATGCTGCGACTCGAAGGGGCCAGTGGCAATAACTTGCAAAACGTAGACTTGGAAATTCCAGTTGGTCTCTTCACCTGTGTAACTGGCGTTTCCGGCTCCGGCAAGTCCACCCTCATCAACACCACACTCTACCCACTTGCAGCTACAGCACTGAACAAAGCCACCACCCTAAAGGCCTCACCCTACGAAGCTGTGCATGGAATGGAGCACTTTGATAAATGTGTAGATATAGACCAGAGCCCTATCGGGCGCACGCCCCGATCCAACCCTGCCACTTACACCGGTATTTTTACGCCAATTCGCGACCTCTTTGCCGGCACCCAGGAAGCCCGCTCCCGCGGCTATAAACCGGGGCGTTTCAGCTTTAACGTCAAGGGCGGCCGCTGTGAAGCCTGCCAGGGCGACGGCGTGATCAAGGTTGAAATGCACTTCCTACCGGATATCTATGTGCCCTGTGATACCTGCCATGGAAAGCGTTATAACCGCGAGACCTTAGAGGTGCACTACAAAGGCAAGAATATCCATGAAGTACTGGATATGACAGTCGAAGATGCCAGGGAATTTTTCGATCCAGTCCCCACGATTGCCAAGAAACTGCAAACATTAATAGATGTGGGACTCTCGTATATCAAACTGGGCCAAGCGGCCACTACTCTCTCGGGCGGCGAAGCACAACGGGTGAAACTCTCCCGTGAGCTATCCAAACGCGATACCGGGCAAACCTTATATATCCTCGACGAACCCACAACCGGCTTGCACTTTGCCGATATTCAATTATTACTGGACGTTCTGCACCGCCTGCGCGATCACGGGAATACGATTGTTGTTATCGAGCACAATTTAGACGTGATAAAAACCGCAGACTGGATCGTGGACCTAGGTCCTGAAGGCGGTTCTGGTGGCGGGCAAATTATTGCAGCGGGTACACCTGAGGACGTCTCAGATATGGATGTATCCCATACCGGGCGCTTTTTAAAAGCGATGCTTAATTAGTTGAACAAGAAAGGAGGTCGACTTAAAAGCCGGCATCCTTTCTTATCGGTTTGTTTGAGAAAAATTACTGGATAGGTTCGACAAGATATGAGGTTTTTTAATCGCGACCGTTTAAATTTAGTTATCGCTATAAGCGCCATTATGATTTCTCTGGCTTCGTTTTATGCCACTTATTTACAAGCTAGGGCTGCCAACCAGCAGGTCAAAGTAATGACGATGCCAGTCATTCAGTTTAGCCATGGCAACTATGACGAAGAGAGCAATCAAAACAAAATCACCTTTAATTTCCACAACGCTGGGTCCGGACCTGCAATTCTAAAATCCGTTAATTTCAACTACAAAAATACAGATTACTCTAGCACCCATGATTTTCTAAGAGCCTGCTGCCGAGAAGAATATAAAACAATGCTGGACACATTTAATAAAAGGCTTGCCACTCATCACCCGCCCCTTGATGACGGCTTCGAAATTTCAGCGGAAATAAATGAAGTTATTGTTCCCGCACAATCAGAGTATCCTTTCTATTCCTTAAGCCGTGGCACTGCAACTTCTGAACTATGGAAAAAG
Organism: uncultured Microbulbifer sp.; assembly: GCF_947498635.1. Taxonomy (GTDB): domain Bacteria; phylum Pseudomonadota; class Gammaproteobacteria; order Pseudomonadales; family Cellvibrionaceae; genus Microbulbifer; species Microbulbifer echini. Next base: position 48,228 of record NZ_CANMKV010000013.1, on the reverse strand, counting down.
CTCGACAGAGAGAGATGGAGTCTTTCAATTTCTGCCTGCTTCTGTTCCCCACTGGGAAATTGCTATGAATCAAACTCAAAAAAAATATCTACGGAAGTGGACCACTGCCCCAGCAATCAACAGTTACACAGCAGGTAATTTCTCAGAAATAAAACCGACTTAAATATAAGCAGGATGCTACAGTGAAAATTGATATCAACTGCGATCTGGGTGAAGGTGATGATTTACACAGCTGTCACAAGGACGCCCGAATCATGCCGTTTATATCCCGCTGCAATATAGCTTGCGGTGGTCATGCAGGCTCTCCCGAAATCATGGCCAGATCTATCGAAAATGCACTACTCAACAATTTAAAGATTGGCGCTCACCCCAGCTATCCTGATCGGGACAATTTCGGCCGTAAATCCCTACCTATTTCACAAATGGAATTACTAGACTCCCTCTTCTGGCAAGTAAACCAGCTACATGAGATTGCACGTAAATTCGACACAAAACTGGACCATATCAAACTTCACGGCGCTTTATATAACGATGCCGAAACGAACCGGTATTTGGCGGAGGGGATAATTACCTTACTCTCCAGGGAATATCCTTTACTGAAAATTATCGGACTTGCCAATGGCGCAATGGAAGCTATCGCCACCGAGAAAAATCGTTTATTTTATCGGGAAGGCTTTATAGACCGACAATATTTGAACACGGGGCAACTTGTTCCGCGTTCCCTGCCGGACTCCGTTCTGCACGATATAGATAGCTGCCTGGAGCGGGCAGTCGCACTAGCGAGAGGGAGCAGATTCACAAGCTATCATGGTACTCCCCTTCAGTTTTCAGTCGACACTATTTGCTTGCATGGTGACAATCCAGAAGCAGTCAATATTGCGCAGAGACTAGCTAGTTACCTGCAACTACACGGACTGAGCATACACTCGTGACGCTTTCTCGGCACAAATCTGACCTCCAGAAGCTCGACTTTACTATTACTGCAAATGGGGATTGCGCGCTCGATATTCGCTTTTCTGCAGAGCCGAGTGAAGAACTAAGCCGCTATATCATTGGGCTACGGCAGTATATCCAAAAGCAGGGTCCCAATGACCTTATCGACCTGATCCCCGCCTACCAGTGCCTGACTATTCGTTTCGACCCTTTGGTTCATGAAAGCGAGTGTCTTACACAGTCGCTACAGACACAAATCCAGAAATTTCTCGAAAGCCCCTCAAAATTAGACAGGGATTCATCCATTATTCAAATTCCCGTTTGCTATGAAGAGGGCTTTGCCCCGGATATGCATACGTTAAGCACACATACAGGCCTAACTCCCAAGCAAATAGTCCTGCTACATACAGCCACTTGCTACCTAGTGCATATGCTGGGTTTTTCACCGGGTTTCCTGTACCTGGGTGGGCTGGACCCCAGGCTGCACTGCCCCCGCAAGAAAAAGCCTCGACTACGAATTCCCGTGGGAGCCGTTGGTATCGGTGGTAGCCAAACAGGAATTTACCCACAAGCCACAGCAGGTGGCTGGCAGATTATAGGGCAAACACCTGTCAGGCTATTCCGGCCCAGCAGCAACTCCCCCTTTATTGCAGAGCCTCTCGATATCATAAAATTCTATTCTATCGACAAGTTGGAATTTGAGGCCATTGCGTATCGAGAACAATGTAGAAGCGCCATAGATTCGTCTTTATGAGTATCCACTTTATCCGAGCCGGCTTACAAACCAGCGTCCAAGATACAGGGCGTCCAGGCTTAATGCATTATGGGATTCCCCAAGGAGGTGCCGCCGATTTCCTATCTATGAAAATAGCCAACCTGCTATTGGGCAACCCACTAAATAATCCCGTGCTGGAAATCACCCTGATTGGCCCCAGAATTGAATTCGATGATGATATATCCATAGCCATCACCGGGGCGCGATTCCAAGTTTCCTTAAATAATAAACCCGTCCACAACTTCAAAGTTCTCCAAATAAAACGTGGCGACATACTGGATTTCGAAAAATTGATCAACGGTGCTCGTGCCTATATTGGTTTTTCGGCAAAAATCTGCGTTCCAACAATTTTAAATAGTACTGCAACTCATCTCATTAGCGGATTTGGAGGGCACGGGAATAGCGCCATCGCAAACAATGATAAAATTTCTTTCAAGGCTATTCGAATAGCAGAACCTGCACAGCTCAACCAAGAGTTTCACCTGAATTACCAAGCACGCCCACTATTAAGGGTCGTTGATGGCCCAGAAAAAAACTGGTTTTGCCCAAGTACCGTGGAAAATTTCTACAAGTCTACCTTCCAAATTTCCGCTCAAAGTAATCGTATGGGTATTCGCCTTTTCCCATCGATAACCCCGAGCTCTGGTACTCTCGGTGGGACTTCAAAACACATGATTTCTTCTGGCCTCCAGCCTGGTAGCATCCAAATTCCAAACGATGGCGAACCTATAATTTCATTTATAGAGGGACAAACCATTGGTGGCTACCCTCGAATCGCACATGTAATTCGATCGGACATTCACAGACTGGGCCAACTCAAGGCAGAGGATAAAATTAATTTCCTATTAGTCAGCCAGGAAGGTGCAAGACAGATCCTGAGAGAAAAACAGTATTTCCTCGAAAAACTACAAAAGCAGCTGCCGATGACATACGAGACTCCACTCATCCTCTGAAACCAATACATTTCTGGCAGCAACTCTGTCAGCCGAAAGCCTCAATAAAACTAAAACACTGCAGAAATATCGCCCTTTCTCATACAACACAACGATTCATAAAATAATTTGAATATTAAAGAAATAATTTTCGCCAATTTGGTTTGGACTGAACGGTCCCAGCTGACCAGCCAGTTTTCTATCAACTCCAACTAGACCGAAAGATCATTATTAACTAACCTCTTTGGGTTTTACCAAAACAGCGATTTGGACGAGTGTCCTACTTGGCTTACGGATAACGGGGCTGTAATTCGCCCCCCCCGATATCTGCAAAACGGCCTAGTCCAGAGAGAAAATACCAATTACCTGAAGGGGATTAATAATGATAAAAATTCTCCGTGGTTTTATAACAGCTATAATCGCCAGCTCACTTCTTATTACCTCCTATGCCCAAGCCGAACCGGGAGATTACAACTTTTGGACAACCTTAAAACACTTATTTGACCCGCCCAACGCCAATGCGCCTGTAACTTCCGAGCAAGCGCAAGGAATGTATCCACTGACAATGGATGACTCGAACTTTAATGATGATTTCGATCCCGGCGATTTCAATACCTGGCAAAAAATTGATGTTCCTGCCAATAGTGGCGCCATGTGTGGTAACGGCTCCCCTTATAAATTCTTTGTTTACCGGGTGCCCGATACCAGTAATACCATTTTTTATTTTGAGGGCGGCGGCGCCTGCTGGGATTACGAGAGCTGCTCTGGCCAGGCAGGCATACGCGGTGCACGCAATCCCAATGGCATCCCTGATGACTACCTGAGTAACGTGCATCTTTTGGATTTCACCAATTTTGATAACCTCACTACAGCAGGTGTATCTCCACTTATCTACACGCACCACCCATATAACCAATTCAAGACTGGTGAATGGAATATGGTGTACGTTCCCTATTGCACCGGTGATATTTATGTTGGTGATAAGACGGAAATCTATGAGGATAGCAGCGGTCAGAGTCCAGACTTAATCTGGCACCACAATGGCTTACGCAATGTGCAAGCTGTTACTTCGTGGGTGAAAAATAATTTACAGAAGCCCAAGCAAATGCTTGCTGCTGGATGTAGTGCAGGAAGCGTTGGTGCTCTGTTAAATTACACAAAGCTTCGTGAAGACATGAATGTCGATCACGGGTATTTGATAGACGATTCTGGCCCACTTTATCAGGCGCCCCTAGACAGTAACAATACTAGCGAGTATCCATCGCTGCCGTTACACAACGAAGTGCTGCATTCCTGGACCACTTACACAAAAGGTGGGGACCCCAATGAAGAGAACCCAATCAATGCGATAAAAGCCTTCACACCAGGGTTTGACAGTAATGAGCTTGCTTCAATTTACGCGGCACTATCTAATAAGTTCCCTTCTGATCGCCTCGGCATCACCCATTTCCTCGCGGATGGGAACTTCTCTTCCTATTCCTATGAGCGCTTCTACGAGGATATCTATAACGACCCCAACGCTGATTCCCGCTTGAGTAAATTGCGTCAACGCTGGCAGAAGGATACCCATGAAAATCTAATTCCACTGCTGAATCAGACGAGTAACTGGGGTTATTACTTCCCCATGTTTCGCAACCTGAATGAGAGCCACTGTACGACAATTATTGACCTCCACTATGGAGAGATTGCCGAACATGGATTGGAGTTGAAGGATTTCCTAAATAATATCGTGAACCACAATGGCGGCAGTATGGTTCGCGCCTATGAGACAGACGAAGTCTCTGACTTTGAGAACAACAGCAATTGGTTCTACGACCTGATAGGCCTGTTCATGTAAATAGGGCCAGTCAGGAAGCAGTGCTGCTACTTGGTTTGTAACAGCACTGCTATTTATTTAAGTACCGTAAACCGTTTCACGTGCTTCTTGCAGACGTTTGCGTAGGTACTCATGCTTGCTCATACCATTCGGAAAAGCGGTCATCTGCTGCACCTCTTCCACTATGGATCTTTCAAGGTCCTTATAAGTGGAGAAACCCGGTACTTCGGTATGCGGATCATAGCGACTGATTACCGACTGCGCCTGCTCGCGATAGATATTAAACAGCTCTTCGGCACGCTGCTTGAACTCTGCCTCATTGAGGCTATTTTTTTCCAACCATGCCAACTTTAAAGAGAGTGCCTCATAACCAGTTACCCGGTTTTCATCTTCTACCTGCTCAATGGCATCCCAAGCCTGCTTACTGGACAGGTTACCAAGATTGGCGAAGTAATCTTTCAATGCCTGTTTTGCCTGCTCCTGATCTAGGTATGCCTTTACACGGGGGTGGTCTAGTAACTCCCTCATCTCGGAATTTTCAAGTTGTGACCAGGGTATACGCTCTGCGATATCCTGTGCCAACCTACTATTTTCCGCAATAGGGGTAATAAACTGACGCACCTTCGCCACGCTGGCCTGTACATCAATGTCGTAGTGATCAATGCCGACAACGGCCAGAGTTGCTGCGCCGGCAAGCAATATCAATTTTTTCATAATTAGTTACCGAGCAAATGGGAGTTTTATATTTATCTATCGGTAACTATATAAGCAGAGAAAGCGGGGAGCAGGAATGGAAAGAACGTCCCAGCTGTAGACATTCACGCCAATATCTGTAAACCAGCCGGGATCACTAAAAATAAATTAGAAAGCAATGCTATACCCAGCTCAGCGGCTGCTCATCCTCTTTTTTACCCACACAGGGCTCTTTTGTAGTCTTCGGAGCAACATAACCAACTTGCTGCTCCTTCGGCAGATTGCGAGCCTCCCAGTTGGCCACAGCCTCTGCGCAAAGAGTACGCTGCTCAGTGGTAAGCACAACCCCATTAGGCCACTTTCCCAGCTCAATGGCTCGTCGCAGGCTTGCGACAATTTGTGGATTTAAATTACTTAACAATTGCTCAAAAGACATACAAAACTCTCTCGCATATACAAAAAAGGCCGGTCTAAGACCGGCCTTCCGTAGCACAATTGCTAAAGCAATTTATGCTTCAGCAGCTTCGTCTTCAGCTTGTGGACGATCCACCAGCTCAACGTAAGCCATAGGTGCTTTATCACCAGCGCGGAAACCACACTTCAGGATACGGATATAACCACCTGGGCGGGCTTCGTAACGGGGACCCAACTCATCAAAAAGCTTACGCACAGCATCCTTGTCACGGATACGAGCGAAAGCCAGACGACGGTTGGCAACACTGTCTTTCTTGGCCAGGGTAATCAGCGGCTCGGCGACGCGACGCAGCTCCTTGGCTTTTGGCAATGTGGTTTTAATCAGTTCGTGCTCTACCAGAGAAGCGCTCATGTTCTTGAACATGGCCTTGCGGTGAGCGCTGGTACGGCTGAACTTACGGCCACTATAGCGATGACGCATGACTCAATTCCTTACGACCACAGTTGCTGTCTCAGCAGGTCGTTCTGGAGCGGTGTCGCGCTAAGCTGTGGCACCGCTCGGGTTCTTTCTACTGGTCGCGGCATCGCCGCGACTACCAAATGCTTACAGGGGGCTTAATTTGCTGTCGCCTTTAAGACTGGCCGGTGGCCAGTTTTCCAGACGCATACCCAGTGACAAACCACGAGAAGCCAGTACGTCCTTGATTTCAGTCAGAGACTTCTTACCAAGATTCGGAGTCTTCAGCAGCTCTACTTCGGTGCGCTGAATCAGATCACCAATGTAGTAAATATTTTCTGCTTTCAGACAGTTAGCCGAACGTACAGTTAGCTCCAGGTCGTCAACCGGGCGTAGCAATACTGGATCAACCTCGGGCTCTTCAGCCTTCGGCTGTGCATCCTTTTCACCTTCCAGGTCCACAAATACTGCGAGCTGTTGCTGCAGAATAGTGGCTGCACGGCGAATAGCCTCTTCAGGATCCAGAGTACCATTGGTCTCCAGGTCCAGAACCAGCTTATCCAGATCAGTACGCTGCTCTACACGCGCACTTTCGACGCTGTAGGAAACACGGCGAACCGGGCTGTAAGATGCGTCCAGTTGCAGACGGCCAATTGCGCGGCTTTCCTCTTCCTCGTCGCGACGAGCGTCAGCCGGCTGATAACCACGGCCACGCGCTACGGTGAGACGTAAGTTGAGTTCTACATCACCAGTGATATTGGCGATCACGTGCTCAGGATTCACAATCTCGATATCGTGATCTACCTGGATATCTCCAGCAGTCACTGCACCTGCGCCCTTCTTGCTCAGACTCAATATCGCCTGATCCTTACCGTGCATAACAACCGCGATTTCTTTCAGGTTGAGCAGGATTTCAATAACATCTTCCTGCACACCTTCAATCGCGCTGTACTCGTGCTCGACACCGTCGATTTCAACTTCGGTGACGGCGCAGCCCGGCATGGAGGACAGCAGGATGCGACGCAGCGCATTGCCAAGAGTGTGGCCAAAGCCACGCTCCAGGGGCTCCAGAACCACTTTGGCGTGATTCTGATTGTACTCGGTGACGTCAATACGACGCGGTGTCAAAAACTCGTTGACAGCAGTCTGCATAGCCATACCTGTTTACAGTTGCATTCCTTAAAGTGGAGTTATTGTTACTTGGAGTACAGTTCCACGATAAGGTTTTCGTTGATCTCTGCCGGCAGATCGACACGATCTGGAATGCGCTTGAAAGTGCCTTCCAGTTTGCTCGCGTTTATGTCTACCCACTCGACATCGCCACGCTGGGCAGCGAGGGAAACGGAATTCTGGATACGCAGCTGCTTCTTGGCTTTCTCACGAACTGCAATTACATCACCTTCTTTCACTTGGTAAGAAGGAATGTTTACAGTAGTGCCATTTACCAGAATCGCTTTGTGGGAAACCAGCTGACGCGCTTCAGAGCGAGTTGATCCGAAACCCATGCGGTAAACCACATTGTCCAGGCGTTTTTCCAGAAGTTGCAGCAGGTTTTCACCAGTTGCACCCTTCAGACGCGCCGCTTCCTTATAGTAGTTGCGGAACTGCTTTTCCAGTACGCCGTAGATACGACGAACTTTCTGCTTCTCGCGCAGCTGGATGCCGTAGTCGGACAGACGGCCACGACCAGCGCCATGCTGACCGGGCTTGGATTCTGCGCGACACTTAGAGTCGTGTGGACGAACACCACTCTTCAGCTGCAGGTCAGTCCCTTCACGACGGGACAGTTTACATTTTGGTCCAATATAACGTGCCATTTTATCAGCCCCCTCTTACACGCGACGTTTCTTGGGCGGACGACAACCATTATGCGGGATTGGCGTCACGTCGGTGATGTTGGTGATCTTGTAGCCGCAGTTGTTCAGTGCGCGAACAGCAGATTCGCGACCGGGGCCGGGGCCCTTTACTTCTACGTCAAGGTTTTTCAGGCCGTAGTCCTGAGCTGCAGTTCCTGCGCGCTCAGCGGCAACCTGGGCTGCAAACGGGGTGCTCTTACGTGAGCCACGGAAGCCAGATCCACCTGCGGTGGCCCAGCTGAGAGTATTACCCTGGCGATCAGTGATCGTCACGATCGTGTTATTGAACGATGCGTGGATGTGGGCAATACCGTCAACAACGGTCTTTTTGACCTTTTTGCGAACAGTAGTTTTTGGCTTAGCCATACCAGTATCCTAAATCCTGTATCAAATCCCCTCGGCTTTACACCGGAAAGGGGCTTGTTAAACCGCGATATCGCGCCTTAATCAGGCTTACTTGCGAATCGGCTTGCGCGGACCCTTACGGGTACGAGCATTGGTCTTGGTGCGCTGACCACGCAGCGGCAAGCTGCGACGGTGACGCAGACCGCGATAGCAACCCAGGTCCATCAAACGCTTGATGTTCATGGATACTTCACGGCGCAGGTCGCCCTCTACAGTGAGTTTTGCAACTTCACCGCGGATGGTTTCGATCTGCTCTTCAGACAGGTCGCGGATTTTGGTGGATTCAGCGATACCAACCGCTGCCAAAATTGACTTTGACTTAGTGAGACCTACCCCATAAATGTGGGTCAGGGAGATCACGGCGTGCTTGTGGTCTGGTACATTGACACCAGCAATACGTGCCATAGAGGCGTACTCCACGTATTGGAGCCACTGCTATAAATAAGTATGTGACTCTACTTTGATTTCGGCGCTGACAGCGACTAAAAAACCGACGGCGCCACCAAAAAGGCGCGCAAGAATAGCTTTTTAGACACTAATTTGCAATAGCCCACGACCGCTTCGGCCTCCCGAAACGGCTGTGGACGACAGTCAACGCCCCCTAGTTGGAGGTCCACCCTTTGGACTGACCTCCGACCTCATCGAAATTCTCTGAGGTATTGCCACCTGAAACGGGGCTGTAACAGATGGCGAATTCTTCCAGCTTCTACAGGATACCCCCATTGGGCGTATCCTGTAAGGGGCTGGCCCCTATTAGCCTTGACGCTGCTTGTGACGCGGCTCAGCGCTGCAGATTACCCGCAGAACACCCTTGCGACGTACGATTTTGCAGTTACGGCAGATCTTTTTTACAGAAGCGCGTACTTTCATGACCTTACCTCAATTCAATCAAACTGCGAGCAGGTGACGCACTAGCGACGACCGTAGCTTTGCAGGTTCGCTTTTTTCATCAAGCCTTCGTACTGGTGTGACAACAAATGCGATTGCACCTGTGCCATAAAGTCCATCACTACTACTACAACGATCAGCAGCGAGGTACCCCCCAGATAGAAGGGAACGTTAAACCCAACCACCAGGAACTGCGGTAGCAGGGATACCAGTGCGATATACACAGCACCAACCAGGGTGAGTCGGGTCAGCACGCTATCGATATAGCGAGCTGTCTGCTCACCTGGACGGATACCAGGTACATAGGCACCAGACTTTTTCAGGTTATCCGCAACTTCATTCGGGTTAAACATCAACGCCGTGTAGAAGAAACAGAAGAAACCTATCAGCAGTGCGAACAGAATAATGTTCAGCGGCTGTCCTGGACCTAGCTGCAAGGCCATCCACTGCAGGATCTGGGCACCGATACCCTCACCACCCTGACCAAACCACTGCGCCAGCGTAGCCGGAAACAGCAGGATACTGCTGGCAAAAATAACCGGAATAACACCGGCCATATTTACCTTCAGAGGCAGATGGCTCGCCTGTGCAGCCGGAGCTGCGGAATAGCGACCGGCCTGACGCCTGGCGTGGTTGATGGTAATTCGACGCTGCCCGCGCTCCATCACCACTACAAAGAACACCACAGCCAACGCAATCACACCGATGATAAGCAGCATAAGAATATGCAACTCACCCTGCCGTGCCTGCTCAAAGGCCTGCCCGATGGCGCCGGGCAAGCCAGCTACGATACCGGCAAAAATCAGCATGGAGATGCCGTTGCCAACACCGCGCTCGGTGATTTGCTCACCAAGCCACATCATGAATACAGCACCGGTCACCAGTGACGTTACCGCCACAAAGTAAAAACCAAACGCGGGCTCAGATGAGTAAGCCAGATTTTGCCCTGCCAGTCCGAAAGTCATGCCAATACCCTGTATCAGGGCCAGCAATACCGTCAGATAGCGGGTGTACTGGTTGATCTTACGTCTTCCGGCCTCCCCTTCCTTCTTCAAAGCCTCCAGAGAGGGAGTCACCGCACTCATCAACTGCATAATGATGGATGCGGAGATGTAGGGCATGATGCCCAGAGCCAAAATACTCATCCTTTCCAGGGCGCCGCCTGAGAACATGTTAAACAGACCAAGGATCGTTCCCTGGTTCTGGTTAAACAGATTCGACAGCTTTTCCGGATCAATGCCGGGCACCGGAATATGTGTCCCCAGTCGATAAACAAGTATCGCTAGAAACAGAAAACGAAGGCGAGCCCAGAGCTCGCCCAATCCCTTGCTGTTGCCCAGGGGATTTCCACCGGATCCTGGTCGTGCCATTGGCGCCTCGATTAGTCTTCTATTTTACCGCCAGCAGCTTCGATAGCCGCCTTTGCACCTTTAGTGATTCCCAGGCCCTTTACGGTAACAGCTTTGCTAAGCTCACCTGAGAGAAACACTTTGGCGCGTTTGATATGGCCGCCGATGATATCGGCATTCTTCAGCGCTGCCAAATCGATTACGTCACTTTCTACCTTGGCCAGCTCTGCCAAACGTACTTCTGCGGTGAAGCGAGAAACACGAGCGGTGAAACCGTACTTAGGCAGACGCTTCTGCAAAGGCATCTGACCGCCCTCGAAGCCCGGACGAACACTGCCGCCGGAGCGTGACTTTTGACCTTTGTGGCCACGGCCACCGGTCTTACCTAAACCACTACCAATACCACGGCCAACGCGCTTGGCGCTGTGCTTGTGGCCTTGTGCGGGAGACAGGTCATTCAAACGCATGTTATTCCCCCTCAACCTTAATCAGGTAGTTTACTTTGTTGATCATACCGCGCACGGAAGGAGTATCTTCCACTTCCACTGTGTGGCCGATGCGGCGCAGGCCCAGACCCGCAACGCACGCCTGATGGCTTTTCAGGCGTCCGTTGGTGCTTTTGGTCTGGGTGACTTTAATGGTCTTCTTAGCCATGGTCTTAACCCACCAATAACCTTAAATCCGAGCTGTGATTAGCCCAGAATCTCTTCGACTGATTTACCACGCTTGGCAGCGACATCTTCCGGGCTCTGCATTTGATCCAGAGCCTTAAAGGTCGCGCGCACTACGTTCACCGGGTTGGTGGAGCCGTAGCACTTGGCCAATACGTTGTGTACACCAGCCATTTCCAGTACGGAGCGCATAGCGCCGCCGGCAATTACACCGGTACCCTGGGAGGCTGGTTGCATGTAAACCTTGGAACCACCATGACGACCATTGGTAGCGTACTGGATGGTGTCACCATTCAGATCTACCTGGATCATGTTGCGGCGTGCAGCTTCCATCGCCTTCTGAATCGCGACAGGCACTTCACGCGCCTTGCCACGTCCGAAACCGACTCGGCCGTTGCCGTCGCCAACTACGGTCAGTGCGGTAAAGGCGAAGATACGACCACCTTTAACAGTCTTGGCAACGCGGTTGACCTGGACCAGCTTCTCCTGCAGGCCTTCGTCGTTGCTTTTGTCTTTCTCTCTAGCCATAACTCAACCCTTAGAATTTCAGACCGGCTTCGCGAGCGGCATCAGCCAAGGCCTTGATACGGCCATGGTACTTAAAGCCGCTGCGATCAAAGGCAACAACTTCAACACCAGCAGCCTTGGCACGCTCGGCGATTAATTTGCCAACCGCGGTAGCGGCGTCGATGTTACCGGTTTTACTCTCGCGCAGGTCCTTGTCCAGAGTAGAGGCGGATGCCAATACCGCATTGCCTTCGGCAGACAGGATCTGTGCGTACATGTGACGCGGAGTACGGTTCACGGTGAGGCGAACGGCGCCCAGCTCACTGATCTTGGCGCGGGCACGACGTGCACGACGCAAGCGAGATGCTTTCTTAACGTTCATATCTATGCCCTACTTACTTCTTCTTGGCCTCTTTGCGATACACACGCTCATCGGCATAACGGACACCCTTACCTTTGTAGGGCTCCGGCGGACGAAACGCGCGGATCTCAGCGGCCACTTGGCCCAGCAGCTGTTTATTGCTGCTCTTGAGTACGATTTCAGTCTGGGATGGCGTTTCCGCAGTCACACCTTCCGGCAACTGATAATCGATCGGATGGGAGAAGCCCAAGGTCAGGTTAACCGTTTTACCGGCGGCTTTCGCACGATAACCAACACCCAGCAACTTCAGCTTCTTCTCGAAGCCAGCGCTTACGCCTATCACCATGTTATTGACCAGTGCACGGGTAGTACCCGCGAGTGCCCTGGCCTGCTTGGAGTTATTGCGCGCGGCAAAAGTCAGCTGGCTATCAGCCTGGCCTACTTCTACATCACTGTGAATAACCATATCCAGGTTACCGCTACCGCCTTTAACAGCGATGTTTTGACCTTTCAGGTCAACGGTAACACCTGCGGGGAGAACTACCGGATTACTTGCTACTCGAGACATTGTGACCCCCGCTTAGAATACGGTGCAAAGCACTTCACCACCGACACCGGCCTGACGCGCAGCACGATCAGTCATCACACCGTTAGAGGTGGAAACGATCGCGATACCCAGACCACCGCGTACGGTTGGTAGAGCTTTTTTACCAGTGTAAGCACGCAGTCCCGGACGGGATACGCGGTTCAGTTCGGCGATAACCGGCTTGCCCTGGAAGTATTTCAGGGCAACGGTCAGCTCCGGCTTGGCACCTTCACTTACAGTCAAATCAGTAACGTAACCTTCGTCTTTCAGGACTTTAGCTACCGCCACTTTCAGTTTGGATGAAGGCAGGGTGACTTCCGCTTTTCCGCGCGCCAGGGCGTTACGGATGCGAGTCAGCATATCTGCCAACGGATCTTGCATACTCATCTTATGAGACTCCTCAAATCTGCCTTAAACCAGCTGGTAATTACCAGCTGGACTTCACGAGGCCAGGAACATCACCACGCATTGCGGCTTCGCGCAACTTGTTACGGCACAGGCCGAACTTGCGGTAAACAGCGTGGGGGCGACCAGTGATACGGCAGCGACGTTGCTGACGTACCGGGCTTGCATCGCGCGGCATTTTTTGCAGCTTGAGTTGAGCCTCCCACTGCTCTTCTTCAGAAGCAGTGGCACTGGCGATGATCGCCTTCAGCTCTTGACGCTTCTCGGCGTACTTAGCTGCGGTTCGAGCGCGCTTATTTTCACGCGCAATCATGGATTTCTTCGCCATGGAATCCTCTTAACCCTTAAAAGGGAAGTTGAACGCTTTCAGCAGCGCACGACCTTGATCGTCGTTTGCGGCTGTGGTTGTAATACAAATATCCAGACCGCGGATCTTGTCTACTTTGTCGTAGTCAACTTCCGGGAAGATGATTTGCTCGGTTACACCCATAGAGAAGTTACCACGGCCGTCGAATTGCTTCGGGCTAATGCCACGGAAGTCACGGATACGTGGAATCGCGATGTCGATCAGACGTTCCAGGAACTCATACATACGCTCACCGCGCAGAGTTACCTTACAACCGATCGGCCAGCCGTCGCGAATCTTAAAGCCCGCAATAGACTTGCGAGCATTAGTAACGATGGGTTTTTGACCTGAAATTGCTGTCATATCGCTGACAGCGTGCTCCAGTACCTTCTTATCACCAATCGCTTCACCAACACCCATGTTGATGGTGACTTTGGTGATGCGCGGCACTGCCATCACATTCTCGAGACCCAGCTCATCTTTAAGCTTGGGCGCGAGTTCCTTACTGTAGAGCTCTTTAAGCTTTGCCATGTCTACCAACCTGCTTTTGCGTCAAGAGCCTTAGATGGCTTCGCCGCTGGATTTGAAGACGCGAATCTTAGTGCCGTCTTCCAGTACTTTAAAGCCCACCCGGTCAGCTTTTTGGGTGTTAGGGTTAAAGATGGCTACGTTAGAAGCTTGGATAGCCGCTTCTTTTTCAACGATGCCACCTGCAATACCCATCTGCGGGTTTGGCTTTTGGTGCTTTTTGATCATCTGTATGCCGGAAACAATCAGACGACCGTCGTTCAGTACTTTACGTACTGAACCACGCTTGCCCTTGTCGCGACCGGCGATAACGATCACTTCGTCGTCACGCTTGATCTTGCGCATAACTCTTCTCCGCTCGAGGCCTAGATAACTTCGGGGGCGAGGGAGATGATCTTCATGAACTTCTCACCGCGCAGTTCGCGAGTTACCGGACCAAAAATACGGGTGCCAACCGGCGCCAGTTGCTGGTTCAGCAGCACCGCTGCGTTATCGTCAAATTTAATCAGTGAACCATCCGCGCGACGCACACCTTTTCTGGTGCGAACCACAACAGCGTTCATTACCTGACCTTTCTTCACTTTACCGCGGGGAATGGCTTCCTTAACGGTTACCTTGATAATGTCGCCCACGCCGGCATAACGACGATGGGAGCCGCCCAGCACCTTGATGCACATGACGCGGCGAGCCCCACTGTTGTCAGCTACTTCTAAGTAGGATTCCGCTTGAATCATTGTCTCTCTCCGAAACCTTTCAATTCGGCAGTCAATGCGCTAGGGCTTATACCTTCGCCGCACGCTCTACAATTTTCTGTAAAGCCCAGGATTTGCTCTTGGACAGCGGACGAGATTCTTCAATAGTTACAACATCACCGATGTTGCAATCATTGTTCTCATCATGAGCCTTAAGCTTTGTGGACTTGTTTACAATTTTGCCGTAGATCGGGTGCTTAACACGGCGCTCGATCAAAACGGTGATGGTTTTATCCATCTTGTCACTCACAACCTTTCCGGTCAGAGTACGCTTCAGTTTTGCTTCAGCCATGATTAATTACCTGCCTTCTCGGTCAACACAGTCTTTATGCGAGCAATGTCGCGACGAGTCTGCTTCAGCAGATGAGTCTGAGCCAGCTGACCGGTGGACTTTTGCATACGAAGCTTAAATTGAGCTTCTAGCTGGTTCAGCAGTTCCTGGTTCAGCTCTTCAACTGACTTTTCGCGTAGATCTGCAGTCTTCATTACATCACCGAACGCTTAACGAAAGTTGTCTTTACAGGTAGCTTGGCCGCAGCAAGTGCGAAAGCCTCACGAGCCAGCTCTTCGGTCACACCCTCCATTTCATAGAGGACTTTACCCGGCTGGATCTGAGCTACCCAGTATTCAACGCCACCTTTACCTTTACCCATTCGAACTTCGAGGGGTTTATTGGTAATTGGCTTGTCCGGAAACACACGAATCCAGATTTTACCGCCACGCTTAACGTGACGAGTCATTGCGCGACGAGCCGCTTCGATCTGGCGCGCAGTAATGCGACCGCGACCGGTGGCCTTAAGGCCAAACTCGCCAAAGCTCACTTTAGAGCCGCGCTGAGAAAGACCGCGGTTGCGACCTTTCTGTACCTTGCGGAATTTTGTACGCTTTGGTTGCAGCATTTGCGTACCCCTTATTTAGAAGCTTTCTTGCGGCTCTTTACCGGCTTTTCATCGGGCACTTCGTCACCGATAACTTCACCTTTAAAGATCCACACCTTGATACCGATGATGCCGTAGGTAGTCTTTGCTTCAACAGCGGCATAGTCGATGTTGGCACGCAGGGTGTGCAAGGGCACACGACCTTCGCGATACCATTCGGTACGTGCGATTTCCGCACCACCGAGACGACCACTTACCTGAATCTTGATACCTTCGGCGCCCTGACGCATAGCGTTCTGCACGGCACGCTTCATAGCGCGACGGAACATAACACGGCGTTCCAGCTGCTGGGCAACGTTCTGGCCAACCAGAGCCGCGTCCATATCAGGCTTGCGCACTTCTTCGATATCGATGTGCACAGGTACGCCCATCTGCGCGCCAACTTCCTTGCGCAAACGTTCTACGTCTTCACCTTTTTTACCGATCACGATACCCGGACGCGCAGTGTGAATAGTCACACGAGCGGTATTCGCCGGACGTTCGATTTCGATACGGCTCACGGAAGCGTGGGCCAGTTTTTTGCGAATAAATTCGCGAACTTTCAGATCCGTGTACAGCTTGTCTGCGTACTCGTCGCTGCCGGCATACCAAACAGAGGTATGCTTTTTAACGATACCCAGACGAATGCCGGTAGGATGTACTTTTTGTCCCATGGTTTTCTCGCCTGCTCTCTTATTTCTCGGCCACTTTCACAGTGATGTGACAAGTACGCTTAAGAATGCGATCAGCACGACCTTTCGCACGCGGTTTAATGCGCTTCATGGTCATACCTTCGTCCACAAAAATTGTGGACACCTTCAGCTCGTCAACGTCAGCACCTTCGTTGTGCTCGGCGTTAGCAATGGCCGACTCCAGTACTTTCTTGACGATCGCTGCACCCTTTTTATTGCTAAAAGCAAGAATATCCAGGGCTTCTTCAACGCCTTTGCCGCGAACTTGATCAGCTACCAGTCGCGCCTTTTGCGCCGATAGACGTGCGCCGCGTAATTTTGCTGCTACTTCCATCTTTATAACCTCGGCTTAGCGCTTCTTCGCTTTCTTGTCCGCAGCGTGGCCACGGTAAGTGCGGGTGGCAGCGAACTCGCCCAGTTTATGGCCAACCATTTCTTCGTTAACCAAAACGGGCACGTGTTGACGACCGTTGTGCACGGCAATCGTAAGTCCAACCATTTCCGGCATAATCATGGAACGGCGGGACCAGGTTTTAATCGGTCGACGATCATTGGCTTGAATCGCCGCCTCCACCTTCTTGATCAGGTGCAGATCAATGAAGGGACCTTTCTTTAATGAGCGTGGCACTGTCGATTCCTCTCTAGCTGCTCAGACATCGCGCGGCTTACTTGCCGCGACGACGTACAATCATCTTATCGGTGCGCTTGTTCTTGCGCGTTTTCTTACCCTTGGTCGGAACGCCCCACGGAGTAACCGGGTGACGGCCACCAGAGGTACGGCCTTCACCACCACCGTGCGGGTGATCTACCGGGTTCATCGCCACACCGCGAACGGTAGGACGAACACCACGCCAGCGAGCAGCACCGGCTTTACCCAGCTTACGCAGGCTGTGCTCGGAGTTGCTTACTTCACCCAGGGTCGCACGACATTCAGCGAGAACCTTGCGCATTTCACCAGAGCGCAGACGAATGGTCGCATACTGACCTTCGCGAGCTACCAGCTGCACAGAGGCACCAGCAGAACGAGCCAGCTGAGCACCTTTACCAGGCTTCAGCTCAATCCCGTGAATTACAGAACCTACCGGAACATTACGCAGAGGCAGGGTGTTGCCCACAGCAATCGGTGCGGCATCGCCGGACTGAATGGTGGCACCAGCCTTTAGGCCCTTTGGTGCAATAATGTAACGACGTTCACCATCGGCGTAACAAACCAAAGCGATGTGCGCGCTGCGGTTCGGATCGTACTCAAGGCGCTCAACTTTAGCCGGAATACCGTCTTTGTTGCGCTTGAAGTCGATTACACGATAGTGCTGCTTGTGACCACCACCGATATGACGGGTAGTGATACGACCATTGTTGTTACGGCCACCGCTTTTGCTTTTACTCTCCAGCAATGGAGCGTAAGGAGCACCTTTATGTAGATCGGAGTTAACAATCTTAACTAGGTGGCGACGGCCGGCAGAGGTCGGTTTTGTTTTTACAATTGCCATTGTAACAGTCCCCTTTACTCAGCAGCTTCAAAGTTGATGTCGCTGCCTTCAGCCAGGCGAACGTAGGCTTTTTTCCAGTCGCTGCGACGGCCCATGCCGTTGCGGGTGCGCTTGGTTTTGCCCTTTACGTTCACGGTGCGAACCTGTTCAACGGAAACGTTAAACAGCTTTTCAACCGCAGCCTTGATCTCGGCTTTTTCAGCATCGGTGGATACCTTAAAAACCACTTGATTGGCGCTATCGGCCAGCCCTGCAGCTTTTTCGGAAATTACCGGGCCCAGCAATACTTTGTAGAGTCGCTCTTGGTTCATCCCAGCACCTCTTCAATTTTCTTGAGCGCAGAAACGGTAACCACGACCTTATCAAAGCGAATCAAGCTTACGGGATCGATCGCCTGTACATCGCGAACATCGATCTTGTGCAAGTTGCGTGAGGCAAGGTAGAGGTTTTCACTAACCTCTTCAGTCACGATCAGCGCGTCGGACAGGTCAAACTGAGCCAGTTTGCTAACCAGTTGCTTGGTCTTGGGAGCGTCCACATTGAAGGACTCAACCACGACCAGTCGCTCTTGGCGAGCCAGCTCAGACAGGATGCAACGCAGCGCAGCGCGGTACATCTTTTTGTTCAGCTTAACGCTGTGATCGCGCGGGTCGGCGGCGAACGTTACACCACCGGAGCGCCACAGCGGGCTGCGAATAGTACCGGCACGAGCACGCCCAGTACCTTTTTGGCGCCAGGGCTTTTTACCGCCACCGGAAACATCAGAACGATTCTTCTGCGCCTTGGTACCCTGACGAGCGCCAGCCATATAGGCGACGACTGCCTGGTGTACCAGATCTTGGTTGAACTCACGTCCGAAAGTCACTTCAGAGACAGCTACTGTGCCTTTAGCGCCTTCGGGAGTAGCGATATTCAGTTCCATATCTAATTCCCCTCAGACTTAGGCTTTTACTGCCGGACGAACGATAACGTTGCCACCGGGAGCACCGGGTACAGCGCCTTTAACCAGCAATAGGTTACGCTCGACATCGACACGAACTACTTCCAGGTTCTGCACGGTCACACGCTCAGCACCCATATGTCCAGCCATTTTCTTGCCTTTCCATACGCGGCCAGGAGTCTGGCACTGACCGATAGAACCGGGAGCGCGGTGAGACAGGGAGTTGCCGTGGGTTGCGTCTTGCATGCTGAAATTCCAGCGTTTAATGCCGCCCTGGAAGCCTTTACCCTTGGAAGTGCCGGTTACGTCGATTATTTGTCCAGCTTCGAAGCTGCTTACAGTGATTTCAGAACCGATTTCGAAAGTCTCTTCAGAACCGTCAGTGCGCAGTTCGAAAAGATTGGTGCCAGCCTCTACATTGGCTTTGGCGAAGTGGCCCGCTTCGGGCTTGGAGACACGGGAAGCCTTACGGTTACCCACTGCTACTTGAACAGCGGTATAGCCATCGGTTTCCACAGTTTTCACCTGGGTGACGCGATTCGGAGTAACCTCAACAACAGTTACCGGAATAGACACGCCATCTTCGGTGAAGACGCGAGTCATGCCGCTCTTGCGGCCGACAATACCTATAGTCATCTTATTAACCTCTCAGTGCACGGGGCTTTAACCCACTGCGGCCGCCCAGTTTCAGAGCGTTACACTACCCAGACCTTTTTCGCCCGGGGTTCGGTAGTTAGTAAAAGTGTTAGCCGAGACTAATTTGGACCTCAACACCGGCCGCCAGATCAAGCTTCATCAGCGCGTCGACGGTTTTTTCGGTAGGTTCAACGATGTCCAGCAAACGCTTGTGAGTACGGATCTCGTACTGGTCGCGAGCGTCTTTGTTAACGTGCGGGGAAATCAGTACGGTGTACTTCTCTTTGCGAGTCGGCAGCGGGATTGGACCGCGAACTTGCGCGCCAGTGCGCTTAGCCGTCTCTACGATCTCCTGGGTAGACGCGTCGATCAATTTATGGTCGAACGCCTTCAGGCGAATTCGGATACGTTGACCCTGCATGGAATCAAACTCCAACTTGTGAACTAAAGAACGTCCTTTTCCGCAGCCCCGAGGGCGGGCGAAAAGGAGCGCGAATTCTACGAGGCGTGCAAGAGGCTGTCAACTGTACAGCCTGATCAAATTTCAATCTGCGCAAACTACAATGAAGTACCTTAGGTAAAACGAGGGCACCGCTATGACTATTGCCGCCAGGTTGAGTCAATACCTTAACGACCAATCGGTCGACTACCACCTTATCCAACACCCTCATACCCGCACTAGCCGGGAGAGCGCGCATGCAGCTCATGTGCGTGAGGACCAACTGGCCAAAGCCATCCTTCTGCGGGACAAAGAGGGCTTCGTTATGGCGGTGATTCCCGCCAGCAGCAGCCTTGATTTACGCGCGGTGCATATGGAAACCGGCCGCAACGGTCTCACGATGGTCGCAGAGAATGAATTGGGCTCAGTATTCCCGGACTGTGAATTGGGTGCCCTCCCCCCGATTGGGCAGGCCTACGGCATTACAACCTTACTGGATAGCGGGCTGAGCCACTGCGAAACCATCTTTTTTGAAGCGGGTGATCACGAAGAATTGGTTGAAATGAATGGACCACAATTCAACAAACTGTTTGCGGGGTGCCGCAGCGCCGACCTTAGTAAAGAC
Source organism: uncultured Microbulbifer sp. (assembly GCF_947498635.1). Taxonomy (GTDB): domain Bacteria; phylum Pseudomonadota; class Gammaproteobacteria; order Pseudomonadales; family Cellvibrionaceae; genus Microbulbifer; species Microbulbifer echini. The sequence goes on along the minus strand of NZ_CANMKV010000013.1, from coordinate 27,815 downwards.
TGGCCATAAGCAACAACCAAGTTAAAACAACCCGATATAACAGCCCGGAACTGTAAAGCCCGCAAGCCCTGATCAGCGGTGTGCATCATTCGCACACCGCGCCCTTGAACAGGCTCTCCTACTTACGCTTAGGCCACCGCCCCTTACCCGCCACCACTCGGCCAGCAAACCCCACTGTGGGTGCGATTTGATATGCCACTCTCCGAACCAACAAGCTCGAAGTCCCCACTTGATCACTGAAAATTTACCATCGACAACCGAGGAACCAAACTCTAGGACTCCTATAGGGTACGAGAATGTCACAAAGAATCATTCAACGAGAAAATTGAAGCGGGAAGGCGGCAACTGGAAACAGGAAGGCAAAAAAAAACCGCAGCGCGTCCGCTGCGGTTTTTCTCAGATCAAGAGTAGTTATTACTCAATGATCTTGGCAACAACGCCCGCACCAACGGTACGACCACCTTCGCGGATAGCGAAGCGCAGACCGTCTTCCATGGCGATCGGAGCGATCAGGGTAACAACCATTTGAATGTTGTCGCCCGGCATTACCATTTCAGTACCTTCAGGCAGTTCACACGCACCAGTTACATCGGTGGTACGGAAATAGAACTGTGGACGGTAGCCTTTAAAGAACGGGGTGTGACGACCACCTTCGTCCTTGGACAGGATGTACACTTCCGCTTCGAACTTGGTGTGCGGGGTGATGGAGCCCGGCTTAGCCAGAACCTGACCGCGCTCAACTTCGTCACGCTTAGTACCACGCAGCAGCGCACCAATGTTCTCACCAGCACGACCTTCGTCGAGCAGCTTGCGGAACATCTCAACACCAGTACAGGTAGTAGTGGTGGTGTCCTTGATACCAACGATCTCAACTTCGTCGCCAGTATTGATCACGCCACGCTCTACACGACCGGTTACTACGGTACCGCGGCCAGAGATGGAGAATACGTCTTCGATCGGCATCAGGAACGGCAGGTCTACCGCGCGCTCAGGCTCCGGAATATACTCGTCCAGGGTCTCAACCAGCTTCTTAACAGCGGTGGTACCCATTTCGTTGTCGTCTTCGCCGTTCAGGGCCATCAGGGCAGAACCAACGATGATCGGAGTGTCGTCACCCGGGAACTCGTACTGGTCGAGAAGCTCACGAACTTCCATCTCTACCAGCTCGAGCAGCTCTTCGTCGTCTACCATGTCCGCCTTGTTCAGGAATACCACGATGTACGGTACACCGACCTGGCGAGACAGCAGGATGTGCTCACGAGTCTGCGGCATGGGGCCGTCAGCTGCGGAACATACCAGGATAGCGCCGTCCATCTGAGCAGCACCGGTGATCATATTCTTAACGTAGTCGGCGTGTCCCGGGCAGTCTACGTGCGCGTAGTGACGGGTCGGGGACTCATACTCAACGTGGGAGGTAGCGATGGTGATACCGCGCTCACGCTCTTCCGGGGCATTATCGATGCCGTCGAAAGCAACTGCGTCACCGCCCCAAACTTCCGCACATACGCGGGTCAGAGCAGCGGTCAGAGTGGTTTTACCGTGGTCAACGTGACCGATGGTGCCCACATTCACGTGGGGCTTGGAACGTTCAAATTTTTCTTTTGCCATCTTCGATGTCCTCTAGCTAAAAGTTTGCCAAAGGACTCCAAACATCGTCCGGAGCCCTTTTGTGCAGAAGTTAATTAGGCCTTGTTCTTTGCCACGATCTCATCGGCAACATTTTTCGGCGCTTCGGCGTACTTCAGGAACTCCATGGTGTAGGTAGCACGACCCTGGGTAGCAGAGCGAAGATCGGTTGCATAACCGAACATCTCCGCCAAAGGTACTTCCGCGTTAATAACCTTACCCGCGGGGTTATCTTCCATACCCTGGATGAGGCCACGGCGACGATTGAGGTCGCCAACCACATCACCCATGTTCTCTTCTGGCGTTACCACTTCCACCTTCATCATCGGCTCGAGCAGCACTGCGCCGCCATGACTGGACAGTTTCTTGGTCGCCATGGAGCCGGCGATTTTAAACGCCATCTCGTTGGAGTCCACATCGTGAAAGGAACCGTCGTACAGAGTCGCCTTCAGGCCCAGCAGCGGGTAGCCAGCCAGAACACCGTTCTTCATCTGCTCTTCGATACCTTTCTGCACCGCCGGAATATATTCCTTCGGTACCGCACCGCCCACAATTTCGTTAACGAATTCCAGACCTTCCTGAGACTCGTCTTCTGCGGGCTCGAACTTCACCCATACGTGACCGTACTGACCACGGCCACCAGACTGACGAACGAACTTACCTTCGATCTCAGAGGTGTTGCGAATGGTCTCGCGGTAGGCCACCTGAGGCTTACCGATGTTCGCTTCAACATTGAACTCGCGACGCATGCGGTCAACGATGATGTCCAGGTGTAGTTCACCCATACCACCAATGATGGTCTGGCCAGTTTCTTCGTCGGTCTTCACGCGAAAAGACGGGTCTTCCTGGGCCAATTTGCCCAATGCGATACCCATTTTTTCCTGGTCCGGCTTGGACTTGGGCTCAACAGCAACGTGAATTACGGGCTCAGGAAACTCCATGCGCTCGAGAACGATCTTGGCGTTTTCGGCACACAGAGTGTCACCAGTGGTTACATCTTTCAGACCAATCGCAGCTGCGATGTCGCCCGCCAGAACCTCTTTAATCTCTTTGCGATCGTTAGAGTGCATCTGCACCATACGACCAACACGCTCTTTCTTCATTTTTACGGAGTTGTACACCGCAGTGCCGCTCTCCAGCTTGCCGGAGTAAACGCGGAAGAAAGTTAGAGTACCAACGAAGGGGTCAGTGGCAATTTTGAAGGCCAGTGCAGCGAACGGAGCATTGTCGTCAGCCTCACGGGTCTCAACAGTTTCATCGTCGTCCAGAGTACCTTCGATCGCCTTAACTTCAGTCGGCGCCGGCAGGTATTCAATTACAGCGTCCAGAACAGCCTGTACACCCTTGTTCTTAAACGCAGAGCCGCCCAGGACCGGTACGATCTCGTTGGCCAAAGTAAGCTGACGAATAGCTGCCTTGACCTCTTCTTCAGTCAGCTCACCCTCTTCCAGGTACTTCTCCATCAACTCTTCGCTGGCTTCGGCCGCAGCCTCCAGCAGGTGCTCGCGCATCTCGTCGCACTCATCCTGCATCTCAGCGGGAATGTCAGCGTATTCGAACGTCATGCCCTGGTCGGCTTCATTCCACAGAATGGCCTTCATTTTCACCAGGTCGACAACGCCTTTAAACTCGTCCTCAGCACCGATAGTCATTTGCAGAGGGACAGCGTTCGCGTTCAGACGGTCTTTCAGCTGGCTTACAACCCTACGGAAGTCTGCTCCGGCGCGGTCCATTTTGTTGACGAATACCATGCGCGGTACTTCGTATTTGTTCGCCTGGCGCCAAACGGTCTCAGTTTGCGGCTGAACACCAGAGGAGCCACACAGCACAACAACAGCGCCATCGAGTACACGCAGGGAACGCTCAACTTCAATGGTGAAGTCAACGTGTCCCGGAGTGTCAATGATGTTTACACGGTGCTGATCGAACTGCTGCTGCATACCAGACCAGAAACAGGTGGTTGCAGCGGAAGTGATGGTAATACCGCGCTCTTGCTCCTGCTCCATCCAATCCATGGTGGCGGCACCTTCGTGCACCTCACCAATTTTGTGGGACAAGCCGGTGTAGAAGAGTACGCGTTCCGTAGTGGTGGTTTTACCAGCGTCTACGTGGGCGACGATACCGATATTGCGGTAACGTGTGATAGGCGTTTTACGTGCCACAGTTGTATCCTCGATATAACGGCAAAAGGCAGCCTGGAAATTTCCGTGCTGCCTTTCGGTATTAATTTCCGATGTTGGTAATCATCAGACTTAGAAGCGGTAGTGAGAGAACGCCTTGTTGGCTTCCGCCATACGGTGTACGTCTTCACGCTTCTTGACCGCGCCGCCCTTGTTCTGGGCTGCATCAATCATTTCATTGGCTAGGCGCTGGGCCATGGACTTCTCACCGCGCTTACGGGAGAACTCTACCAGCCAACGCATTGCCAGAGCCGTACGGCGCGAGGGACGCACTTCTACAGGCACCTGATAAGTCGCACCACCAACACGGCGGGACTTTACTTCCACCATAGGCGCGATATTTTCCAAAGACTCTTCAAATACTTCGATCGGGTCTTTGTTCATTTTTTCAGAAATAGTATCGAGAGCACCGTATACGATACGCTCTGCTACTGATTTCTTGCCGCTGATCATGACGTGGTTCATGAACTTGGCCAGGGTGACGTTCCCGAACTTGGGGTCGGGTAGTACTTCGCGTTTAGCGACTACTCGTCTTCTTGGCATGGGTATTGCCTCTCTTCAGGGTTATTCTGAGACGCCGCCGTAAAACCTTACAATCCGGCGAGCTCAGCCTTACTCCGGTTGGAAACCGAAACGCAAATCGTTAAAGGCGATTAACCTTTAGGACGCTTGGCACCGTACTTAGAACGGCCCTGCTTGCGGTCGTTTACGCCGGCACAGTCCAGTGCACCGCGTACAGTGTGGTAGCGCACACCCGGCAGGTCTTTTACACGACCGCCGCGAATCAGCACCACGCTGTGCTCTTGCAGATTGTGGCCTTCACCACCGATGTACGAAGTTACTTCGTAACCGTTGGTCAAACGCACACGGCAAACCTTGCGCAGTGCGGAGTTCGGCTTTTTCGGTGTAGTGGTGTACACACGAGTGCAAACTCCACGACGCTGAGGGCTAGCCTGCAGAGCGGGAACGTCGCTTTTTTCGACTTTGCGTTTTCTCGGCTTACGAACCAACTGGTTGATCGTTGCCATTAAAAATCACTCCAAAAATAAAATGCCCCCACCTCTAAAAGTGAGGGCCTATCGTCTGTGTGTAGCGCCAACCCTTAGGTCGGACGAAACACCCCACATAAGCGGGGGCCGCATTCTATAAGCGACAACCCGCCTAGTCAATCGGCGACGGAAGTACGTGCTTACACCACAGACAGTCGCCAATATCATTTTGGCACCTAAGTGCCTGGGCATCCTCCACTCCACCCTCGTGGCGGAGTGGAGAAATACCTTATTCGCCAGAGGACTTAAGTGCCTCAGTCAGCGCCGCTTCCACCTCTGCTGCGGAAGGACCTTCACCGAAGCTCTCCTCCAGCTTCAGGCTGCGCTTGCGCTTGCGCTCCGCGTGGTAGGCAAGGCCGGTACCGGCCGGAATCAGGCGGCCTACCACCACGTTTTCCTTCAGACCGCGCAACTTATCTTCCTTGCCGGTGACCGCCGCTTCCGTCAGAACGCGGGTGGTCTCCTGGAAGGAGGCCGCGGACAAGAAGGATTCGGTGGCCAGAGACGCTTTGGTGATACCCAGCAGCAGGCGCTCGAACTGGGCGGGCTGCTTGTTCTCTGCACGCAGCTGCTCGTTCTCTTCGATCACGCGCTGGTATTCAACCTGGTCGCCCTTAATGAAGCCGGAGTCACCCATCTCGGTGATTTCAACCTTACGCAGCATCTGACGCACGATGGTCTCGATGTGCTTATCGTTAATACCTACACCCTGGAGACGGTAAACCTCCTGGATTTCGTTGGTGATGTAGCGAGCGAGCTCTTCAACACCTTTCAGGCGCAGGATGTCGTGGGGGTTGGACGGGCCATCGGAGATCACCTCACCCTTCTCTACCGTTTCACCTTCGAACACGGTCAGCTGGCGATGCTTCGGAATCAGAACCTCGTAGTGGTCCTTACCGTTGGCCAGCGGCTTACCGTCACGCGGAGTAATCTGCAGACGAACCTTGCCTTTGGTCTCTTTACCGAAGGAAACGGTACCGGAGATTTCCGCCAGGATGGACGGCTCTTTCGGCTTACGCGCTTCGAACAGGTCGGCAACACGCGGCAGACCACCGGTGATGTCCTTGGTACCGCCAGATTCCTGCGGAATACGCGCGATAACATCACCCACATTCACCTTGTTGCCATCGGCCAGGCTGAGGATGGCGCGCGGAGGCAGTGCGTAGTGCGCAGGCGCATTACTATCAGCCAGAGTCAGCTCTTCACCGTTTTCATCGACCAGAGTCACCGCCGGACGCAGGTCTTTACCCGCGGCCGGGCGCTCAGCCGGATCAATGACTTCGATAGAGGACAGGCCGGTAATTTCATCGGTCTGCTTGCGGATAGAGAGACCGTCTTCCATGCCGGACAGCTTCACCCAACCGGCCACCTCAGTAATGATCGGGTGGGTGTGTGGGTCCCACTTAGCCACAACCTGGCCACCGTTTACTTCAGCACCGTCATAAACGCTGATCACCGCACCGTAAGGTAGTTTGTAACGCTCACGTTCACGGCCAGCGCTGTCGGCAATAGCCAGTTCCCCGGAGCGGGATACCGCTACCAGAGTGCCAACCTCAGTCTTCACAGTCTTCAAGTTGTGCAGACGTACGGTACCGGACTGTTTGATCTGAATACTGTCGGCTGCAGAAGCACGACTTGCTGCACCACCAATGTGGAAGGTACGCATGGTCAGCTGGGTGCCCGGCTCACCGATGGACTGAGCGGCGACAACACCGACAGACTCACCGGAGTTGGCGCGGTGGCCACGGGCCAGGTCACGACCGTAACACTGGGCACAAATGCCGTGTGCGGTTTCACAGCTGATGGGGGAGCGAACCAGAACTTCATCGATACCCATGGCTTCGATGCGCTCTACCCACTTCTCGTCAATCATGGTGCCGGCGGAAACGGCGATTTCATCGCTGCCGGGCTTCAATACATCGCGCGCTACCACACGACCGAGGATACGGTCACCGAGTGACTCAATAACATCACCACCCTCGATCACCGGCGCCATGGTCAGGCCATCATCGGTGCCACAATCCACTTCGGTAATTACCACGTCCTGGGCAACGTCCACCAAACGGCGAGTCAGGTAACCGGAGTTTGCGGTTTTCAGTGCGGTATCCGCCAGACCTTTACGAGCACCGTGGGTCGAGATGAAGTACTGCTGTACGGTCAAACCTTCACGGAAGTTTGCCGTAATGGCATTCTCGATAATGGAGCCATCCGGACGGGCCATCAGACCACGCATACCGGCGAGCTGACGAATCTGCGCTTCGGAGCCCCGTGCGCCGGAGTCGGCATACATGAAGACAGAGTTAAAGGAGTCCTGCTTGGTCTCATTACCCTCGCGATCGATCACCGCCTCTTTCTTGATACCAGCCATCATCGCCTGGGTTACCTTATCGTTGGTACGGGACCAAACGTCGATAACCTTGTTGTATTTCTCACCCTGAGTTACCAGGCCGGAAGCAAACTGGGTTTCAATTTCCTTCACTTCAGCTTCAGCGGTATCGATCAATTCCGCCTTCTCTGCGGGAATCTCAAAGTCGTTCACACCGATCGAGGAGCCGGACTTGGTGGAGAAATCGAATCCGGTGTACATCAGCTGGTCGGCAAAGATTACGGTCGCCTTCAGGCCGACCTTACGGTAACACTCATTCAGCACACGGGAGATGGACTTCTTCTTCATCGGTTGGTTGACCAGCGAGAACGGCAGGCCATCCGGTACGATATTCCACAGCAGCGCGCGACCGACGGTAGTGTCTTGAATCGAGATCGTCTCGTGCTTCTCACCATCTTCGCCCACGATCATCTCGCGGATACGCACCTTGATTCTCGCCTGTAGACCCACCTGCTTGGCGTAGAAAGCGCGGCTCACTTCCTTGATATCGGAGAAGGACATGCCCTCGCCTTTATCATTCACACGTTCACGGGTCATCCAGTAGAGACCCAGTACCACGTCCTGGGACGGTACGATGATCGGCTCACCGTTAGCGGGCGACAGGATGTTGTTGGTGGACATCATCAGCGCGCGGGATTCCAGCTGCGCTTCAATGGTCAGCGGCACGTGTACCGCCATTTGGTCACCGTCGAAGTCGGCGTTATAGGCTGCACATACCAGCGGGTGCAGCTGGATCGCCTTACCTTCAATCAGCACCGGCTCGAACGCCTGAATACCCAGACGGTGAAGGGTCGGCGCACGGTTAAGCAATACCGGGTGCTCGCGGATCACCTCATCGAGGATATCCCAAACGACCGCTTCCTCACGCTCAACCATTTTCTTGGCGGCTTTGATGGTAGTGGCCAGGCCACGGGTCTCGAGCTTGCCGAAGATAAACGGCTTGAACAGCTCCAGAGCCATTTTCTTGGGCAGTCCACACTGGTGCAGACGCAGGGTCGGGCCAACTACGATCACGGAACGACCGGAGTAGTCCACACGCTTACCCAGCAGGTTCTGACGGAATCGCCCCTGCTTACCTTTGATCATGTCTGCCAGGGACTTCAGTGGGCGCTTATTAGAGCCGGTGATGGCGCGGCCACGGCGACCGTTATCCAGCAGTGCGTCCACAGATTCCTGCAGCATGCGCTTTTCGTTGCGCACGATAATGTCCGGCGCGTTCAGCTCGAGCAGACGCTTCAGACGGTTGTTACGGTTGATCACGCGACGGTAGAGGTCGTTCAGATCGGAGGTCGCGAAGCGGCCGCCATCCAGCGGTACCAGCGGACGCAGATCCGGCGGCAGAACCGGCAGGGCCTTCATTACCATCCACTCCGGGTTGTTGCCGGACTTGTAGAAGGCTTCCAGCAGCTTCAGGCGCTTGGACAGTTTCTTGATCTTGGTTTCGGAGTTGGTGGCCGGAATCTCTTCGCGCAGGCGCTGGATTTCCGCGGGCAACTCGATGTCGCTCATCAGCTCCTGGATCGCCTCGGCGCCCATTTTCGCTTCGAATTCATCAGCGAACTCTTCCATCGCTTCGAAGTACTGCTCATCGTTGAGCAGCTGTCCGCGCTCCAGGGTGGTCATGCCCGGCTCGGTCACTACGTAAGATTCGAAGTACAGCACGCGCTCGATATCGCGCAGGGTCATATCCAGCAGCAGGCCGATACGGGACGGCAGGGACTTCAGGAACCAGATGTGTGCAACCGGGCTGGCCAGCTCGATGTGCCCCATGCGCTCACGACGCACCTTGGCCTTGGTCACTTCAACGCCACACTTCTCACAGATAATGCCGCGGTGCTTCATGCGCTTGTACTTGCCGCACAGGCATTCGTAATCTTTTACCGGGCCAAAAATCTTGGCGCAGAACAAGCCTTCACGTTCAGGCTTGAAGGTACGGTAGTTGATGGTCTCCGGCTTCTTTACTTCGCCGTAGGACCAGGAGCGGATCATGTCCGGCGAAGCCAAACCGATACGAATCGCATCAAACTCTTCCAGGTGCTCCTGGGACTTCACCAGATTTAATAAATCTTTCAAGGCCTTTCCTCCACTAGGGGGTAGTCAACCCGGCCGTTACGCCGGGCCGGGCAGGCCGACAACCCTAGTGTTTTCAGGGGTGTCGGCGCTTGTCTCAATTCACCTGCGAACAGGCTTCTGCACCAATCGGTCTTACTCGTGTTCGAGCTCGAAGTTCATGCCGAGAGAGCGGATTTCCTTGACCAGTACGTTGAAGGACTCCGGCATGCCGGGCTCCATACGGTGGTCGGAATCGACGATGTTTTTATACATCTTGGTCCGCCCTTCCACGTCGTCAGATTTAACCGTGAGCATTTCCTGCAGGGTGTAGGCGGCGCCGTAAGCTTCCAGCGCCCATACTTCCATCTCCCCGAAGCGCTGACCACCGAACTGCGCCTTACCACCCAGCGGCTGCTGAGTAACGAGGCTGTAGGAACCGGTAGAACGCGCGTGCATTTTGTCGTCCACCAGGTGGTTCAGTTTCAGCATGTACATGTAGCCCACGGTGACCGGACGCTCGAAAGCATCACCGGTGCGACCGTCGTGCAGAGTAATCTGGCCGGAATCTGGAATGTCAGCGAGGCGTAGCAAATGCTTGATCTCGCTTTCATCGGCGCCATCAAACACCGGGGTCGCCATAGGTACACCGCGACGCAGGTTGTGCGCCATAGCCATCACTTCCTCGTCAGAGAACGTATCCAGCTCTTCTTTACGGCCACCAGTGGAGTTGTACACCTCTTCCAGGAAGCCCCGTACCTTGGCGATTTCCTGCTGATCTTTGATCATCTTGTCGATTTTTACACCAAGGCCCTTAGCGGCCATGCCCAGGTGCATTTCCAGAACCTGACCAACGTTCATCCGCGAGGGAACACCCAGCGGGTTCAGAACGATATCTACCGGCTCGCCGTTTTGGTCGTATGGCATATCCTCAACCGGCTTGATCACAGAGATCACACCCTTGTTACCGTGGCGACCGGCCATTTTGTCACCCGGTTGGATACGACGCTTGATCGCCAGGTATACCTTGACGATTTTGAGTACGCCCGGAGCCAGGTCATCACCGGACTCCAGTTTCTTCTTCTTATCTTCGAAGGCTTCGTCGAGCAGTTTACGGCGCTCTTTCAGCTGCGCTTCCGCCTTCTCCAGCTGCTCATTCAGACTCTCGTCTTCCATGCGCAGCTTGAACCAGTCTTCACGAGGCAGAGCGGCGAGTACCTCAGCGTTCAGCTCCTGGCCTTTTCCAATACCCTTACCGCCGGCAGCCTTCTGGCCCTGCAGTGCTTGTTGCAGACGCTCGAAGGTCGCACCTTCAACAATGCGGTATTCCTCATTCAGGTCCTTGCGAACCTCATCGAGCTGCGCCTTCTCGATATCGATGGAGCGCTGGTCTTTCTGCAGGCCGTCGCGAGTGAACACCTGCACGTCGATCACGGTACCGCGGGTGCCACTTGGCGCACGCAGGGAGGTGTCTTTTACGTCGGACGCCTTTTCACCAAAGATCGCACGCAGCAGTTTCTCTTCCGGGGTCAGTTGGGCTTCGCCTTTCGGAGTGACTTTACCCACGAGGATATCGCCAGCACCGACTTCGGCACCGATGTACACAATGCCGGACTCATCCAGCTTGTTCAGCGCAGACTCACCGACGTTGGGGATATCCGCAGTAATTTCCTCACTGCCCAACTTGGTGTCGCGGGCAATACAGGTCAGTTCCTGAATGTGGATAGTGGTGAAGCGATCTTCCTGTACAACGCGTTCACTAATAAGGATGGAATCCTCAAAGTTGTAACCGTTCCAGGGCATGAATGCGATGCGCATATTCTGTCCCAGCGCCAACTCGCCCAGGTCTACAGAAGGACCGTCGGCGAGAATATCGCCACGGGCAACGCGGTCACCGGTGCTCACGATCGGACGCTGGTTGATACAGGTATTCTGGTTTGAGCGGATGTACTTAGTCAGGTTGTAGATATCGACACCGGCATCACCGGCTTCGACTTCAGCGTCCGCTACACGAACCACTACCCGGCTGGAGTCTACACGCTCAATTACACCACCACGCTTGGCCACCACACAGACACCGGAGTCGCGCGCTACAGTGCGCTCCATTCCAGTACCCACCAGCGGCTTTTCAGCGCGCAGAGTCGGCACGGCCTGACGCTGCATGTTCGAGCCCATCAATGCGCGGTTGGCATCGTCGTGCTCGAGGAACGGAATCATTGCCGCGGCGACAGATACCACCTGCTTGGCGGAGACATCCATATACTGGATTTCGCCCGGATTTTTCAAAGCGAATTCATTGTGGTGACGCACGCTCACCAGGTCATCGACAAAGTTGCCGTTATCGTCAACCGCCGCGGAGGCCTGGGCGATAACATAGTTGGCTTCATTAATCGCAGATAAGTACTCGATTTCGTCGGTAACCTTGCCGTCAACCACTTTGCGGTAGGCGCTCTCGAGGAAGCCGTAGTGGTTGGCACGGGCATAGGTCGCCAGCGAGTTAATCAGACCGATGTTCGGCCCTTCCGGCGTCTCAATCGGACAGACACGACCGTAATGCGTCGGGTGTACGTCGCGGACTTCAAAGCCGGCGCGCTCACGGGTCAGACCGCCCGGGCCCAGTGCGGAAACACGACGCTTATGAGTCACTTCCGACAGCGGGTTGTTCTGATCCATAAACTGGGACAGCTGCGAGGAACCGAAGAATTCCTTCACTGCGGCGGCCACCGGCTTGGCATTAATCAGATCCTGCGGCATCAGGCCTTCAGACTCGGCCATGGACAGGCGCTCTTTCACAGCGCGCTCTACACGCACCAGACCGACACGGAACTGGTTTTCTGCCATTTCACCCACAGAGCGCACGCGACGGTTACCCAGGTGGTCGATGTCATCGACCATACCTTGGCCATTGCGGATATCGATCAATGTTTTCAGTACATCGACGATATCTTCTTTGCTCAGAGTACCCTGACCTTTTTCATCTTCGCGGCCGAGGCGACGGTTGAACTTCATACGGCCAACGGCGGACAGATCGTAGCGCTCATCGGTGAAGAACAGGTTTTCAAACAGGGATTCTGCAGACTCTTTGGTGGGCGGCTCGCCCGGGCGCATCATACGGTAGATCTCAACCAGCGCTTCCAGCTGAGTGCGGGAAGGTTCGGCGCGCAGGGTATCGGAAATAAACGGTCCGCGGTCCAGGTCGTTGGTGTAAAGGGTCTCGAAGTGCTTGACGTTCAGTACACGTAACTGAGCAACCACCTCAGCGGTAATTTCCGTATTACACTCAACCGCGATCTCACCGGTGGACTCATCGATAATATCCTGAGCCAGGATACGACCAAACAGGTACTCCAGGGGCGCTTCCAGTTTTTCAACACCGGCTTTTTCCAGCTGGCGGATGTGGCGCGGGGTGATACGACGCCCCTCTTCCACAATCACCTTGCCCTGCCCGTCTTTGATATCGAAGGAAGCGACATCACCGCGCAGGCGGGAGGGGATCAGCTCCAGGCTGACACTGTCTTCCTGCAGCTCAAAGTTACTGGTCTCGAAGAACATTTCGAGCATTTCCTGGGAGCTGTAACCCAGAGCACGCAACAAAATGGTGGCCGGCAGCTTGCGGCGGCGATCGATTCGCACGAAGACCAGGTCTTTTGGATCGAATTCGAAGTCCAACCAGGAACCACGGTAGGGGATTACGCGCGCGGCGTACAACAGCTTACCGGAGGAGTGGGTCTTGCCTTTGTCGTGATCGAAGAAAACACCTGGGGAGCGGTGCAGCTGGGAAACGATTACACGCTCGGTACCATTAATGACGAAGGTACCGTTATCGGTCATGAGCGGAATCTCGCCCATGTACACTTCCTGCTCTTTAATGTCCTTAATGGACTTATTCGCAGATTCTTTATCGTAAATAATCAGGCGCACACGTACGCGCAGCGGACAGGCGTAAGTGACGCCGCGCAGGGTGCATTCTTTCACATCGAAAGCGGGTTTACCCAGCGTATAGCTCACGTACTCCAAGGCGGCATTGCCGGAATAGCTGACAATCGGAAATACGGATTTAAACGCCGCCTGCAGGCCAACGTCCAAGCGGTCGTCGGGGCGCTTATCGGCCTGTGTAAAATTGCGATATGAATCCAGCTGTATCGCAAGCAGGAAGGGCACATCCATGACCTTAGGCAGTTTGCCAAAATCCTTGCGGATACGTTTTTTCTCAGTATATGAGTAAGCCATTCAAATTCCCCAGCTTGATCAGTGACAAGACTTCGTGGGACTCCATTCGGGAGCCCCTCCGGGCGAGAAGCCTCTGAACAACACAGCTTGGCTGTCCTGTTCAGAAACCTCTCCGCTTGCTTTCGAGCAGCGCAACTGCGCTATGGTTAAATGAGGTTTGCCACGGTTTTATCCCGCCGGCACCGCTAAAACCTCAGTACCGCAAACGGCAAAAAGGCCGGCGGACAAAAGTCCACCAGCCTTACCGCTATATGTCGTTTTAGGCGACCAATAGCGGGAATCGCAACAACCGAATTACTTCAGTTCTACAGTTGCGCCAGCTTCTTCCAGCTCTTTCTTAGCGGCTTCAGCTTCGTCTTTGGTTGCGCCTTCTTTCATCGGGCTCGGAGCGCTGTCAACCAGTGCCTTGGCTTCTTTCAAGCCCAGGCCAGTGAGGCCGCGAACAGCTTTGATCACGTTCACTTTCTTGTCGCCAGCGGAAGTCAGGATTACGTCGAAAGAATCCTTCTCTTCTGCGGCTTCAGCAGCAGCCGGACCGGCTACAACTGCTGCAGCAGCAGTTACACCGAACTTCTCTTCCATTGCTTCGATCAGTTCAACAACGTCCTTAACAGACATTTCGGCAACAGCGTTGATGATATCTTCTTTAGTCAGAGACATGAGTCATTACCTGAATTGGTTTGAGCAGTAACTGCTCGTATTTCGTTTTGAAACCGCGATTCGCCAATGCGAATGTATTACGCAGCTTCCTGCTCTTTTTGGTCGCGAACGGCCGCAATAGTGCGGACCAGCTTGCCAGCAGATGCTTCTTTCAACACGCTCATCAGCTTGGCGATCGCCTCGTCGTATGTCGGCAGGCTTGCCAACAGTGCGACGTCGGTGATCGCGCCTTCGAAGGCAGCACCTTTCAGTTCCAGCTTGTCATTGCCCTTAGCGAACTGGCTCAGGATGCGCGCACCGGCACCTGGGTGTTCGTTAGAAAATGCAAGAATGCTGGGACCTACGAATTTGTCAGTCAGACATTCGTAATCGGTTCCTGCCAGAGCGCGACGCGCCAGAGTATTGCGGACGACTTTCAACCAAACGCCGTTCTCGCGAGCCTCTTTGCGCAGGGCGGTCATGTCATTTACGGTAACGCCGCGGGAATCCGCAACTACCGCCGACAAGGCACCCTCAGCAGCTTGCTGGACATCTGCGACAATCGCTTTCTTGTCTTCGAGTCCAATAGCCATAGTGTCACTCCTGGATTTGAAAAAAACCGGACTTAAACGTCCGATCCGTTCCGGTGCATAAAGCTCAAATCCAGTACAAAATACTGGTTTGGGCGACACCGTCTGCGTAGGCTCAAACCTCTTCTTGGCCAACCTGGCCGAAGTTCGGATTAAGCCAGATACGTTAAACCTCAACGCACCGGGCACCTACGGTCTTTGACGGCCCACTCATCTGCCGAAGCATAGGGTGGACCCCAAAGTTCATTTCGGCGCACAGCCCTCAGGGGCTGCACAGCCATAATTAGATATTCAGTGAAGACTGGTCGATAACCAGACCTGGGCCCATAGTGGTGCTCAGGGTGATTTTCTTCAGGAACACACCTTTCGCAGAAGCCGGTTTGGCTTTCTTCAGGTCTGCCACCAGGGCTTCCAGGTTTTCTTTCAGTGCATTCGCATCGAAAGCAACTTTACCAATGCCACCGTGGATGATGCCGCCTTTGTCAGCGCGGAAACGCACCTGACCCGCTTTGGCATTTTTAACCGCAGTCGCAACGTCTGGAGTTACGGTGCCAGTCTTCGGGTTCGGCATCAGGCCGCGCGGGCCGAGGATTTGACCCAGCTGACCCACAACGCGCATTGCATCGGGAGAAGCAATAACCACGTCGAAGTCCATCTTGCCGGCTTTAACGTCGGCAGCCAGTTCGTCCATACCGATCAGGTCAGCGCCCGCTTCTTTAGCGGCTTCAGCGTTTGCACCCTGGGTGAAAACAGCTACTCGAACGTCTTTACCAGTGCCGTGCGGCAGAGTAGTTGCACCACGAACAGCCTGGTCGGATTTACGTGGATCGATACCCAGATTCACAGAGGCGTCTACGGTCTCTGCAAACTTAACCTTGGACAACTCTTTCAGCAGAGCCACAGCTTCATCGAAGCCATACGCTTTGCCAGTTTCCACTTTTTCAGCGATAGCGCGCTGACGCTTGCTCAACTTAGCCACTTAGAGACCCTCCACTTCGATACCAGCACTGCGTGCGGAACCGGCGATAGTGCGCACGGCCGCGTCCATATCGGATGCAGTCAGATCGGCCTTCTTCATTTCTACGATCTCTTCCAGCTGAGCGCGGGTAACCTTGCCCACCTTCTCAGTGTTCGGGCGACCAGAGCCGCTTTTGATCTTAGCGGCCTTGCGCAGCAGTACAGCGGCGGGCGGAGACTTCATGATGAAGGTGAAGGAGCGATCACTGTATACAGAAATCACAACTGGCACCGGCAGACCAGGCTCTAGGCTCTGAGTCTGGGCGTTGAACGCCTTACAGAATTCCATGATGTTCACACCGTGCTGGCCCAATGCGGGACCAACGGGTGGACTCGGGTTGGCCTGACCGGCCTTAACTTGTAGCTTGATGTAAGCTTCTACTTTCTTAGCCATTACAGCTCTCCTCTAGATGGGTGGTAACGCCAGCTGCAGCTAACCAATACGGCTATAAGAACTGGCTCCCCGCCCCGACCAATAAAATCTATTTTCCGGGGACGCGAAAACCCCCTTCCACCTTGCGGCGAAAGAGGGCAAAAATTCAGACTGGAATCAGGTCTTTTCTACCTGACCAAACTCCAGTTCAACAGGGGTGGAACGCCCGAAAATCAACACCGCCACTCTCAGGCGACTCTTCTCATAGTTGACTTCTTCAACCACGCCATTGAAATCATTAAACGGACCGTCAATGACCCGAACCATTTCACCTGGTTCGAACAATGTCTTAGGCTTGGGCTTATCAACGGAATCGTCAATACGATTCAGAATGGCCTGCGCCTCGCGGTCGGTAATTGGGGCCGGCCTATCTGCCTTACCGCCAATAAAGCCCAGCACTCGAGGGGTTTCTTTTACCAAGTGCCAAGTATCGTCGTTCAGCTCCATTTCCACCAGAACATAGCCGGGGAAAAATTTACGCTCACTTTTCCGTTTTTGTCCTGCTCGCATCTCCACCACTTCTTCGGTGGGAACCAGCACTTCACCAAACAGATGATCCATTTCATGTAGCTCAATACGCTCTTTTAAAGAGCTGGCTACACGCTTCTCATAACCCGAGTAAGCCTGGACCACATACCAATGCTTTGACATGTATCAACCTTTAGCCGATGAGTTTGGATGCCGCCCAACCTAAAGCGGAGTCCAGCGCCCAGAGAATTAGCGCCATAATCAACACAAAAACCACCACAATCACAGTCGTCTGGGTGGCCTCTTGACGAGTCGGCCAAACCACGCGCCTGACTTCCGTTTGCGCTTCGCGCAACAGCTGCCAGAGTGCATTACCCTTCGCAGTATTCACCGCGACAACCAGGGCAGCCAGGCAGATTGCAGTCACTGCCAGTACGCGGTAAATCAGGGGGAATTCGGCATAATAAGAATTGCCCGCGACAGCACCACCAACCAGCAGCACAATCAGCAGCCACTTCAGGCCGTCAAGACGAAAGGTTTTCGCTTCTGCTTTAGCATTCATATATGAAGCCCTTAGCGCACTATAGATAAGCCCTTAGTGCTCAAAAACACAAAAGCCCCACTGACAAGTAGGGTCTTGCGACACCCCTAAACTTATTTCAAGTGGAGTGTTTAAAATGGCAGGCCAGGAGGGACTCGAACCCCCAACACCCGGTTTTGGAGACCGGTGCTCTACCAATTGAACTACTGGCCTGTACATCACGAGCGCCTTGGCCCTCGAAGATAGAGAGGGCTATAGCTCACCCTCTCATCTAGTGCACCACCGGTGAATCCCGGCGGCACGAAGATCAAAGATTATTCAATGATCTTAGCAACAACGCCCGCACCAACGGTACGACCACCTTCGCGGATAGCGAAGCGCAGACCGTCTTCCATGGCGATCGGAGCGATCAGGGTAACAACCATTTGAATGTTGTCGCCCGGCATTACCATTTCAGTACCTTCAGGCAGTTCACACGCACCAGTTACATCGGTGGTACGGAAATAGAACTGTGGACGGTAGCCTTTAAAGAACGGGGTGTGACGACCACCTTCGTCCTTGGACAGGATGTACACTTCCGCTTCGAACTTGGTGTGCGGGGTGATGGAGCCCGGCTTAGCCAGAACCTGACCGCGCTCAACTTCGTCACGCTTAGTACCACGCAGCAGCGCACCAATGTTCTCACCAGCACGACCTTCGTCGAGCAGCTTGCGGAACATCTCAACACCAGTACAGGTAGTAGTGGTGGTGTCCTTGATACCAACGATCTCAACTTCGTCGCCAGTATTGATCACGCCACGCTCTACACGACCGGTTACTACGGTACCGCGGCCAGAGATGGAGAATACGTCTTCGATCGGCATCAGGAACGGCAGGTCTACCGCGCGCTCAGGCTCCGGAATATACTCGTCCAGGGTCTCAACCAGCTTCTTAACAGCGGTGGTACCCATTTCGTTGTCGTCTTCGCCGTTCAGGGCCATCAGGGCAGAACCAACGATGATCGGAGTGTCGTCACCCGGGAACTCGTACTGGTCGAGAAGCTCACGAACTTCCATCTCTACCAGCTCGAGCAGCTCTTCGTCGTCTACCATGTCCGCCTTGTTCAGGAATACCACGATGTACGGTACACCGACCTGGCGAGACAGCAGGATGTGCTCACGAGTCTGCGGCATGGGGCCGTCAGCTGCGGAACATACCAGGATAGCGCCGTCCATCTGAGCAGCACCGGTGATCATATTCTTAACGTAGTCGGCGTGTCCCGGGCAGTCTACGTGCGCGTAGTGACGGGTCGGGGACTCATACTCAACGTGGGAGGTAGCGATGGTGATACCGCGCTCACGCTCTTCCGGGGCATTATCGATGCCGTCGAAAGCAACTGCGTCACCGCCCCAAACTTCCGCACATACGCGGGTCAGAGCAGCGGTCAGAGTGGTTTTACCGTGGTCAACGTGACCGATGGTGCCCACGTTCACGTGGGGCTTGGAACGTTCAAACTTTTCTTTTGCCATTGCAGCCTCCTAATATAGATGAGCCCTCAATGACATCATCTATGTCCAGAACATGCGCATCCGACCCGGAAAAGCCCGACCCCGGACACAAACAACCGCAAGAGCTTTCACCCTCGCGGCTATTAAAAAATGGAGCTCATGGGCGGATTTGAACCGCCGACCTCACCCTTACCAAGGGTGTGCTCTACCCCTGAGCTACATGAGCAAATTATCGCCTCTTGGGCTACCAAAAGGCCTGCCGACCCGAAGGACTTTCCAACCAAACCCAAAACTGGAGCGGGCAGCGGGGATCGAACCCGCATCATCAGCTTGGAAGGCTGAGGTTCTACCATTGAACTATGCCCGCTTACGGGAGCCTCCAGACAAAACTACCTGTTTTGCCGGCAACACCTTACGGTGTGAAAAATGGTGCAGGGGGGTGGATTCGAACCACCGAAGCTTTCGCGTCAGATTTACAGTCTGATCCCTTTGGCCACTCGGGAACCCCTGCCTCAATGCGGGGTGCATTCTCTACACCTTCCGCCGCGCTGTCAACACTTTTTCTTTAAAATTCACAGACTTAGCTGCAAAAATCAATGCTGAACAACACCGGGATAAAATGGAGCTGGCGAGAGGAGTCGAACCCCCGACCGGCTGATTACAAGTCAGCTGCTCTACCAACTGAGCTACGCCAGCACTATCCCGTACACTGCCAAGACCGATAAATCTGCCCTGTCAGTGGAGGCGGGATTCTATGGGATGTTATCCCGACACGCAACACCCTTTTTGCAGATAAATCAGAATTTTTGTGTCGCCTAATACTTCTCTCAAAGAATACGGGCTTTAAATAATTAATTGGTTAGGATCTAGACCTATCGTCCGGCGGCCCTTCAGCCCGCCACCTCAGCACAGAGGTTTCGACGCCGGTCCAACTCTGGATATTCCTGCTGCAACCGATGCCAAAATTCGGGGGCCAAATGATCTGAGGCGCCAGGGGCTAAGACCACCCATCGCTCTCTATGTGTCTGAGGTTCTTCGCGGAGCTGGGCACGAACCCCCCGCCCCACCAGATTATCTGTCAGAGTCTCGGCCCGCTTGCGCTCACTAAAAATACCAAACGAGATACCATCAGCGAGCGCTCCCTTTGGAATTACGTAGCTGTCTATCCCCTGGGCCTGCAATTCACGCAATCGGTTAAAGGCTTCCCGCCGGGAGTTCAACGGCGGCAAAAAGACCCAATAACGCATTGGCCCTTGCATTTCGATATCGCGCAGCTCAGCCGAGGCCTGCAAAGCTTTTAGGCGTTGCACGATCGCTGCTCCCTGATGCTCTTCTGAAAAAGGTCCTAATAAGGTGCAGAGCTGCTCTGCGGAGTGATCGACAAGCGACCGCGCAGGGGAGTCGGTCAAAGGGGGGAGCGTCTGTGGCGACACTTCGCCAACCAGAATAATACGCTTGTTTTGCACCCCCACTTTTTCTTCTGTAACTCTTACCGCCTCTTCTTGAGCGCCGGAGCCCAAAGCGAACCAAGCAAAGATTCCAACATTCAACAACAGTAAAAAAAGAGCTATCCAGCGCATAGTGTGTTATTTCATCAAGGATTACTTAACGCCAGCCCATCCATTACCAGTTCAGGCGCCAGACGATGATCCTGCTGGTAAAGAGCTGACAGCAGCGGAGCATCACCGCCGGTTAGCCACAAAAGAGGCTCCCCGTCACAGAATTCGCACAATTCCTCCAGCGCGCGATCAATAGCCCCCAGTACCATTAGCAGCAACCCGCGATTAATCGCTTCGTCGGTATTGCGGCCAGCCTCAAGGGATTCTATGAAGGCAACTTCCTGCGCACTTTTAGCCGCATGGGTATCGAGATACAGCGATCGCTGCATCAGGCCGATACCTGGGACAATATACCCCCCCAGGTGACGTCCATTATTGTCCAATAAATCCAAAGTTACTGCGCTGCCACAGTCCACAATTAGAGCCGCCCGGCGGTCTCGGTCAAACGCCGCCAGCATGGCCAGCCAGCGATCGGCCCCAAGAAGACGATGGTTTTCATAACCACAGGCAACACCAGCACACTCCTCTAACACCTGGGAAAACTCTACCTCCAAGGAAAACAACGCCTGGATATGCCCCTGCAAAGTATCGGCAACGACCGGGCCCGCCACATTGACTACACGTACTCTTTTGGGATTAAGTAGATCCCACCCTTTAGGTAGGTCTCCGGCACGTAGATCAGCAGTTTGAAAGCTACCCCTGGTCTTTACCTGCCCCTTACTCAACAAGCGCCACTTGCCGCGGGTATTACCTATATCCAATTCGAGAATCAAAGCTGCCCCCGTAAAGAGATTTCGCCACCGTGAAAATGTCGTAATTCACCATCCATATTCAAAATCAAAGCGCCTCCACGGCTTACCCCTGCCGCCACTCCCTTCCAGGTCTGATTACCGGCCTGTAGTGTGACCTCTCGTCCGGCAAACTGATCTAGCTGCATCCAAACATCTCGATAGGCACCAAAGCCCAGTTCTGTGTAGCTATCTAATACCGGCAGTAACTCTGTTAAAAGAGCCGCCGCCAATTGATTGCGGGGAATCCCAGGCTTAACCTGCTGCAAGTCAGCCCAGGGCTGGTCGATCCCACTCGCGCAACTATCACGCAGGCCGCTGTTCAACCCTATACCGATCACCACGGCACAACGGTCGGTGAGATCACCCTTGAGCTCCAGCAAAACCCCCGCGAGCTTGCGACCACGACACCACACATCGTTAGGCCATTTAAGACGTATATCCGGTACCGAGAAGCGGTTCAAAGCCCGAGCAATTGCCACCCCAACGGCAAGGCTCAGTCCTTCAAGACACTGAACGCCGCCATTAAATTCCCACCCAACGGAGAGGCTGATACCGGACGCATACGGGCTGATCCAACGGCGGCCTCGGCGTCCGCGACCCGCACTCTGGCGCTCGGAGAGTATGGCGATGGCATGCCCACTGCCCTCTTCCATCAGAGACAACAATTGAGCATTTGTAGAGTCCACTTCATCAAAGAGAATCAGTTCGCGTAATAGAGCCTCCGCCTTATCATCGAGTGTGCTGTTAATTTTTTTCGCGCAGAGAAGATCCAGCCCACCAGGTATACGATATCCGCGCCCCTTGATGGACTCCAACTGCAGACCGTACTGTTCTAGTTTCTGTATTTGTTTCCACACCGCTGCGCGGCTAACTCCCAAAGCTTCGCCGAGAGACTCGCCAGAGTGCATCTCGCCATCAGCCAATAATTCCAGTACCGGACGCAACGGCTCCAGTGGATATTTTGTGATAGTGTCTTGCAAGGTGATCAACTTTTTATGTAGCGACGAAAATAGCGGTGCCCCAGGCTTGTCAGCACTTCATAACCGATTGTACCGGCGTGCTCAGCTACGGCATCCACCGTCAGGTTATTGTTGAGGATCTCAATCGACTGAAGAGAATCTCGCTCGTCGTGGGACAATGCAGAAATATCAAACGTGGTGGAATCCATGGAGATACGCCCGATTATCGGTAGCTGGCGCCCACAGGCCCAACCGCAGCCCCGGCCTCCTTGAGCGCGAATTATACCGTCGGCGTAACCACCGCGGGCCACCGCCAGCCAGCTCCCCGCCGTCACCTGCTGGGTCGCACCATAACCCACCGACTGTTCGCGACTAACCAGACGTTTCTGCACAATGGGCAGGCTCAACGTCACTGTTGGACGCATCGGATTGGGGGTACCGGGAATGGGGTTAACGCCGTAGAGTGCGGAACCCGGGCGCGCAATATCAAAGTGATAATCCTCTCCGAGAAAAATACCCGATGAATTAGCAAGACTGAGCTGCACCTCCGGGCATAGAACCCGTAACTTTTCACCCGCCTCCTTAAAGCTACGCAACTGAATGTCATTTTGTGGATGCTGCGGCTCATCTGCGCAGGCTAGATGACTCAGTAGGATACGGATATCTGCCGAGGCTAATAGCTGCCTGTCACGCAACAGCAGGTCGAATTCCTCCGGGCCCATCCCCAAGCGAGTCATCCCCGAATCGATTTTTACCGCACAGGGGCCTTCGATTTCTGCTTGAGCACAGATATCGACCCAGTGTCGCAGCTGCTCCAGAGTAAAAAGCGTGGGCATCAGCCCCGCCTTTGCGCACTCCAACTCTGCACCAGCGCGGACCCCTGTGAGGATGACGATCTGGACACTATCACCCAACTCCTTACGCAAACGCTCCCCTTCCGCTTGAGTAGCAACGAAGAAGTCACGGCACCCCTGCCGAAAGAGCGCTGGTACCACTTGACTCATCCCGAGGCCATAAGCATCTGCTTTGACCACAGCGCCACACTTGGCACCGCTCCTCAGACGTTTATTCAGGTCCAGGTAGTTACCAGCAATGGACTGCAAATTAATGCTCAGCAACCCTTCGCGGAAATCGTTCATGCCATCACAACTCTTAGTTCACCAGCTAGGTTGCCCCGAGTAAGCTTTCACGTCGTAAAGCACGGGCACCTACTAATATACACAGCCCAACCAAAGAAAGGGTGACCACAGAGCCAGCCAGGGCCAGGCGTGTCGAAATTGGCTCCCCAGCCATGAGCGCGCTCAGCCACTGTTGCTGCCCAACCAGTGGGACCAGCTGCCAAATGGGAGCATCCAGCTCAATATTGGACAGTTTTAATCCAACTAACAGTGTGACAGGAAGAGCCTGCAAAATACTCAGCTGAACCTGAGCATCCTTGAAGGAGCGGGAACGCAACGACAGTAAAATTTGCAATACGGCAACCAAGAGCGCAAGGGGCAACAATATTATGCTCATCGCTATCAACTCAGAGAGACCTGCAGAAAAGCGTACTCCAATCTCCGCTAACGGGAGCAAACTAAAAGATATCGTCAACACTGCGAGAGACAGGAGTGCACCAAACCAAGCAATACTAGTAACCGCCAAAACTTTTGCCACAACAACCTGCCAGCCGCTTAAAGGTTGCTGCAATAAAATTTCGACACTCATGCGTTCACGCTCCCCCGCCGAGGTATCAATAGAGGGAGCAGTGCTGCATACCATTAACCCCATGATCAATAGTACCGGAACCATCAGCCCCAAAATGGCTACTCCACGACTAGACGGAGTACTGACATCCCGCACCTCAAGTTGCCAGGGGGACAAAGTCTGGGCGGCAATACCTCGAACCGCTAACCGCTGCTGCATGATCGTTTGCTGAAGCCGCGCCAACTGCTCTTGAACCCGCTGTGCTCCGCGCCCTCCAGACTTGTCTGCACTATCCACATATAAATACACCGTAGGGGACAGCAAGTCGCGATAATCTTCCGCAAAATTTTTGCCTATTTGTAAAACCACATCATATTTACCCTGCAAAAGTTCCTGCGGCACCCCACCCTGCAGTGGCTCAATACGCAAGTCTCCCCCACGTAACTGCTCCTCCAATAAAGGAGCATGTTCTCCGCCGACAACAGCTACGGCAAAGGAGGTTTCCGACATTACCTTGTAAGATAAAGCACCACTGCCAATCATCAGCAGAGGAAATAGCAGGGTAAAACCCAGTGTGATCCCTAAAGCCCGTCGATCACGCCAGACCTCTCGAAACTCCTTAAGAAGCAGCCCCCGCATTTGCCGAGATCGCATATTCCTAAAAATACTCATGCCGGCTCCCCTCCCTCAAGTCTCCATAAGCAAGGCGCACAAAACTGTCCTCAAGGTTGCCGCAGCCGGTTTGTGCCATAAGCTCATCGGGTGTTCCGCTGCCAACTATTGCGCCATCCGCCATCACCAGAACGCTATCGGATAGTTCAAGAACCTCCGCCATAATATGGCTGGAAAATAAAATTGTGCTCCCCTCCGAGCGCAAGCGCAGTAGTGTTTTGCGTAACAAGCGGGCCGCGAGTACATCCAGCCCCCGTGTCGGCTCATCAAGAATCAAATGTGCAGGGCGGTGGACCAATGCCCGGGCCAAGGAGACTTTCATTCGCTCCCCCTGGGAAAACCCCTTTGTGCGGCGATTCCAAAGATCCGATAATTCCAGCTCACCCTTTACCGCCAGTAATGCCTCTTCAAGCTCCGTCCCAGCCAGTCCCTGTGCACTAGCAAAAAAGGATAGGTACTCTGCAACGGTGAGACGCTCGTAAAGTCCCTCCCTATCGCCGACAATACCCAGCTGCCGCCGTACATCTTTTGGATGCTGGCTGGGCTCTAGCCCCCCAACGAAAACCTTTCCGCGATCCGCTTTCAGCAGACCAGCAATAATCCGCAAGCAAGTGGTCTTCCCCGCCCCATTCGCCCCGAGCAAAGCCGTGACCTGCCCATCGGCCGCAGAAAAACTAAGATTTCGCAATATAGGTTTCGCCGCGAATTTCTTATAGACAGAATCAACCCTGATCACAGTCCTTTTTCCTCTAAGTGCTTTCGTTTAGGTCCTTCTATTGCGGGCCCATAAATTCCCGCCGTAAAAGGAGGCCTATTTATATCAGTAATACAAGTCTGCTCGAGTTTCTTTTCTGGCGACTCAAGAAACTCTTTAATCAACCGAGGTATACACCCTCTCATTGAATTGATATGGCCACCGCTGCTAACGACCAAGTGCTGTTTATTCACTAAATACCCAAGCTGTTTTTCAGCGTACGCTGGAGGAGTAATCGGATCGGCTTCACCTGAAATCAAAAGTACCGGGTGCTTGCGCAACTCAGGCTGCTCATAAGCTCTATCAGGTACTGGCCAAACTTCGCAGCCACTTTCGAATATCCCGAAGAAAGCATCTCCTACAAAAGTACCCCGGATATCCGCAGCAATTTCCTCCTCGCTAAGCCGGGATAACTCCTCTGCACAGGCGATGGAGAGCGTTAAACCAAGTGACATTCCTGAAGTGCCATCGGGAAATAAACCTAGAATTCCCGATAGCGGATAATAATTACCCAGACCGGCCTGCTGTATAGCAAATGGTATTTGTACAGCCGCCTCTGGAGAGTAAAGTGCAGTACGTATCGCATTTTGTAAAACCCAACGAGACATCGGATGCGCCATTGGCTTCCCCGTATTGGGATCAGGGAAGTCGACCGCTATAGATTTATTCCAATCATTTAATAGTTGATCCAGTACAGTTCTCCAGTTCCCAAATTTAGAACAGCTCACATCAGATAGGCAGTCACGCACCAATATTTTTAATGCGTCTTCGGCTGCTGTCGCGCTCAAAAATACTTTTGAATCGATTGGCGCTACCGCATCCAACACCAGGGCTTTTAAACTATTGGGATACCATTGTTGATAAAGAAGTGCTGTACGAGTCCCCCAGGAACCGCCCCAGAGGGATATACGCTGATGATTGAGGTGCTTTCGCACTCGTTCCAGGTCTTCAACAGACTGCCGGCTACTCAATGAATTCGCAAAATTCGCCTGCTGTAAATAACACTTCTCAAGAGCTTTGGATATAAACTCCAAATCCATCGGTGTATCCCGATCAATACCACAGTCAAATGAGCGGGAAAGCCCAGTTCCTCGACGATCCACCATGACGATTGCATGGTTTTGATTAATTTTTCGAAACTTGTGCAGAAATGGTGCTAAGTCACTCGCCGCTTGGCCCGGCCCCCCAGCAAGGAGATACAAAGGTTCCCGTTGTACTTTATTCATAGCCGGTGATACGAACACGGCCAGAGTCACTTCGGCATCCCCCTCACCTACAGGAATTCGTGTGCATCGTAATGGTTGACCCCAACCATCCAAGTAGCAATCCTGTAAGTCAGTTACTTCCTCCGAGATCAACATGGGGGTAGTCAACAAGCCCCATAACATGACTGCACCATAAAGTAGCCCCCTAAACCCTATCACGACAGTATTCTCCTTAACCTATAACGTCGAGCATGACAGTGTATCCAACTTCAGACATTCCTGTCCTTGGCTAGCTCGAGTCACAGAATTGCATTAGCACCCGCCCTCCCACAGTGGTAAGGTTTCCGTTTTAGTTTGCCCATGATTGCACCCATGAGCTTTTCAGACCGTGAAAAACATTTAATTCGAGCCGCTTTTACTTGGGGCCAGATCACTCAACAGGAGGGTTATACACTTTCTGACCTGGAAATTGAGAAGTCGGTACTTTTCCGCCGCTTACTCGGCGGCCGGCCAGCACTAGCTTTTCCTCCCCCGCTACGGCATGGTTTCCCCTGGTATGAAGTAATTGAAGGGCGTCCTGAACATATTGTCAGTGCCTCCGACGCTTCCCCGGAATCTAGTATCATCGCTCCCGGATGTAAAATAGGTGAAACCTGTATCCTGATTGATGGTGCTTTCTGGCGCGTGGTAGAAACCATCTCTGAGCGAGAGGAGTACATTGTCGAATGGGGACAATACCCCATGCAGTGGCGTCTCAAAAAGCACTGGGAAGTTAACTATGAAATGACCCAGCAACTGCAGAGCTTCCGCAGAGATAATCCCAGCACCCAGGTCAGTTTCGACAACTACCTCAGCCAACGAGACTATCGGGAGTTTCGTATCGATGAGGATCAAACGGTTTGGTTGTGTGAATGGCAACTAAGCCGGATCAGTCTTTCAGGTTGGGTCTGGGTAGGCTCACTGCTTTCTCCAGCAGATACAAGACTGACCCCTATCCATGAAGACCCTCTCGGCCCTATGATTCTTGGCGAGCCAGATATCGATAACGGTGAGGCCTGGCTTCGAATTGAAGAGGCCGATAGTGAAGCCCGTTTTGTTAAACTCGGTGGCTCACACGAATACCTATCTCTCACCTCTGCCAGTACCGCATACCTAAAGGGGTTATTACATAACCTACAGGAAACTCTGGAAGACATTGAAGTAATGGATTGCTGTGGTAACCACCCAATCCGCCGCTTCTCTCTCCCTTCCGCGCTTGTGCCCCTCGATGAGCTGAGCTTGAAAGAGATGCACTACGACTTGGTTCCAGACAATGCCTACGAGCAACAGGAATAGCCCTCCGAGTTCAGCCGCCGGCAAAGCCCCTTTTTGGGGCTTTTGATAACCTACTCACCGCTCTTAAATTTACGCCAACCTTCCACTTACCCACAAGTCGACCGTCAGCTTATCTTCAATTTCCCTGTCCACTTTTATTTTCCCGGTGGTTACCAACAG
>NZ_CANMKV010000012.1 GCF_947498635.1 uncultured Microbulbifer sp. | reverse complement strand
ATACGCAGCATGACCTTCAATGGGTAAGGCTCTCGGCCACGCTTGCCGCGTGGATAACAAGGGGCTATTCGAGCTTCTAGTCGCCGCCAAGGAATGAGGGCATTCATCTGAGAAAGAAACTTTTCTCGACGAGTTTTACGGCGCTTCAGATTGTATTCTGCTTCGGCAAAGGTGACTTGGTGCATGATCTATCGTAGTCTTGACGGATAACTGAATACTAACAAATTGGCTCGGAATTATTCAGAGGTTCCTTAGAAAGGGCTATCTAAAATAGCCCTTTCTATTTGGCTGCAATTTACAGCTGTACGGTCATACCAATTTGGTAGATATCGTAATCATCATCGCTATCAGTATTAGAAACATAAGCTGCTTCAACAGCGAAGTTGCGGCTGAAGAAGTGGTTCATACCCAGCTTGTACTCTTCACCTTCATCGAAAGAAAATCCGACAGAGGTACGCTGAGTAAAGAAGTACTCTGTGCCCAATTTCCAATAATCATCCCCCCCATCAATGCTGGCATAGGTCAACTCTGCAGTCAGGTACTGATCGTCACCCAGATGCGTAAAGTACTTGGAGGACAGACTACGGGTATCAAATTCTTCGTCAATGGAAAAATTGAAACCGATATAATCAGTTCCATTCAGCTGGTGGTTATAACGGGCATTAGCAGACAACTCATTGTCGCTGTCGTTATCGACATGCTCTAGGCTAACAAGAAAGTTAGGAGTAAAGAGATAGCCAATTGATAAAGTATCAATATTTTCTTCGCCAAGATCGTCTAATTGAGCCCCCAAAACAAAGCCATTTGATGCAAAATATTCACCACCGACAGAGAAGATATCACTGTCCTCACTACCTTCATTGATATGCGAGAAGCCACCGTAAATATTGCTTACTTTGTTGATATATTCAAATTCTTTTAGCGGGCCGAGTGTTTCCTTGCCACCAAAAAAATACTGGCTATCAATAGTAAAGCCATCATCACCATCTTCAAAATTTGCGTAGTTAGCTTCAGTAAAGGAATTATACTCCTCGGCAGTTGCAGTAGCCGCGAGAAGCATCAGGGGAAGAGCTGCGAGCTTGAATCTCATTACAAAATCCTTCGTTAACTTTGGATCCAAATTGGGATGCGGATTGTAACAAAGGTTTTTTTGGACGCAACAACAGCTAATTACACAAAGTCAGTTTATAAAGTTTATGCGACGAAGAGAGTGAAAACACAGGACGGATAGAATAAAAAATGAAGAACGGCGTAATTCAGTGTAATTGAAAAATAAATTACCTATAAAACATTTTCTGATACTATTTCCCGCTTTTTCTTTTACTGAAAAAAATAATTCAGATATTCAGCTTAGATTCAGCTTTACTCGACTAAAATCAACATAAATACATTTATGCATTATTAATAACTTTTCGGAACTCATTAAACTCACCCAAAAGACGTATCCCTACAAAAGGCGCAACACTCCGAATAATTCTATCAATTTCATCGGTATGCCGACTGTGCATTGCATCTCTTTCGGCTTTGCTGTGCCAACAAGCAATAGCGAGCAGAGTATTTTGGTCACCAATTTTTTGTAGAAGTTCCGTACCTTGGGCCCCGGGCGCCCGCTGGATCAATTGGGACGCCTGCACCCAGGCTTCCGCATATTCCTCCGCTGTAAAGCCTGCTTTGATCTGCACTTCGAAAATATATTTCATGAGTCAGATACCTGGCATTTTATTGAAAACAAATCTGCAATAAAAAAGGCCGCGTTGTGCGACCTTTTTTCGGGTTTGAAAGCTTAAGACTGCTTTAGATTTCTCAAGTGGCCGTGGCGAATATCCGCGCCCTCGACCAGATATACCACTTGCTCGCAAATATTCTTCGCGTGATCGCCGATACGCTCCAGTGCACGCAGAGTCCACAGAACATTGATGACTCGGGAGATACTGCGTGGATCTTCCATCATATAAGTCACCAGCTCGCGAACAGCGGTGCGGTAGTCCATATCCACCTGTTCATCCTCAGCCAGAGTGTGCATGGCTGATTCCACATCGAAGCGGGTATAAGCGTCAAGGGCATCGTTGAGCATCTTGCGCACCGCATTAGCCAGATGACGAATTTCTGTGTAACCGCGCGGTGAGGTGCCCTCGTCCGTCAAGGCAATAGCCATTTTCGCGATCTTGCTGGCCTCATCGCCGATACGCTCCAGGTCGCGGGCGATACGTATTACCGACATCACCATACGCAGGTCTGAGGCGGCGGGCTGGCGCTTGGCGATAATCAGGGTCGCGTGCTCATCCAGAGCCATCTCCCTCCTATCGATCTCCTCTTCGATACGCAGGACTTCCTCGGCCAGTTGGCTGTCGGCATTCGACAGCGCGTCAACAGCGTCGGCTACTTGGCGGGCGACCATGCCGCCCATCTCCAACATCTCGGTCTTAATACCCTCCAGATCCTCATTGAACTGGCGGGAAATATGCTGATCGAAGTGCATTTCCATAGTTATCCCTCGGAGCAAAACTGGCTCAGCCGAAGCGGCCGGTGATATAGGCTTCGGTTAGTTCGTGCTCCGGATTGGTGAACACGGTTTCGGTATCATTGACCTCAACAAGATGGCCCAGGTGAAAGTAGGCCGTGCGCTGGCTGACTCGTGCCGCCTGTTGCATCGAGTGGGTCACGATGGCAATAGTGTAGTTCTCTCGCAGCTCATCAATCAGCTCTTCGATACGCGCAGTGGCAATCGGGTCCAGGGCGGAGCAGGGCTCATCCATCAGAATAACTTCCGGGCTCACCGCGATAGCACGGGCGATACACAGGCGCTGCTGCTGACCACCGGACAAGCCGGTACCCGGCTTATCCAGACGATCCTTGACCTCATTCCAGAGGCCGGCACGACGCAGGCTGTTTTCCACAATTTCGTCTAGGTCCGCGCGACGGCTGGCAATACCATGAATTTTGGGCCCATAGACCACATTCTCATAGATGGTTTTGGGGAAGGGGTTGGGCTTCTGAAACACCATCCCCACCCGCGCACGCAGGGGCACCACATCCACCTTAGCCCCGTAGATCGGCTCGCCGTCCAGGCTCAGTTCGCCTTCCACCCGGCAGCCCTCAATGGTGTCGTTCATACGATTGAGACAGCGCAGAAAAGTGGATTTACCACAACCGGACGGACCGATCATGGCTACCACTTCATTGCGGCCGATATCCAGGCTCACGTTGTGAATAGCTTGGCTTTCACCATAGAACACATTCACATCGCGCATGCGCAACTTGGCGGTGTCAGAGAAGGGCTGGCCCACAGTTTTCCTCACTTCGGCTTGGCTCACTGCAACCTTTTTACCGGTCAGCTCGGAACGCGCCGACTCGGTGCGTTCGGCGGCATCCAGGGTCATGGTACTCATAAATAATCCCGCTTTCTGATTGTCCGCGCTCTGTTACCAGCGGCGCTCAAGTTTCTTGCGCAGCATTACCGCGCTGGCATTCATTAAAATCAATACACTCAACAGCACCATAATCGCCGCCGAGGTGCGCTCCACAAAGGCGCGCTCCGGGCTGTCCGCCCATAGAAAAATCTGTACAGGCAGCACGGTGGCCGGATCGGTAACCCCACCGGGGACATCGACAATAAAGGCAACCATGCCAATCATTAGCAGTGGGGCTGTCTCACCCAGAGCCTGGGCCATACCAATAATTGCACCGGTGAGCATGCCGGGCATCGCCAGCGGCAGCACATGGTGAAACACCACCTGCATACGCGAAGCCCCCATGCCCATAGCCGCTTCGCGAATCGAGGGTGGCACCGCCTTCAGCGCCGCGCGGCTCGAAATAATAATGGTCGGCAGTGTCATCAGAGTGAGTACTAGCCCTCCGACCAACGGCGCCGAACGGGGCAACTCAAAGAAGTTAATAAAAATCGCCAGCCCCAACAGGCCGAAAACGATAGAAGGTACGGCTGCGAGGTTGTTGATATTGACCTCAATCAGATCCGTCCAACGATTCTTAGGCGCATACTCCTCCAGGTAAATAGCTGCGGCCACCCCAATTGGGAAGGACAGCGCCAGGGTCACCAGGAGTGTAAACAGGGAGCCCATCAGGGCCGCACGGATACCCGCCTGTTCCGGTTCGCGGGAATCCCCATTGGTAAAGAAAATGGTGTTAAAGCGTTTCTTCAGCTCACCAGTCTCCAGCAGTTGCTCAATCCAGCCAGCTTTCTGGTCAGAGGTGCGGCCGCGGAATCCCTCTTTCGAGTCCTTTAGGCTTTTGATAAAGGTATCCACATCGTCATCGGCGGCAAACCAGACGACCTCGCTCTTACCAAGCAATTCCGGGTTTTCGGCCAGGCGATCGCGCAGGGTAAAGGGCGCCCCGGAGGAAACCAGGGTGTAAAGTTCTCGCTTGTCGCTGCGACCAGTCACGGAGGGGAAGCGCTCACGCAGGGCCTGGCGGATCACACCGGAGAAGTTAGCCCAAGTAAGGCTCTCATCATCGACCTGATCAATACCCAGCACCTCTGTGTCGTAATGCACCTCCAACTGAATCGAAGCCTGCATAAAGGCACCACTGCCCTTACCGATAATATCGCTGAACAGAATGACAACCGCGAGCACACCGAAGGCGATACTGGCGATACCCAGCCCACGAAATAACTTTTCTGTGCGATGGCGGCTGGCGAGGTTCTTTTCAATACGCTCGCGAACCTGCGTCTGGGTGAGGTTAGTCATACTGCTCCCGGTATTTTTTCACTACGTGCAGGGCGATAAAGTTCAGCACCAGAGTGGAGATAAACAGCATCAAGCCAAGGGCAAAAGCGGCGAGGGTCTTGGGACTGTCAAATTCCTGATCGCCCACCAATAGCGTCACGATCTGAACCGTAACGGTGGTGACAGACTCCAGGGGATTGGCGGTCAGGTTGGCGGCGAGACCAGCGGCCATCACCACAATCATGGTTTCACCGATTGCGCGGGACACCGCCAGCAGCACGCCGCCGACAATACCTGGCAGGGCCGCGGGAATAACCACTTTGCGCACAGTTTCCGACTGGGTTGAACCGAGCCCCAGAGCGCCGTCGCGCAGGGATTGTGGTACCGCATTGATCACGTCGTCGGACAGGGAGGAGACGAACGGGATGATCATAATGCCCATCACCAACCCGGCGGCGAGGGCGCTTTCACTGGAGGCCTGCAGGCCGACAGAAGTGGCCAGTTCGCGAATAAACGGGGCCACAGTCAGCGCCGCAAAAAAGCCGTACACCACCGTGGGTACACCGGCGAGAATTTCGATAATCGGCTTGGCGACATTGCGCACCCGCTTGCTGGCATACTCTGCCAGGTAGATCGCGGCCATCAGGCCCACCGGCACCGCCACCAGCATGGCGATAGCAGAGACCATTAGGGTGCCGGTAAACAACGGCACCGCACCGAAGGCGCCGCTGGAGCCCACCTGATCAGCGCGCAGAGCCATCTGCGGGCTCCAGTGCAGACCGAAGAGAAACTCACTCACCGGTACCGACTGGAAGAAACGCAGGGACTCAAATAATACTGAAAATAAAATACCAACCGTGGTGAAAATTGCTGCGCAGGCACAGGTAATCAGAATAACCCGCAGGACTTTTTCCACTTTTTCGCGAGCGCGCAGTTCCGGGGAGAAACGCAGTAATGCGAATGCCCCCAAGCCCACTGCCAACACAAGAATCAAGAAGGCCTGCAGTGTATTTGCATTGCTGCGCAATTGATTGAGGTGCTCTGCCGCAGACTGCAATTGGGGGGAGGCTTCGCCGATCAGGTGGCCAGCGGACAGGTTTTGAATTTGAGCATAGAGCAGGTTCTGCCCGGCAATGGTATCGGGCTTATCCGCGATACTGTGCATCACCATAAAGCGGATAATCGCATCGTCAAAAATCAGCCAAGCCCCAAGCAGTAATAGCGCCGGTAGGCCACACCAAAGCGCAGCAAATAATCCGTGATAACTGGGCAGTGAAGCCAGATTGCGCAGGCCTCCGCGGCTGCGCGCAGCACTCAGTGCACGGCTAAAGCCGGTACCGTAGGCCACTAGTATCAACAGCAGCAGAAGGGCGAACAGTGTGGGGGTTTGCATTACTTTACCGTGCTAAAAATGTCGATGTCGGCATTATCCCGACTTTTCCTGGTGTTTCCACTTGGCTTTTATAAAGAACGGCCAAGCCCTCTCGGGCTTGGCCGTCAATTCCCTTTGACTGTACTACTCCAAGATAAAGCTACTTCGCTGCGAGATTGCTCAGGGCATTCATCTTGCGCACGTCGGTGGCAATTTTCTGGCGCTTCTCGGTAGGCAGCGGGATCATGCCCTTGTCGGCCAGGTAACCTTCATCACCCCAGGCACGCTCATTGGTAAATTCCGCCAGGAATTGCTTGATACCCGGTACTACGTCAGCGTGTGCCTTTTTCACGTAGATAAACAGCGGGCGGGATACCGGGTAGCTCTGATCGGCAATGGAGTCAAAAGTCGGGGCCTGATCTTCAATCAGAGAGCCTTGAACCTTGTCTGCATTCTGGTCGAGGAAGCTAAAACCGAAGATACCCAGAGCGTTCGGGTTGGCAACTAGCTTGTTCACAATCAGGTTGTCGTTCTCGCCGGCCTCGACATAAGCACCGTCTTCACGCACGTTATGACAAATTGCCTTGTAAGCGCTCTTGTCTTTTTTCTTCATGGCCTTGATCCAGCCAAACTTCTTACAGCCACCTTCCATCGCCAATTCAGCGAAGGCATCGCGGGTACCTGATGTTGGGGGCGGGCCGAGCACTTCGATTTTAGTATTGGGCAGTGCAGGGTTTACGTCTTTCCAGGTTTTGTAAGGGTTGGCCACCAGAGTTTCAGAACCGTTGGGGTTCGGCACCTCTTTGGCCAGGGCCAGGAAGATATCTTTGCGAGTCAATTTGAAAGGTGTCGCTTTCTTGGCATTGGCCAGCACAATGCCGTCGTAGCCAATCTGTACTTCCACAACATCGACGCCGTTGCCTTTACACATCTCCAGCTCAGACTGCTTGATGCGGCGGGATGCCCCGGTAACATCCGCGGTGCTTTCACCGACGCCCTGGCAGAACAACTTCATACCACCGCCAGTACCGGTGGACTCAACTACCGGGGTCTTGAACTGGGTAGCACGGCTGAAACGCTCCGCCACAGTGGTGGTAAATGGGTAAACCGTAGAGGAACCGACAACACTGATGTAGTCGCGCGCCGCCATAGCCACCTGTGAAGTGGCGAGGGTCAGTGCCGCCAGGGAAGTGGCCAGAATTTGCTTGTTCATGTGGAACTCCGATGAGTGTTTTTTATTTCACGCGGCGATGCTAGGAACAACGGATGACGATTCTATGAATAAAAGATGACAAAAAGGTTACAGGTGAAAATTTACTCCACTGGTGCGGGGGCGGGCAAAGCGGTAACCTGCTCACAAACAAGATAACAATAAGATGTAGAGAGAGAAGCCCCCATGCCATTTCTGTTGCGTGGTGCGCGTGTATTGGAGAGTCTATCCAGTCGCACCGGCCACCTGCTCGCCTGGTTCACCTGGGCCATGGTCCTACTGCAATCCTGCGTCGTGGTACTTCGTCACCTGTTCGACAGTGGTTCGATAGCACTGCAGGAATCCGTTATCTATCTGCACGGTGCGGCCTTTATGCTGGGGCTGGCCTACGCCTTGCAAACTGATGCCCATGTGCGCGTGGATGTCTTCTACCGGCGGATGCAACCCCTGGGCAGAGCCTGGGTTAACGCCTTGGGTGCTCTCATGTTTTTGCTGCCAGTGTGTGCTTTTATTCTGGCTGGCAGCTGGCAATTTGCCATGAATAGCTGGTCGGTATATGAGGGGAGCGCCAATGCGGGCGGCCTGCCAGGCGTATTCTTTCTTAAAAGCCTCATCCCCCTGGCCGCGGTCACCCTTGCCCTGGCTGGCGTCGCCCAGTTTATACGCGCACTCCTTGAGCTGATGGAAATACCGGCCCCGGCAACCAGGGCGTCGGCCAAGCCCCAGCTGCTGAAACAGGCAGAGGCGGTCGAGGCATGATTGAGCTGATACCACTGCTGATGTTTGCGGCCGTCTGCGCACTGCTGATGTTTGGTTACCCGGTGGCATTTACCCTCGCCGGCACTGCCCTGATTACCGCCGGTCTAGGGATTATTTTTGGCGCATTTGATGGGCAGTTCCTGCGCGCCTTTCCCGACCGGCTCTACGGCATTATGCAAAACGGCACCCTGGTGGCAGTTCCGCTGTTTGTGTTGATGGGGGTTATTTTGGAGCGGGCCAAGATAGCCGAAGACCTGCTCATCAATCTGACCAAAGTGTTTATGGGTGCACCGGCCGGTATGGCGATCTCTGTCGTTGTGGTGGGCGCACTGCTCGCTGCCAGTACCGGTATTGTCGGAGCCACGGTGGTGACCATGGGCCTGATGTCCCTGCCCACCATGCTGAAAAAAGGCTACTCACCCACACTGGCCACCGGGACCATTTGTGCCACTGGCACCCTGGGACAGATCATCCCTCCCTCGATCGCCCTGGTCTTGCTGGGAGATACCCTTTCCAACGCCTATCAGCAGGCCCAGTTGTCCGCGGGGATATTCAATCCCAAGCCCGTCAGCGTCGGCGACCTGTTTATCGGGGCCATTATTCCAGGCGTATTGCTGGTGGCAGCCTACATTATTTATCTCTTATTCGTGGCGCGCCGCGGAGCGGCTCTAGCCCCACCCGCAGAACGCGAGCCACTTGAAGTCTGGCCTCTGCTACGCAGCTTGTTTCCACCGATTACCTTGATGCTGGTGGTGCTGGGTTCCATCATTACCGGTGCGGCCACACCCACAGAGGCCGCCGCCGTAGGTGCCCTGGGTGCTGCGCTCTTGGCCTACAGCCGCAGGGCCCTGAGCTGGGATCGCGCGGGAGAGATTGGCCGGAGCACCCTGCAGGTCAGTGCCATGGTATTTGCAATCCTGATCGGCGCCTCGCTGTTTTCCCTGGTGTTTCGCGGTTATGGCGGTGAGGAACTGGTTACCAGTATTTTCCACAGCCTCCCCGGCGGTGTTATCGGGGCAACACTGCTGGTGATGCTGGTGATATTCCTGCTCGGCTTTATCCTCGATTTTATCGAAATTACCTTTGTCGTGGTGCCTATTGTGGGCCCAGTGCTTCTGGCTATGGGCGTCGACCCCGTGTGGTTGGGTATCATGATCGCCATTAACCTGCAGACCTCCTTTCTCACACCACCGTTCGGTTTTGCCCTTTTTTATCTGCGCGGTGTCGCCCCCAGCTCAGTGGCCACCTCGGCGATCTATCGCGGTGTCACGCCATTTATCGCGATTCAGTTGCTGTTATTGTGCCTATTGGCACTCTGGCCAGCGCTGGTCACATGGTTACCGGGGACATTACGTAGTTAAAGCTTTGTCCGACTAGTCCGGTAAGCGTGGCTTTTTGCCGCGCGAGCCTGGTTATTTACTGCGCAACTTGTGCTAGAATGCGCCACCTTTCCCAGGTGGAAATCAATAACTCTAACAATTTGTGAGCAGCCGATGTCCGCACTCCCAGCACTCGATGAGAATCCACAACCCTCAGGAACCCTGACCCTGCAAACTCTGGCCATGCCACGGGATACCAATCCTCAGGGAGACGTATTCGCCGGTTGGCTGATGTCGCAGATGGACCTGGCTGGTGCAATCCTGGCCCAGAGTATCGCACGCGGCAGAGTAACCACGGTCGCAGTTGGCAGTATGGTGTTTTTACGCCCGGTACCTGTTGGCTCCACGGTCAGCTGCTATGCCGAGGCTATTGAAGTGGGTCGCTCTTCCATTAGAACAATGGTTGAGGTGTGGCTGACACGGGTGGATTCCGGTGAGCAGGTGAAGGTCACCGAAGGTGAGTTTGTCTTTGTCGCAATAGACGATAGCGGACATACCAGACCGCTGCCTTAGGCTATTTATAAAACTTGTTCAGGGAAACTGGCTTTAAAGCAGTTTCCCTTCAGACCCTTCTTTACTCTTCCTTATTCCTTTCATCCAGCTCCCGCGCCTGGTAATAAGCCTCTTCACTGATCTGGTGATAGGGCCGCACATCCCGTTCAAAGTCCTTAAAGGCCTTATAGATGCGCGCGAATTCAGGATCCTGGTTTGCGGTTTCCTGCATGATCTGCGTGTTGATTTGCTTCAGATGAGAAAGCACATCATCCGGCAGACGCCTTAGTTTTACACCCTGTTCCTGCACCAATTCACGCAGGGCGCGGTTATTGCGCGCGGTATACTCATCCAGCATATCCTGGTTTGCTTCGCGGGCTGCCACACGCACAATTACCTGCAAGTCTTCAGGCAATTGATCAAAGGCTTTTTTATTGACAATAAATTCCATCATCGAGCCTGGCTCATGCCAGCCGGGATAATAGTAGTACTCGGCAACCTGATGGAAGCCGAAGGCAAGGTCATTGTATGGGCCAACCCACTCGGTCGCATCAATGACACCGGTCTGCAGGGCGGTGTAGAGTTCTCCACCGGGAATAGTAACCGCGGTGCCGCCAGCCCGGTTTAATACTTCACCACCGAGCCCCGGGATACGCATTTTTAAGCCCTGTA
This sequence comes from uncultured Microbulbifer sp., assembly GCF_947498635.1. Classification (GTDB taxonomy): domain Bacteria; phylum Pseudomonadota; class Gammaproteobacteria; order Pseudomonadales; family Cellvibrionaceae; genus Microbulbifer; species Microbulbifer echini. Next base: position 105,237 of record NZ_CANMKV010000012.1, on the reverse strand, counting down.
GATCTTCAACCGAGTTAATCGGTTTATTAAACCAGCCAGCCATCTGTACCCCGGTAGAGCCTCCGGCCAGGGGTATTAAATTAAAAGGCTCATAAATTTCCTGCCAGAGTTCCAGTCCCCCACCGTGGTGGAGCCAGCCGTTCATTTCCTGGGCATTTAGACCAAAAGGCACCGCGGTAAAAAATTGGGCGGCCGGAATCTTGCCTTTCCAATAGTAGGCGGCGCCATGCCCCATCTGCGCAGCGCCTTCAGACACCGCTCCGAAAATACCCAAAGCAGGCACCAGTTCACCGGCACCATAAACTTTAATTTTGAGACGACCGGACGACATCAACTCAACATTTTTTGCAAAGCGCTCCGGTGCCTGGCCGAGGCCGGGAAAATTTTTTGGCCAGGTAGTAACCAGTTTCCACTCAAATAGTTCTCTAGCGCCGCTATCAGAAAAGTGTTGCGCGGGCCCAAGAGATGCACGGGAGGTTACCAACGCGGCGAAGGTCACTACAAGCAGCGCGAGAAGCCCCAAAATAATGGCGGGATACCAGTTAATTTTTTTCATCGCTATTAATTATCTTTTATTGTTTTAGCGCACTGAATGTCAGCTAACTATTTTTATAGTTACCGAGACTCCGGCAAAACCGGAGTCTCGGTAACTTCACTTGTTTAAAATATATTTCGTGTATTGGAGAAGGCAAAATCTACAGCGGTTGTAACTTCGCCATAGTCACCACCAACCATTTACTTCCGGCATCGTCGAAGTTCACTTGTACCCGGGCGCGCGGACCATTGCCCTCAAACTGCACCACGGTGCCCTCGCCGAATTTGGCATGCTCCACACGGCCACCTAAAGACAGTGGCGGCAGGTCATCAAAATCCGGAGCTGGATCAGAAAACTTGCCCACTTTGCCATAATCGGCCTGGTACAGCGGTCGGGAAATCTCCGTCTTGAGGCGCACTTCATGCACCAGATTCACCGGAATCTCAGCAATAAAACGAGACGGGCTGTTATAGGTTTCACTGCCAAACAGGCGGCGGTTTTCCGCGTAGGTAATATATAGCTTGCGCATAGCACGGGTGATGCCCACGTAGCAGAGGCGCCGCTCTTCCTCCATGCGGCCCGGCTCCTGCGCCGACATCTTGTGCGGGAACAGGTTTTCCTCCACACCAGCCATAAACACCAGAGGGAACTCGAGGCCCTTCGCCGAGTGTAGGGTCATGAGTTGAACGGCATCTTCAAACTCATCCGCCTGGCCTTCGCCGGCATCGAGCGCAGCGCTGTCGAGGAACTGATTGAGTAGAGGAATTTCCTCTTCACCTTCCTCGCCCTCCGGCATACCCACGCCAGTAAAAGCTCGACAGGCACTGACCAGTTCCTTGAGGTTTTCCACTCGGGTCTGCCCCTTCTCACCTTTCTCCTTGCCGTGGAATTCCAACAGGCCACTGGTCTCAATCACGTCCTCGGCGATGGCATCCAGCTCTTTGTCTTCGGCATTTGCGGCCAACTGATTCACAAGATCTAGAAAGGCCTGCAGGGCATTGCCAGCGCGGGCAGCGAGTACCCGTTGCTGTAACATCAACTTGGCCGCCTGCCACAGGGAGCATCCCTGCTCACGGGCGTAGGCGCGCACCATTTCTACCGTGCGCGCTCCGATGCCGCGAGTAGGTGTGTTGACCACCCGCTCAAACGCCGTATCGTCATCGCGGTTGGTAATCAAGCGTAAGTAAGACAAGGCATTCTTGATTTCCAGGCGGTCGTAGAAACGTTGACCACCATAGATACGGTAGGGCACCTGCTCGCGCAAAAGCCCCTCTTCAAGCACCCGGGATTGGGCATTGGAGCGATAGAGGATAGCAATGCTGTCACGGCGATTGCCATCGCGCACCCAGTCATTGATTCGCTCGACGATAAAGCGCGATTCATCCTGTTCGTTATACGCCGCATAGACGGCGATGGGCTCACCCTCTTCCCCCTTAGTCCACAATTCCTTACCCAGGCGGCCGCTGTTATTGGCAATCACCGCATTGGCAGCCTTCAATATGGTGGAAGTAGAGCGATAATTTTGCTCCAGGCGAACCGTCTGCACTTGGCGCAGGTCCGCGGAAAAGTGTTGGATATTCTCAATCTTGGCGCCGCGCCAGCCGTAAATGGACTGGTCGTCGTCACCCACTGCGGTGATATGGCACTGCTCACCGGCGAGCAGACGCAACCAGGCGTATTGGATGGTGTTGGTATCCTGGAATTCATCCACCAGGATAAAGGGGAATCGCCGGCGATAGTGGGCGAGAATACTGTCGTTATTCAGCCAGAGCTCGTGGGCGCGCAACAGCAACTCGCCAAAATCCACCAGCCCGCCACGCTGGCAGGCCTCTTCATAGGCGAAGTAAATACGTACCATGGTCTGTAGCCAGGGGTCGGCGCCGGCATTGATATATTGGGGGCGCAGTCCTTCGTCTTTCTGCGCTCCGATCCACCACTGGGTTTCCCGCGGCGACCATTTTTTGTCATCCAGTCCCAGATCTGCCTGAACGCGCTTGATCAAACGCAGCTGATCGTCGGAATCCAGAATCTGGAAGTTCTGCGGCAACTTGGCTTCTTGCCAGTGGGCCTTGAGCAGGCGATGGGCGAGGCCGTGGAAGGTGCCCACCCACATGCCGAAGGTGTTCACCCCCAGCAACTCCTCGATACGCGCGCGCATCTCGCGGGCCGCTTTGTTGGTAAAGGTCACTGCCATAATGGAGTAGGGCGAGGCGCCCTCCACCTGCATCAGCCAGGCGATGCGATGCACCAGTACACGGGTCTTGCCCGAGCCGGCACCGGCCAGAACCAATTGATTGCCGGGCGCGGCGGCTACCGCTTCGCGCTGGGCGTCGTTGAGGGGGTCTAGAATCTGAGATACGTCCATGGGCGAAGATTGTACCAGAGCTGCAGTGTAGGACCTGTGTAAATAAACAGGATTTTGCCCAATCTGACAACGCCAAGCCGCTCGCCAGCAGAGTGTGCAGCGGCTAAACTGCGCCATCTGGCATAGAGAAGGAAGTCCTGTGAAACCGGCGGAAGTCACGCAAAGAATCAGCGAACAACTGTCATCCATGCGCAAATCTGAGCGCAAGGTGGCGGAATATATTCTCGCCAATCCCGACGAAATCATTCATATGAGAATTGTCGACCTGGCCACTGAAGCCCAGGTGAGTGAACCCACAGTGGTGCGTTTCTGCCGGGCCGTTGGCTGCTCGGGCTTCCAGGAGTTCAAGTTGAATCTGGCGCAGCAGCTGGCCTCGAGCCCTAGTTTTGGCCAGATCGCGGTGACCGAAACCGACACCATCGCCGAGTACAAGCGCAAGGTATTCGACTCCACCGTCGATACACTGCTCAAGGTGCGCGACCGTATCGACGACCGCGCCCTGGAAGCTGTGGTGACCGCTATGGCGGCCTCCAAACGCGTGGAATTTTTCGGCTTCGGAGCCTCCGGCGCCGTTGCCGCCGATGCCCAACACAAATTCTTCCGCCTGCAACTGGCCACGGCGGCCCACTCCGACCATCACATCCAGAATATGTCGGCCATGTCCATGGAGCCCGGCGATGTGGTGGTGGCGATCTCCCAGAGCGGGCGCACCAAGGCATTGTTGCGCTCCATGGGTATGGCGAAAGAGCAGGGCGCCCTGGTGGTCGGCCTCGCCCCCAGCGGTTCGCCGGTGGCGCAGCAGGCCAGTATCCCATTGGAAGTCGATGTGGAGGAGGATATCGAGATATACACGCCGCTGTCCTCCCGCATCGCCCACCTGGTAGTGATCGATGTACTCGCTATCGGCGTGGCTCAACGCAAGGGGCCGGAACTCCAGGAACACCTGCTAAAACTGAAACAGGGCCTGTATACATTGCGGGAAGACAAGCATTAAAAAAGCTTCTGGGATTGCGGTACTGGATAATGTGCCGCAGCACCTCTACCATGGCCAGTACCCGGCAGCACACAGCCACAGCCGCTAAATTCCTCTAGGCCGCACCAGAGCTACTCCATGACAACCACGGCTTTATCCGCTGAGCAGAAAGCACCGCGCTGGCTGGTGGTTTGGCTTGCCGCCCTTGTCTCTCTGACGCCTTTCTCCATCGACAGCTACCTACCGGCAATTCCCGCTATGGCCGTAGCACTGGATACTGAGGTGGAGCGGGTGCAGTATTCGGTGTCCAGTTTTTTATTGGGCTTTGCCCTGGGCCAACTTTTCGGGGGGCCGCTCTCCGATCGCTGGGGAAGGCGCTTGGTGGGCACAATTGGACTGTGTATTTATATTGTCAGCTCACTACTAATACTCTTTAGCGACCATGTGGATCACCTGATTATTCTGCGCTTCCTGCAGGCGGTAGGTGGTGGCTTTGCCACGGTGATTTGCGCAGCCATCGTGCGCGACCTGCACAGCGGCCGTGAGGCCGCCAAAATTATTTCCATGATCAGCACTATTATGTTGATCGCTCCACTGATTGCGCCGGTAATCGGCTCGCTGCTGCTGGCAGTGGGAGGCTGGCAGAGTATTTTTGTTTTCCTGCTGTTGTATGCCGTCGCCATGCTGGTACTGGTGCGCGTACTGTTACCGGAAACCGTCTCGCGCTTCACTCGCGCACGGCGCCAGTTGATGCCTCTCGCTACTCTCGTTTCCACTTACGGCCAGGTTTTGCGCAACCGCCGCGCCCTCGGGTTCCTCGGCGCCCAGGCCTGTGTCAGTGGCTCGATGTTTATCTATATCACCACGGCGCCCTTCGTATTTATGGACTACTTCAACGTCAGTGCCAACCGTTTTCCCTTGTTTTTTGGCACCTGTATTTTGGGTTTGATCTGCATGGTGCAGGTCAATATCCGCCTGCTTAATCTATTTCAACCGCGCAACATTTTGCTTGCGGGCGTTATCCTGCAAATGCTCGGATGTGGACTGCTGTTACTGGGTACTATGACGGGCATCAGGGAGCTAACCCTGTGGATGGTGCCACTGGTGTTGGTAATGAGCTGTATCGGTATTACTGGGCCCAATGCCGCGGCCTGCTACTTGGAGTTTTTCCCCAAAATCAGTGGCAGCGCCAACGCCCTCTACGGCGCCACTATTTTTATTACTGGAGGAGTACTCGGCGGACTGGTGAGCAGCCTGCATACGGGCACTCTGATTCCCATCGCCGGCTCCATGTTCGCCTGTGCAATAGCGGCTCTGTTTTCAACACTGGTGATCGCTCAGGCGCGCAAACCGATAGAATCAGATATACCGGTCACCCGGCGTTTCACCCCTCGCTAATGCGTAGGTGCGGGGTCAAGCATCACCGCCATTTTCATTGCGCAGAGCCTGCTGCACCGCGGGCCGCGCCTCCATACGCTCCTGGAACGCCTGTAATTTGGGCCAACGCGACATATCGAAATGCTTGGCCTGCAACCAACGAATAATGGTGTAGAGATAAGCATCTGCCACCGACAGAGAGTCCCCCAACAGGTAATCTCGCTGCAGGCGCTGATCAATGTAATCCATCCGCCGCAATATTTTCTCCCGGGCCTTATTCTTTTCCTCCTTCGAGCCATTCCAGAACAGTGGCAAAAACAACTTATGGACTTCGCTGCTGAGGAAATTCAGCCACTCCAATAACCGATAGTGGTCCAGTGTTCCCAGCGGCGGTGCCAGATTCGCATTGGGTTTTTGTTCGGCGAGAAACTGGACAATCGCGACGCCTTCCGTGAGCAGCTCACCACCTTCCAGTTGTAGGGTCGGCACATACCCCTTCGGATTAATCCGGCTGAAGTCATCACCGTTTTCTAGGGTATGGGTCTTGAGGTCTACCCTGGATAGTTCCAGATCAATACCCGCCTCGAGGGCGACGATATGAGGGGATAGGGAACAGGCACCGGGTGAGTAGAAGAGTTTCATAGTGATCCTCCTGTTATCGGTTGCGCGGCACCAGCCAGTATAGGTGTGCTTTTACCGGGCTATTGGCCTAAGTCCTCGGTCAAGTTGCCCCCTGAAGCTAATAGAAATATACGGTATTGACTGGTGTGTTGAGTGCCGATAAACCCATCGTGGTCCGCCACACCCCAGTTCGCTACTATTTTTTGCGAATCCAATGATCCAGACTAAAGCGTCCAGCGCCGGCACAGGCGAGGATCAGATAACCCCCGGCAATGGTGATATTTTTCATAAAGCTGGTCATCTCTCCCGGATCCTCGGGGGAATAGTGCACTATCCAGGCGCTGGCCAGGCAGAAGAGAAAAAGTATGATCGCGGAGAAGCGGGTAAAGAAGCCCAGTAGTATCGCCAGGCCCCCAAGTAACTCGACAATAATGACCAAAGGTAGCAGCAGCGCTGGAATCCCCATGGAGACCATAAAGGCCTCGGTCATTTTGTAACCGCCAATTTTGTTCCATCCGGCAAAAATAAACAGCAGGGACATCAATACCCGCCCAACCAATTTAGACGTGTCACATAAAACAGGGTGCGTTGTCACAGTCTTCCCCCTTCCTGTTGAATATCGGAGATCATCAGCTGCATCCAGTGTAGTTGGGAACTTGTGTAGAAACTGCAGGAAAACCGGTATCAGGAGGCGCCAAAGTGGTGAAATGGTGGGGCTTATGGAGAACAAAGCAGGCAGAAAATTAACAAATGACAGTTTGGGCAGACACCGCCGGGCGGTTGTGGATTTAAATAACAAATGCGGTTGTACCGCACACAGGAGCCGTTACAATTGCGCGCCCCCAACTAGGGGACTAGCGGTTATTTCCAGAAAATACTCCCGAGAACAGCCCCCTGTCAGGGAGATTCGGGCGGCCCCTGCGCGACTACAATAACGGCACGCTCACCAACCGATCAATTCGCCCACTAAAGAGCAGCAAGCCGCTCCTTTTGAGGGCGGGGAAAAGCCCCGCAATTTTAATCTCTGGAGTTCACGCACGGCATGGAAGTCTATTACACCTTTTGTTTTCTTGCCGCGGTGTCGGTCTTTCTCGGCTTCCTAAACCAGTATGTACTGCGTGCGCAAACCACCATCGCCATTACTGCTGGCGCCCTGGCGCTGTCGCTCATCGTTACCGGCCTGGGTAAGTTGGGGATTGTGGAGCTGCGCACCTGGGCAGATCAGCTGCTTCCGCTGCTCAATCTAGAGGATATCCTGCTCAAAGGAATGCTGGGGTTCCTGCTCTTCGCCGGCAGTTTGCACATCGACCTATTAGAATTACGCAATCAAAAGCTCGAAATTGGCCTGCTCGCCATTGTCGGTACCCTGATTTCGACCTTTGTCGTGGGCGCGCTTTTGTATTGGTTCCTGATGCTCATCAATATGCCCGTGGCTTTTGTCTACTGCCTATTATTCGGCGCTCTGATCTCCCCCACCGACCCCATCGCAGTACTGGCCATTATGAAAAACCTGAAGGCACCAGAGCAGGTTTCCATTCAGGTGGAGGGTGAATCTCTGTTCAACGATGGCTTCGGTATTGTGGTATTCGCGGTAATTTATGCTGTGGCCTTCGAAGGGGGCCAGCCAACGGTTCCGGCGGTAGCAGAGCTTTTCTTACTGGAAGCTGTGGGTGGTATTTTACTCGGCCTGATTATCGGTGGGCTTTTCCACTGGCTGATTTGCTGTACCGACGACCACAGCCTGGAGCTTTTGCTCACCCTGGTAATCCCCACTGCCGGATTCTCCCTGGCCAATATTCTCGGGGTGTCGGGTGCCCTGGCAATGGTGGTAAGCGGCATCATCATCGGTAATTTTACTCGCGAACGGGGTTTTTCCCGTGTGAGCCAACACGAACTGGATAACTTCTGGAATATCACCGAGGATTTCCTCAACGGCCTGTTATTCCTATTGGTGGGTCTGTTCCTGATCACCATCGACCTGCGCCCGGCAGACTACCTGTTGATGGTGGCGAGTATTGTCATCGTATTGCTGGCTCGGGTAATGGCGGTGTGTGTGCCCTTCCTGTACCTGAAAAGACGCCGCCGCTACCACCCCTATACCAACCGAATATTAATCTGGGGCGGCCTCAAAGGCGGCCTGGCCCTGGCCCTGGCCATGTCTATTCCATCGGGCAGCGCTTTTGTACAGGGGCAGGACCTGCGCTACCTATGGGTAATCATGACCTATGGCGTGGTGCTCTTTTCTATCGTGGTACAGGGCTCTACCATAGCCCCATTAATTCGCCGCAGCCGGGAGTTCGCCGAACCGGAAAGCGCCGCCACAGCCAACCAGCAACAAGCTGTAAAATAGCGATAATTGATCGATGGAACACTCTAACTTCCTTGTAGAAGCCGTCATATTTATGAGTGCTGCGGTAATCGCAGTGCCGATTGCCACACGTCTTGGACTGGGCTCCGTGCTCGGATACCTGCTTGCCGGAGTGGCTATTGGCCCCAGCGCGTTGGGTTTAGTCGGTGACGCCAGCGACGAGATGCACGTAGCCGAATTCGGCGTGGCCTTGATGCTGTTTTTGATCGGCCTTGAAATGCAACCCAAGAAGCTCTGGCAGATGCGCGGCGCCATTCTCGGTACCGGCAGTGCACAATTGCTGTTGACCACCGCTGCCGTCGCCGGCACAGCGCTACTGTTCTTTGATTTAGGCTGGCGCACTGCCGTGGCCATCGGCTTGATCCTGGCGCTGTCCTCCACCGCTATTGTGTTGCAGTCCCTCAGTGAGAAGGGGCTGCTCAAGACCCAGGGCGGGCGCAGTGCCTTTGCCGTACTGCTACTTCAGGATATCGCGGTTATCCCCATCCTCGCCCTACTGCCACTACTCGCGGTTACCCCGGCCGTGACACATGGTAGTGGCCTGGAGGGTTGGCAATATGCCGCCGCCGTTATTGGTACCATCGCCGCCTTTGCCATCAGTGGGCGCTATCTTCTCGGCCCGCTGTTGCGCCTGGTGGCTGGCAGCCAGGTACGCGAGATGTTTACCGTCTCCGCGCTACTCATTGTTTTCGGCGCGGCGGCGGTAATGAGCTGGCTGGATCTCTCCCCCGCACTCGGCACCTTCCTCGCCGGAGTCCTGTTGGCTGAGAGCGAATTTCGCCACGAGCTGGAGGCGGATATACAGCCCTTCAAAGGGCTGTTACTGGGGCTTTTCTTTATCGCGGTGGGTGCCAGCCTGAACTTCGCGCAAATTGCGCAGAATCCACTTCTGTTGTTCGGCCTGGTGTTGGCCCTGGTATTGGTGAAGTTTGCGGTCCTATTTCTATTGGCACGCTTTCTGCGAATGTCCAAGGGGGAAGATTGGCTATTTGCTCTGTCCCTGGCACAGGCCGGGGAATTCGGCTTTGTATTGGTGTCTTTCTCCACCCAAATCCAGGTACTCGATGCCGAAGCGAGCAGCTTACTGGTAGCCCTAATCGCTCTGACTATGGCTCTCACTCCAATACTGCTACTTATATTTGAAAGATTCATCCAGCCGCGTTTTATCATCGGCCCTGATGCACCTCAGGAACCTCACCAAGCACCGTCATTAGAAACCAACTCACCGGTGATCATTATCGGCTACGGCCGCTTCGGCCAGATCACCGGGCGATTGCTCAACGCCTGCGGGTTTGGCACCACACTGCTGGAGCGCAATGCGGAACAACTCGACCTGGTGCGGCGCTATGGTATTGAAGCCTTCTATGGCGACGCCACACGAGAAGACCTGCTGCGTGCCGCTGGAGCCGCTCATGCACGTATGGTGATTCTCACATTGAGCGATCAGGCCGCTTCATTGGAAATTGTTGCGCAGTTGCAGAAGCATTTTCCACACCTCACGATTCTCGCTCGAGCCCGCAGCCGTATGCATCAATATGCCCTTATGGAAGCCGGGGTGAAATATATTTTCCGCGAGACGATAGACCCGGCTCTGGCGATCGGTGAAAAAGCCCTGGAGTTACTCGGACTCAGTCCATTGCAAGCGCGCCGCGCCGCGCGCAAGTTTAAGCAACACGACCAGCGTATGCTGGAGGCACTATTCCCCTACTGGCGCGATGAAGCTCAGCATATCGCCCAGAGCCGAATCTATCGCGAACAGTTGTTGCAGGCCCTGCGGGAAGACCGGCGCGACAAGGATTTGCATCTGGACCATTACTGGGAAGAGGCCCAACCGGAAGCGGAAAAATCTTAAGGGGGGCCAGCAGGTTTTAGGAGTATTTAGGTAAGCGATAATAAATTCGCAGGCGGACATACAAAATCCGTGGCGATTTATTTGATCGCAGCTTATCCATCCTGAGCCGGACTGTAATCGAGCACCGCTATCACAGCCCGACCGGGGGTGAGGGTTTCACTCACGTGACCCTCCCCCCGCAAATCTCTGGCCAATAAAATATCACCAGCCACGAAGATACGTTGCTCACCGGAGCTCGTCGTTATTTTTACTTCTCCAGCCAGGTAAATAATAAATTGCTCACGCGGGGCACAGTGCCAATCAAAAATCTGCTGGGCGATAAATTCGCGAAAATATAACTGTTTAACCGGATACGCTTCGGAATACTTTCCAAGAAATTGGCTCGTCTCATAGTTTATATTTCTCTTTCTAAATGTAGATAAACCATCAATCGTAACCAACTCTATATATTCCACTTGGCTGCTCCTAAATCGCAACTAATCAATCCTTAGATCTACCCACCCTGCTAAGCACTACCCCTTAGAGAGAATACTGGCTTCAATTAAGTCGACTTCAAGCACGAGTTTTCTATGCAACTCATCGTCAATTTCCCGCCGCACCCGCAACTGAAAAAGACGCTCACGCTCTGCCGCTAGCGCATCTAAACGAAAATTGCGCTCCATTCGCGCGCGAACCCACAGGCTTTCCCCTCCCTCATCATCGCCGCTGATTATTCTGCGACGATATAAGTCCAATAGATGATCAATCGCCTCATAGGCAAGGTCCTTATTTTCCCAGTGCCCGTCAATCTCCCTGCGCAAGCTGAGCAAACGCTCTTCAGCGGCCTTAGCAGCAGAGACTCGCGCGCCCCGCTCATCGCCAATTGCCGCCAGATGTGGCGTATCCGGCAAGCTCCTCAGCACAAAGGGCAGTGCAATGCTGGCGAGTAACAGGGAGATCAATATAACCCCCATGGCAATGGTCAGGGCTGCTTCACGCCCCGGAAATGGCGAACCATCAGGCATCAATAGGGGGAGGGAAAAAGCACCGGCAAGAGTAATGGCTCCGCGCACACCAGCCAAGGTCAAAACGTTAACCAGGATAAAGTGAACGGAGAGACTGCGAATATTGCGACGAAAGCGTGATAAATAGAGAGAGACCCAAACCCACACGAAACGCAGCAGGAATAGAACAAAAAAAATAGCGAGGATATACAGCACAAGCATGCCGACCCCAACATCATTCGCCCAGCTGGTATCCGCATCGATAAGCCGTACCAACTGCTCACCCAGTAGCACAAAAATAACGCCATCAAGTACGGTTTGCACGGTATTCCACACCGCCCGGCGATCCATGCGGGTTGAGGATTTTTCCGAACTATGCAGGCTGGTATAGTGCGTGGCAATTCCCGCACTGGCCGCAGCGAGAATTCCAGAGACTCCTAAACTTTGACCGGCCTGATACGCCGCAAAGGGTACCAGCAGACTTACCAGAATTTGTATCGCTGTGTCCTCGCCACTGAGGCGTACCAACCAGCGCAATAGATAGCCACAAATAAATGCGACTCCCGCGCCAATCACGACACCCCCAGCCGCCACCCAAAAAAATCCACCCACCGCCTGTGAAAAGGAAAAGCTGCCAGTAACCACTACCGCCACAGCAATGCGGAAAATATCCAGACCAGAGGCATCGTTAAACAAGGATTCTCCAGCTAGTATATGTTCAAGCCTTGGCGGAATATTATTGTTTCCTTGAACCACCGACACCGCCACCGGATCGGTCGGCGCGAGTATCGCGGCAATGGCGAACGCCATCGCGATAGGCATAACAGGCAGCAACCAAGCAATAAAGAAACCGACTCCAACTACAGTGAATATCACTAAACCCACGGCCAGAGTGATAATCGAACCAAGGTCCCTAAAAAAAGCCCCCTTGGGAATTCGCCAGCCCGCAAGAAAGAGCAAAGGAGGTATAAAAAGCAGAAAAAAAATATCCGGATCTAAGGGTATTTTTATCCCAAAACCGGAACCGAGAATAAAGCCACCTAAAATTTGTATCAGTGGCAAAGGAATGGGAAAAGGCAATATTCGCGCGACAATCAAGCTGAGCGCAACTACCAGCAGTAACAGTAGTGCAACAACGAGATAGTGCATCTCTCACTAAAATTCCTGTAAAAGACTGCCGCAGTGCGGCTTTCAACTCGAATAATCGGGTCAGTCATCCAGCCAGTATAGGAGACCTTTTTTCCTGTTGTCAGCACTTTAAATTACGAAAAAATCTCTCTGTTTTTTCTAGAAAAATTGCATGAATCCAGACGTTATTTAAAATAGCTGATTATTCACAACTGAAATAAAATCAGTAAATTATTTTAAATCATTCCCTTAGACAATTTTATTTCTGGTACTCTGATATTCTTTAAGGGCACGTACCCTGCGAACGTTTTCTGCTTTGATCACCCAAAAATATTAACCGAGTGTCATTCTATTAATTCTTTTCTCAAATAATTCCGCCAACCATTGAGGCGCATAGGTTGAGCATTGATATCCCCGGTTTTAAATAGCGGGTAAGTGAATACAGTCTCAGTGCAGACAGATACTTTTCGCTTGAGAGCCATTTCATCCAAGGCGTCTGGATCATTAATCAGAGCCAGTTCTTCCTGCCACTTCATGCTCTGCACCATTTTCACTAAATCATTCCCGGTTTTGATTAAGCTAATCACCTAGTCTACTTCACCTTTAACGGCGTTTTTTAGTTCTTCACGAAGCGAGTGACGGTGATTGATGACAGGGACCGCGCCGAGTTTTTCAACCATGCATTGCTCTATTCAAGGGAGGCGGCCTCGATTCCCTTGAGGCCGGTTAAACGGCGAGCTAGGTGTACCAAAATAGCCTGCCCCCCGCAGCACTGATAACGAGGATAGAGTTAGCGATCCCACCTTTCTGAAGTCCACATACAAGGAGGTGAATCCCAACTCCCAGATGGCATTGGCGGGCAGGGGTTTAAGCTGGACTGGACTGGACTGGACTGGACTGGACTGGACTGGACTGGACTGGACTATAGCTTACGCATTACTGAGACGTTTAGCGGCAGGACGGGTGATCCGCTCTTCCTCCAGCCGGTACTGTGCATTGTTGCCGGCACGGGTATTATCCTACGCAAACCAATCCCAATCACCCACCCAGAAGTTTCCACAGGCCAGGTTCGGCTGGCACCTTGGCATCCACAGGATTTACCGATGCCGCCTGAACTTCCACCAGTAAATCTCTCCCAAAAGCCTCTGGAATTGACGGGCTTACACCTTCTAAAGATTGCTTATTAAAAATAGAAGGGCTGTTGATAACCTACGATTTTCATCCTAAAAAGCTGCCTCTGTGCATAGTTTATCTAAGATGAAGCCCTCTTAGAGGGAGTTACCCACAGGAAGAAGGTCTTAAATGTGCAAGGAGTTTCAAAAAATACTGTAAAACCCAAACTGTTGATAACTTTGTCAACAGTTACCCACCGGGTTATGCCTCAGTAAAAATAAAATTGCGCCTGTGGAAAACTCATTTTGGGGACGGTTACCGGTAGATTCCTTTCCCGGGCCCACCTGCTAATTCACTGGTAAGGTTCATCGCCCAAAAAGTCCGCCAGCAGCGCGTTAAATCTGTGTGGCGCTTCGAGAAACAGGAAGTGACTACCACCGTCTGCAGCATCGATAATTTCCAAGCGGGAACCTTTAATCTGCTGGTAAATCCACTCTTGGCACTCCACCGGGTGCGGGCTGGCACGGCCAAAGGCGATCAATGTGGGTTTTTTAATATGTGGAATGAAGTCACGCCAGTCACGGGTAACGTTGTCGATAAACAGGCGCGCCGCCAGGGTGCGAGGAAACTGCAGATTGACCGCGACCAGCTCTTCTCTTTGTGCCTCAGTCATCGCCGGCGTCACCATAGACATCAATATTTCCCGGGTGGCGCGCTCTCCCTCCGTACTGTGTAACAGACCGGTAAACTGAAAGAGTTGCGCAGGCGTGAGGATCGCCCCGGCCTCAAGGCATTCCTGTTTAGACCAATTGGGCTGAGCGAGCAACGCCGCCGGCTCATCGATAAATACAAGTTTGGTAACCCGCTTGTCACCAAACATTTCCAGGTAGCTCCAGATAACCGAGGCGCCGGCCGAGTGGCCTAGCAGGTACAGCGATACGGGGTCTAAAGTGGCTATTATCTCTTGTAGATCTTTGGCCAACCGGGCAATTCGGTAACCGTGTGAAGGTTTTTCAGAAAATCCGTGGCCACGCATATCCAGGGCAATCACCCGATAGCGATCACTCAGACCTGTGAGCTGGTACTTGAACAGGGCAGCCCCCTGAGACCAGCCGTGTAGAAGCAGCAGGGTGGGGCCAGCCCCGGCGCACAGGTAGCTCAGCGTAACCCCATCGGCAGTCGTGAATGAGCAGCGCTCAACAGATATGTTCATCAGCCATCCGTGGCCTTATGAGATTTACTCTACAGTGACCGACTTGGCCAGGTTGCGCGGCTGGTCCACGTCGGTGCCCTTCAGCAGCGCTACATGATAACTGAGCAGCTGCAGAGGCACTGTGTACAGAATCGGGGCCAGGCTCCTGGGGCAGTCCGGCACCTCGATCAGGGTCATCCCCTCCTCGCTGGAAAAACCGGCTTCAGGGCTGGCAAACACAAACAATTGACCACCCCGTGCGCGCACTTCCTGCAAATTGGATTTGAGTTTTTCCAACAGGTCATTATTGGGGGCGACAACAATAACCGGCATATCGCCATCCACCAGTGCCAATGGGCCATGCTTAAGTTCCCCGGCGGGGTAAGCCTCCGCATGAATGTAGGAAATTTCCTTGAGCTTCAGAGCGCCCTCGAGGGCGATAGGAAATTCAACACCGCGGCCGAGGAACAGCGCGTGGTTCTTCTCCGCGAAAGCTTCACTGGTACGCTGCACCGTCTTATCCAGGCCGGCAAAGGCTTCCATCAACTGCGGCAACTGGCGCAGAGCGCCTACTAGCTCTGCCTCACGCTCAGCGGATAGACCATTGGTCTTGGCCAAGGCGAGGCAAAACAGCTGCAGGGCAACTAACTGAGTGGTAAAGGCCTTGGTGGAGGCCACCCCGATTTCCGGGCCCGCTTCGGTCATCAGCGATAGCTCCGACTCGCGCACCAGAGAGCTGTTGGGCACATTACAAATGGTCATAAAGCCCAGGTAGCCGAGCTCCTTGGCCTGGCGCAACGCCGCCAGAGTATCTGCGGTCTCGCCAGACTGGGAAATAGTCACAAACAAGGTACCGGGACGCACTACCGTTTTGCGGTAGCGAATTTCGCTGGCCACTTCCACCGAGCAGGGGACTCCCGCCCACTCTTCGAGCCAATAGCGAGCAACCATACCCGCATGGTAGCTGGTGCCACAGGCGACAATTTGTACCTGCTTCACTTTGGGGAGAATTTCTAGGGCTCGAGCACCCAAAGCTTGAGGCAGTACCGAATGCTCACCAATTCGACCCGCCAAAGTGGCCGCCACCACCTCTGGCTGCTCGAAAATTTCCTTCTGCATATAGTGGCGGTAGCGCCCCTTGTCAGCCACATCGTGGCCCCCATCCAGCTTATGCACCGGTCGGCTGACTTCCCCCCCCTGCTTATCGCGCACAGAAATACCGCCGCGGCGTACCTCCGCCACATCGCCCTCTTCGAGGAAGATAAATCGATCGGTCACCTGGCGCAGCGCCATGGGATCTGAGGCGATAAAGTTCTCCTCGATACCAACCCCCAGAACCAGGGGGCTGCCCAAACGGGCACAGGCCAGCACATCCGGCTCCTCACTACTCACCACGGCAAGGGCATAGGCACCCTCGAGTATTTGCGTGGCTTTGCCCACTATGTCCACCAAGCTGGCACCTTCGCTGCTCAGGGAGTGAATCAGGTGAACCACCACTTCGGTATCAGTATCCGAGGAGAACTGGTAGCCCTTGTCCTGTAACTCTGAGCGCAATGCCTGATGATTTTCGATAATCCCGTTGTGCACCAGGGCAATATGTCCGGACATGTGGGGATGGGCGTTGTCGTCAGAGGGTACCCCATGAGTGGCCCAGCGGGTATGGGCGATCCCCAAATGACCAGCGCTCGGCTGCTGCTGCAGTTTGGCCTCCAGGTCGGCGACCTTGCCCTGGCTCTTGCGTAGCTGCAACTGGCCATCATCACCGAGTAGGCAGACACCGGCTGAATCGTAACCGCGGTACTCGAGACGACGCAGGCCCTCGAGTAAAATACCTGTCACATTGCGCTGGGCCAGAGCCCCAACAATTCCACACATCTCGCTCTCCTTACAAATTCTTAAACTTTTTGTCTCGCCCTTGCTAGTCTTGGGCGCTCGAAGTTGGCGCGGCGCAGATAACTCGAACCCCCAGGTCTTGCAGTTGCTCGCGCGCACTCTCTTCCAGTGCGGAATCCGTTACCAGCACATCGACTTGCGCCCAAGACAACTCCAGGTTGGGTATGCGCCTGCCGACCTTGCTAGACTCCGCCAAAACCACCACTTCGCGGGCCACCTCCGCCATCACGCGGGAGAGGCCGATCTGCTCATTAAACGTACAGGTGCCGCGCTCAAGGTCTATGCCGTCAGCACCGATAAAGGCTCTGTCAAAGTCGTAATCTCGCAGTACCTGTTCCGCCACTTTGCCCTGAAAGGCCTCAAAATGGGGGTCCCAGGTGCCTCCGGTCATCAGCAGAGTCGGCTCGTTTTCCAGCTCCCGCAGGGCATTGGCTACGTTTAGGGAATTGGTCATCACTACCAACCCACGCTTGCGCTCCAGCTCGGGAATCATCGCCGCTGTAGTGCGGCCGTAGTCGATTACGATGCGGTGGTGATCCGGGATCAAAGCCGCCGCCGCGCGACTGATCGCGCGTTTTACCTCCGAAGGACCTTCCTCTACCACCAGTTCCCGCGGTACCGGTATGGCACCACCGCGGCGACGCAGTAGCAGGCCGTGGTTTTCCATCGCGGTGAGATCCTTTCGAATCGTAACCTCTGAAGTTTCGAACTGGCGTGCCAACTGCTCGACACTAGCTTCTCCCGCCTCGTTCAAAAGGCTAATAATGCCGTGTCGGCGGTGTTGTGTATTACGTTTCGACATAAATCTCTAAATTTCGTTTCGAAACTTAAAGATAGCAAAGTGAAATATAAGTTCCCACTGTAATTTCACTCAAACGCCAACTTGCCGTGCAAAATAGGGGGAGCAATCCGCGCTCAAGTGGAGAGTGCATGCAGCATCGCCCGGAGAAAACGCGCCAGCTCACCGCCGGTTACCGCGCGGTGATCGGCACTAATAGAAAGGGGTAAAAGTGGGCGCATCGCCGGCCAGCGGTCGATCACCACTACACCCTGGCAGACCCTGCCCGCACCGACGATTGCCACCGTTGGCGGCAGGACAACCGGAGTGGCATAGCGTCCGGCAATAGCACCAAAGTTGGACAATAGAATCGTGGCGCCCTGTAAATCGCTCTGGGCAATACCGGTTTCCCGAGCCTGGTGCTTGTAATCGGCCACCTGCGCCAGCAAGGCCTCATCCGTGTGTCCGGCCACATCCCTCAGCACAGGGACATATAAACCACGGGGGGAGTCCACCGCCAAGCCGATATTGACCGTCTCTTGAATCTTCAGCTGGTCATTCTCGTAAAGGGCATTCAGGGTAGGCTCAGCGGTACAGGCCAACTGCACGGCGCGAATCAACCGCAGCAGCGCCGGAGTACTGCCCCACCAGCTGGAGATATCCGCATCGTCACACAGGGTAATCTGCGCAACCTGATCCCTGGCGCGACTCATGGATAATCCCATCGCGCGTCGCGCGGGCGACATCACCGCCTCTACCCCGGCGGTTTTTTCCGCACCCTGCACTGGTAGTGGCGATTTTTTTTCCTCTGCGCTTTTTTCTGTGACAGGTGTGGAGCCCACGGCAGCATGCACCTGGGCCGCGGTAACCAGGGATCCATCCGTGGAGAGCTTTTCCAGATCCACTCCCAGCCGGCGCGCCAATGCCCTGACTTTGGGTGTGGCGGGACGACGCCGACTTGGCGCAACTCGCTGCTCAGCCCCAAGTACAGCCTCTCCCTGCTCCAGCTTGCCCACAACCGTACCGCTGTCCGATCGCGTCTGCGGTGGGGCGGTTTCTTTCACAGAGGGGTCTTCCGCAGAGACGCTATCGCCTGGAGAGATGGTTGTAGTGGAGTGCTCCGTGGCCGGTATCTCGTGATTGGCATCCTCCGCAGTAAAGCCCACCAGGGGCTCACCCACATTTACAGTTTGGTCTTGCGCCGCAAATAGCTTCTCAACCCGGCCTCCCCAGGGGGCCGGCACTTCCACCAAGGCCTTGGCCGTCTCCACAGTAACCAGGCTCTCGTGGGCAGCAATCGTATCGCCCTCGCTCACATGCCATTCACGCACCACCGCATCGGGCAGCCCCTCTCCGAGGTCTGGCAGAGTGAAAGTTTTCATGCCACCCCTCCATTCGCGTATTCGAGAACTTCCCGCACCGCCGTCATAATCCGCGGCACACCGGGTAAATAGGCATCCTCCAATTGGAAGTAGGGCATTACGGTATCGAATCCCGTGACTCTCTGTACCGGCGCCAGTAACAGATCGAAGGCATACTCATTGATCTGTGAGGCAACTTCTGCCCCCACACCACAAAAGCGCGCGGCCTCATGGATCAATACACAGCGGTGGGTCTTTTCCAGGGAGTCGATGATAGTGTGAATATCCAGAGGCTTTAGGGTGGCAAGATCTATTACCTCGACCTCAATACCCTCCCTAGAGAGCTGCTCAGCGACCTGTAGGGCTTCCTTCAAGGAGGCTCCCCAGGCAACTAGTGTGATATCACGGCCCTCACGCAAAACAAATGCGCGATCCAGGGGGAGTGCTTCTCCACTATCGACAACTTCCTGGCGCACCGCGCGATAGATGCGTTTGGGTTCGAGGAACATCACCGGGTCCGGGTCTCTAATAGCAGCGAGCAGCAAGCCGTAGGCCCGCGCCGGAGAGGAGGGCACCACCAGACGCAAGCCGGGAATGTGGGCAAATAGCGCCTCAGTGCTCTCCGAGTGGTGTTCCGGTGCGTGGATACCACCTCCGTAGGGGGCCCGATATACGATGGGACAGGAAAGGCGACCGCGGGTCCTGTTGCGATAGCGCCCAGCGTGACTGAGAATCTGATCCAGTGCCGGATAGATAAATCCCATAAACTGGAATTCCGCCACTGGCCGCAAACCCTGTGCGGCCATTCCGATAGCCATTCCGCCGATCATATTTTCCGCCAGCGGGGTATCCAATACCCGCTCCCGGCCAAACCGCGCCTGCAGACCATCCGTAGCGCGAAACACACCGCCATTCAGACCGACATCCTCACCAAATACGACCACTTTGGGATCTCTTTGCATCTCAAAGGCGAGTGCCTGGGTGACCGCTTCCACCAGGGTGATTTGCGCCATTAGCTGTCCCCCTGCAATTGCTGGTATTGCTCGACGAAGGCCTCGGGCAGTGTTTCATAAAGGTGATCGAAAATAGCCGTAGCTGTATCCCGCGGTGCTTGCCGATAGACGCGAACGGATTCCTCCAGGATCTCCTTCAGCTCCCGTTGCATAGCCTCTTCCCTGGCCTCTCCCCAAGCGCCGAGGGTCTCCAGGTAAGCTCTAAGCCGCCGCAACGGCTCTCTAGCCCAGGCCTCTTTGAGCTCCTCCGCGGGTTGGTAGCGGCTGGCGTCATCCGCCGTGGTGTGATCGCAAAGGCGATAACTCACCGCTTCAATCAATGAGGGGCCACCGCCGGCATGGGCCTGCTGCAAAGCCTCCGTCACCGCCTGATAAACGGCGATCACGTCGTTGCCATCCACCTGAAGGCTCGGTATGCCCGCAGCAATTGCTTTCTGTGCCAGGGTTCTGCATGCAGTCTGGCCGGAGCGGGATAGTGAGATGGCCCATTGATTGTTATTGATAACCACCACCAAAGGCAGTTTCCAATCCCCGGCCAAATTGATCGCCTCGTAGAAATCCCCCTTCGAGGTAGCGCCATCCCCACCACTGGTGACGGCTGCGCGCATCGGTTGACTCAACTGCTCGTGTTTGTATTTGAGCGCGAAGGCAACGCCGGCACCGTGCAGCATTTGCGTGGCGATGGGCACGCTCAGGGGCAGGTCCTCGCGGACATGGCAAAAATTCTGCCCGCGTTCGTCCCCGCCCCAAATGGTGTAAATTTCCTCTATTCGCACACCGCGCTCCAGGAGAGCACCGGTCTCGCGATAGTTGGGGCAATAGACATCCTCTTTGGCCATGGCGGCAGCGACACCCACACCGATGGCTTCCTGCCCCAAACTGGAAGGGTAGGTACCCAGCTGGCCGGTGCGCTGCATTTTTACCGCACGGTCATCCACCATGCGCGCAAGGGTCATCTGCCGATAGAGGGCCTCCAGAGTGTCCGGAGTGGCAAAATCTGGCAGAGCCTGGGTGGTTTGTCCCCGCTCATCCAGGTACTGCAAAGAGGCGATATCAAAGCTGGCGAGCAGCTGCATTCTGGGCTTGTGCATCGGGCCATTCCTTGTGTTCCCGAAGCGCAAGTTTAATGGAAAGAGGGTATCTCACCGGGCGAGAGGAGAGATATCCCGCCGGAATTCGATTTTCCAGCGAGAGTCCGTGGAAAACGAAAATTAATTCCGCTTTAAGGGGCGCTCCCAGCCGGTGATATTGCGCTGCTTGCCACGTGCTACCGCCAGCTCCTCGCTGCCCACTTCGCGAGTAATTGTGGAACCCGCGCCGACTGTGGCGCCACTGCCCACTTTGACCGGTGCCACCAGGGCGGTATTGGAACCAATAAATGCGCCGTTGCCGATTTCAGTGAGCGATTTATTCACACCATCGTAATTGCAGGTGATAGTACCGGCACCGATATTCACTGATTTCCCCAGGACTGAATCACCGACATAGGAGAGGTGGTTGATCTTACTGCCGATCCCCACTTTGGCATTTTTCGTTTCGACAAAATTACCCACCTTGGCGCCATTCGCCAGCTCGGTACCTGGGCGCAGGCGTGCGAAGGGACCCACGCTACAGGCTTCGCCTATCTCGGCGCCTTCAATGACAGAGTTGGCCTCCACACGAGTGCCATCCGCCAAACGGCAGTTTTTTAGCAAACAGTTCGGACCTATTTGCACCCCCTTACCCAGGATGACACTTCCCTCAAAGATACAATTAATATCAATGGAGACATCGGTGTCGCATTCGAGGCTACCGCGGATGTCAATGCGCGCCGGATCGAGCAAAGTGACACCGGCATTCATCAGTGCTACGGCACGGGTATGCTGTAGGGCGCGCTCCATCTGCGCCTGCTGGGCACGGCTGTTCACGCCGGCCACTTCCAGGGTATCGCTGGCGCGCTCCCCGGTCACCGCGATCCCCTCCTGGACCGAGCGGGCAATGACATCGGTGAGATAGTATTCGCCCTGGGCGTTATCACAAGACAACTCCGGCAACCAGCGCGACAACAGATCCGCCGGCGCCGCCAGAATGCCGGTATTCACCTCGCGGATAGCCAGCGTATCGGCATCCGCATCCTTCTCTTCCACAATGGCTTCCACACGGCCCGTATCATCACGCACTATGCGCCCATACCCAGCCGGATTAGCCATTTCCACCGAGAGCAGGGCGGGGCCGTGATCCGCCGCCGACAGCAGGGACTGCAAAGTACCCGCTCTGACCAGAGGCACATCGCCATAGAGCACCAGCACTGTGGCGCCCTCGCGGAATTGTGGAATCGCCTGGGCCACAGCGTGGCCGGTACCCAGCTGTTCGGTCTGCTCCACAAATTTCACACCACTATCGGCAAAGCGTTCGCGCACCTGCTCGGCGCCGTGGCCAATCACCACGGTGATTTCAACGCCCTGTAGTTGCCGCGCCGTATCAATCACGTGCCCCAACATGGGAATTCCGCCAATCGGGTGCAGCACTTTGGGCAGGTCGGAGCGCATGCGAGAGCCTTTGCCCGCGGCCAGAATCACAACGTCGATAGTCATATTGGTTTGAAATCTCTCTAAAATCTCTAATTTGGGAACATTGTGGCCACTAGGCTGCGCTAACTCAACCCAACGTAACAGCTTGTCGCCCAACCCATTGTGATTGCCGCCGGGCTCTGATCCCGGTAATTTACCCTCCTGTAAACCCATAAGCAGCCCACAACAACAGAACAGTGAAAGCCACCGCAAAAAAGTGCGGTGGAGGGAAATTGTCTATGAACACAAACGCGCAACAAAAACCGCGGCGCCATCTGCTGGTACTCGCAGCCCTGGTGCTGTCTCTGCCTATGACAGTGGCAGCAGAAACCAATCGGGAACAGGAAGCTGTAGAAGAGAAGAAGGAAGAGCAATCCTGGGATATCAACAAGCCACCCTATGAATTCAAACCGATCCAGCTCGATACCCGCGAGACTACCTGGAGTAACCTGGATATCAGCCCAGACGGTAAAACCATTCTGTTCGATATGCTCGGCGATCTCTACACGGTGCCGGTAAGCGGCGGTGAGGCGGTGGCCCTGACCAATGAAATCGCCTGGAATATGCAGCCGCGCTTCAGCCCGGACGGCGAGACTATCGTATTTATCAGCGATCGCGATGGCGCCGACAATATCTGGCTGATGGACAGTAACGGGGAGAACCTGCGTCAGCTCACCACCGAAAAAGAAAACCTGCTGCACTCGCCCAATTGGAGTCCAGATGGCCAGTATTTGGTGGCGCGCAAAGGCTTTATGTCCGGGCGCAGTATCCCCGCCGGCGAGATCTGGATGTACCATTACGGTGGTGGCGAAGGACGCCAGCTCAAAGAGCGTATCGGTGGCGATATTGCCCAGAAGAACATCGCCGATCCGGCCTTCTCCCCCGATGGTCGCTACGTTTACTACTCCATCGACACCACCCCGGGTACGGTTTGGCAGTACAACAAAAACTCCACCCAGGAGATTTTTGCCATCAATCGCTACGACCTGCAGGACGGCGAAGAGGAGACCTTTATCTCCGGCCCCGGCGGCGCAGTGGCACCGGTACCCTCCCCAGATGGCAGCAAGCTGGCCTTTATCCGCCGCCAGGACAACCGGACCTCCCTGTTCCTGAAAGACCTGGATACCGGTCTGGAAACCCCAATCTATGCGGGCCTGGAGCGAGACCTGCAGGAAATCTTCGGCCCCCACGGTAACTATGTGCAGTACGACTGGATGCCCGATGGCGAGTCTCTGGTTGTTTGGACCGGCGGTAAATTCCTGCGCATCTCTGTTCACGGCGACAGCGTTGCGCCAATTGCGGCCCATGTGAAAGTCGAGAAGCAGGTGGCCGATGCGGTGCGCTTCCCGGTGGAAGTGGCCCCGGAAACCTTCGACGTGAGGATGATTCGCTGGGCGCAAAAGTCCCCCAACGGCCAACAGGTGGCTTTCCAGGCCCTGGGCAAGATTTATATCCAGGATATCGACAGCGGCGAGCGCCGCCGCCTGACCCGCCAAAACGATCACTTTGAGTTCTATCCCAGCTGGTCTCGCGATGGCCGCGAGATCACCTATGTCACCTGGGACGATCAAAAGCTCGGCCATGTGCGTGTGGTTTCCGCCCGCAGCGGTCGCGGCAAGAACATCACCAAGCAACCAGGCCTGTATGTGGAGCCCGCTTTCTCCCCCAGCGGCGACACCGTGGCTTACCGTCGCTTTACTGGCGGCTACCTGCTCAGTCCCGAGTACTCCCTGGAGCCGGGTATCTACCTGGCAGACGCCGGTGGTGACTGGCAGCGCCGGGTGGTGAAATCCGGTTATGAGCCTCACTTCGGTGCTACCGGTGAACGTATTTATTTCTCCGTATATGAGCCTGCCGACGGCGGCAAGCGTGTGCTGAAGAGTACCAATCTGGAAGGCAAGGACGAGCGCGAGCATCTGCACGGCGCCGAAATTACCTCTTTCCGTCTCTCTCCAGACGGCAGGTGGATCGCCTTTACCCAAGACTTCAAAGCCTATGTCGCACCCTTTATGCACACCGGCAAGTCCGAGGGGATAGGTCCCGACAGCAAGGCCGTCAAAGTTACCCAGGTATCCAAACACGCGGGGGAAAACCTGCATTGGTCAGTGGATAGCCATGCTCTGGGCTGGGCCCATGGACCGAAGCTATTCGAGCGCGAATTGAAAGACGCCTTCAGTTTTATCAGCGGCGCACCCGAGGAGCTATCGGATACGGTTTCCGAAGGAGTTGATCTGAGTTTTGAACAGCAGTTTGACAACCAAGCGGGACTGGTCGCCCTGACCGGTGGCAGGGTTGTCACTATGCGCGATGCTGAGAATAACCGAGAAATTATCGAAGACGGTGTGGTTCTGTTTCGCGGCAACCGTATTGTGGCAGTGGGCCCCGCTGCCGAGGTAAAAATCCCCACAGAGGCGAAACGCATCGACGTGACTGGAAAAACTGTGCTGCCGGGCCTGATCGACGCCCATGCCCACGGTGCCCAAGGCCGCGAGGAAATTATCCCGCAACAAAACTGGAACCTGTTCTCCAGCCTGGCGTTCGGGGTAACCACGATTCACGACCCCTCCAATGACAGCAGTGAGATTTTTTCCGCGGCAGAAATGCAGAAAGCCGGCCTGATTACCGGACCGCGCATCTTCTCCACCGGCACCATCCTCTATGGCGCCAAGGGCCCAGGCTACAAAGCCAAGATCAACTCCCTGGAGGATGCCCAGTTTCACGTAAATCGCCTCAAGGAAATGGGTGCTATCTCGGTAAAAAGCTACAACCAGCCCCGCCGCGATCAGCGTCAACAGGTACTACAAGCGGCCCGCGAGGCCGGTATTATGGTGGTGCCCGAGGGTGGCGGTAAGTACCAGCACAATATGAATATGATTGTGGATGGGCACACCGGTATTGAGCACTCCCTACCCATCGCCAATGTCTACGGCGATGTGGAGCAATTGTGGAGCCAGACCCAGGTAGGTTATACCCCAACCTTCGTGGTGGCCTACGGCGGTCTCTGGGGTGAGGAATACTGGTATGACCGCACCGAAGTGTGGAAAAACGAACGCCTGACCCGCTTTACTCCCGACTTTATCGTCAATCCCCGTTCCATCCGCCGCCCCACGGCGCCGGATGCCCACTACAACCACTTCAACGTCGCGCGCCAGGCCAAGCAGCTACGCGACGAGGGCGTTACCGTGCATATCGGTGCCCACGGCCAGCGTGAAGGCCTGGGAGCGCACTGGGAAATGTGGATGATGGAGCAGGGCGGCTTTACCCCCTGGGAGGCCTTCCGCGCCGGCACCATCGACGGTGCACGCTACCTGGGCATGGATGGTGATATCGGCAGTATCGAGGCCGGCAAACTGGCAGACCTGATCGTGGTAGATGGCAATCCGTTGGATAACCTGCGCCAATCCGAAAATATCACCTACACGGTGATCAATGGCCGCGTGTTCGAAGCAGAAACCATGAATGAGTTAGGTGCCGGCGAGCGAATGGCATTCTTCCACGAACGCCTGCCTATCAGTGCAATGCCAGCACCCACGGCAGAAGCGGTGCAAGAGAAAATGCAACGCCACCACTGGGTGCACTAAGCGCCTCTTACACAATATAGCTAGCAAGCTTTGTGCCCGGTGGTTATCGCCGGGCACAACTTCCAAGATGCTCAACCACCAGGAGGCCAAAGCGATACAATATCGATAATGTCCTCTGAAAAAACACGCTCTACAGCGCCATTCCATCAAGGCAGGTTATTGGTGATATATCCATACTTTAACAAGCCTACGAACACCGCCCCTCCAATCGTATTACCCAGGGTGGCAATAACCTGAAAACGAATCACCTCAAGCAACCCCACACCAGCATCGCCGCCGATCCAGGCACTAAAAATTGCCACCGCGCCGGCAACACAGTGAGGTAAACCACCGAAACCAATAACAAACGTCACCACGGTGATGACTGTAATTCGGCCAATAGTATCCGTACTCGATGAAACCAACCAACCCAGTAGCCCCATTAACCAACCGGCGAGAACCGCGCCGAGAAATAGTGCGCTATTGTTATCATCAATTAACTTCTGCCCGTAATAATCAAATCCTGACGGCACAATATTCTGACTAACTAACGCATAGCTCACCAATATTAGGGCGAACACAAAAGCGCCTATCATATTACCCAGGTAGATTAAGCCCCAGATACGCCCCAAGTCCCGAATACGCTGTCTACCGTCGACCACCGGAAGAATTGCCAGTGTTGTGTGCTCGGTAAAAAGATCGGTACGCCCAATAATAACGAGGATAAATCCGATGGGATAACTCAGTGATAGCACCAAGTGCAAGGTGGACTTTTCTAACAACTCATGAAAATGGCTAAACAGCACCACCATCAGGAAAAAGCTAAAGCCGATCTCCAGCCCCGCAGCAATCGATGACAGCAAGAGCGAGCGGCTTTCGCGCTCATACTCATGCAGGCTGGCATCCATTTGCTCACGCAGGACTGCCCGTTCGCTTTTTGGTCGGTCGCTATCACTACTCATTCAGTGCAATAAACTGGAAGTATCCACATCAAATTGAAGACAATTTTGCCGTTACAACCAGAATAGCTGCTTCGATTCCAGTACACCCCAAGAATAAAAAAGCCCTGTAAAACAGGGCCTTGGGATGGCGTCAGAGAGAGGTTCGACTACGCCTCATCAACCTCTTTCAAAAGGGCTTGATCCAGGGCATGAGCACGCTGGAAGGCCTCCCGCTGAGACAAGCGAGAAACATACTCCTGGAACTCTTCACGCTTTTCGATCGTGCCAAACTGTAAGCCCCAGCCAAGCTGAGCGCCGATGTATACATCGGCGGCAGTAAACCGGTCACCTACAATATAAGCACTGGATTTAATCACGCTGGAGAGAGCATCCAGTGCCAGTTGGTAGGTCCCGTAACCCAGCATTTCTTGCTTATCTTTGCCAGCGTCTTCACCAAAGATATTTTTATTCACTATCGCCGATTCCATCGGTCCTGCTGCAAAAAACATCCAGCGGTAGTACCTTGCTCTCTCATCATCACTTTTTGGGGCCAAATCGGAATCTGCAAATACCTCCGCTAGATAAACGCAAATCGCCGCACATTCAGTAATAATGCGCTCTTCATGAACCAAAGTGGGTACCTTGCCCATTGGATTTAGCGATAAATAGTCAGCGGCTTTCATCGCTTCGCCGTACTCGAGCACCTCGGTGCGATACGGTACTCCCAACTCCTCCAGCATCCAACGTACTATGCATCCACGAGACTGCGGGTTGGTATATAAAATCAAATTATCGGACATGATTCTCTCCCTGAAAATTGGAGCACATAGTCTATGGCAACCGTGGCGTTTTTCGAGGGTTTTTCATGCCAACCAATGTTTCAGGATATTTTTAAATGAAAAAAACATATAAACATAGAGGCAGCGTATTTGATAGAATTAGCTCAAAGCCACTCCGATAATTCTACGGTAATAAATTCCGGACCTTCAATGTACACCAGTTTTCTATTTAGATACTCAAGAATAGGACTGCGAATACGCACACCATTTTTCCGTAAGTGATTTATAGATAGTTCAATATTATCCACCCTGAAGCAGAGATGGTTATATCCAGGTCTTGCCAGATTAATTATTTCAGGATCAGAATTGATTTTGGGTTTTCGAAAGTGCAAAAGCTGTATTTCAAATCTTGGCTCAGATTCCTTTAAAACCATGGTCAGATGATCGGCTTCCATGTCCTTTATAGCCAGATATTCGGACATTTTATCCCCAGAGATCCGCTCGCTAATCTTAAGTTCGAAACCCAACAGCCCAAAAAAATTTTGACTCTCTGTAAGATTAGTGACAACTACAGTCACATGATCAGGATTTTTAACTACCAGTTCAAATGGCAAAATTATTACCTGTCTTTAGTGATAGCACTTCCGATTTTTTTATATTCACGGCGTAGCTCTGGGATACTTCCAACTCCGATATAATCCTCGCCACCCCCCAAAAAATCCCTCCACTGAAATGGAAAAATCACTTCTACTTTAGGATTAGAAATTGCGAAGTCATAGGCTTGCCTCGCCCTCATCACCAACTCACTATGTAATAAAAACCCGTAATAACTATTCGTTGTTTTAAATGCCCTTGGGATCAAATAATATTTAGCATCAAGATGCTGAGTTTTATTTATTAATCTTTCCACAATTTCATTCTGAAAAGAAACTCCAACATAATGATCAACGCCAAATAAATTATAATTCTCAGGTACGACCAGCTGAAATCTAGCTCTATTGACCGTATAACTTGTAAAGGTAATTGCACGTTTTGCACTGGGGAAATCCTTTATTAGCAGATCACTAATTTCTTCTAGGTAAGATTTCAGTTCTCTATCGGGCAATAAAGATCTCTGAAACGGTTCATCAAGGGGATCGAAAGCATAAATAATATCTTTGAATGGCAGTAAAGATTCCCTAGCCTTATACCATCGATCAAGATAATCCTCTTGCTTGTTTTTACCTTCATCTTTGAAAAAAATAGGCGCAAGTGCCACCCAAATTTTTAACCCGTGCTTCCTGGCAATTTCCATTAAGTCTTTATCGAAGTGCCAAACATCCACAAAAGTAGAAAAATCCGCAACTTCAGGAATATCGTCTTCATCCCAGCCAGAGTGATAAAACCCAAATTCTTTCAAGTGACTTGGCACTCGGTTTGGTGATGGGGAGATTCCCGATACAAATATATTACCGGGGATCACTAAAGGTTTTGTCTCCACCAATCTTTCCGCAAGCGTATAAATATGGGGTTGGCAATAACCGTTAACTTGCCAAAACAAAAAAGGAAGCGCCAGAAAGAAAGTAAAACTCCTGAGAGGCCTTTGAGAAAAGCGAATAAAACTCATAAAACCACGCCACTAAAAAGGGAAACAATATTTGGCTAAACCAGCCAATACACAGTATAGAAAAGGCTTCAGTACGGGTATTGAAGAGAAGGTGGGATGGGGACAAATTTTTATAAGGAATAAAAAAAGCAGCCGAAGCTGCTTTTTGTCGTAAACAATTCTTACCGAAGGGTAGGAACTGCTTACTTACCGGCTGCCTTGCGAATCGCCTGCAGGGTACGCAGACGCGCTTCGGCCTCAGCCAGTTGGGCAGAGATACGCGCATAGTCAACTTCAGACGGCGCCTTGTGCAGGGCGTGTTCCGCTTCTTCGCGGGCCTTCTGCGCGGCATCCTCATCGATTTCACGCTCGGCAACATCCGCGAGGATAGTCACCATGTTTGGCTGCACCTCGGCGTAGCCACCGCTGACGAACAGTACTTCCTCTTCACCACCGGGCTTGATGATGCGTACCGGACCGGGCTTCAGGGCGGTGAGCAGCTGTGCGTGGCCGTAGGAGAGACCCAGCTCCCCTTCGATACCACTCACAATCACCATCTGCACCAGTCCGGAGAAGAGAGACTGCTCGGCGCTGACAATGTCACAATGTACTGTCATGGCCATAGTATATGCCTCTCTGGCTTAGCCTTTGCTCTTGTTGGCTTTTTCCACAGCTTCGTCGATGGTTCCCACCATGTAGAAGGCCTGTTCCGGCATGTGGTCATATTCACCGCTCAGGATACCCTGGAAGCCACGGATGGTTTCTTTCAGGGAAACGTATTTACCTGGTGCACCGGTGAAAATTTCCGCAACGTGGAATGGCTGGGACAGGAAACGTTCAATCTTACGGGCGCGGGCTACGGTCTGCTTGTCTTCTTCAGACAGTTCGTCCATACCCAGGATCGCAATAATGTCCTTCAGCTCTTTGTAGCGCTGCAGAACGGACTGTACGCCGCGAGCCACTTCGTAGTGCTCCTGACCGATTACCTGCGGGTCCAACTGACGAGAGGTGGAATCCAGAGGGTCAACAGCCGGGTAAATACCTTTTGCAGCGATATCACGGCTCAGTACTACGGTAGAGTCCAAGTGCGCGAAGGTGGTCGCCGGAGACGGGTCAGTCAAGTCATCCGCTGGTACGTATACCGCCTGGATAGAGGTGATAGAACCGGTCTTGGTAGAGGTAATACGTTCCTGCAGAACGCCCATCTCTTCCGCCAGGGTTGGCTGGTAACCTACCGCAGAAGGCATACGGCCCAGCAGTGCGGATACTTCGGTTCCCGCCAGGGTGTAACGGTAGATGTTGTCGACGAACAACAGTACGTCTTTGCCTTCATCGCGGAATTTCTCCGCCATGGTCAGGCCGGTCAGGGCAACACGCAGACGGTTTCCGGGCGGCTCATTCATCTGACCGTAAACCATTGCCACTTTGGAGTTGGCTTTATTTTCCAGGTCTACAACACCGGATTCGGCCATCTCGTAGTAGAAATCGTTACCTTCACGGGTACGCTCACCAACACCGGCGAACACGGACAAACCGGAGTGCTCGGTAGCGATGTTGTTGATCAGTTCCATCATGTTTACGGTTTTACCAACACCGGCACCACCGAACAGACCAACCTTACCACCCTTGGCGAACGGGCAAACCAGGTCGATAACCTTGATGCCGGTTTCCA
Source organism: uncultured Microbulbifer sp. (assembly GCF_947498635.1). GTDB lineage: Bacteria > Pseudomonadota > Gammaproteobacteria > Pseudomonadales > Cellvibrionaceae > Microbulbifer > Microbulbifer echini. Next base: position 74,599 of record NZ_CANMKV010000012.1, on the reverse strand, counting down.
GCAGTTCGGTAGAGCTGGACTGCTCTTCGTAAGTCGGCGCAGCGCGGTGAATAGAGGAGCGCTCTTTCTCACCGATAGGGCCACACTCGTCAATCGGGTTGCCGAGCACGTCCATGATGCGACCGAGGGTTTCCAGGCCTACCGGTACAGAAACCGGAGCGCCGGTATTGCGCACGGGCAGACCGCGGCTGATACCTTCGGATGAACCCATGGCAATAGCGCGTACCACGCCGTCGCCCAACTGCTGCTGCACTTCCATGGTGAGGTTCTTTTCCTCAACCACCAGTGCGTCGTATACATTCGGAACGGAATCACGTGGGAATTCCACGTCGATGACCGCTCCGATCACTTGCACAATTTGCCCGTTACTCATTTCCGGATCCTCAGCTTTAAATTCTTTCTAGGCTGACCATTAACTGCTGGAGGCAGCGGATTAAACCGCCGCCGCGCCGCCGACAATTTCGGACAGCTCCTGGGTAATGGCCGCCTGACGCGCCTTGTTGTAGACAAGCTGCAACTGATCGATCAGCTCACCGGCATTATCGGTGGCGCTCTTCATCGCGATCATACGCGCCGCCTGCTCACAGGCTTTGTTTTCAACTACTGCCTGGTATACCTGGGACTCGATATAGCGAGCCAGCAACCCATCCAGCAATTCAACCGGATCCGGCTCGTAGAGGTAGTCCCACTCGTGCATGAGTTTTTCATCTTCGTCCTTCGGCAGCGGCAGCAATTGCTCGACCCGCGGCTTCTGCGACATGGTGTTGATAAACTCACTGGATACCAGGAACAGGCGATCGATATCGCCTTCCGCGTAACGGTCCAGCATTACTTTTACTGAGCCAATCAGCTTGTTGGCCTGGGGCGCATCGCCCAGGTCGCGAACCGCTGCGACAACCTTGCTGCCGATGGCGTTAAAGAAACTGGCCGCCTTGTTACCTACCGCGCAGACTTCGACGTCGGCGCCTTTATTGGACCACGCCTGCATCTCGCGAATGGCTGCCTTGAACATATTGACGTTCAAGCCACCACAGAGTCCGCGGTCAGTGGATACCAGAATAAAACCGACCCGCTTGGCCTCGCGCTCCTGCAGGTAAATATGCTGGTACTCGGCCGAAGCGTTGGCGACGTGGCCGATCACTGCGCGTATGCGCTGGGCGTAGGGACGCCCCAGTGCCATGCGATCCTGAGCTCTGCGCATTTTACTGGCTGCAACCATTTCCATTGCGGCAGTAATTTTCTGCGTGCTCTTGATGCTGGCAATTTTTGTGCGTACTTCTTTTCCGCCTGCCATAGTGATTTACCTTGTTCGCTGGAAGTTAGATTCCGAAAGAGCGGCAAGCCGCTCTTTCGCGCTCTCCAGGGAGTTCTTACCAGCTGCTAGTAGCGACGAATTTCTCGATAGCGGCCTTGAAAGCTGCATCGATTTCATCGTTGTAGTTACCAGTGGCGTTCACTTTCTCCATCAGCTCTGCATGTTCGCTGTTCATAAACGCGAGCAGGGCGGCTTCGAAATCCAGCACCTTGGCAACTTCTACTTCTTTCAGGTAACCCTTGTCGGCGGCGTAAACGGAAACAGCCATATCCGCGATAGACAGCGGGGAATACTGCTTCTGCTTCATCAGCTCGGTTACGCGCTCACCGTGATCCAGCTGGGCCTTAGTGGCTTCGTCCAGGTCGGAGGCAAACTGGGAGAATGCCGCCAATTCGCGGTACTGGGCCAGAGCGGTACGGATACCACCGGACAGCTTTTTGATCACCTTGGTCTGCGCTGCACCACCTACACGGGATACAGAGATCCCCGGGTTGATCGCAGGGCGGATACCGGAGTTGAACAGATCGGTCTCAAGGAAGATCTGGCCATCGGTAATGGAAATCACGTTGGTCGGTACGAACGCGGAAACGTCACCGGCCTGGGTTTCGATGATCGGCAGGGCGGTCAGAGAGCCGGTCTTGCCTTTGACTTCACCATTGGTGAACTTCTCTACGTAGTCGGCGTTGACACGCGCGGCGCGCTCCAGCAGACGGGAGTGCAAGTAGAAAACGTCACCGGGGTAAGCTTCACGTCCAGGCGGACGCTTCAGCAGCAGGGAGATCTGACGGTAGGCCCAAGCCTGCTTGGTCAGGTCATCGTATACGATCAGGGCGTCTTCACCGCGGTCGCGGAAGTACTCACCCATGGTACAGCCAACGTAGGGAGCCAAAAACTGCATCGCAGCCGGATCGGCGGCGCCAGCGGCAACCACGATGGTGTGATCCATCGCACCGTGCTCTTCGAGCTTGCGCACTACGTTGGCAATAGAGGACTGCTTCTGTCCCACAGCAACGTAGACACACTTAACGCCGGTGCCTTTCTGGTTGATGATGGCGTCGATCGCCACCGCAGTCTTACCGATCTGACGGTCACCGATGATCAGCTCACGCTGGCCACGACCGATCGGGATCATGGTATCAACCGCTTTCAAACCGGTTTGTACAGGCTGGTCAACAGACTGACGGGCGATAACGCCAGGCGCTACCTTTTCAACCGCGTCGGTCAGTTTGTTGTTCAGCGGACCCTTGCCGTCGATCGGATTGCCCAGCGCGTCTACAACGCGGCCGAGCAGTTCCGGGCCAACCGGGGTCTCCAAAATACGGCCGGTGCAACGACATTTCTGGCCTTCGGCCAGAGATTTGTAGTCACCCAGGATTACAGCACCAACGGAGTCGCGCTCCAGGTTCAGCGCCATACCGTAAACGCCGCCTTCGAACTCGATCATCTCGCCGTACATCACATCGGCCAGGCCGTGGATGCGGATGATACCGTCGGAAACGGAAACAATGGTGCCCTCATTTTGGGCTTCAGTGCTCACATCGAGATTTTCGATGCGGCTCTTGATGATTTCACTGATCTCAGAGGGATTCAGTTGCTGCATGCTCTGTTCCTCAAGTCCCCCGCCGACAGCTGCCGACGGGAGAGAGTAATTTAGGAGTTCATCGCCTCGGCGAGCTTGGCCAGACGGCCGCGTACGGTACCGTCGATGACTGTATCACCGGCACGGATGATCGCGCCGCCCAGCAGGCTCTCGTCCACCGAGCTGTGCAGATGTATTTCGCGTTCAAACTTCTTGCTGAGTTTTACGCTCAGCGCTTGTGCCTGCGCATCGCTCAGTGCTTGCGCAGAAACGACTTCCACTTCGAGAGTGGCTTCCGCCTGCGCTTTCAGCGCTTCGAACAGCTCGGAAATTTCCGGCAGCAGCTGCAGACGGTGGTTTTCCGCCAGCAACCGGATGAAGTTTTTTCCGTACTCGCCGAGCTCGTCTGAACAGATCGACAGGAATTTATCTGCGCGCTCTTCACTGGTGAGCTGTGGGTTATCCAGCAGCTCACGCACTTTTTCGTTCTGGCTGACCGCCGCCGCAGTTTCCAGCGCAACGCTCCAACCTTTGAGATTGGAGGCTTGCTGCGCATAGCTGAATGCAGCTTTCGCGTAGGGCCGGGCCAGTGTGCTGAGTTCCGCCATGGGGATTCCTCGCTTACAGCTCGGCTGCCAGTTTATCGATCAGGTCGTCATGCGCCTTGGCGTCGATATTGACCGCGAGAATCTTCTCCGCACCCAGAACAGACAGGTCTGCCACACGGCTGCGCAGCTGCTCTTTAGCGCGATTCACTTCTTGGTCGATCTCAGCTTTAGCCGCAGCCTTCAGGCGATCGCCCTCAGACTGTGCCGCCTGCTTGGCTTCGTCGAGAATCTGATTGGCGCGCTTGTTGGCACCATCGATAATCTCGCCCGCCTGATCTTTGGCCGCTTTCAACTGCTCAGCAGCCTTGCGCTTGGCCAATTCCAGATCTTTCTGCGCGTGCTCGGCGTCAGCTAGACCGTCAGCGATCTTCTGCTCACGCTCTTTCATCACGCCCAAAAGCGGCGGCCATACAAACTTCCAGCAAAACCAGACGAAAAACAGAAAAGTAATCGACTGGCCGATTAGAGTCAGGTTGATATTCACACCGACACCTCTTGCTCTTTAAATAGGGTTAAGGGCAATTGGAACGGCGTAATTAAACCAGACCAGGAGCTACGGCGAAGATCAGGTACATGGCGATACCAACACCGATCATCGGAACCGCATCGAGCAGACCCGCCATCAGGAACATTTTGCCCTGCAGAGCCGGCGCTTGCTCAGGCTGGCGTGCAGAACCTTCCAACAGCTTGCCACCCAGGGTACCGAAACCGATAGCGGTGCCCAGAGCGCCCAAACCGATCAGCAGTGCACTTGCGATGTAAACCAGACCTAATGCTTCCATTGTGTTCTCCAAATCAAAGTTAAAGAGTTGTTGTAAAGGTTGAGTAAAGGGTTAACTGTTAAAAACTTATTGGTCGTGCTCGTGCTCGTCATCGCGATGGTGTGCCATCGCCATGTACACAGTGCTTAACACCATAAAGACGAACGCCTGCAGGGTAATTACCAGTACGTGGAAGATTGCCCAGCCCATATGCAGTAAGCCCGCACCGATAAAGCCGAGGACACCCACGCCAAAGACAATGGCGATCAGGATAAAGATCATTTCACCGGCATACAGGTTTCCGAACAGACGCAGGCCCAGAGAAATCGGCTTGGCAATCAGGGAAACGGCTTCCAACAGGAAGTTCACCGGGATCAGCAGGATGTCAAAGAACCACTTGCCGGTATGGAAGGGGTGCAGGGTCAACTCTTTGAGGAAACCGAGGGCACCTTTTTCGCGAATACTGAAGAAAATCATCAGTGCGAACACAGCCAGGGCCATACCCAGAGTGGCGTTGGGGTCGGTAGTGGGAACCACTTTAAAGAAGAGGTGATCATTACCGGAGATCTTGGCGGCAGCCATCGGCAGCCAGTCAACCGGCACCAGGTCCATCAAGTTCATAAGAAACACCCACACAAAGATGGTCAGGGCCATGGGCGCCACCATCGTATTGCGGTGCGGGAAGGTTTCTCTCACCAACTTATCGATAAATTCGGTCACCAGTTCCACAAAGCTCTGAAAGCCGGTGGGTCTGACCACACTGGCTTTTTTTGCAGCGCGGGCAAATAGGAAACAAAAAATCAGACCGAGGCCGATCGACCAGCCCAAGGTGTCCACGTGCAGGGCCCAAAAGCCCATGTCCGCGGCTTCCTGGGAGGAGTGCGCCATGGTCCAGGTAGACTCACCGAGCACACTGCCATCGGCGCGGGTGTAACCGGCCGGCAGTTTGCCGTAAGTCATGTTTTGCAGGTGGTGTTGGATATACCCCGTCGCAGTTTGAGCTTCGCCTGCCATAATTCCTCAACAATCGTAAAAGTAAGAATTCTTTTTTCTTCTGCACCGGCTAGCGGACCATACGCGCCACCAAAATCCACTGCACGATTACACAGAGGCCGTAGCTGATAAAAAGCGCCGCCGCGTTTAGCGGCTTGACGGAGGCAAACACCCCCGCAAAGCCCGCTATGGTCAATATAAATTTGCCGGTTTCCGCGCGATAGAAATTGCCTACCACGCGATGGGCCGCGCGCGCACCGCTATCGCGGAAGGCGCGCCTGCCAAAATATGCACTGGGCAGCGCGTTCAAGGCGCCGCCGATCAAAACGGAGAGCGCAGTCACCGGTTTGCCACTCAGGTGCATTACCGCACCGACCAGCGATACCAGCAGGAGCTGTACCGCGGCAATTATCAATACCGGAGGTTTTTTCATAGACGGGATAAGCCGACTTTTTGTGCGCTGTCCGCCCAAAATTTGGGCGTGCGAATTATGGAGCAACAGCATCGCCGATTCAACCGGCAAATGTCGTCAACTTATTTGATTTTCTGGAGGTTTTGCACGGAATTACTCTGCGCAGTGAGTATTTGCCAACAGTTATTGAGCGCGCCACCTGGACGCGCACTGTACAACTGTCTCAATCTTCGGCGTAGCCCAGATGGGCGAGGATTCCGTCCAACTCCTCCAGGGAGGTGTACTTGAGTACTAGGCGGCCACTGCCTTTGTCATTGTGATCGATCGACACAGGCACCCCGACTTTCTCCGCAAGGCGCTCGCTCAGACGGCGAATGTTGGGGTCCGGCTTGGGCTTCTCCGGCGCAGGTGCCGCCGGCTGCTGCAAGCGACGTACCAGCGCCTCAGTCTGGCGCACAGTGAGACTGCGCTCGACAACCTGGCGCGCGGCCGAGCGCTGAGTGGCTCCAGATAAGCCGAGCAGAGCCTTGGCGTGCCCCAGCTCCAGATCACCGCGCTCGAGAAAGGTGCGCACCTCCTCACTGAGTCCCAGTAGGCGCAACAAGTTGGTCACCGCGGTGCGCGACTTACCCACCGCATCGGCAACCTCCTGCTGGGTTAGTTTGAATTCATCCTGCAGGCGCTTCAGTGCCACGGCCTCTTCGATCGGATTCAGGTCCTCGCGCTGAATATTTTCAATGAGCGCCATGGCGATAGCGGCTTCGTCGGTCACATCGCGCAGCAGGGTGGGCACTTTGTCCAGCCCGGCGAGCTGAGCGGCGCGCCAGCGGCGCTCACCGGCGATAATCTCGTAGCTCTGTTCACCAATTTCACGCACCACAAGAGGCTGCATAATGCCTTGGGCACGAATGGAATCGGCCAACTCCTGAAGAGATTCCTGCGGAAAATCGCGGCGCGGCTGGTAGCGCCCACGTTGCAAAAATTCGATCGGAAGCTCTTTCAACTCACCGTCGACAACGGCTTCGCTGACTGTGTCACCACTGGCTGAGGTGACAGTGGAACCGGCGCTCTTACTGATCAGGTGGGACAAACCCCGACCCAGTCCTTTGCGTTTGGCGGCCATAAAAATTCCCCTTATACCGCTTCCGCCACAGGGCGGTTTTTCTTATTGGAAGATTGGCTGGCGGGATGGCGGCGATTGATTTCGCAGGCCAGGGCCAGGTAGGCGATGGCACCTTTAGAGTGGCGGTCGTACTCCAGCGCCGGCTTGCCAAAGCTGGGGGCTTCCGCCAGGCGCACATTGCGAGGAATACAGGTGCGGTAGAGGCGCTCGCCAAAATACTCCTGCAGCTGAGCGGACACTTCACTGGTGAGACTGTTGCGCGGGTCGTACATGGTGCGCAGTATGCCCTCGATCTTGAGATCCGGGTTGGCCGCTTGCTGAATCTGAGTGATAGTATCCACCAGCGCCGATAGGCCCTCCAGTGCGTAGTACTCGCACTGCATGGGAATCAACACACCGTGGGCCGCGCAGAGGGCATTCACCGTGAGCATATTCAACGATGGCGGACAGTCGATAATTACGTAGTCGTAGCGACTGGATACTGCCGCGAGCGTATTGCGCAATCGGGATTCACGCCCCTCCAGGCTGAGAAGCTCCACTTCAGCGGCGGACAGGTCGCCATTGCCCGGGACCAGGTCGAAACCACTTTCCGTGGGTACAATTGCCTGATCAAGCGGAAGCTCGGCGGCGAGCACATCGTAACCGGACGCCTGCAGGTCGCTTTTATCCACACCACTGCCCATGGTGGCATTGCCCTGGGGATCCAGGTCGATCAGCAATACGCGCCGCTTGTTGGCCACCAGGGATGCGGCCAGGTTGACGCAGGTGGTGGTCTTGCCCACACCACCTTTCTGGTTGGCCACAGCAAATATCTTGCTCAAGATTCTGGTCCTTTGTAGTTTTCGGGAAGGTCTATCCCGATGCCTGTACCCATTGGTACCAGTGGCTTTTAGGTTTCCCATGGGAAAGTGCTTTGGGTCGGTGCGAGCTTAACCGGATACGCGTTTATTGCGCACGGCAAAGCTGTATCAGGTGGCGTTCCGCATCGCAGCCAGGCACCGTCAGTCGGTGCACCTGTTCGACCTTAATGCCTTTTGGCAGAGCGCTCAACTCATCCTCCGGCAGCTTGCCCTTCATGGCGTAAAAGCGGCCACCGGGTGCCAACATGTGTTCACTGCCGGCGACCATATCGTCGATAGAGGCAAAGGCCCTGGATACAACACCGGCGAAGGGCTGCTCCGGAATAAAGGATTCAACGCGCTCATTCACAACCGTCACATTGGGTAGGGGCAGGGTACTGGCCACCTGGAACAGGAAGCGGGTTTTCTTTCCGTTGCTGTCAAGCAGGGTGATTGGGCGCTGTGGGTGCATGATAGCCAGTGGAATTCCCGGCAATCCGCCACCGCTACCGACATCGATCAGCGGTCCCTCACCACAGAAATTGACCACACTGAGACTGTCGATAAGGTGGCGCTCCAACATCTGCTCTGGATCGCGGATCGCCGAGAGGTTGTAAGCGCTATTCCAGCGATCAAACAGGGCCAAATACTCCAGCAGTTGGCTCTGCTGTTGCTCACTGAGCCCCACCGACATCTGTGCCGCCGCCTCCGACAGGCGCGGACGAAACTGTTCCATTGAGTGCGAAATGGGTCTATCCCCCGGTAATCCCGCGAAGTTCAAATCCCCCCGCAGGGTCTCGCGGGCCACCCTGTGGAAAACTAATTTATACGGCTTTTTTGCGCTTGAGCAGGCCGCGCTTTTTTAGCTGGATCAACAGCAGTGAAATCGAGGCGGGCGTGACCCCAGGTATTCTGGAGGCCCGCGCCAGTGTGTCCGGACGCGTCTCGCCGAGTTTCTGTTTCACCTCATTGGAGAGACCGGAAATATCGCTGTAATCGAAATCCGCCGGAATCGGGGTGTCCTCGTAGGCCTGCAGGCGCTCGATTTCCTCGCGCTGGCGATCGATATAACCGGCGTATTTTGCCGATATTTCTACCTGTTCTGCGACCTGCACATCGGTTACTGGCTCGCCTTTCAGACCCGCCACATCACCGTAGCCGAGCTCCGGGCGGCGCAGCAGGTCCATCAGGCTGTACTCCCGCGCTAATGGCTGTGGAAGCTTTTCTTCCACCGCTGCGGCCTGCGGTGTTTTCGGGTGAACCCAAGTGTCCTGCAGACGCTGGGTCTCTAGGGCTATGGCTTCGCGTTTTTCACTGAATACGGCCCAGCGCACATCGCCCACCAAACCCAATTCGCGCCCCTTCTCGGTGAGACGCAGGTCGGCGTTGTCTTCCCGCAGCAGCAAGCGGTACTCGGCGCGGCTGGTAAACATGCGATAGGGCTCTTTGGTGCCACTGGTGATCAAGTCATCCACCAGAACGCCCAGATAGGCTTCATCGCGGCGCGGTGACCAGGCCTCGCGCTCCTGCGCCTGCAGGGCTGCATTAGCCCCAGCCAGAAGCCCCTGCGCGGCGGCCTCTTCGTAGCCGGTGGTTCCGTTGATCTGACCGGCAAAATAGAGCCCCTGAATAAACTTGGTTTGCAGAGAAGGCAACAGGTCGCGGGGATCAAAGAAATCATACTCGATGGCGTAGCCGGGCCGAGTGATATGGGCGTTTTCAAACCCTTTGATCGAGTGCACCAACTCCACCTGCACATCGAAGGGCAGACTGGTAGAAATGCCGTTGGGATAGAGCTCGTTGGTGGTCAGCCCCTCGGGCTCGATAAACACCTGGTGGCTGTCTTTATCGGCAAAGCGGTGCACCTTGTCTTCGATCGAAGGGCAGTAACGCGGACCTATGCCTTCGATGACCCCGGAGTACATAGGGGAGCGATCGAGCCCCCCCTGGATAATTTCATGAGTGCGGGTATTGGTGTGGGTAATCCAACAGCAAACCTGGCGCGGGTGCTGGGCCGGGCTGCCGAGGTAGGACATAAGCGGCGTCGGGCTATCCCCCCACTGCTCCTCCAGCTCCCGGAAATCTACTGAGCGGGCATCGATACGTGGCGGTGTACCGGTCTTCAGCCGATCGACACGGAATGGTAATTCACGCAGGCGATCTGCCAACGCGATGGAGGGTGGGTCACCTGCACGCCCTCCGGCGTGATTATCCAGGCCGATATGAATTCGCCCACCGAGAAAGGTACCAGCGGTCAACACTACGGTTTTTGCGCGAAAGCGGACCCCCGCATTGGTGACGACGCCGACCACTCGCTCACCTTCGACAATCAGGTCGTCGGCGGCCTGTTGAAAAATTTCCAGGTTTTCCTGGCGCTCAAGTATCGATCGGATTGCCGCTCGGTACAGCGCTCGGTCTGCCTGAGCGCGGGTGGCCCGCACGGCGGGGCCTTTGCGGGCGTTGAGTATCCGAAATTGTATTCCGCCGAGGTCCGTCGCTTGAGCCATAGCTCCGCCCAGCGCATCGACCTCTTTGACCAGATGGCTTTTGCCAATACCCCCTATGGCCGGGTTGCAGGACATCTGCCCGAGCGTCTCGATATTGTGCGTCAGCAGCAGGGTGGAGGCGCCTATTCGTGCGGCTGCCAGAGCGGCTTCAGTGCCTGCGTGGCCTCCGCCGATCACGATCACATCATAGGTCTTAGGGAAATCCATAGTGGCTGCTACTGGTTACAACTGGGGCGCACATTTTATAGACAGTAGGCCACCTCAGCAATTGACTTTGATGGGACCGTTCAGGGCATTCAGCAAACCTTACTCTCAATCGCCACCGATGTCTTTGTCGCTCTGTGCTTTTGTATCACTCAGGATTTCAGTTTTTATTTCTCGCTCTTAAATAACTTTATTAATGAATAAATATGTTTCTTATAAAGAGTTATTTGTATTTATTGTTTTTATTAGGCGCGGCGATAAACGGTATAAAACAAAAAAAACTATATAAATCATAGGGTTATAACAGGTAAAACCCTGCCTATAAACCCTTGGCGACAGGGGGAGCAACCGGGGTACTAGGCGGTAACAACTTGGGACAACTTTGCATACTTAGAGAGTAAGGCAAAGTTATCATCATACGATTGATCTACTTTGCGGGTGCTTATCCCCTCTTTTGCCCACAGTCGGATTTTATCGACTACTACATATGGGTCCTTTGACTGGTTAGATGGGGGATACCTGTGGGTAATCAAATTTTTTGTATAAACCTGTGCATATACCCGCCTAATCTGTGTGGGTTAATAGTGGGATACATGCTAATAGCGTTATCCACGGGAAATCCCCGTGGAAATGTATAACTTTATTCATTGAATGAGTGGCATAAATTGACTGAAGCACTACGAGACGTCGAATGTGCGTGGAGAACTCAATGTGAAAGCTGGGGATGAAAGTGGCGTGTATTGTGAGTAGGGAATAGATTTGGGCCTTTCCTGTGAACAAGGCGTGTGGAAGTTGTGCTTTGAGGGCGAGGAAGTGAGAAGGGGGTAGCAGAGGCCCTGATGGGCAGGCCCCCACAGTGTATAACGTTCAGTTCTGTGAGCGCTGGCAGTGCCCCAGTTCTTACTTACCGATACAGAAGCTGCCAAAAATTTTACCCAGTAGATCATCGGCGCTTACGGACCCTGTGATCTCCCCTAGGGCTTGCTGGGCCTGGCGCAGATCTTCGGCTAGTAGCTCACCCGCACCATGACCGTGCAGTTGTTGGGCTCCTTGTTCTATAAAGGCGCGAGCGCGCTCGAGTGCCTCCAGATGACGCCTGCGGGCGCTGAAATTGCCCTCAGCGGCAGCACTAAATCCGATGCTTTGCTTCAGGTGTTCTTTCAGTGCCTCCAGCCCAGCTCCGGTCTTGGCACTGATCGCGATTACCGGAACGCCCTCGGTGTGCGCCTGCAAGCCGGCGCTGTAATCGCTCAGATCAATTTTATTGAGCACCAGGGTGAGCTTGCTGAGGTTTACCAGCTGGTCGGTAAACTCCGGCCAGACCTCGGCGGGGTTGAGAGAATGCAGTTGTTCCGCATCCATAATTAATAGGACACGATCGGCTTGGTGAATCTCTTCCCAGGCGCGCTCTATGCCGATCTGCTCAACTCTGTCCGGCGCATCGCGCAAACCGGCCGTATCGGCGAACTGCAGGGGCATTCCGTCGATATGAATATGTTCGCGCAGAATATCCCGGGTGGTACCTGCGATATCGGTGACAATAGCTGCATCATGGCCGGCGAGAGCATTGAGCAGGCTGGATTTTCCGGCGTTGGGGCGCCCGGCTATGGCTACGCGCATCCCCTCGCGCATAATGGCCCCTTGGCGGGCCTGGGCCTCCACTGCACTCATCTGCGTCAGTAGGGTTTGGATATCGGCGGCAACCTTTCCATCGGCGAGAAAGTCGATTTCCTCTTCGGGAAAATCGATGGCGGCCTCCACATAGATACGCAGGTGGATGAGGTTTTCCACAAGATCTTCGATCTTTTCCGAAAAAGCGCCTTGTAGTGAACGCATGGCATTGCGGGCCGCTTGCTCGCTACCGGCATCAATCAGGTCGGCGATGGCTTCGGCCTGGGTCAGGTCCAGTTTATCGTTGAGAAAGGCACGCTCGGAAAATTCCCCGGGACGCGCCTGGCGGGCCCCGAGTGCAATGGTTGCTTTTAAAAGCTGGTCCAGAATCACCGGGCCGCCGTGCCCCTGGAGCTCGACAACATCCTCCCCGGTAAAGGAATTGGGGCCGGGGAAATACAACGCCAGGCCCTGGTCGATCAATAGGTCGGCATGGGTGAAGTCGCGATAATGCGCGCTGCGTGGTTTCAGAGGCTTTTCCCCGCAGATCTGCTGGGCTATAGCCAGGGCGTTGGTTCCAGATAGACGGATTACTCCGATACCACCACGCCCAGGTGCGGTGGCGACGGCGGCGATGGTGTCGCGGTTAAGGCTTTGCTGTGTCATCGGCTGAGTTTACTCGACGTAACGGAAAAGGGCCGCTGATGCGGCCCTTGTTTATTGCTGTGTGGGTTCTGCGGGTCAATACTTGCCGGCATCCACTTGCTTGTTGATATACCAGGTCTGCCCGATAGTGATCAAGTTATTGGCAATCCAGTAAAGTACCAGGCCGGCCGGGAACCACAGGAAGAATACCGTCATCATCACCGGCATCAGCTGCATGATCCGGGCCTGGGTCGGATCGGTGGGCGCCGGGTTCAGCTTTTGCATAAACCACATAGAGAGCCCCATAAACACCGGCAGAATAAAGTAGGGGTCTTTTGCCGAGAGGTCGTGAATCCAGAAGATCCAGGGCGCGTGGCGCAACTCAACGGTTTCCGTGAGCATCCAGTAGAGTGCGATAAAGACCGGCATCTGTAACAGGATCGGCAGACAGCCGCCCATCGGATTGATTTTCTCGCGGCGGTAGAGCTTCATCGTCTCTTCCGCCAGCTTCTGCCGGTTGTCCTTGTACTGCTCCTGCAACTTTTTCATTTGCGGGGCGAACTTGCGCATACGCGCCATGGACTTGGTTCCCGCGGCGGATAGCGGCAGCAGCAGTGTCTTAATAAAGACGGTGAGCAGGATAATCGCCCAACCCCAGTTGCTGACAATGTGCTCCTGGATAAAGTGCAGGACACGGAACAGTGGCTTGGCAATCCACCACAGCCAGCCGTAGTCCACAGTCAAATCCAGGTAGGGCGAAATCTCCTCCAGGCGGTAGACATCTTTGGGGCCGGCGTAGAAAGAGGCGCTGAGCTCACCTTGCGTGGCCGCGGCAATCTGCACGGGTTGGGCAGTAAAGCCCATGCGGAAAAGACCGTTGGAGAGCTCTTTCAGTTCGAAGGTATTGCGCTCGTCCTGGGGGGGGATCCAGGCGCTGAGGAAGTAGTGCTGCACCATGGCCACCCAGCCGCCCTCAATGGTTTCGCGCGTGGGCTTTTCAGCGATTTCTTCAAAATCCTGTTTGAAGTAATTTTCCTCATTGGTGTGCAGGGCCGCACCGAGGAAGGGCGACATGCCGAAACCCGTATCGGTGACGGGTTCGCTGGTATCGCGCTTGATCTGGCCAAACATGGCTGCCGACCAGGGCTTGGCGCTAGTGTTATCTACCAGATAGGCTACCTGAACCAGGTAGTCGCCGCGCTTAAAGGTGTAGCGCTTGGTGATATTGGCACCTTGCTGTTGCAGAGTCAGGTCCACCACTAGTTGGTCCTGTCCCTCGACCAGGGCATATTCGGTTTTGGAAACGTTGAACAGGGGGCGACCGGCGGCGTTATCGGTGCCATTTTTACCGATCAGGCCACTCTGTGCGATATAGGTGTGGTAGCGCGTTTGGTTAAGCAGAATTAGAGGTTGGTCTGGGGTATCCAGTTTTTCCTCGAACTTGCGCAGGGCTACTTTAACAATATCTCCGCCGCGGGGATCGATCAGTAGATCGAACACATCGGTGGTGACATTGACCAGTTTGCGCTCGGTGCCATCGTTATCGGTCTCGGCCGGTGCCTGCGATTCAAGCTGGGGCACGTCACCACCGCTATTATCATCGGTTTCCGCCGGGATTAGGCCGCCGCTCTGTACATCGCTATGCACGATGGTTTCGCGGTCTAGTTCAGGAGTGTGCAGCTCTTGAAATGCATTCCACTGGAAAATGAGTGCAAGGAGAACTGCGAGAATTCCACCGAGCAGCGTGTAGCGTTGCCAATCCATTTTAATACCTAGAGCGTGTTCTTGTGTCTGGAGGGGGGAACCGGGTCCATTCCTCCAGGGTGCCAGGGGTGGCATTTTATAAGGCGGCGCGCGGTTAAATAAGCCCCTTTTATCGCTCCGTGAGTTTCAATGGCCTCTTCGGAGTAACGTGAGCAGGTGGGGTAGAAGCGACATTGGTTGCCTACCCAGGGGCTGGCCAGGTAGCGGTATACGTGTATCAGCTTGATCAGTAACCACTTCATGGCTTGGATTGCGGCTGCTGCGCACGCTTGGCCAGTTTGCGCCAGAGTTTATTCAGTGTCTTGGCCAGAGCGGCCTTATCCAGATCGCCAAGCCCGGGCCGCGCTAATACCACAACGTCTAATGGCGGCAGTTGGTGTTGCTGCAGACGGAACGTTTCGCGGGTAATACGCTTGATTTGATTGCGGTCGGAGGCATTGCGCACATGTTTCTTGGCGATTACCAAGCCGAGGCGCGGGTGCTCCAATTCACTGGGACGGGCGAGGATGAGCAGATTGGGGTGCGCGGCGCGCACAAGGTTTTCATTGAAAACCTTGCGGTACTGCGCTGCATTGAGCAGGCGCAGCGTCTTGGCAAATCCGAAACTGCTGCGCGCCTGCTGCATAAGAGATATCTCTAAAAAAAGAGATATTATGCAGACAGTACTTTGCGGCCTTTAGCGCGGCGGCGGGCCAAGATCTTACGGCCGTTTTTGGTTGCCATGCGAGCGCGGAAACCGTGAGTGCGTTTGCGCTTCAAGTTGCTGGGTTGAAATGTGCGTTTCATTGTCTTGCTACCTGAGACTTTGTGTTCAAGATTTCACGGGACCTTCCCCGGCCGCGGCCTGGGCTCCGGTCCGGCAACTAGCCGGGGCAGACGGAGCTATGCGCTGCGAAGGCCGCGGATTGTATAGAAACGCAGCAGCGAAAGCAACGCGCTGGCCGGGGAATTTCAATCTGTGTTCCGATGGGTGGCCTGTTCTCTTTAGCGCCTCTCTGACAACCCCTTGAGGTGACGGGAATATCTCGCGATGCCCACCGATTGACCCCAAGATATACACAGGCTCCTGTGGATAAAATTGCCACCTCTTCGTTTGCACCTGTCTAATTGTTGTGCAAATACCTGATTGCATGGACCTTTTTGCGCAATTTTCTCAACAGTACTCACCTTTCTTGTGGATAACCCGGCGATGGAAAGGTATACTGCGCCGATCTTATTTGACGGCCTGGGCGTTTCTGCCCCGTCATGCCGTTGTCTCCGTGGTCTTACCATTTTGGGGTTTTGGGGGGTTTCTTGACTGAATCCGTTTGGAAGCAGTGTGCAAGCTGTTTGCAGGACGAATTGCCATCTCAGCAGTTCAATACCTGGATCAGGCCGCTGCGTGTCAATCCCGTGTGTGCGGAGGGCGAGTTGCGCCTGGTTGCTCCGAATCGCTTCGTGCTGGACTGGGTTGGCAGTAAATTCCTTCATCGTATCCGTGAACTGGTGCATCAGTTTTCTCCTGGGCGGCCACTTCAGGTGGGCATGGAAATCACTGCGCGCCGCCCCGCGCGGTTTCAGCGCAGTCACGCAGTGATGGATTCGTCGCCAGCGCCCGAATCCATACCTGCTGCTATGGCGCCTACGGCCTCTTCTCGGTCGACAGAGATGCCCGCTACACCAGCGGGTGTGGTCTCCCCGGCCACCTCACAAAGCTTTATGGGGCAGGCGGAATCAACCCCTGTATCTTCAAGGCCCCTTAATGGCTGTAGTTACGGCGGGCGCCCAGTAAACAATTCGCATCCGGCGCTGGAAGAAGAAATCAACACCAGGCCGATGAGTCAGGGGGAGCAGGCGGTGTCGGATATCCGCCCTGCGGCTAGGAACGATATGGTGCGCTCTATCCCAGAGCAGCCCGCGCGCCAAGTTGAAGTCGAGGGTGCCATCAAACATGGCAGCTCCCTCAATCGAAATTTTACCTTTAAATCCTTTGTCGAAGGCAAGTCAAACCAGCTGGGTTTGGCTGCTGCGCAGCAGATCTCTGACAATCCCGGCGGGGCTTATAACCCCCTCTTTATCTACGGTGGGGTTGGCCTGGGTAAGACGCACCTTATGCACGCCGTGGGCAATGCACTGTTGGTGCGCAACCCCAATGCCAAGGTGGTCTACCTGCATTCGGAGCGATTTGTTGCCGATATGGTGAAGGCCTTGCAGCTCAATGCCATTAGTGACTTTAAGCGCTATTACCGCTCTGTGGATGCCTTGTTGATCGACGACATCCAGTTTTTCGCTGGTAAGGAGCGCTCCCAAGAAGAGTTTTTCCATACCTTTAACGCTCTGCTCGAAGGCGGTCAGCAGATTATTTTGACCTGCGATCGCTATCCCAAGGAGATCGATGGTCTTGAGGAGCGGTTAAAATCTCGCTTTGGCTGGGGGCTCACGGTGGCGGTGGAGCCACCAGAGCTGGAAACCCGTGTGGCCATATTAATGAAGAAGGCGGAACAGTTTGGTGTGGAGCTCCCACATGATTCGGCTTTCTTTATTGCCCAGCGCATTCGCTCCAATGTTCGCGAGCTGGAGGGGGCGCTGCGCCGGGTGATAGCCAATTCCCAGTTTACCGGGCGCGCTATCGACGATGTCCTGGTCCGCGAGGCTCTTAAGGATCTCCTCGCCTTACAAGATCGTTTGGTGAGTGTGGATAATATTCAGCGAGTGGTGGCGGAGTACTACAAGATCAAGGTGGCCGACCTACTGTCCAAGCGTCGCAGTCGCTCTGTGGCGCGTCCGCGCCAGGTGGCGATGTCATTGGCCAAGGAGTTGACCAATCACAGCCTGCCGGAAATTGGCGACGCTTTTGGCGGACGCGACCACACGACGGTTCTGCACGCCTGCCGCAAAATTCGCGAATTGCAGGAATCCGACGCGGATATCCGCGAGGACGTAAAGTTACTGACACGGTCGTTGACCACTTAATCGAATAATTGACAAACAAGGCGAAACTACCGATGAAATTCAATGTGAGCCGGGACGCCCTGCTGAAACCCCTGCAACTGGTAGCCGGTGTTGTTGAAAAGCGCCAGACCTTGCCGGTCCTGGCCAATGTATTGATGCAATTACAAGGTCAGGAGTTGTCCCTGACCGGTACGGATCTCGAGGTGGAAATTGTCGGCCGCCTGCCGGTGGACGGTGTAGAGATGGAAGGGGAGGTGACGGTCCCCGCGCGAAAATTGCTGGATATCTGCCGCTCTCTTCCCGATGGTGCCGAATTAAAGTTCGAGCGCGACGGCGAGCGCCTGATATTGCGCAGTGGTCGCAGCCGTTTTCAGTTATCGACATTGCCCGCGGCGGATTTCCCCAATCAGGAAGAGGCCACTGCACAGACCCGTTTCGATATCTCTCAGCGCGAGATTCGCCGCCTGATAGAGGCCACCAGCTTTGCGATGGCCCAGCAGGATGTGCGCTATTACCTGAATGGCTTGTTATTGGAATGCCGCCCACAACAGCTGCGTGCGGTGGCTACTGACGGTCACCGCCTGGCACTATGTGATCGCGATGCGCCGGGCCTGAATGTTTCCGCGCCGATCCAAGCGATTGTGCCGCGCAAAGGGGTTCTGGAACTGGGCCGGCTGCTTGAGGATAGCGATGTGCCGGCTCAGGTGGTTCTGGGCAACAACCATATTCGTGTGATGAGCGGGCAGTTCACCTTCACCTCCAAACTGGTGGATGGCAAATTCCCGGACTACGACCGTGTATTGCCGCGCGGTGCTGGCAATGTGGTCTATGCCGATCGTCAGGGGCTGCGTCAGGCTTTCTCTCGCGCCGCCATTCTCTCCAATGAGAAATACCGTGGAGTACGTCTGCAGGTCTCTGAGGGAATGTTGCAGATTGTGGCCAATAACCCGGAGCAAGAAGAGGCGGAAGAGCAGATGATGGTCGATTACGTAGGAGAACCTATGGAAATCGGCTTCAATGTCTCCTATCTGCTCGACGTTACCGGTGCTATTCACAGCGACCAAATACGCATCAGCCTGGCGGACGCCAATAGCAGTGCCCTGTTACAGCAACCTGAGGAGGGTGATGCCCTCTATGTAATTATGCCTATGCGTCTATAAGGATAAGGCATTTAAACTCTTGCTGCGTTATGGTGTGGGGATCGTGTTGAATTTTACCAATACGGTCCCTTATTTTTTTGAAAGTTTTTACTTTGTGGCTTCTGTGCTGATCAAGGGGAGGTGTCTGTGGCGCTGACCCGTCTTTTACTCTCCAATTTTCGCAATATCTCCCAGGCTGACCTGACCCTGGATGCCGGGGTCAATCTGTTTTGTGGGGACAATGGCAGCGGCAAGACCTCTCTTTTAGAGGCGGCCCATATGCTTGCCACTGGGCGCTCTTTTCGCTCTCGCCAACATAAGTCGGTCATTCGCCACGATAGTCACGGGCTCACGGTTTTTGCTCAGTTGGATACAGGCTATAGCCTGGGGGTGGAACGCTTGGCCGACGGCGGTGGTCGGGTGCGTATCAATCAGGCTGCGGCGGAGTCCAGTTCTCAGCTCGCCAACTGCCTACCTCTACAACTGATTAATAGTGACAGCTTTGCCGCTTTGGATGGTGGTCCCGGCGTGCGCAGGCGTTTGTTGGATTGGACGGTGTTCCACGTGGAACATCTTTTCGCGCAGGAGTGGAAAAACTATCAAATCGCTCTGAAGCAGCGAAATGCCTTGTTGCGTCGTGGTAAAATCGATACGCAGGTGATCGGCGTCTGGGAGGAGCAGCTGGTGCAAAGTGGTGAGCGTGTAGATGCTCAACGGCGGGTTCAGTTCCTGGCGCTACGCGCCGCTGTTTCCGGGCTCCTGGAGGAGTTACCCCAGAGTCTGCTGCATCATGTAGATATGAGCTATCGGCGGGGGTGGCGCAAGGAAAGTACCCTGAGCGAAGCGCTGCGTGAATCCCGAGATGGAGATCTTGGCCAGGGCCATACCCGCACAGGCCCCCATAGGGCCGATGTCCGATTTACCGTTGCGGGAGAGCCCGCACATAATGTTTTGTCGCGCGGCCAGCAGAAGATGTTGGTCTGTGCCGTGCGCACCGCTATGGCGCAATTGGTTTGTCGCCACAGGGAGAAACCGGTATTTCTGGTAGATGACCTGCCGGCGGAGCTGGATGAACACAACCAGCAAGTATTTGCCCACTGGGTTGGCCGTTGCGCCAGCCAAGTGCTTGTCACCGGAATTGAGGAGGGTGCCACGAGCCGCCCCTGGCGGCAGCTCGAGGCCCCTTGGAATTGCCCGAAAGTGTTCCACGTGGAACATGGGAATATCAGCGCCGAAGCATCGGCCGCACAATAAGTTGAATGGAGCGAATAAATGTCAGAGCAGCAAAGCTATGACTCTAGCAGTATCAAGGTACTCAAAGGCCTGGATGCGGTGCGCAAGCGCCCCGGAATGTATATCGGCGATACCGACGATGGCACAGGCCTGCATCACATGGTATTCGAGGTGGTCGATAACTCCATCGACGAAGCGTTGGCGGGGCATTGCGATGAGATCCGTGTGATTATCCATCCGGATGAGTCGATATCTGTCTCTGATAATGGCCGCGGTATTCCCACGGAAATCCACTCAGAGGAGGGGGTATCCGCCGCAGAAGTGATTATGACTGTGCTGCACGCCGGCGGTAAGTTTGATGACAATACCTACAAGGTATCCGGCGGTCTGCACGGCGTGGGCGTCTCGGTGGTGAATGCCCTGTCCAGAGAGCTGAAGCTTACTATCCGCCGTGCCGGCAAGATTCACGAGCAGACCTATCATCACGGTGTGCCTCAGGCCCCCCTGGAGATTGTGGGCGAAAGCGATACCACCGGCACTACGGTACATTTCAAGCCCTCTGCAGAAACCTTCAACAATATCGAGTTCCACTTCGATATATTGGCCAAGCGCCTGCGCGAGTTGTCCTTTTTGAATTCCGGCGTGCGTATCGTGTTGAAAGATGAGCGCAGCGGAAAAGAGGAAGTTTACGAATACGAGGGCGGTCTCAGTGCCTTCGTTGTATTCCTTAACCAGAACAAGACAGCGATCAATAAGGTACTCCACTTCCAGAGTCAGCGCGAAGATGGCACTGCGGTGGAAGTGGCTCTGCAATGGAATGACAGTTTTCAGGAAAGCATTTTTTGCTACACCAACAATATTCCCCAGCGCGATGGCGGCACTCACTTGGCCGGCTTCCGCGCCGCTCTGACCCGCGGCCTGAACAGCTATATCGAGCGCGAAGGGCTAGGTAAGAAGGACAAGGTCAACACCACTGGCGACGATGCCCGTGAAGGCCTCACCGCGATTATTTCTGTGAAGGTGCCAGACCCCAAGTTCTCCTCCCAGACCAAGGACAAGCTGGTTTCTTCCGAGGTGAAAACCGCTGTTGAGCAGGAGATGGGCCAACACTTCGCCGACTACCTGTTGGAAAATCCCCAGGAGGCCAAGTCTGTCGTTATCAAGATGATCGATGCCGCCAAGGCGCGCGAGGCGGCGCGCAAGGCGCGTGAGATGACCCGTCGTAAAGGGGCTCTGGACATCGCTGGTCTGCCGGGCAAGCTGGCAGACTGCCAGCAAAAGGACCCCGCACTGTCAGAAATTTACCTGGTGGAGGGTGACTCGGCCGGTGGATCTGCCAAACAGGGGCGCGACCGACGCACCCAGGCAATCCTGCCTTTGAAGGGCAAGATTCTCAATGTGGAAAAAGCGCGTTTCGATAAGATGTTGTCCAGCGCCGAGGTTGGCACTCTGATCACCGCACTGGGTTGCGGTATCGGTAAAAGCGAGTTCAACCCGGATAAGTTGCGCTACCACAGCATTATTATCATGACCGATGCGGATGTGGACGGAGCCCATATTCGTACGCTGCTGCTCACCTTCTTCTTCCGCCAAATGCCGGAGCTGATTGAGCGGGGTCATATCTATATCGCCCAGCCGCCTCTGTACAAGATCTCCAAGGGCAAGCAGGAACAGTATTTGAAGGATGAGGCGGCTCTGACCCAGTTCCTCACCAATGCCGCTCTGGAAGGCGCCACACTGTTCGTGAACCCGGAGGCGCCCGGTTTGTCAGGGCAATCTCTGGAGAGCCTGGTGGGCGAGTACCGCAGTGTGCTGGCCACGATTGATCGCCTATCTCGTCTCTATCCGGAAGAAGTGCTGCGCAGCATGATTTATCTGCCCAGTCTCTCTCAGGAAGACCTGCAATCCCAGGAGAAAATCATCGCCTGGAGTAAGCAGCTACAGGAAAAATTGGCCGATGAGGAAAGTGGTGGAACCCGTCGCCACGAAGTCACCGTACAGGAGAATACCGAGCGCGGTCTCTTCCTGCCTCATATTCATATCGTCGCCCACGGTGTCGGCAGCGACTATTTGATCAACCACGAGTTTTTCAATTCTGCAGAGTACAATTCCATTTGCGCCTTAGGGGAGAAAATGGTGGATCTCTTGGAAGAGGGGGCCTTTATCCAGCGCGGTGAAAAGCAGCAGCCTGTGGGTAGTTTCCCGGAAGTACTGGACTGGTTGATGAGTGAGAGCCGCCGCGGTTACGGTGTACAGCGTTATAAGGGGCTGGGAGAGATGAACCCGGAACAGCTCTGGGATACCACGATGGACCCTGAGAGTCGCCGTATGCTGCAGGTAACCGTGGAGGATGCCATCGCTGCAGACCAGATCTTTACCACGTTGATGGGCGACAATGTAGAACCGCGTAGGGAATTCATCGAGACCAATGCCCTGGCGGTGGAAAACTTGGACGTTTAATCACCACAGTGAGTATTCGCTAGAAATGCAGCTTTCCCTGTGAGGGAGATCGAAATGGGAAAGCTGCACCGCTTAGCGGACCATAGAGCCGCATATCGTATTGAAGGGCGCAACCTTCCCATGAAGGATTCATTCGCATACTTTTCAACAGTCCTGGGATGAATTCATCCTTCTCGACACCCGCCTAAAGCCATAAATTTAATATTCAGAGGTTTCTGAATAATCGTTGTGTCAGAAAGGAAAATAAAAAACCAAGTAAAACCCGAATTAGGAAAATGGGGCATGATTGGTTAAAAATACGATAGATTTCACTTTCTAAACTCAAGACCACATAACAATCGGGATCTCCTGTGAGTGAAGAATACAAAAATCAGCGTGCAGTTGTATTTACACAGTATTCACACCTATTTTAATTCGGGAGCCATCGTTAAATCGCTCTAGGGAAACCTCATAATGCATCTAGTGGCTACACCCGCTTGCAAAATGATTACTTTCATACTGGTTTTTTTCGTTATCACCAGTTGTACCAGCTCTGAACAATTAATTAATTCCGATTGGTACGAAGTAGAAACCGAGCACTTTCGGATTGTCACGAATGACAATCCAAAGCGTATCCAAAAGTTAGCTGTGGACCTGGAAAAATTTCGCGTATTTGCGAGAAACTATATTCATTTTTCCCCAGACCAACAAAAACTCACTATTTATGCTCTATCCGATCGGATGAGTTTTGAGGGTATGAGTGGTGTCGAAAATGCAGGCAGAACCATAGGGCGCTTTCAAAATACTTCCCACGGGAGCTTTGCCCTATTAAACCTCAAGGGGAATAAATATTTACCGGATAATCCCGCTCGTCAGACACTATTTCATGAGTACACACATTTTTTGACTCATAGTCATAGCCAACAAAATTACCCCTATTGGTTTAGTGAGGGCGTTGCCGAAGTATTTTCCACCGTTGCCTTTGATAAAAATAATAATTTTAGAGTTGGTGATATACCAGTAGATAGGGCGATCAGTTTAAGCCGATCTAAGGTGCTGCCATTAGGGGCGCTATTAGAGGCCGTTCCCGGTGCAATAAACGCTCGCGATACCGAAGCTCTGTATGCCAGTGGTTGGATGCTTAGTCATTGGCTAATCTTTGATGCAGAACGTCTTGAGGGATTGAATAAATATCTGAGTGCATACAACAATGGAGCGGACCCAGTAGCAGCACTGCCAGCGGCATTGGGGATGACCTTTGAAGAGCTTGAAAGTCTCTATCAAAAACTGCGCAAAACCGACTTTCAATATTATAAAGGCCTCTTCAGCTCGAAAGAGGTCAGTGAATCTATCAATGTTCAAGCACTCGAAAATCATAAGGCTATAGCTGAAATTGCTCACTTTATGGCTATAACCGGACAGGAGGCAGAGACGCTTAAGGAGTTTATTGCCTATGCGGAACAGAAGGCGGTTTCAAGCTCCGCTCTTCTTTCGGCATTGGCAATTGCGGAAGCAAAGCAAGAAAATTATTCCTCTGCAAGAGAGATACTTGACGAAATAGCAGAAAAAAATCGCGATGAAACCAGCTATTTAGAGGCGGCTGCAATGGTTTTCCTCTATGAAGCACTCGCAGCTGGAAAAATGGATGACGTCCAGAAATTTAAAAAAATTCGGGATGCCTATGTGACTCTTGTCAATACCAAGGGTGATGTGCCCGCCTATTGGCACGAGCTGGCAATTACTATGCAAGTGTTGGGGTATCCGCGCTCTCAATACGTAAAGATACTTGAACAGGCCTATTTACGTGCGCCGAGGGATATCAATATTGCCTGGTGGTATGCCCATGAGCTGTATCTAAGCCGGGATACGGAAATGTTTATCCGGGTTACTCAGCCACTTTTGATGCAGATTACCAGCCTTGAATCGCGGAAACACCTCAGCTCTATGATGGTTGAACTCCAACCCGCAGGCCGGCCACAGGTGGAACAGGGCGCGGCAAAAAATGGACTGGGGCAACTGCTGTCAGAATATCGTTTCCTATCGGAGAATAAAGCACTGGCGATAGCGATGGATTATCGGGGGGCTTACGTTGTGGGTTATATAGAGAATAGTGCCAGCCAGTCCGAAGCGAACGAGGTTGCCCTGCAGGCATGTGAGGCACAAAGAGAGCAACACCAGGTGAAAGATCGGTGCGAACTCTATCTCGAGGAGGAAGTGATTGTCGGCGCCGCAGAGACGAGTCAGGTCCTTTAGCGCCTAGAGTCAATCAACTAACGGCTAGCCGTTAGTTGATTGCTATTTGTTACTGGAAAAATCGCCGGTATTATTTTTCCAGTAACAATCCACACTCACGATGCTCTTCACCCTTGGTCGGGTCAAAATACACATCGTTATCGGGCAAATCGTTTTCGTACACGTACTCCTCCACATCGATCTCTCGCAGGTGGAACATTGGTGCGACACGGATCGTGCCGTGGTTGCCCTGAGTAAAAATATCCAAATTCTTACGGTGCGCATTCTGGTCGTGGCGGATGCCGTTTAGCCAGACATCCGGCTGCAATTCCTGCATGGCGCGGTTGAAGGGCTCCAACTTTACCGTACGTGAGAAAAAATCGTGCTCGGGAGTATCCAGGGGGGGTATTCCGCCATGGACGGCATGGTAATGGGCCGCGGACATCTTGGGCGAGTAGGTACGCAGATTCAGCTCCAGCAGCTTCACCACATTCTCAATATGGCGGTAGGTTTCCGGGGTGTTGTAGCCATGATCCACCCAGATCACAGGAATATCTGGCTTAGCACGAGTGACCAGGTGCAGAAAGGCCACCGCGAGGGGGCGGAAGTTGGTGAAAACAACGGGATTTTGGGCGTTTTTCGTGGTGAATCGCATGATCTCACTGGGTTTGGCTCCAGCGAAATCCTGATTCAGGGTTGCCAAGTCGGCACCGTGATGAAATACGCGGTCGGATAGAGACTGCAGGGTGTTGCTGGAGGCGTTGTGTCCCATAAAAATCTGCACATACGAAAACTAGGATGGAAGGCATGCTACCCGGTTAGTTTGTCACGTAGAAACAATAAAAAGGAGTGAATCAATAAGCTTAAGTTATAAGTAGAGCCGTGGACCTCTTAGAAAGGGAAATTTGCCTAGGGTGTAACACGGTCGCAGGACATCTGAATTTGGTGTTGCCCATATTCGGCATTGTAAATGCGCCGGGTTTCGATAAAACCGTGCCTCTGTAAGAAATAGCGGGTGCGCAGATTCTCACGGAATACCTGGGCCTGCAGTTGGGGTTTGCCCCTGGAGACGCCGGCGATTAGCCGTGTTCCGATCCCACGGCCAGTAAACAGGGGACTGACACACAGATGGGCGATCTTTCTCCTATCCAGTAGCGTGATAAAAGCCTCTGCAACGGCACTGTGCCGGCTGGTGAACACCAAACACTGACTGGAGCGACGACAATCATTGCGGAACTCATCGAGGTGATTCAGCCAGAACTGACGGGGCAGTGAGGGGTGGGAGTTGGCTACAGCGTGCAACCAGAGCTGTTCCATCCTGATCAGGTCTGAGCATTTTGCGACTCTGAACATAGGTGCCCCTGGCTCGAACAGATGGGCGAATCCTAGTCAAACTGAAAGCTATCTCCTAGAAGTCGCAGCATAGAAAGTAAGTGAATACTTGCTAATTTGAACAGAGAAGAATCCCCATTGTTTAATGGTCCCTTGAGTCAAGCACCGGTTGAGACAGGTAAATCCGGGACAAAGGCCCCGGATTTACCAATAACCCACCCATAGGTGGCTATCGATTAGCCCAGGTGCACAAAGTGCGCCTTAAGATAATTGGTTTCCGGTATCGCTGGATGCACTGGGTGGTCTGCTCCCTGGCCACCGCTGGCGAGGATTGAGGCGCGGCGCCCCAATCGATGGGCCGCACCGCGCACACAGTCGACCAACTCATCAGATTGAAGGTGCATGGAGCAGGAAGCACTCACTAACAGGCCATCCCTCGACAGTAAGCGCATAGCCAATTCGTTGATATGGTGGTAGGCGGCGAGACCGGCTTTATGATCTTTGCGTCTTTTGATAAAAGCGGGGGGATCCAGCACGATGACATCGAATCTCTCCTTCTCAGATACCATGGCTTTAAGGACATCCAGTGCTTTGCCTTGAACGCTGGTCAGCCTGTCAGAAAAGTTATTGTGCTCCGCATTGACTTTGCACCAGTCCAGAGCCTGTTGAGAAGCATCCACACAGACTGCAGACGAGGCGCCGTTGGCCAAAGCCTGAATCCCCCAGCCACCGGCATAGGAGAAAAGATCCAGCACCCGCTTTTCCTGAACCCAGCGGTTAAGCTGGCGGCGGTTCTCGCGATGGTCGTAGAACCAGCCGGTTTTCTGTCCCTGGTGGACTGGGGCCAGTAGGGGCACTCCGTTTTCTTCAAAGGGCACCAGTTCAGGTACCTCTCCGTACACAACCTCATTGACGAGTGGCATGCCCTCAATGGCCCGGCCCTGATGGTCATTGCGTAGAAGAATCCCTTTGGGCTGAACCAGCTCAATCAACTTATCCACAACCACCTGTTGATACTGATCCATGCCCCAGTTGCTCACCTGAACAACCAGGTGATCCCCGAAGCGGTCGACCACCAGACCCGGTAGGGCATCCGAATCACCGTAAACCAGACGGTAGCTCGGGTGATCAAAATAGCGCTGCCGCTGCTTTAAGGCGGATAGCAAACGTTCACTAACGTCTACTTCTGTGAAGCTATCTTTGCGGCTTAGCAGACGTGCGCAGATCAGTTGACTGGGGTTGACGAAAGCGGTGCCCAGAAGCTTGCCCTGACTGTCGCGTATCTGGCATTGGCTGCCTGGAGCCATACCCTTTAGCGGGGAGCGCTTGGTGTCCACCTCATTACTGTAAATCCACAGGTGGCCGCGCTTTAGACGGCGCTCAGCGCCGCGGTTCAGTATTAATTCCGCCAATTGGGAGTCTCCGTAAGCAGGGATTGTTCGGTGGGCAATTGTGCTCGGCTCGATAAGTAGGTCAAGGGCTTAAATCGTCTGTGGACAAAAAATCACTGGGTGTACTTGGTACGATTTTCCCAGAGAAAAGGAACCGGTGTGGATAAGATGGTAATACCAGATCATATTGTGGATAACTTTAATGAATTATGAGCTCAGAGCTGAGAGCTTGCTATCTGGGTTGTTTGGGGTTTGTGGGCAGTCACTAGCAAAGATATGAGGACCTTGCGGTTAGAAGAGAAATCACGACAGTTAAGAAAAAGAGAGACAATTCGTGCACATGCTTGGTAAAGCACTCATTAAACGGCAGAATTCCCAATCAATATGTTATTTCTGCCAAATTGGCATTGTGGAACTCTCCCTAAATGAATCACCCGCAGGATCAGTCTTTGCAAATCGCTATGTTCATCTATCCCGGTGCCTCCAGCCTGGATGTGACTGGTCCACTCGAGGTTTTCGCGATAGCAAACCATTTACTCCGTGAGGAGGGGCGCTGTATTGCGGACGCTTACACCATTCGGCTATTGGCAGAAAAGCCGGGGCCAGTGCAAATGGGGTCGGGGATTAAATTTTACGCTGATACCGGTTATCGGGAGGCCAGCGCCATTCACACGCTGTTGATCAGTGGAGGAACTCCGGGAACCTATGAGGCACTTTACGCCAAACCGGACCTCAATGACTGGTTGCACAAACAAAAACAGATGGCTGAGAGGATGGGTTCCATTTGCAATGGAGCCTTAATCCTGGCCAATGCCGGGATATTGGATGGCCACAGAGCGACCACACACTGGGCAAATGTGGATGAGCTGCGCCAGTTTACCAATATTGAGATAGACCCAGATGCGATTTATGTGCGCGATGGGCATATGTACACCTCCGCTGGTATAACCGCGGGGATTGATCTTGCCCTGGCTTTGGTCGAAGAGGATCACGGCCGCAGTTTGGCGTTGGCCATCGCCAGAATTATGGTGCTTTATCTGAAGCGCGATGGTGGGCAGCAGCAATACAGCCGCCACTTGAAGGATCAGCTGCAAAGTGACCGCTTTGCTGGGTTGGTGGAGTGGATGTATCAAAATCTGGATCAGTCGCTGACGGTGGAAAAATTGGCACAGGAGTCTGCTATGAGTCCGCGTAACTTTGCCCGTTGCTTTTTAAAGGAGTTGGGAGTAACTCCGGCGCGTTTTGTCGAGAGTATTCGTGTGGAGAGGGCCTGCCAATTACTGTCCGAACAAAATATTTCTCAGGAAAAAGTGGCCTGTCTATGTGGCTTTCAATCCCAAGAGCAGTTGCGACGTACGTTTCGCAGGCATAAAGGCATACTGCCGAGTGAATTCCGTCGACGATTTCATTAATGTCGATGTAAAAATTAAAAATTGCCAACATAAAAGACGCCTGAAAAAATTCACTTTAAATTAACTGTATCCTATTTTCCGCAGATCCAATTTTCTCAAGGAAAGATAATCATTTTCCCAACCACTCTAAAAGTACCAAATTTGAAGTGATGAAATGCGTATCTTTTTTGGCAATAAAAAATATTGATCTGGCAGTCATTATTTATTTTGGCCTTTTCCTGTATGTTATGGGCTCTGTCTTGTCAGTATTCGTCGGAGCTGTGTTATGAGTGACAGTATCCTCCATGGGGTACTTAAATTCTGTGCCTTTCCAAAGCACCTACTTTCAGTAGCTTCTATAGAGAAACCATGATTCGAAAAAAAATTTTATTCGGTGGCATTACCCTTTTGGCTGGTGTTGGTTATTTGCTATGGCCTGTTTATCAGTTTTATGCCTGGTCACTAGACGCCTTGCCGCTCAGTCCCTTTGGTTGGCAGGTCCTATCGACTAAAGCACCGTCGACACAGGTGCTTTATGATAGAGAACGGCAGGCTGCGGCAGAGCAGTCGCTGATTGCAATTGAAAACCATCGCAAGGAGATCGGCGCTCCGGCAATTTCTGCGGCTGTTTCGGCTTGTGGCAAGCTTGTCTGGGCTGGGGCATCCGGTTGGGCGGATTTAGAGGAGAAAATCCCTGTTTCCACCGAGACGCGCTTTCGTATTGGCAGTACTTCCAAGGCATTGACCGGAACAGCCCTGGCGCGACTGGTACAGAAAGGGAGTATTGAGCTTGATAAGTCGATAGCAAATTATCTGGATCCATTGCCCAATCCGGAATGGGCGGCGATAACTCCGCGCCAGTTAGCCTCTCATACGTCGGGTTTACCGCACTACAAAAAAAACTCGGATTGGCTCGGGTTATACGAGACCCTGGCATTAAAAAATCATTACGAGAGTATGTATCAGGCCTTGGGGATTTTTGATGGTAGTGAATTGCTTTTTAAACCGGGTACTGAGTTTTACTACAGCACCCTGGGTACAGTTCTTCTTGGCGCGGTTTTGGCTGGGGCCGAGCAGAAAAGTTATTTGCAGTTGATGAAGGAAGAGGTTTTTTCTCCCGCTTCTATGACAAGTACTGATATCTCGCCGATAAATGGAGATATGCAGCGCAATATTGCTAAATTCTACAAGAGCAATCATTTATCTGGGGATGAACTTCGTCTACGCGAATGGCGACCGGTGGATTTAAGTCATCGCCTGCCAGGGGGTGGTTTTATCTCTACGCCCAGCGACCTGGCAAAGTTCGGTGCCCGTTATCTCGACGATAATTACCTCACTCCTGAGATTCGGGAAATTTTTTGGACTCCACAAAAACTCGCTAATGGTGAGGTGAATATGCAGGGCTATGCATTGGGCTGGCGCTACCGTAATCAAGATATTCCAGGTGTAGGGCTATTGCAATATGCCAATCATGGCGGAGTCAGCCGCGGCAGTCAGAGTTGGCTGATGGTTATGCCGGATCATGGCCTGTCAGTGGCCGTAAATATCAATCGTAAAACGAAAGTTTTTTGGGATTTTGGCCGTGTCTCTATGGACATTGCCGCTGCCTTCATCAAGGAGCAAAACGCGTTGGGTTGTGAATAAAAAAACCGGCCAAACTTTACGTCTTGGCCGGCTTATAAAAGCAGGATTCTCCCCACCAACTGGTAGAGAATGAATTTCTACTGGGTGTTTATCATAATCTCGGTTTCGGCAAATACCCGTTCACCGTTACCATGGCTAAGGATACCCAGGGCGCGGCTACTGGGTGCGAGCCCCATCCATTCCAGGTTGATATTGCCGGTACTGTTCATCTGCGCCTGAGCAGGGGCGGTCAACAGGGCATTGCCGTTGTCGCCGCTCAGGTTGAAGTTAAACAGGGTAAATGGCGTGGGACCTTCCGCGGAGGCGTAGTCCACCACAAATACCGCGTACTGGCCGGCAGCGGGGTTGACCAGATCGACCGACTCGGCGGAGGTCGGGGAACCACTGGTACCCACCTGTGGGAAGTCTGGGCCCGGTCCGTAGACTTGCAGGTCCAGATCATCGCCGCTGTTGCCATCGCCCACATCGGCATCAAACAGGGCTACACGGGCGAGCTCTGTGCCCTCTGGAATGTCGAAGTAAATCAATTGGTTTTCACCGTCTTCCACACTGCCTGGGGACGCTGTGCCTTCAGCCAGGCCCTGGATTCCCACTTGATAATCGCCGCTGTAGCCAAACTGCACCGCGAGATCGAGAGCGCCATCGGAGCCACTGCTATTTATTAGCTTGGATGTGGATAGCGGTACCGGGCGCAGAGCGATGGGGCTCCGTACCCCCTGGCGCATACCGACCGTTTTCCAGGTTAAATCCCCGAATACCCACTCATTCATGGCGGCCTCGTCGGTAACCGTGAAGGTGACCTCGAATTCGGCACTATCGCCCTCTCTCAGGCGCAGGGTCTTGGGATTTACACTGACCTCAACACCCGCCGGCGCATTGACGGAGGCCCAGTACCATCTCTGACCGCGGCCCACACTGGTGACGCGCCGCTTGATGGTCTGCGTGCCGACCAGTTCGCCGATGCCTATGGAAGGCAGGTTGAGGTCGCTGGAATCGAGGGAGTAACCTGCGGAAGCCAGTCCCTGGCAAGTGGTGGCCTCGAGAATTTGCGGCTGATTTTCAGCACCGCAGAGGAATGCCAGGTAATCGTTGAATTCGGCATCGTAGACCAGGCCCGGATTGAAGGCGGCGGAGGGCACAATCGCGCCGGCGCCGATATCAAACGGATCTGCACTGAGCGGACCGAATGTTTTTTGCAGGTCGGTGCGCGCCGTGCTCATCAGCGCAGATTTTGCCATTGCTGGGCTCCAGTCCGGATGCGCTTGTTTTAACAGGGCCATAATGCCGGCCACGTGGGGACTGGCCATGGAGGTGCCACTCTTGGCGCCGAACAGGCTGCCGCCACTGAGTACTGGGGAGGTACCCGCGAGGATTCCCACACCGGGCGCCGCCACATCCGGTTTGATGATATCCGGTGCGCCGACGTTGTGACCGCGGGAGGAGAAGCTGGCGATGCGGTCCTCGCGAGAGATTTTCAACTCAGGATCGAGGATACCGCTAACACCGTTACTCTCGGCAAGCAGTGCGCCATCGAGATAGCGGATCATGATCCCTGGGATTGAGGTGTCTGGTGCCGACATCGCTATGGGGTCCATGCGGTCCACGGCGGTACCGTCGTTGTACACCACAATAGCCACGGCGCCGGCAGCGGCCGCGTTGTTGTATTTTTCGCTAAAGGAACAGCCACCGCGCTTCACCAGGGCGATCTTGCCCTCCAGGGCATCGGCGTTGGTGAGTTCGGAGCAGGCTTCCAGGGGGGCGCCCAACACCACCGGTCCCGACAGCAGGCCGCTGTCCTCCAGGGAGACGGGGCCGTTGCCCTCGCGGCCCTGGTAGGTACCGGCAACGGCTTCCGGCGCATCCACCTGCAGGGCGGTGCCAAAACTCTGGTCGTCCTCAGCCGCCGCTACAGCGGTAATCCAGGGGACGCCGGAAGGGGTTCCCATGGTCTGTGGGGCGGGGCCATCATTACCGGCGGAAGTGGCGACAAATACGCCGGCATCGGCGGCGAAGAGGAAGGCCATTTCGTCGGCACCGGTGAACACGGTGCTGGAACCACCGACCGAGTAGTTAATCACATCCACACCGTCTGCCACGGCCTCATCAATGGCCGCCATGGAATCTGCCGAGGAACAGCCGCTGTCATCCGGGTCCGGGGCGTCCCAGCAGACTTTGTAGGCGGCTACACGGGCACGCGGTGCCATGCCGGTAAGGGTGTCACCATCCGGGGTGATCACGCCGTAATTACCCGCAGCGGTAGTGGCGGTGTGGGTGCCGTGTCCATCCGCATCCCGTGCGGACAAAAATTCGTAATCTGCCAGGGTCTTGTTGGTGAGGAAGGCGTCGGAAAATGATTTGGCCTTGATCAGCTTGTTATTACAGGTAAAGGCGATGTCATCGGGATTAAATTCTGTGTTACCAAATTCACAGCCCTCTCCAATAAAAGATTCAGGCACCGGGCCGTAGGGAATATCGGCTCCGCGATTCCCTTGTCGCGGTGTGGGCCTGTCGACAAGGCTCGGGTGCTCCGGGTGGATACCGGAGTCGATCACGCCTACCACGACATCCTCACCGGTGATGCCCCATAGCCAGGGGCTGGGAGTATGAGTCAGGCCGAGAAAATCAGCGGTGGAATCGGTGTGCATCTTAAGCAGCTGATCCTCCCAGACACCTTTCACATCCTTGTGACTGCGCAGCGCTTCGGCTTCTTTTTCACTCATGATTGCGGCGAAGCCATTAAAGGCGGCCTTGTAATCGTGGACTTTTCGCGCGCTGGGGACCGCGGAAAGTACCCGCTCGCGGCGGGTTTTCAGAAAGTCCGCGTAGTGGCGGTAGCTGCTGCTGCGCGGGTCCAGCTTGTGCCGTACCGTAGATTTTCTAGCGGAGGGGCTCGCAAAGGTGCCGCTATAGGACGCCAGAGGCTCGCCATCGAGCTGCACGATAAAGACTTTTTTGCGTTTTTCGATATCCGGGACGAGGGTGTCCGCAACCGCTGCTGCAAAGCTACTGCCCGAAGTGAGCAGGCCTGCAATGAGCGAGGCAATTATTTTTCTTTTCATTGAGAGATCCCATTTTTATATTTCTTACTGGCGGGAAAACATGGGAGGTAAAGTGAGCTTTTTTTATCATCACTTACACCCAACTAGCCATCCGTGATTTGGCAGATCTCGCTTTCAAAGCGATAAACCTATCCAGCCCGTCATTCGCTTTTAAAGGAATGTGTCGCAGGACTCAATGAATTGGCGCGAATGTCATTTTGTTGCGCCATTTTTGCAAACTGGCGATTCAGAAAAAAATGTAAGTCACAAATGTCTGCTAGGGGGAGAGAGGGGATGCAGTCGCAGCATTGCTGCGACAGTGAAAGCTAGTGGTCTGCCAGGAATTGACTGAAGTGGGCCAAGTCATCAAATACCGCGGTTTCTGCCAGGCGCGGATTTGGGCTTTCAACCAGTTGACGCAATGTGTCTTCGCCCGCGCCAGTTTTGACCAGCACCGGTTTACACCCTTTCACCAGGGCCAGCTCTAGATCGGCCAACTTGTCCCCCAACAAGTAGCCGCCGTGTAGGCTGGTATCGAACTCCGCTTCGATAGCATCGAGCAAGCCTGCCTGGGGTTTACGGCAGCGGCAATTGTCTTGCGGGCCGTGGGGACAGTAGAAAATAGCGGCGATTTCGCCGCCGCCATCCTCTACTTGGGAGCGCATTCTGGCGTGAATTTCTTCCAGGTCATCCAGATCGAACTGGCCTAGCGCTAGGCCGCTCTGATTGGTGGCAATGACCAGTTGGTAGCCGGCGCGGCTGAGCTGCACCATCGCCTCGATGCTACCGGGTAGGGGGTGCCAGTCGGCAATGGATTTAACGCCTCCGCTGGGATTTTCGTTGATTACCCCATCGCGCCCAAGAATGATAATAGCCATAGGAAACTCTCCCCATTGAAAGGTGCGCCGGGGCATAGGCTCCGGCGCTGCCGGCATTTACTTGGCCGGTACCAGCAGGGAAATGTCGGCAACTTCAAGGAACAGCGCGCGCAGCTGGGCCAATAGGGCTAGGCGGTTGCTGCGCAGTTGCTCGTCGTCGCTCATCACCATTACGTGGTCGAAGAAGTTATCCACCGTTTCGCGCAGTCCCGCCAAACCGGCGAGACCTTCGGCGAACAGCGCATCGCTGTACAGAGGCTCCACTTCGGAGCGGGCCACCTGTACGGCGGCGAACAGCGCCTTCTCTGCCTCTTCCTGTAACAGAGACTCGTCGACACGGCTGGGTACGGTGGTATCCAGCTTGGCGAGAATATTGGAGACGCGCTTGTTGGCCGCAGCCAGGGCGCTGGATTCGGGCAATTGGTTAAAGGCGTTCACCGCGTGCACACGGTTGTCGATATCCAGTGGGCGCGACAGCTTGCGCGCCGCAACCGCCATAAAGACTTCTGTGGCAATGCCCTGGTCCTCGTAGCGCGCACGGAAGCGCTCCAGTACATAGTGCAGGGTCTGTTCTACCACCTTGTCGTACTCGCCTAAGGCGGTGCGCGGGTAGTTGTCGCGGGCCAGTTCCAGCAGTTCGCGCAGGTCCAGGTCGAGACGCTTCTCGACCAGAATACGGATAATACCCAGGCTGGCACGGCGCAGGGCAAAGGGGTCGCGGGAGCCGCTGGGCGGTTGTCCGATACCGAAGATACCGACCAGAGTATCCAGGCGATCTGCGAGTGCGATCATAGTACCGGTGTCGCTGACGGGCAGTTCATCGCCGGCAAACTTGGGCATGTACTGTTCATACATGGCTTTGGCAACATCCAGCGGCTCACCGTCGTTTTCCGCATAGTAGTAGCCGGCGATGCCCTGCATATCGGCAAACTCGAACACCATTTCGGTGACCAAATCCGACTTGCACAGGCGGCCAGCGCGCTCCGCCCAGTCACCGTTACGGCCCGTTTTCTCGGCGATAGTGCGCGCCAGGGCGGCAACCCGCTCGGTCTTGTCGTAGACGCTGCCCAAATGCTGTTGGAAGACAATTTGACGTAACTTTTCACGTCGCGATTCCAGGCTGGTCTTCTTGTCGGTCTCGAAGAAGAAGGCGGCATCGGCCAGACGCGGGCGAATAACCCGTTCGTTGCCATGGATGACCTGGGCGGCATCCTGACTCTCGATATTGGAAACGGTGATAAAGAAGGGCAGCAGTTGGCCGTCTTCATCCACTACGTGGAAATACTTCTGGTGCTCCTTCATGGAAGAGATCAGGGCTTCCGCGGGCACTTCCAGGAAGCGTTCCTCAAAACGGCCGGTGAGGGCAACGGGCCATTCCACCAGAGCGGTAACTTCGTCGAGCAGGCCGTCGTCGATCACCGCTTCGCCGTTGACGTTGTTGGCCTCGGCGATCACTTGGGCGCGAATCACTTCGCGGCGTTCGGCAAAGTCGGCCATTACGTAGCCGGGCTCGCGCAGTACCTGGGCGTAGTCGTGGGCGGAGTGGATTTCCAGTTCGCGGTTGCAGTGGAAGCGGTGGCCACGGCTGGTGTTACCGGCTTTCAAACCGAGCACTTCACCATTTACCACTTTGTTGCCAAACAGCATGACCAGCCAGTGGACCGGGCGCACGAATTCCTCGCGGCGGGCGCCCCAGCGCATGCGTTTGGGGATGGGCAATTGGGCCAGTGCTTTCTCGACAATGCCAGCCAGTAGGGATTCGGTTTCCGCACCTTTTTGTTCGCTGATAAAGGCCAGGCGTTCACCCTTGTCGGTGTCTTTGCGTCCCAGCTGTTCAACGGTTACGCTATTGCTGCGGGCGAAACCTTCGGCGGCTTTACTGGGCTTGCCCTCTTTGTCGAAGGCGGCTTTGACGGCCGGGCCAAGCTTTTCAATTTGTTTGTCCTGCTGTTTGTCTGCCAGGCCAAAAATGGCCACCGCCAGGCGGCGGGGTGCGGCGTAGGCTTTGACTTCGCCAAAGGACAGTTCGGCACCTTTCAGTCCCTGGGTAATACCATCGGCAAACGCGCTCATCAATTTATGCAACGCTTTGGGTGGCAGCTCTTCGGTGCCCAGCTCTACCAGAAAATCCTGAGCCATTACTGCTTCTCCTCTTGCTCGATGTCTTCCGCCAAAATATCTGCACGCAGTGCCTCATCCGCCAGGGGGAAGCCCAGAGCGCGGCGCGCATCGTAGTAGGCCTGTGCCACGGCGCGGGCCAGGGTGCGTACGCGCAGGATATAGCGCTGGCGCTCGGTGACCGAGATGGCGTGACGTGCATCCAGCAGGTTAAAGGCGTGGGAAGCTTTCATCACCTGTTCGTAAGCGGGCAGCGGCAGGCCCAGCTCGATCAGGCGGGTGCTTTCGCGCTCGCAGTGATCGAAGGTGGCGAACAGGAACTCCACATCGGCGTGCTCAAAGTTGTAGCGGGACATCTCCACTTCGTTCTGGTGGAAAACGTCGCCGTAGGTGACGGGGCTGCCATCCGGGTTGCGGGTCCATACCAGGTCGTAAATGGACTCGACGCCCTGCAGGTACATGGCGATGCGCTCCAGGCCATAGGTGATCTCACCGGTAACCGGATAACACTCGATGCCGCCCACCTGCTGGAAATAGGTGAACTGGGTGACTTCCATACCGTTCAGCCAGACCTCCCAGCCCAGACCCCAGGCCCCCAGAGTTGGGGACTCCCAGTTATCCTCAACAAAGCGGATATCGTGAATGCTCGGGTCCACGCCCATGGCGCGCAGGCTGTCGAGGTACAATTCCTGGATATTGTCCGGGGAGGGCTTCATTACCACCTGGTATTGGTAGTAGTGCTGTAGGCGGTTGGGGTTCTCGCCATAGCGGCCATCGGTGGGACGGCGGCAGGGCTGCACATAGGCCGCGTTCCACTTTTCTGGGCCTATGGCGCGGAGGAAGGTCGCCGGATGAAAGGTGCCGGCCCCCACTTCCATATCCAGAGGCTGTAGAATGACGCACCCTTGGCGCGCCCAATAATCCTGCAGGGCAAAAATAAGTCCCTGGAAGGTACTGAGATCGTATTGCTTGGACACCGCTATCTCCGGATCAGTATCTGCTGTGGGCAAAGGGCGCAATTATAGCGGCAGCGGCTCCCGCGCTTAAAGCGCTGTGGCCGCGCCACACGATTTGAATCGCCATACTTGGCCTCAGGTCCGCGAATTTGCGGCATTTTGTAGAGGAAGTTGTTGCTTTGGATATTAAGGGGTACCTGGCTGCGAGTGCGCTGAAACTGATTGGCAGGCTGCCGCTGCCGTGGTCGCGACGTCTCGGGCGCCTGGCTGGCAAGCTGGCTGTATTGTTTCGCACAGAGGGCCTGCGTCTGAGCAGAATTAATGTGCAGTTGTGTTATCCGG
This sequence comes from uncultured Microbulbifer sp., assembly GCF_947498635.1. Lineage (GTDB taxonomy): Bacteria > Pseudomonadota > Gammaproteobacteria > Pseudomonadales > Cellvibrionaceae > Microbulbifer > Microbulbifer echini. The sequence goes on along the minus strand of NZ_CANMKV010000012.1, from coordinate 37,174 downwards.
CGATGGCGGAAAAGCAGCGCGAACAGCTCGCTCGCGACAGTGTGGTGAGTACGGCCATGACCGGCTTTGAGATGGCCAGTATTTGGCACCACAGCTGGGCCACCATTGAAAATACGATCGTGCGGGTGCGTAACCAGCAGTTATTGAGCCTGGGCGAGGCGCAGGGGCGCGGCACTCTGGTGTTAATGCCACATACCGGTAACTGGGAAGTGTTTGGAATGTACCTGGCGTCTCTAGGGCCTTCGATGGCTTTGTACCAGCCGCCGAAAATTCCCGCGCTGGACCCGGTAATCCGCAGTGGCCGAGAAAAAACCGGGGCCAAGATGGTACCCACCAATATTCACGGTGTGCGCTCCCTGCTCAAATGCTTGAAAGCCGGTCATATCGCTATGGTGCTGCCGGATCAGGAACCGGATATGGGCGGGGATTTCGCCCCCTTCTTCGGCCGTCCGGCACTGACTATGACTCTCGCCCACAATCTGCTACAGCGCACCAACTGCCATGTGGTGTTTGGTTTTGGCAAACGGGTTGAGGGTGGTTTTGAGTTGGTTTTGCTGCCGGCGGAGAAAGCAATTTACAGCGGGGAACAGAAGGTCTCCCTGGCGGCGATGAATCGCGGTGTGGAGGCCTGTATTGCCGCCGCACCAGAGCAGTATCAGTGGGAATACAAACGCTTTCGCAAACAGCCGGAAGGCAAAAGCAAAATTTACCGAAAACAAAAATAGAGCCGCTGAATAGCGGCCCTGGCCCGGCCTCATTTAACTCCGCTTGTTTTTAACCCCGGTTTCCTTATGCCGCGTGGCGAAAGGCCACGATGACCGGCATACGCGCGGCGCGCCAGGCGGGGAAAAAACCACTGATAAAACCGATGGCCAGCGCCAGTATGGCGCCCTGCAGAAACAGGTCCGGCGACATTTCAAAGCGGAACACCACCTGGGTAAAACTACCACCGAGGGTGGAGGTGTTGAGGCCGTCGAAGAACAGATAGGCGGCTAGTGAGCCGAGCAGCCCGCCGGCTACTGCCAGGACCATGGCTTCGGCGATTGTGCCGCAAAAGGCCGAGAAATTACTGAAGCCGAGCGCGCGCAGGGTGGCGATTTCTTTGGCGCGATCCGCTACTGAGGTGTACATGGTGTTGAGCGCCCCGGCGAGTGCGCCGAGTGCCATCACCGCGCTGATAACCCAGCCGAAGGTGGCGATATACTGCAATTGCTTGCCTTGGCTGGCAAAATATTCACGCTCGCTTTGGGCCTCTAGATTCAGACGGGGCTCCCGCGCAATGGTCTCCTTGATTGACCCGAGTCCGCCGTCATTGTCTAGTTGCAGCCTAATCGACTGATAACTGCTGCCGCGGTTGTAGTGGCTCTGAATGATCTTGATATCCGCCCACAACTCGCTCTCAAAAATATTGCCGCCTGTGGAAAAAACCCCCACAACAGTCCACAGGTTTTTACCAAAGCGCACTTCTTTGCCAATTTCGAAACCACTGAACTCCCGTAGTACCCCCTCGCCAACAATCATTTCATTGGTACCGGGGGTAAACATACGGCCTCTCACTAAGCGCATGCTGGTGCGCATGGCCATACCAGTTTTATTGAGACCACGCAGGGGAATATTGGCCTCGGTGCCAGTGGATTTTTTAATGCCGTCGACAATCACATAGAGTTCCGGTGAGATCAGCGGGCCATTGGCCGAGCGGGCAATACCGGCAGATTCGGAGAGCAGATTGACCTGATCCTGCAGGATGGCCGAACTGAGTTCACTGGAGGAGCCCTCGCGCATCAGGATAGCGATCTGGCTGGAGCCGGCGCCACGCATAGTTTCTTCGAAGCCTTTGGCCATAGCGAGAAAGGCGAGCAATATTGCCACCACCACTGCCGAGGCCAATACCATGGCCAGTGACATCCACAGACGTCGGCGCAGACTGCCCAGATTCATTAGGGTGACAGATAGAATTTGTGCAATTAGAGAGCCCATTCGTTTTCCTCCACGTGGGCGTTATAGGCGGCTCTTCAACAATCAGAGCGGCGCTAAGAATATTGACTATTGACGATTGAATGCCGAAACAATATTTAGGCGCAGTGCATTAAAGGCCGGTAATAAGCCGGTGATGAGTCCAAGTAACAACATATAGAGCAGTGCCTGCACCGCGATATGACTATCGAGAATCAGGTTGGGTAGAAATCTGGCGAGGAACGTTTTTACGCCTTCCACCAAAAGCCAGGCGGCCGCTAAACCGGAGAGGCCGCCGATCAGGGCAATTAATAGGGATTCCGACAGCACCATGCGAAAAATGCGCTGACTGGAAAACCCGAGGGTTTTTAACACGGCAATTTCCCCGGTTCGCTCGCGCACAGCCAGGGCCATGGTGTTTCCGACAACAATTAATATGGTGAAAAAAGCGGTAAAAACCACCGAAAAAATAATCAGACCGATATTGCCTATTTGCTCGATAAACGCTTTATTAAAAGATTTTTCCGTGCTCGTATCGGTTTCACTCTGTGAGTTGGCAAAATTGTCATCGATAGTTTTTGCCACTTTTTCATTGAGAGATGGGTCCTTGGTGGTTAGTGCCATCCAGCCGATCCAGTCGTCGCCAAATGTTTGGGTTTCCATAAAATATTTATAATGAATCAGCATTTGGCGGGTATCGTACTGTTCTGTATCGCCTTTGAAAATTCCAGAGACCTCAAATTCCCAGGTATAGCCCCCGTCTTTATGAGTAAAAATATTCGAGGAAATGGGAATCCTATCGCCAACCTTCCAGCCATAAATTTGGGCGAGCTTTTCGCCTACCAAAGCGCCCTGACGGTTGTTCAGCCACGCCTGTTTCAGATTCTCGGGAATAACAACTTCCTGGTAAACCCGCAGGTAGGATTCCGGGTCGACGGCCAGGGTGACGATTTGCCGGCTCGGCTCCTGGAAATAACCGCCGAACCAGTTTAGATGAGTCACATTCTCCACCCCTTCGACAGCGGCCACTTTTTCGAAGTAGGCGATGGGCAGGGACTGAGTAAAATTAATTCGATTGAAGACCACTAGGCGATTATCGGCCGATAACGCCACGCTGGAGTTCAGCGCGGTCTTTAAACTGGTGACAGCCCCAAAAATCAAGAAGGCGATAAAAATCGCAAAACAGGTGAGAAATAAACGTAGAGGTTTCCTCGTCATATTTTTATAAATTAAATAGAGATCGTTCATGCCACAATTTCCCTTTGCACAAATTGTCCCTTGTCGAGATGCAGGGTGCGTTTTGCATATTTGGCTGCGGCGGGATCATGGGTCACCATAACAATAGTTTTGCCGTGATCGCGATTGAGTAGCTGCAGCATTTCCAGGATTTCATCGGCAGTGCCGCGGTCCAGATCACCGGTTGGTTCATCGCACAAAATCAGCTTGGGGTCGGAAACAATAGCCCGAGCGATGGCTACGCGCTGCTGCTGGCCTCCCGACATTTCACTGGACATATGTTTGGCGCGATCACTCAGCCCCACTAGAGCGAGTGCGGTTTCCACATTTTTACGGCGCTGCGCTTTGGACAGTTTAGTGAGTAGTAGAGGCAGTTCTACATTGCGCTGGGCATTGAGCATTGGCATCAGGTTGTAAAACTGGAAAATAAAGCCGATATTCTCAGCGCGCCAGCGGGTCAGGGCGCTCTCGCTGAGGGAGTCGATACGTGTTCCGTCAAACCAGATTTCTCCACCAGTGGGTTGGTCAACACCGCCGAGCATATTGAGCAGGGTGGTTTTACCGGAACCGGATGGCCCCATAATGGCGACAAAATCTCCGCGTTCAATACTCATATTCAGGTCGTCAAAAATTGAAATTTTTTCTTTACCTTTAACGAACCCTTTACTGACATGCTTTAATTGAAATAACACATCCTCTGACATCGGCAATTTCCTCTTTTAAAATTAAAAGCTTTTTGTTGCAGCCTGTGCCGTTAGAGAGCCACTTCCTCCGCGGCCAGAAAGCCAACCTTTACACCCATATCCGGAAGGATGCGCGGGTCTTTTTCATTGATGCCGATACGCACGCGTACGGTGGCCTTGGCGCGATCAGCGGTAGGAATAATCGCCACTACTGTGGCTGGAATATCCCACTGTGGGTAGGCGTCCAGATTGGCATTTACCCTTTGCCCGGTGGAGACGCGGCCGATAAACGCCTCATTGACATCCACTTCAATTTCCAGGGAGTTCATATCCACGATGGTGCAGATACCGGTGCGGGTAAAACCGCCGCCGGCGGAACTGGGCGCGACAATTTCCCCCGGCTGCGCATTTTTCTGAGTAACGATGCCGGCAAATGGAGCGCGAATCGTGTGGTCTTCCAAGCGCTCACGCTGACGCCGGGCTTCCAGTTTAGCCACTTCGATATTCGCCTTGGCGCTGTTTAAATCCGCGCGCAGCCCTTCGGCATTGGCTTCGCTCTGTGTCAGTTGGGCTTTGCTGGAATAATTTTTATCGCGCAGCCCGGCAAAGCGCCGGTACTGTCGCTCGGCCTCTTTCAGCTTTGCGCTGATGCTGGCTTGTTGGGCTTGCAATACGTGAATCTGCGCGAGGGCGAAGTCGAGGCTGACCTTAGCCTTGGCGTCATCGAGGCGGGCTAAAACCTGACCTTCGTGTACCTGCATGCCCTCCTCAACATCCACACTGCTGATCAGCCCCATCACTTCGGCAGACACCGTGGCCATACGCCGTGCGGTGATATAACCGGACGCATTTAGTACCGTCTCCCGATTCGAACGCGTTCGTGTAGAGGCGGTGGCGGGCACGGCATTGTGGGCATGAGCGGCTGTGGGCACGATAGCGGGTTGATCATCGGCCAATAGGGAGGCGCCAAAAAACCCCACAAGCAGGCCAGCGAGGGCGCCGGCAGAAGTTGCCAACAGGATTTTTCGGGTCGATGAAGGTGTATCGGGCGCCGTATCCCGGTCAATTTTTAACTGACCGAGCAGCTCACTGGTGTTTCTGCTCATACAGCCACATTCTTATAAGGGCCTGTTTATTTCCTATAAAGAACAACTGTGGCAGAAACTAACAATATTGCTATTCGATATCACTTCATCCGGCGCCGCTTGTTTAGTGGCGCCAAAAAGCCGGGGTCAGCAACACCAGCAAGGTAAAAATTTCCAGGCGCCCCATCAGCATGGCGAGGATGAGAAACCACTTGGCCACTTCATTGATCGAGCCGTAGTGCGAGGCGGCGTCGCCGAGGGCCGGGCCGATGTTACTCAGGCACGAGGCCACCGTGGTAACGGAGGTGACAAAATCTTCGCCGGTGGCGATGACGATAATGGAGAGGATAAAAAACGACAGAACATAGACAGCGAAAAAGCCCCACACCGCATCGGTAACTCGGTCTGGCACTATCTTGCGGTTGAGCTTGATAGGAATTACTGCGTTGGCATGTACCAGGCGATTTAGTTCGCGCATACCGGATTTCATAATCAACATTCCGCGTACGGCCTTGATTCCCCCGGACGTAGAACCGGCACAGGCACCAAGGATACCCAGCAGCAATAAAACATAGGGCAGAAAAACCGGCCAGGCGGAAAAATTTTCGGAGGCGAAACCGGCGGTGGTGCTGATAGAAACCACCTGAAAAAAGCCGTGCAGCAGGCTATTGCCCGGGGAGAAAATATTTAAGATCCACAGGTAACAGCTGATTAACAGCCCGGCCCCAAGAATCAACATCACATAAAAACGAAATTCCGAATCGCGCCAGTAATGCTTGAGAGTTTTGTTGCGGAAGGCGTAAAAATGCAGGCCAAAGTTGATTGCCGCGGTGAACATAAAAATGATACAGATCACCATAATGGCGCGGTTGTGGGCATAGAAGCCCATACTGGCATCGTGGGTGGAAAAGCCGCCATTGGCCACGGTGGAAAAGGCGTGGCCCACAGCGTCGAAAACCGTCATGCCCGCCCACCAATAGCCGATGCCGCACAGTATGGTGAGAATCACGTAGATCACGATCAGTGCGCGTGCTGTCTCGGTGATACGCGGAGTTAATTTGGTGTCTTTGACTGGGCCGGGAATTTCCGCCTTGTACAGCTGCATACCACCAATACCGAGCATGGGCAGGATCGCCAGGGCGATTACAATTACGCCGATGCCACCAAACCACTGCAATTGCTGGCGGTAGTAGAGAATGGCCGGGGGGAGGGTGTCCAGGCCGGTAATCACCGTGGCGCCAGTGGTGGTCAGTCCGGAAATAGATTCAAAAATAGAATCGGTAATACTCAGGTCCGGCAGTGGGCTGATAATAAAAGGCAGGGCACCAAAACTGCCGAGAATTAGCCAGAACAGTGAGGTCACCACAAAACCGTCACGGGTGCGTAGATCTTGTCGCAGGTCGTGCACCGGCAACCACATAAACAAGCCGGTCACCAGGGTAATGACAAAAGCGATAACAAAGGCGCTGTGGGTATTGTCTTCATACCACAAGGACACGCCGATCGGCGGCAGCAGTGTCAGGCTGAACACCGTGAGGAGAATTCCAAAAACTCGCGCAATTACCGCAATTCGCATTGACGCCTGTCAGCCTGTTATCTGTTGTTACTTTATATGGACGGCGGAGGTAGTGATCGCCGGATGACTCAATAAAACTTCGACACTAAAAAAAGCCGAAGCCAACCTGGAACAATTGTTCCACGTGGCGGGTCTGGCGGCGATCCACTAGGAATACAATCACGTGATCGTCGCTCTGTACAATGACATCGTCGTGTGCCATTAAAACTTCACTGCCGTTTACGGTCTCGCGCACGATGGCACCGATAGAGGCACCCTCGGGCAGATCGATATCTTCGATCTTGCGCCCGACCACTTTGGAAGTGCGCTCATCGCCGTGGGCGACCACCTCAATGGCCTCGGCTGCGCCACGGCGCAAGGAGTGTACATTGACCATATCGCCGCGACGCACGTGGGTGAGCAGGCTGCCGATGGTATTTTGTTGGGGAGAAATGGCGATATCGATTTCACCGCCCTGTACCAAATCCACGTAGGCGCGGTTATTGATCAGGGTCATCACTTTGCGAGCGCCGAGACGCTTGGCCAGCAGCGATGACATGATATTAGCTTCATCGTCGTTGGTAAGGGCGAGGAATACATCGGTGTCCTCGATATTCTCCTCGAGTAACAGCTCCTGGTCCGAGGCACTGCCGTGCAGGATGATGGTGTGCGACAGTTCCTCGGATAAAAACACACAGCGCTCGTGGCTCTGCTCGATAATTTTGACCGAGTAACGGTTCTCCAGCTTGGTGGCCAGACGCAGGCCAATATTGCCACCGCCGGCGATGATCACGCGTTTGTAGCCGTGTTCCAGGCGGCGCAATTCGCTCATCACCGCGCGGATATCGGCGCGTGCGGCGATGAAGAAAACCTCATCACCGGCCTCGATCACGGTATCTCCCTGGGGAATAATCGGGCGATTGCGCCGGTAGATGGCCGCCACACGGGTATCCACCTTGGGCATGTGTTCGCGCAAATAGCGCAGCTGGTGTCCCACCAGCGGGCCGCCTTGTACCGCCAGCACGGTGACCAGCTGCACGCGGCCGGAGGCAAAATCCAGTACCTGTAGGGCACCCGGATGCTCCATCAGACGCGCGATATATTCGGAGACCAGCTGCTCGGGACTGATCAATACATCGATGGGTATGGCCTGGTTGTCAAACAACTGCGGATATTGCAGATAAGAAGCGGCGCGTACGCGCGCAATCTTGGTGGGAACGCGAAACAGGGAGTGCGCAATCTGGCAGGCCGCCATGTTGGTTTCATCGTTGTTGGTCACTGCCACCAGGATATCGGCATCTTCGATGCCGGCATCCATCAGCACATCGGGGTGAGAGGCGTGTCCGTTGACCACGCCGATATCGATGCGATCGCGCAATTCACGCAGGGTTTTTTCGTCGCTGTCCACCAGGACAATATCATTGCGCTCGGAGGCCAGAGCCTCCGCCAGTGAGCCGCCCACCTGGCCGGCGCCGAGAATGACAATTTTCATATCGGATGAGACTCGCGGCTAGCGCTGCTGTTATTTATTCGGCTTTGCTGAGCAGAGCGTAGTAGAAACCGTCACCGCCAAGACTCTGGGGCAATAGTTGCATACCCGCAGCCTGTTTCTCGCCCCAGGGCTTTCCGTGCAGCAGTTCGGGTGTATTGTCGCTCGCATCCTCGGTCTCCGCAATGAAGGCCGCAACGACTTCGTTATTTTCAGCCGGGAGCACCGAACAAGTGGCATAAAGGAGACTGCCACCGGGTTTGAGCAGTGGCCAGAGGGTACGCAATAGTTTCCCCTGTAGTTTCGCCAGCTCGGTGATATCTTCGGCGCGGCGCAGCAATTTGATATCTGGGTTGCGGCGGATCACTCCGGTCGCGGAGCAGGGCGCGTCGAGCAGGATGCGCTCGTATTGTTGTCCATCCCACCAGGCATCCGGTGTGGCTGCGTCGGCGCAGATCAATTGCGCGGAGAGACCGCACCGCTCGAGATTTTCCTGCACCCGGTCGAGACGTAGTTCTTCAATATCGAGGGCACTCAATTGGATCGAAGACTGTTGTTCCAGCAGGTGGCAGCTCTTGCCCCCCGGCGCGGCGCAGGCATCGAGTACCCGATCGCCACTTTCCGCTGCGAGCAATATTGCCGCCAGTTGGGCCGACTCGTCCTGCACACTGACCAAGCCATCGGCAAAACCGGGCAGAATACCGACAGGGACCGCTTCAAGTAAGGTAACGCCCACCGGTGAGAGGGTACAGGGCTCGGCCGACAGGCCGGTCTCATCGAGCTGCTGCAGGTAGTCGTCACGGGAAATCTTCGCGCTATTCACCCTCAGGGTCATGGGCGGATTGGTGTTGTTGGCGCGGAAGATGTCCCCCGCCTGGGTTGGCCAGGCGGCCTTGATTTTCTGTTGCAGCCACGCCGGGTGCATGGAACTGAATTGAGGGTTACCTGAGAGCTTGCGCTGCAGGCGCTCGCTGTCGCGCAGGGCGTTGCGCAGCACGCCGTTGATCAGGCCAGTGGCGCGGTCCAGTTTAAGACTGCGGGCGGCGTTGACCGTGGCGGAGATCGCCGCGTGATCGGGAATGCGGGTGTATTCCAGCTGGTATAAGCCGAGCAGGATCAGCGCGCTGACCTGAGTGTCGCCGGGGGCTTTGCGCAGTAGTTTGGCCGCGGTTAGCTGCAGGCGCGGGGCGGTGCGGGCACAGCCGTAGCAAAGCTCGCGCAGCAGGGCGCGGTCGCGCTCTTCGACTTTTTCTTCTGCCTGGGGCAGCAGTCTCGACAGTGATCCCCGTCCATTCAACAGGCTGGCGACCACCCTGGCCGCCTCGGCGCGTACATCTCTACTCATGCTTATCCCAGTTGTGTGCCGGGCGCGAATAGCGCCCGGTAACCTTTTAAAATTTCTGCGGCGGGCAGCGCTTTCTTTCCGGGCAGCTGAATTAACTGCAGCCGCAGGGCCTCGCGGCCACAGGCGACGAGAATGCCCTCGTCGTCGCAGGCGAGAATAGTGCCGGGGTTGTCGCTGTGACAGCCGTTTTCCAGGGTGGCGCTGTATATGCGCAGGCGCTGTTCGCCTTTCTTATCCGGGTAGGTGCTCCAACTTACCGGGAAGGGGTTAAAGGCGCGGATCTGGCGGTGCAGCTCTTGTGCCGGACGCTGCCAATCGATTCGGGCCTCTTCTTTCGTGATTTTGTTGGCGTAGTTGGCCTGGGCGTCATCCTGGCTCTGAGGCTTAGCCGAGCCTGCGGCCAGTTGCGCCAGGGCTTGGATCAGGGCGGGGCCGCCCAGCTCCGCCAGCTTATCGTGCAGGCTGCCACCGGTTTCGGTCACCACAATCGGACAGCGTCGTTCCACCAATACCGGGCCGGTATCCAGGCCGGCCTCCATTTGCATGATGGCCACACCGCTCTCGCTGTCGCCAGCCTCGACTGCACGCTGGATGGGCGCCGCGCCGCGCCAGCGCGGTAGAAGGGAGGCGTGCACGTTGATACACCCCAATCGCGGGGTGTCCAGTACCGCTTGGGGCAGGATTAGGCCGTAGGCTACAACCACCATAATGTCCGCTCCCAATGCGGCCAGTTCTGCCTGGGCATTTTCATCGCGCAGGCTCTGGGGTTGATACACCGGGATTTGTTGCGCTTGCGCCAGCTGCTTCACCGGGCTTGCCAGTAATTTCTTGCCGCGCCCCGCAGGCCTGTCTGGCTGGGTGTAAACGGCGATGACATTGTGCTCGCTGTCGAGCAGCGCCTGCAGATGCACGGCGGCAAAGTCCGGCGTGCCGGCAAAGATGATATTCACTGGCTGGTTCTCAGATCGGGGATGGCGGTGGCGCCGGGCGTGCCGGCGGCCAGTTCTCTGACTCAGGCGCGCCGACGCTGGGATTTTTCCAGCTTGGAGCGAATGCGGTTGCGCTTGAGCGGGGAGATGTAGTCGACGAACAGCTTGCCGTCCAGGTGGTCAACTTCATGCTGAATACACACGGCTAGCAGACCTTCCACCTCGAGGGCAAAGGGTTCGCCGTCGCGATCCAGAGCCTTGACTCGCACCCTGCGCGGGCGTTCCACGGTCTCGTAGAAACCGGGTACCGACAGGCAGCCCTCGTCGTACTGATGGATCTCCGGATCCAGTACTTCGATCTCGGGATTGATAAATCCGTACGGCTCACTGTTGTCTTCGGAGATATCCACCACCACGATGCGCTCGTGCACATTAACCTGGGTGGCAGCGAGACCTATGCCAGGTGCTGCGTACATGGTTTCGAACATGTCGTCGAGCAGCTGACGGTGAGTGTCGGTCACTTCTGTGACGGGTTTAGCGACCTCGCGCAGGCGCGGATCGGGAAATTCCAGTATCTCGAGTTTAGCCATAACACCTGTGACAAACTTCTAGTATTCGTTGAACGTGCGCTGATAACATTATGATCGCGCTCAATATTTACCGAGTGGACCCCGATTTTCGCTGGCGCCTCGCGCCCGGGGCCGGCCATTTCCCCTTAAGGAGGGTGTCCCGGCGCTGAGAATTATAGCGATAAAGAGCATAGGAATGCTTCCATGAAAAAAATAATCCTGGCCGCCGTCTCGATGTTGGCGGTCGCCCTTGGCACCCAAGCGCAGGATCAGGTGCGTCTGAACCCCAGCCATCCGGATGCCTATGTGGTGCAAAAGGGCGATACCCTCTGGGATATCTCCAGTGAATTCCTGATCCAGCCCTGGTATTGGCCGGAGATCTGGCAGGTGAACCCACAGGTGGAAAATCCGCATTTGATCTTTCCGGGCGACAGCCTGCGCCTGGTGTACGTAGATGGCCAGCCGCAATTGCAGCTGCAGCGCGGACCCCGCGCTTATCAGCTGTCTCCCGGTGCCAACGGCAATCGCCTGACGCCGCAGATCCGCCGCGAAGCGGTGGAGGATGCGATTCCGGCGATTCCCCTGGATGCGATCAATGCCTTCCTGTCGCGCACGCGCATTGTCGAGCCCGGTGCTTTCGAGGGCACCCCCTATATTGTGTCCGGCTCCGATAATCATATCCTTATGGGCGCGGGCGACACTATCTACGCCCGCGGTGAATTTGAAGTACCCCTGGCATCCTATGGCCTCTATCGGCCGGGCCCTGTGTACGTTGACCCTGTGAGCAATGAGACCCTGGGGCGCCAGGCTCTGGGTGTGGGTGAAGTTGACCTGTTACAGCTGGACCCGGATAACCTGCCGGGCTTTTCCGTCGCGACCCTGGGGGTGGCCAGTACCGCCCGCGAGATTCGCCTCGAGGATCGCCTGATGCCGGTGGAGGAGCGCTCCATTGATGCGTTGTTCCACCCCAGCGCTCCGGCAGTCACGGTGGACGGTCTGATTGTCGGTGTGGATGAGGGGGTGACCCAAATCGGTAAATTCGATGTGGTCATCCTCAACCTGGGCGATCGCGATGGCATAGTGCCGGGCAATATGATGGCGGTGTACAAGCGCGGCTCCCTGGTGCGCGATCGTATTGCCGGCGACAGTGTAAAACTGCCCGATGAGCGCGCCGGCGAGATGATGGTGTTCCGTACCTTTGAGAAAATGAGCCTGGCCCTGATTCTCGAAGCCGATCGCCCTCTGGAGGTGATGGACTTGGTGCGTAACCCCTAGCGATTGGAATTGAATGCGGCGCTCTTGCTGTTTGGAGCGTCGCCCGGTTGGACACACCCCCCTCTTCTCAAACAGACAAACGGTGAGCCGCATGGATGCGTTGACTGCCAGCATGGCCCTACTACGCCTCGAAGGCTTGGGCCCCGCGCGCTACTGGCAATTACTGGATCACTTCGGCAGCCCGGATCGGGCCCTCCTGCAACTCCCCCAAGCCATGTTGAGCAAACTGCCGGTTCGCGCCCAATCCCAGTGGCGTGAATTCTGTCGTCTAGGCGCGCAGAGCGAGTTGCTCGAATGGGTGCAGGGTGAGCGCGCCCGCTGTGTACAGCGCGGTGTGCAGCTCGTGTGCCACAGCGATAGCGACTATCCACCCCTGCTCATGGAAATCTCGCGGCCGCCGCCTCTGCTTTATTTGCGCGGACCCCGTGCAATTTTGGCTCTACCACAGATCGCCATTGTGGGTGCGCGCCGCGCGACCAGCGCGGGCCTGGATAACGCCCGCAGCTTTGCCATGGAACTCGCTCGCTCCGGCTTTGCCATTACTTCGGGGCTCGCGCTGGGTGTGGATGCGGCGGCTCATCGAGGCGCCCTGCGGGGTACGGGGGCCACGATTGCCGTGTTGGGCAGCGGCGTGGACTGTATTTATCCACGCCAAAATCGCGCGCTGGCCGATGAAATCCTCGCTGCGGGAGGCGCTATCCTCAGCGAGTTACCTCTGGAGAGCGGCGCCGAGGCCAAGAACTTTCCCCGCCGCAACCGCATTATCAGTGGGCTCTCTATGGGGGTACTGTTGGTCGAGGCGGCGCTGCGCTCGGGCTCCCTGATTACCGCGCGTCTGGCTCTGGAGCAAAATCGCGAGGTGTTTGCCATACCCGGCTCTATTCACAACCCCATGGCCCGGGGTTGCCACCACCTGATCCGAGAGGGAGCGACGCTGGTGGAGACCAGTGGCGATGTCGTCGGCCAGCTTGGCGGCCTGCTGGCTGAGCCGAGTGCGACTGAGCCTGCGCCGGCCATTCTGTTGGACGATCGCCAGCGGCGTCTGTTACTCGCTATGCAGGGAGGTCCGCGCAGTATCGAGCAGTTGGCTGGGGAGACCGGGGAGGGTCCAGGTGAGCTAATGGCGCTGTTGTTGCAAATGGAACTGGAGGGCTTGCTGGAGCCATTACCCGGTGGCTATCAGTTGACCGTCCGGGGCGCGGCCTGTTGTTGCGAGGGGGAGGGCGTGGCTAGCTGAAGGGGCGGCAGAGGTTCCAGCCGCCGACAGATTCGCCAAGTCCAGACACTGCGTTAATACTCAGTGAACTCGAATACAGGAGGCAGGTCATGGCGGATAAACCAAAACTCACCACCGATGGTGGCGCACCCATCGCGGACAATCAGAACAGCCTGAGTGCCGGCCCCCGCGGACCACTATTAATCCAGGACTACCAGTTGCTGGAAAAGCTTGCGCATCAGAACCGCGAGCGGATTGCCGAGCGCACAGTACACGCCAAGGGCTGGGGGGCCTATGGCACCCTGCGTATTACCGGGGATATCGCCAAATACACCTGTGCCAAGGTGTTACAGGTGGGGGTGGAAACTCCCATGCTGGCACGTTTTTCCACTGTTGCGGGAGAGCGGGGGGCGGCAGATGCCGAGCGTGATGTGCGCGGTTTTGCGTTGAAGTTTTACAGCGATGAGGGCAACTGGGATCTGGTTGGTAATAACACCCCGGTCTTTTTTGTGCGCGACCCGTATAAATTTCCCGATTTTATCCACACCCAAAAACGTCACCCGCGCAGCCACCTGCGTTCTGCCACCGCTATGTGGGATTTCTGGTCGCTGTCGCCGGAGAGTCTGCACCAGGTCACGATTCTGTTTTCTGATCGCGGTCTGCCGATCTCACCAATGCACATGAATGGCTATGGCTCCCACACTTACTCCCTGTGGAATAGCACCGGTGAGCGCTTCTGGGTGAAGTTTCATTTCAAGACCCGCCAGGGGCACAAGTTTTATACCGATGCGGAAGCGGAAGCGGTGGTTGGCCGCACTCGAGAGAGCTACCAGGAGGCGATGTTCGGAGCCATTGAGAAAGGCGAATACCCTAAGTGGAGCCTGCAATTACAGGTGATGCCAGAAGCCGATGCCGCCAAGACACCCTACAACCCTTTCGATCTGACCAAAGTGTGGCCCCACGGAGACTACCCGTTAATTGAGGTTGGCGAGATGGAGCTGAATCGCAACCCAGACGATTACTTCGCCGAGTTGGAGCAGGCCGCTTTTTCTCCCTCGAATACTGTGGCGGGTATCGGCTTCTCCCCAGACAAGATGCTGCAGGCGCGAGTTTTTTCTTACGCCGATGCCCACCGCCATCGCCTGGGCACCCACTATGAAAACCTGCCGGTAAACACACCGCACTGTCCCGTGCACAACTACTACCGCGATGGCGAGATGAACTCCACGGGGATTCGCACCGGTAACCCCGACGCCTACTACGAGCCCAACAGCTTCGGCGGCCCGCAGGAGGACCCCAGTGTGAAAGAGCCACCCCTTGCACTAACGGGTGCTGCGGATCGCTACGACCACCGAGAGGGTAATGACGACTACAGCCAGGTGCGAGCGCTCTTCGACCTTTTCGATGATGCGCAAAAACAGCGGCTGTTTGGCAATATTGCCAGGGCGATGGCGGGAGTGCCGGATAGAATAATACAGCGGCAGCTGGCAGAATTTCACAAGGTACATCCAGATTATGCAGCTGGCGTTAAATCGACTCTTTAAGTGGGGCCTTGTGTCGCTGGCGGTCACCGGCAAGAGCCAATGTGCAGAATCCGCTGCGCTGAGAGGGTGTGAATGGCAACATCTTGTGCCCGGCTGCGCAATCCGCTAGATTGCCGCGCTTCCCCCCGCTTTGACAGTTAAGAGAGTTGAAATGAGCAAGCCTTTTGTAGCGATCCTAATGGGTTCTGACTCCGACCTGCCAGTAATGGAAGCCGCCTTCGGCGTACTGGAGAAGTTCGACATTCCCTTTGAAGTGAAAGTCACCTCCGCCCACCGTACCCCCGAGGCGACGCACAGCTATGTCACCGATGCCGACAAGCGCGGTTGTGCCGCGTTTATTTGTGCCGCCGGTATGGCTGCGCACCTGGCCGGTGCGGTATCTGCGACTACCCTGAAGCCGGTGATTGGTGTGCCGATCAATGCTTCTCTCGATGGTCTGGATGCGCTGCTGTCCACCGTACAGATGCCCGGTGGTATTCCTGTGGCCACTGTGGCCATCGGTAAAGCCGGCGCCAAGAACGCTGCTTACCTGGCCGCACAGATTATCGGTTCCTCCGATGCGGAGATGCACCAGAAGCTGGTAGATGAGCGCCGTGCCAATGCCGAGGCGATTATCGCCAAGGATGCCCAGCTGCAAAAAGACCTGCAGCAGCGCAAAGCCAAATAACAGCGACGCTGCTATGAGGTATTCTCCGCTCGCTGTAAAGCAGGCCGCCCGCGCCCTGGCAGCGGGCGGCGTTATTGCCCACCCCACCGAGTCTGTGTGGGGTCTCGCCTGCGACCCGAATAACTTGCAGGCGGTAAGGCGCTTACTGCGCCTGAAGACTCGTCCGCTGGAAAAGGGCTTGATCCTGGTTTCCGGTGAGGAGGCGAGTTTTAGCACCTTGCTCGATCCGCTCAGCGTTGAACAGCGCGAGCAACTGCGCAAAACCTGGCCGGGACCGGTGACCTGGCTGGTGCCCCACCGAGATCGTATCCCCTACTGGGTGTGCGGCGCCCATCCCGCAGTGGCCTTGCGTCATACTGACCATTCATTCACCGTTGCGTTAACACGGGCTTTTGGCGGTGCTATTGTATCCACCTCGGCCAATCCGGCGGGTTGCCAACCCGCTCGACATAAATACCAGGTACTCCGTTATTTCGGCGATGCCCTCGACTATGTCGGTGGCGGTTCCACTGGGGGGCGCAGCGCACCCAGTGAAATCCGCGACCTCCTCAGTGGGGAGCAATTGCGCGCGGGCGGTTGATTTCTTTAAAGCGAGTTAGTGTTTCCCCATGAGTGATATTGATACCAAGGAAGTTAAGGGCTATCTGCTGGATCTACAGGATCGTATCTGCAACGCCCTGGGTGGCGAGGATGGCCGAGCGTTTCACGAGGATACCTGGGAGCGACCCGGCGGTGGCGGTGGGAGAACCCGCGTACTGGAGGAGGGAAACCTGATCGAAAAGGGTGGGGTCAACTTCTCCCATGTCTATGGGGATGGTTTGCCGCCCTCCGCAACGGCCAGCCGTCCTGAACTGGCCGGCCGCTCTTTTGAGGCCATGGGTGTCTCCCTGGTGATCCACCCGCGCAATCCCTATGTGCCTACCAGCCACGCCAACGTGCGACTGTTTGTCGCTAAAAAGCCCGGTGCCGAGCCCATCTGGTGGTTTGGGGGGGGCTATGACCTCACGCCTTACTATGGTTTTAAAGAGGATGTGGTGCACTGGCACAGCACCGCAAAGAGTGCCTGCGCGCCTTTCGGTGAAGAGATTTACCCGCGTTTCAAGCAGTGGTGCGACAAGTATTTCTACCTGAAGCACCGGGATGAGGCCCGCGGAGTGGGCGGTCTTTTCTTTGATGATTTCAATGAGGGCGGCTTTGAAAACGCCTTCGCACTGACCCGCGCTGTGGGTGACAGTTATCTGGATGCCTATCTGCCCATCTTACAGAAACGCAAAGATACCCCTTACAGTGAGCGCGAGCGGGATTTCCAACTGTACCGCCGCGGTCGCTATGTGGAGTTCAATCTGGTGTTTGATCGGGGCACCTTGTTTGGCCTGCAGAGCGGCGGACGTACCGAGTCCATCCTGATGTCACTGCCTTCCATGGTCAGTTGGAAGTATGACTGGCACCCCGAGTCGGGCTCCCCAGAGGAAAAGCTTTACACGGATTTTCTGCCGCATCGGGATTGGGTATAGGCCTGGATCGGGCACTATGGAGGTTCGCTGTGCAACAGACGCGACTGGAAAATATCAATTCTCTCTTCCTGGATTACAGGCGCCATTTCGAAACCGGCGATGCCGAGCAGATAGCGGATTATTACCGCTTTCCCCTGCATTACTACCGAGAGGACGGCGCCAAGTTGGCCGTGGATCGCGGTGCCTTTGTCCAACAGGTCGAGAAGCTGCTCAACGCCTATCGGCGCCTCGAAGTGTGCCAAATCCTCGGCACCGTGACGGAGGTTATCGAGCTGAATGCATTTATGAGCCTTGCCAGTTTGCGCTGGACCTTTCTGCACCGCCAGGAAGAGGGCGGTAAGGCTATCGAACTGTACAGTTCTTATACCCGTTACCTGCTCACCGATACCGAGCAGGGACTCAGGATCGACGGTCTGGTGATCGTTGATGAGAGCGCCAAGATTCGTGAGGCGGTCAGGGCGCGTAAGAGGGGGCCGTCGTGAGCGACCGCTATGGCGTTGTAGGCAATCCCATCGAGCACTCCCTGTCCCCGCAAATTCACACCGCCTTTGCCGAGCAGACGGGAGAGGATCTTGTCTACGAGAAGCTGCTCGCCCCGCTGGATGGTTTTGTCAAAACGGTTTCCGCGTTTTTTGCCGAGGGCGGCCGCGGCCTGAATGTCACCGTGCCGTTCAAATTGCAAGCCTGTGAGCTGGCCGATGCGCTTACCGAACGCGCCGCCGCCGCCGGTGCGGTGAATACCCTGATGCGCGATCAAGATGGGCGCTTGCTCGGTGATAATACCGATGGCGCAGGGCTGGTAGCGGATATCCGCGATAATTTGAACTGGGCAATTCAGGATCAGCGGGTCTTGCTCCTGGGCGCGGGTGGCGCCGCCCGTGGCGCCCTTCTGCCACTATTAGCTGAACGTCCCGCACAGTTACATATTGCCAATCGCACTGCAGCCAAAGCCTGCCAGCTCGCCGATGAATTTTCCCACTATGGCGCCTTAAGCGGCGGGGGTTTAGAGCCGTTGTGTGGCGGCTTTGATCTGGTAATCAACGCGAGCTCGGCGAGCCTGGATAATCAATTGCCACCTCTGCCTAAGTATCTTTTTACAAGCAGTGGTCGAGCCTATGACATGGTTTACGGTGCCACGCCGACGCCTTTTGTACACTGGGCCCGCGAGCAGGGAGTTGAGGCGGCAGATGGACTTGGCATGCTGGTTGGGCAGGCGGCGGAAGCTTTTTTCCTGTGGCGAGGTGTGGCGCCCTTGGTTGAGCCGGTACAGGCGCAATTACGTCGGGCACTGCTAAGCGGACAATAAAACGCTGCAGATAGATCAACCCATTACTACCTCACGGACCGGTTCCGTTCGCTGGCGGCATTAGCTTGCCGGATCAACCAATAACAACAATGACGAGGAAATAGGCTGTGCGCGACTGGTTGCGTAATCTCTCTATATGCTTTGCGGTGGGGTGTTTCGGCGGCCTCTGCTATGCGCTGGGTTTGTGGGCCATGGGGAGCTACGGATTCACTCGGTGGCTGGGGGTAGACCTGGCTCCACACCTGAGTAATACCTATCTCTACCAGCGCATTGTCTGGGGGGGGCTCTGTGGATTGTTATTTCTGTTGCCTTTGCGCAATGCCTGGCTATTGCGTGGAGCCCTGTTATCACTGCTACCGGCCGGTGTGCTACTGCTCTACCTGTTACCGCAACGGGGTTATGACTACGGCGCTTTTGCATTGGGGGCTATGACTCCGCTAGTGATTATTCTCGCCTGTGCCATCGGCGGCATTGCCGCTTCTGCGTTGCTGCGACTGCAGGGTAAATGAAGACGCCGCCGTACATTTTTTGCGGCGGCTTGTGTGATTAGGCTTCAAATTCGATTTCGATCAGGCTACAGCTCTGAGTGTGGCCCATGGCCCGTTTTATGGTGGGATACACAGAGGCGGTAGCGACACTGACGCCCAACTCGATGCGTTGCCTTTGATCCAGCTGAGTGCCGATACGCTGGTCCAGAACCGGATCGATGTTTTTGTAGCTGGCCAACGCCGTGGCAAAGTCAAAAATATCCTTGAGCGGCTCGGGCAAAT
Source organism: uncultured Microbulbifer sp. (assembly GCF_947498635.1). Classification (GTDB taxonomy): domain Bacteria; phylum Pseudomonadota; class Gammaproteobacteria; order Pseudomonadales; family Cellvibrionaceae; genus Microbulbifer; species Microbulbifer echini. The sequence goes on along the minus strand of NZ_CANMKV010000012.1, from coordinate 18,038 downwards.
TACTCCCGCCCTGAATACAGGCTCTGACCAGGTGTGGCTCTACATCGGCTTCAAGAGCCATACGCACATTTAGCTGCAGACAGGCGCCGCAGTCTGCAACCTGCATGGCCGCCAGTTTACTGACCCAAAATACCTCCAGAGGCAAAAACTCCCGGTGCATGGATAAAGGCTGGAAATTGGCAAACTTTTCAAAACCCTCAGGAGAGCTGCGTAAAAACTCCCGAAGATAATCCATGTCGTAGCGGTATTTCTGGGAGAAGGCGTCCATTTCTTCTAGCCGCTGCTGTTCATTCATCGTGTTGGCTCCTGATTGCCAGTTTTACGGAATCGGGCCTGCGGGCCCTGTAGCCAAGTGTTATCGGAAATTTTTTTGTAGAGAAATTAGGTTCTATCGGAAAACGCGATAGGTGGGCTGTAATAGTTACCATATAAGCGCCGGGCCTCCCTGGCGAACCAAAGCCCAGCCTGCCCCTGGGCGCTTTTTGCAGACCACAGTAGGTCGACATCCAGACTCCAAGTGCTCAGTGCGCTAGTCAGTTTCAACTCCACCAATTTACCGCTTTTCAGGAAAGGGCGGGCCAGCTCATAGGGCGCATTGACCCAACCGATCCCCTTACAGGCCAGATCCAAGGCCTGTAACAGAGAATCACAGATCCAAGTTTGTGCCGAGAGTTGCCAACGGTGCTGGCTGTTCACCCCTGCAACAATTATTTGCCGGTGGCGGGCCGCTTCGCTGAGCGAAGCAGGCTGTTGTTGAGCCAATGGGTGATCGGGAGGCGCCAGACAGAGAATTTGTTGTCGCCCGAGGGTATTGAAATCCAGCGCGCTCGGATAATTATCTCTGGTTGTTACAAAAGCGAAATCGGCCTCTCCACGGCTTACACACGCCACGGCTTGCTCGCTGCTGGCACTGCTCAGTTGTAACTGGGTGTGGGGAAATCGATGACTGAAAGTGGCAAGCACATCGTTGAGGCGGTCCGGCATCACCAGCTCCTCAAACAGAATGCGCAGCAGCGGCTCTTCGCCGCGCTGGTAAGAATCTGCGGCCTGCTGGAAACGCTGCAGTTGGCCGAGGGCCTGGCGGGCCAGCGGCAACAGGGCCTGGGCGGCCGCCGTGGGGCGGGGGTATTTTCCGCTGCGATCGAAAAGCTCAAGCCCCAGGTCTAACTCCAGATTCTGGATGTTGGCACTTATCGAGGATTGCGCGCGCCCCAACTCTCGGGCGACGGCGGAAAAGGAGTCCAGTTCGCAGGCGCGCACAAAAGTATGTAGCTGGTCAGTGTTCAGAGTGAGCATGCTCTTCGGTTGATATGCAATGGATTAATCGCGGCTTTGTTGTAGGTATTGATCTTTCAGCTTCACATAGTTTTGCGCTGAATAGCGGAAAAAAGCCATCTCCTTTTCGGACAGGGGGCGCGCTCTGCGGCAGGGCGCGCCTACATAGAGGTAACCGCTCTCCAGGGTTTTCCCCGGCGGCACCAATGCCCCCGCGGCTAATACGACCTCGTCCTCTATGACGGCACCATCCAGTACAATTGCACCGATACCGATCAAAACGCGGTTGCCAATGGTACAACCATGTAGACAGGCCTTGTGGCCGATAGTGACATCTTCACCAATGGTCAGTGGCCAACCATCGGCGTTGAAAGGCCCGGCATGGGTAATATGTAATACCGCACCATCCTGTACACTGGTGCGCGCGCCTATTTGGATGTGGTGCATATCGCCGCGCACCACCGCCATGGGCCACACAGAGCAATCCTCTCCAAGGGTGACATCACCAATCACAGCCGACTGCGGATCAATAAAAACGCGATTGCCGAGTTGTGGGGATTTCTCGCTGACAGAGTCATTGAGGCTGCGCAGTGGGGACATAAAGGAGCTCCTGTACAATGAATCCTCTATCATAGCTGTATCCTAATTTGAGCACAGGGTCCCGTATGTCCAATCCACTGTTGAATATCCCCCTACTCCCCCCGTTTAACCAACTGCAGCCCCAACAGGTGGAGCCCGCGATTGCACAGTTGATCGAGAACTGTAAGCAGCAATTACTACGGGGATTAGAAACCCCGGGCTGGGAGACCACCCTGGTACCGCTCGAAGAGGCCCAGGACCAGCTGAATCGCGCATTTTCGCCGATCAGTCACCTCAACAGTGTGCTGAGTGGCGAGTGGCGTGCTCCCTATGAAGCGGCGCTCGCGCAAGTCACCGCTTACTGGACGGAACAGGGTCAAAATCGCGAGCTGTATCAGGTTTATCAACAGCTGGCGGCATCGCCGGCTTTTCAAAACTGGTCACAGCCACACAAGAAATCTGTCGAGCTGGGATTGCGGGATTTTGAGTTGAGCGGAGTTGGTCTGCAGGGGGAGGCGCGAGAGCAATTTGCCGCGAACAGCAAGCGCTTGGCAGAACTCTCCAGTCGATTTGCCAATAATGTATTGGATGCTACGAATGCCTGGTCCTGGCATACCTCGGAGGAGTCAGAATTAAACGGATTACCGCAGACCGCTGTGGCTGCAGCGCGCAGTGCCGCACAGAACAAGGACAAGGAGGGGTGGTTAATTACCCTCGACGGGCCTAGCTATCTGTCGGTAATGACTCATGCGGACAATCGCGAGCTGCGTAAGCGGGTACACACCGCTTTTGTCAGTCGCGCTTCAGAGGTTGGCCCCAATGCCGGTGAGTATGACAATTCAGAGGTGATGGAGGCTATTCTGGCGTTGCGGGCAGAGCAGGCCCAGCTGCTGGGTATGTCTAATTACGCCGAATTGTCACTGGCCAGTAAGATGGCCCCCGATACACCGCGCGTACTGGAGTTTCTCAACGACCTAGCGCAGAGAGCAAAACCCGCGGCCGAGCGCGAGATGGCGGAGCTACGCGTATTTGCCGAAGCAGAGTACAACCTCAATGAACTCCAGCCCTGGGATATTGCTTGGGTAGCAGAGAAGCTCAAGCAACAACGTTATGCCATAAGCCAGGAAGAGCTGCGCCCCTATTTTCCCTATGCAAAAGTGGTTGAGGGCCTATTTACCGTAGTGGAAAAACTTTTTGCCATTTCCGTTCAGGAAGACAGGTCTGTGGCAACCTGGCATAAAGATGTACAGTTCTTCTGGCTGTACAGAGAAGGCGAGCGTATCGCAGGTTTTTATCTGGATGCCTTTGCCAGGGAGAAAAAGCGCGGTGGGGCTTGGATGGATACTGTCGCTACACGTCGCCACAGTGCGAATGGCTTGCAGTTACCCATCGCTTATCTGGTGTGCAACTTTAGTCCCGCAGCGGGCGATATGCCCTCTCTGTTAACACACTATGAAGTCACGACATTGTTTCACGAGTTTGGTCATGGCTTGCATCACATGCTGACACAAATGGATGTAGCGGCAGTGTCGGGAATTAATGGTGTAGCCTGGGATGCGGTGGAAATGCCCAGCCAGTTTTTGGAGAATTGGTGCTGGCAACCGCAGGCAATTGAAATGATCTCCTCACATTTCAAAACAGGGGAATCACTACCGCCCCAGCTACTGAATAAAATGTTGGAGGCAAAGAATTTCCAGTCGGCTATGTTTACAGTGCGCCAACTCGAGTTCGCCATGTTTGATTTCCGCCTGCACGCCAGTGAAGAGACAATGAATGCTGAAAAAATTCAGCAGCTATTAACCGAAGTACGCTCAGAGGTGGCTGTCGTCCCCGTTGCCGAAGAGAATCGTTTTCAGCACGGATTCAGCCATATTTTTGCGGGGGGTTATGCCGCAGGGTATTACAGCTATAAGTGGGCGGAAGTACTTTCGGCCGATGCGTTTTCCCTGTTTGAAGAGAAGGGTATTTTTGACAGGGCTACAGGAGAGCACTTTCTACATTCAGTTCTTGAACAGGGTGGAAGCCGAGATGCCCTGGATCTTTTTGTGGAGTTTCGTGGGAGAGAACCCGATATTGATGCCCTATTACGTCACTCGGGTATAGAGCAGCTTGAGTTGAATATTAGTCCGGTCTGAAAGGACCATCACATCATGACATGTTGAGCAGTAATCATGATCGATCAAAATAATCCTGGAAAGCCAAAAAAATCTTCCAAAAAGCGCTTTATCGCCGGCGCGGTTTGTCCGCGCTGCAGCGAAATGGACAGAATAGTGAATTATCAGGAAGAAGGGAAAAACTATCGGGAATGTGTATCCTGTGGTTTCAAGGATGAAATTCGTTTGCAATCCGCCCCCTCTGAACTAATTACCCGAGTGAGTACAGCGAAGAAAAAAGAGGTGAATGAAGAGCCTGTTAAATTTATCCAGCCACAAAATAAAAATAAAAAGTGAAAAAAATAATCATACCTTTCGTCGTGCTTATTATCGTGATTGCTGCGGCACTGTACGGCCTAAATAATTATCAACAAACGCAAAAGAAACAATTAGAGCAGGCTTCTCACCTGTTGGCCAGTTGCGTCAATCAGGGAATACTAAGTCTGTTCCGTTTACAGGCAAATGACTGGAATTTAAGGCCGGATTATTATTTACAGCAGCAGCGTATACTCAATGCGAATATAGAGGCTTTGCCACAAAAAATTCTAGATGGAAGATCGTTCAAAAAATGGAGTTTTGCGTTAAAGGTTTGTGATAAATTGACGGTTAATAGCAATCTACAGCATGTCACTATATTTAGGCCATTGGCCGATCTTGCCTCATCTGAAATGTCAGATGCTACAACGTTTAAAAGCCGTAAATCACTAAGAAAGCGCAAGAAAACTATTGGTGCTCTTAGAGAGTCCGCGCAAGCGGCCGATAGATACTTGAAAGATTTACGAAGCGATATTAATACCCAGATACAAGCCCAACCGTTCTCTGGGGACGAAAAAGAATTTTTACTACAACAGATAAATAAAGAAGTTCTGGATTACTATCAGCACGGTAAATTTTCACTGGAAAACGCTAACGTATATCTTGAAAGACTCTCAAGTTTTTATCAATTAATGGCGGAGAACCCTAAAGCCTATACAGTACGCAGCGGTAGCTTATATTTCTATGATCGGAATTTGAGAAGTAAAGTAGAGGGGTTGAATCGTATAATTTTGCAGGGAGAAACTACATTTTTTTCGAACTTCACTCAGATTTTGATGCAAAAGCAGATACAGAATCCAGATTTATAAAAAATGGTGAGCGGGTGTGAATTATTATTTCGCCCGCTCATTATTTACCAACTTGAGAGTAATACTGATTTTTATCTAAAATAGTTGAAAGCTAAATGTCAAGTGTTTAGTTGTATGATGATACTGCAGACACTGTTGTGTTTTAGCATCTACTCAATATCACCGTGACACCATTTTTTATTTTCTGCAGAGGTAAAGGAATAAGGCTGATAATACGGCCAATCAGCTAATTATTCGCACACCCAGGATTTGGTTACAGTGTAGTAGTGATAATAAAAAATAAGGCCAATAGATCGTGCGCTCATCCATAAAAATAGGCTAAACCAGATACCATGATTACCCCAGCTTTGAGTTAGCCACCAACATGGGAAAAAAATAAAGATCGTGGCAATCAACATGGTGTCACGCATTTGCCGACTCTTGGCGGCGCCAATAAATACACCATCGAGCTGATAACTCCAGACTGCCAGTAGTGGAAGGGCACACAACCACCAATAGGCAGAATTTATCTGCTCAATAACAGAATCTATATCTGTAAACAGCGCAATGATAAAAGGCTTACCCAGTATCAGTAGCACGGTCAGGGATAAAGCACTACCTAAAGCCCAGATACCTGCCGCAGATACCGTTTCATGAAATAATTTGTTGGACTTTTTCCCAATGGATTCTCCAACCAACGCTTCTGTCGCGTGGGCAAAGCCATCTAATGCGTAAGAAGTAATCATCAACAACTGTAATAAAATGGCATTCGCTGCCAATACAGAGTCTCCCTGTGCTGCCCCCTGGGCTGTAAAGAAAGTGAGAGTTAATAATAGTAGGCAGGTACGCACAAATAAATCGGTATTGATATGTACCAATTCTAGCCATGGTCCCCATTCAATCCAGGGCAAAATCTGACGATTGTGTAAATAAGCTAAAATAGCTTGCCAGATATTTTTATTTACCCGGATCAATAATGTTAACCCCATCAGAAATGAAAAAACATCAGCGCACACGGTGGCAATGGCAGCCCCTTTAGCCCCTAATCCAAAGCCGACAATAAGAAGGAAGTCCATGCCAATATTTAATAGATTGGCTGTAAGCAAAATATACAACGGCGCACGGCTATCCTGTCTGCCAATAAAAAAGCCAAGAATGGCGAAATTAGCTAATGCCACCGGAGCGCTGATTAGGCGAATTTGTAAATAGGCCAGTGCATGAGGGCTAGCTTCACTGCTGGCATTCATCCAGATAATGATATGCTCGAGTAGCGGATAAGCTAAAAGGATTAATAATACGCCCAAAACCAAAGCCAATAACAGCGCACGTAGTAACCACTCCACGCCACCTGTTTGGCTACGGGCTACAAGGCCAGTAGTTCCCATGCGCAGGAAGCCAAAGGCCCATAGCAACATAGACATAACACTTGCACCGATGGCAACTCCCGATAGGTACTCTGGAGAGGAAAGATGGCCAAGAATTGCAGTATCAACAGCCCCTAAAAGTGGAACAGAAATATTACTCAGGATCATTGGCCAGGCAAGGTTCCAAACCCGTCCCAGGTTCTTATTATCGATTTGGGGATACTGCATAGAGGTCACTAAATAGTTACTGCTCAGATGGATTAGCATTCAGCTAGGGATAATGACAATGGCTATCAATGCGCAATCGCTGAAATATAAAACTCCCAATTACCACATTGCCAGTTAACGATCAGGTCTGAATGATATGTGTGGGTAAAGAAATTTTATGGCATGAAAATCATTTGTCACTAAGCTAACGATTATACCTTATTGTCAGCTTTGGCAAGCTATTTCGTATAGATCCTTAACCTATTCCAAAAGGAGTAATGTTTATCCAGTCTGCAATCAAGAAATAAAGTGGTACTAGAGGAAAAATTTCTCCCTAGGAGGGGCTTTACTAATGATCTGGTTTACATAAAAAAATCGTATCGAGACAAAATACGTACTTTTGCGTGAGGTCTGATCAATCTTTCTTAAGGAATGGTTAAATATATTTGAAAATTTTTATCAAGTGGGACTCAACCATCATAATTAATCGCTATAAGTGCTGATTGACTTTCCATTGTCAATATGTTCCTGTTGTACCTGCAGTAGTTGCGACAAATATAGAAACACAGGTTGTTGGTTGTACCTTCCGGGCGACGACATCTGAGGTAAAAAAATAACAAGTTGCGCTGACAGCAGTATTGCGGGAATGTCTTCCCGCGCAGTGTAAGAAGTCTTGTAATACAACAGTATGTCCACAAACTTTACGTGGAATTAACCCTGTAGAGGATATACACAGGGCTATTTCAGCTATCCGTGAAGGCCGGCGGCCAAAATAAAATTACGGGATTCCCAAGGAAACCCGCAACCACGGAGATCTGTAGGCGATGTTGAAAGGCTTTGACCGGCTATTCGCCTTGCTGGCTGCTTCGCTATCCGCCCAATCTGTACTGGCGGAAGAGCAGGCTGTTGAGCGCTGGGGGGTTAATATGCCCAAGGGGGTGACTGAAGTTGCCCAGACCACCTATGAATTACATATGCTGATTTTTTGGATTTGTGTTGTCATTGGTGTCCTTGTATTTGGCGTCATGTTTTACAGTATGTGGCGGCACCGCAAGAGTAAGGGATATAAGGCTGCACAATTTCATGAGAGCACCGCAGTGGAGCTTGTGTGGACAATCATTCCCACTGTAATTCTGATCCTCATGGCTATTCCCGCAACTAAGACGCTTTACGATATTTATGATACCGATAAAGCAGATTTAGATATCATGATTACGGGATATCAATGGAAGTGGAAATACGACTACATTGGCTCAGATATTTCATTTTTTTCGAATCTTTCTACCCCTCGTACACAAATCAATAATCAACAGCCAAAAAATCCTAACTATTTGTTGGAGGTAGATGAGCCACTAGTGGTTCCGATTAAGAAAAAGATTCGTTTTTTGATTACCGCCAATGATGTTATTCATGCGTGGTGGGTTCCGGATCTCGCTGTAAAAAAAGATGCGATACCTGGATTTATCAATGAATCTTGGACACGTATTGAAGAGCCCGGAATTTATCGCGGTCAATGTGCAGAGCTCTGTGGTAAAGATCATGGATTCATGCCCATTGTAGTAAAGGCAGTTCCTCAAAATGAATACAAAGCTTGGCTTGATGGTCGGGTAGCCTCGGCCGTAAAAATGCGTGAACTCACAGGTAAGACGTTTACTTTTGACGAACTTTTTGTTCAGGGTGAAAAAGTTTACACGAGCATGTGTGCGGCCTGTCACCAGCCAAATGGTAAGGGTGTTCCCGGCGTATTTCCGGCGATTGCTGGATCAAAAATTGCTACCGGCCCTCTGAATACTCACCTCGATATGGTAATAGATGGGTCGCAGGTTAATCCAGCCATGCAAGCATTTGGGGAGCAGTTATCCGAAGTAGATATTGCTGCGGTGATCACCTATCAGCGCAATGCATTCGGTAACGAGATGGGCGATACGGTTCAGCCCGTTGATATCCTTAATTTCAAGAATAAGCAGTAGCAGGGGGATTTTAACATGGCACATGGACCTCAACCTGGCTTAAAACGCTGGTTATACACCACAAATCATAAAGATATAGGAACTCTTTACTTATGGTTTAGTTTCGCAATGTTTTTCCTGGGCGGTTGTATGGCGTTGATTATACGCGCGGAACTTTTTGAACCAGGATTACAGATAGTACAGCCGGAATTTTTTAATCAAATGACAACCATGCATGGTCTGATCATGGTTTTTGGCGCAGTAATGCCAGCATTTGTAGGACTGGCCAATTGGATGATTCCGATGATGATCGGTGCTCCTGATATGGCACTACCGCGAATGAATAATTGGAGCTTCTGGATACTACCTTTTGGTTTCGCGATGTTGGCCTCCACGCTCTTTATGGAGGGAGGTGCACCAAATTTCGGTTGGACTTTCTATGCTCCACTCTCTACAGAGTATGCACCTCCAAGCGTCACTTTTTTTATATTTTCTGTGCATATTCTGGGTGCTTCATCGATTATGGGTGCGATTAATATTATTGCAACCATCCTGAACATGCGTGCCCCCGGCATGACATTGATGAAAATGCCATTGTTTGTGTGGACTTGGCTAATTACTGCTTATCTTTTGATTGCAGTAATGCCGGTATTGGCCGGTGTGGTAACTATGATGTTGATGGATATCCATTTTGGCACCAGCTTCTTTAGTGCCGCAGGTGGTGGTGATCCGGTTCTATTTCAGCATGTTTTCTGGTTCTTTGGTCATCCAGAAGTGTACATTATGATCCTGCCGGCTTTTGGGATTATCTCTGCGATCATACCCACCTTTGCGAGAAAGCCTTTATTTGGTTATAGCTCTATGGTCTATGCCACAGCCGCTATTGCTTTTTTGAGTTTGATCGTATGGGCGCATCATATGTTTACCGTTGGAATGCCAATCGCTGGTGAACTGTTCTTTATGTATGCGACCATGCTGATCTCTGTCCCCACTGGAGTAAAAATCTTTAACTGGGTTTCGACGATGTTTAAAGGGTCCATGACCTTTGAAACTCCGATGCTATTTGCAATAGCTTTCATCATACTATTTGCCATAGGCGGGTTCTCAGGTCTGATGTTGGCAATAGCTCCAGCGGACTTCCAATACCACGATACCTATTTTGTCGTTGCGCACTTTCACTATGTACTGGTTCCCGGTGCCATATTTTCAATTACTGCGGGAGTCTATTACTGGCTTCCCAAGTGGACTGGAAATATGTACAACGAAACAATGGGTAAGGTTCACTTCTGGATGGCATTTGTTGGCTTAAATCTTACTTTTTTCCCGATGCATTTTGTTGGGTTAGCTGGAATGCCGAGAAGAATACCCGACTATGCCTTGCAGTTTGCCGACTTTAATCAGATGGCCAGTATGGGTGCTTTTTTATTCGGTGCTGCACAGGTGGTATTTTTGTTTAATGTAGTTCGTACAGTTATGGGTGGAAAAAAGGCTTCCGAACAGGTCTGGGAGAATCCACAGGGATTAGAGTGGACCGTACCATCACCCGCTCCATACCACACTTTTAGCACCCCTCCAATTCTTCGTTAAGAGTTGGATAACTAATGAAATTTAGCAAAAATACCAAAATAACAGTGAAGTTACTGGCGCTAGCCGCCAGTATGCTGGTTTTCGCTATATTTGTAATGCCGCCGCTGTATGATGCTTTTTGTGAAATTACTGGTCTAAATGGAAAAACTGGGGGGCGCTATGTGGCGGTACCGGCAGCCATAGATGAGAGTAGAACCATTACGGTTCAGTTCGTTGCAAGTAATAATGACAACATGCCGTGGAAATTCTCACCGAGTGTAAGGTCCGTAGATGTACATCCCGGTGAAGCGGCAGATACAGTATTCCACGCTTTTAATCCGACAAAAAAAGATATGATTGGTCAAGCTATTCCCAGCTTGGTTCCTTTCAAAGCGGCCGAATTTTTTCACAAAACTGAGTGTTTTTGTTTCAATCAACAAGTCTTAAAAGCTGGGGAAGAAGCGAAATTAGCACTCCGATTTATCGTAGATCCAGATATTCCGGAAAATGTGAATACTATAACCCTTTCCTACACGCTGTTCGATGTTACGGGAAGAATTTCTAAAAATATCGATAAAAATAATACCGAATCTGCGCGAGAGGGATAAACATTATGGCCAGTGAAAGCAGTTATTACGTTCCTGAACAATCTAAGCTGCCGATATTTGCTACTATCGGTTTATTTTTGATGGCCTTTGGTGCTGCGAATTGGATCAATGGTGGTAGTTCTTATATTTTCTTTACGGGCGCACTCTTTCTGGCATCTGTTTTGTGGTTTTGGTTTGCCGCTGTCATTAAGGAAAATATGGCGGGTCTCAACAGTGAGCAATTGAAACGCTCATATGTTTGGGGTATGGGATGGTTTATTTTTTCCGAGGTCATGTTCTTTGCCGCTTTTTTTGGTGCCCTATATTACATCAGGAATTTCTCAGTCCCTTGGTTAGCTGGAGAGGGTGATAATGGAATTTCAAATATGTTGTGGGAAGGGTTTGAAAATTCTTGGCCACTCTATGTAACTCCAGATGCTGCCGCCCATGGAGATACGGCAAAGTTTGTTGGGCCAAAAGATGTTATTGATCCATGGCATCTTCCGCTGTGGAATACGATTATTCTTTTAACTTCCAGTGTCACTGTGCATTTTGCACATGTTTTTCTAAAGAAAGGCGAGCGTGGGAAATTTAATATGTGGCTAGGCGGTACAGTCATACTTGGCGGCGTATTTATTTATCTGCAAGCTCAAGAGTACTATGAGGCCTATCAACACTTAGGACTTACTTTGGAATCAGGCGTTTATGGTACAACTTTTTTCATGCTGACAGGCTTTCATGGTGCTCATGTGACACTTGGAACCATCATGTTACTGATTATGTTGTTACGGTCTGTCATAGCACAGCATTTTAAGCCTGATGATCACTTTGGTTTTGAGGCAGCAAGTTGGTATTGGCATTTCGTAGATGTTGTTTGGGTTGGTTTATTTATTTTTGTGTACGTTCTAGGTGCATAACCTTCAAGAAATACTGATCCGCCCCTGGAAGAAGCCACAGGGGTGGAAAAATTAGTATTTATTAGCCCAAGGTGCACTTTTTGCCAGTATGCCACTTTCAAATCCATACCAGATGGCCAATAAAAGCAAGGCGGCCAGGGTAACTCTAATTCCAAGAGCATAGAGGGTACGCTTGGAATGCGATGCTCCCATATCCCGCAAAAGAAAAAATAGAGCACTAGAAAGGCTGACTAACACCGCAAGAAATAGAACTACAATAACAATTTTTAACCACATATATTTATTTTCCACTATTTAATGTAGTAACTCATGACACTAGAGATACCATCAGTTTCTGAGAAAAAAAACAGTGTACCACTGATTTGCAACTGGCCTATAACCCTCTTCTCTGCAGGGATTTTGCCTATTTTAATTGCACTTGGAAGTTGGCAGTTGCAGAGGGCTGAATACAAGGAAATTATAAAAAAAGAACTCGATGAAAAATTGTCATCTCAACCTATTAACCCGGATACAGGCGTAGAGTTAGAGCGATTTATACCCGTGGTCTTAACTGGTCACTACACCGAGGAATATTATTTTCTTGATAACCGTACTCGTCAAGGGCGCGCTGGCTATGAAGTGTTGCAGCTATTTATTTCAAATAATCGACGCTGGCTGATTAATCGAGGATGGGTACCGCAAACGGAGAGTCGACAAATTTTACCTGAAATTAGCTATCCGAGAAATACAATAAAAATTATAGGTTATATTTCTCCAGTCTCAAATTCTAATTCGGTAGATGAAAAGGAAAAGGAAAAGGAAAAGGAAAAGGAAAAGGACAATATCCGAAGAGTACAGTCCATAGATAAAAATCTCACTAGGCATTTACAGGTAAGTGAAAATAATTGGATTATAAGGATCAGTTCTGATTCCATTTCCGCGTTTGTAACTGGGTGGAAATTCACTAATAGTGGCCCAGAACGTCATAGGGCATATGCAGTGCAATGGTTTAGCATGGCGATAGCTTTAATAATCCTTTGGATGTTTTCTGCTACTGAGATTGTTAGGCTCTCTAGAAAGATAATAATGATAAATCGTTGAGGAATATAACAATGGATACAAAAGAAAATTCTTCCATTTATAAAAGCAATCTTGAAAATAAAGGTGTTTTTAGATCTAGAAAAGTACAGGGGTTGTCTATTGTAGCATCTGTACTTTTACCGATAGCTGCAGCCTATGTGGTATTTTATACAGGCTTAGGTATTCCCTCTGAAACGATCAATCAGGGGGAGTTAATTCAACCACCTATAAAAATTTCAGATTTGACAGTAACCCGTAATGAAGAAGAAATTCCACTTTTAAAAGGTAGTTCGCCCAAGTGGCGTTATCTGATCTTAAGTGGCTCGGCTTGTGAACAAGAATGTGAAAAACTCTTGTATACCAGTCGCCAGGTTCATATTCGCTTAGGTGAAAAAGCAAGTCGTGTTGAGCGACTCCTTGTCATTAGTGAAACCCTGTCTTTGGACGAGCAAGAAAAATTAAAAAAAGAACACCCACGCTTGAAAGTACTACAGATGAATGACAGTAGTTTACATCATTTACAGGAGTTGACCGCTCACTCAAGTGTAGATGAAGTAAAGGCGTTACTAATTGATCAGGAAGGCTTCGCTATGATGGCCTATGACAATCATCATAGCGGTAATCAACTCCTAAAAGATATTAAGCGTTTACTGAAATACTCCTACGAAAATTAAGGGGAGTTTGATGAAAATGAATTCTTTGCAGAAAATAAATTTTCGCTATGGCTGGCGATACAGGTTAGCTCTGAGCGGTTGTGCTCTGGCTGTCGTTGTAGTTGTACTAGGTGCATTTACTAGGCTGGTAGATGCTGGCTTAGGTTGCCCTGACTGGCCAGGTTGTTATGGGCATCTAACTTGGCCAAATGAGATTCATGAAATTCAAACAGCTAATAAAGCCTTTCCTGATGCACCTGTAGATGCCAATAAAACCTGGCCTGAGATGGTACATCGATATTTTGCCGGAGTCCTGCTGTTATTGGTCGCTGCACTGGCATTTTTGTCCTGGTCCTGGACCAAGCAGCCTACCTTCAAGCATATACATTTCTTATTAGCATTAATTATTCTGCAAGCGGCTTTCGGGATGTGGACGGTCACTTTAAAGCTTTGGCCTCAGGTAGTTACCGCGCATCTACTTGGGGGGATGGCAACACTGTCTATGCTTTGGTTACTCGTAGAACGTATGAGATATGAGGGGTCTCGCCGTTATTTAAATAAATACCTTGCCCTAAGTAACTTACGTCCCCTTGCTTTTCTAACAGCACTTTTAATTATTGTACAAATTGCCCTAGGTGGATGGACCAGTTCTAATTATGCTGCTTTGGCCTGTCCGGATTTTCCTACTTGTCATGGTCAGTGGTTTCCTCAAGCTAATTTCGATACAGGATTTAATATTAGCCAACAAATAGGACCGAACTATTTAGGGGGTGCTTTGGAAAACGATGCGCGAACGGCAATTCATTTAACCCATCGTTTTGGTGCAGTACTTGTGACAATATTGATGTTGATCCTTGTATTTTATACCTGGAGAGCCGGGGCGCGACGATGGGCGCTGTTGCTCAGTAGCTTGTTATTACTACAAGTAGGTCTGGGAATTGCAAATGTTGTTATGTTTTTACCTTTGCCTATAGCAGTGGCACACAATGCAGGTGCGGCTCTGTTATTACTTGGAATTATCACTTTTTGTTATAGGATTCATGTCGCTAAAAAGATGAAAGCTAGAGAAAGAAGTTTAAAGAAGTTAACGAATTCGAGTGAATCGGTGCTTGTTAGTAACTTGTAAATACTCGGTACTTATTAGGGAATATTCAGAGATAATATTATGTTTATAAAAACAGCTGAATTGGCTTCAACCAACTGGCGTGACTACTACGAGCTCACCAAGCCAAGAGTAGTCATGTTGATGATTCTGACCTCCTTAATTGGTATGTTATTGGCCGTTCCCGGCATGGTGCCTTTGAATACTCTGATTTTGGGGAATCTAGGTATTGCTCTCTGTGCAGGAAGTGCTGCGGCTGTTAATCACCTGGTTGACCGCTATATAGATACAAAGATGGCGCGCACCAGCAATCGTCCAGTTGCTAAGGGTCGAGTTGAACCTTATAAGGCCATAGTATTCGCACTGTTATTAGCGGTGCTGGGTATGACAGTGCTTATGGTGTTTGTGAATGCCCTAACAGCATGGCTAACACTTATTTCATTACTGGGGTATGCGGTTATTTATACTATGTTTTTGAAGCATGCAACGCCCCAAAATATTGTTATCGGTGGCTTAGCTGGTGCTGCCCCGCCATTATTAGGGTGGACGGCTGTTACTGGCGAGATTCATGCACATGCACTGTTGCTCGTCTTGATTATATTCGCTTGGACTCCCCCCCATTTTTGGGCGCTTGCTGTGCATAGGAAAGATGATTATGCCAGAGCTAACGTACCAATGCTTCCCGTTACCCATGGTATCCCCTACACCAATCTGCATATTCTACTCTATACATTAATTTTATTTGCGGTAAGTCTACTTCCATTTGCTACAGCTATGTTGGGTTGGCTTTACCTTCTGGGGGCAGTCGTTCTCGGACTTGGCTTTATATATTGGAGCTTAGTAATGTTGCGCGGTCGTGACCCGAATGCGGGTATAGAGACCTTTAGATATTCAATTATTTATTTGATGGCATTGTTTTGCATTATGTTATTAGATCACTATTTGATTGCGGTGTAATACGATGATAAAGAATCTATTAAATAATTCTGATTTCTCTCTAGAACAACAGCAGAAGCGTGGAGTTCGAATCACGATTACTGTTCTGCTTGTATTCATCATCTTGGTATTGATGGGCTTTGTGCATAAGCTAAGTCAACCAAGAGTCATAACGGAATCGGAACTGCGTTTGAACGGAGCGGTTAAATTACAGCGTGCCCGAATCATTGATAATTTTGAATTACTTTCTGATTCTGGAGTTAGATTCGAAACAAAAAATTTGAAAGGGCATTGGACATTATTATTTTTTGGATTTACCCATTGCCCAGACATATGCCCCACAACACTTTCTGAATTGAGTAAGTTTTATCAGATGCTTGATGGTGACATTCAGAGGGATACAAAAATCATACTGGTTTCGGTCGACCCAACTCGAGATAAACCTAAAGTCCTGCGTGATTATGTACGTTACTTTAATAATGAATTTCAGGGCGTCACTGGTGATTTTTTTGATATAAAGCGTTTTGCTACGCAACTCAATATACCTTTTAATAAAGTGACTCTGGAAGGTGGAAATTACACGGTGGATCATGGTTCACAAGTAGTACTTATTAATCCTCTCGGACATTACCACGCTTTTTTTAAGGCACCTCTTGATCCTGTAAAGATGAAACTGACCTATCGATCAATTCGTGCAACATTTAATGGGTAATTTAATTTGTCCAGATATATTCTTTCATCTTCTGAAGATTATTAACTGTGTATTAGTGAACGTTGATGTCATCTGAGGTTGCCAGCTCAAAAAAATCAATCAATACATCTGGGGTACCTTGGGGAGCCCCAATTCTATTAACCTTGTGTATTATTCCTTATGGTTGGACAGGTTTACTAGCTCCACTTACCTGGGTTTCTCTAATTGCTTTGGAATTCAATAGAGGCTGGAAGCGAGCTGCCCTTTTCTTAATCTGTGCAGCTTTAATGCTTATTGCTGGCTTAAATGTAATTCCCGGAAGTGCGAGTATACAGGTTTTACAGCCTTATTCAGATAATACAGGAAACCTGATATATGCAAGCTTTAATAGTGGTAAGGCGATAATATCGGTTGCAATTATTGCTTTTATGATGCGTTTACAGCAGTCGATACAAATTTATGATTTACCCTATTTATTTGTGGCGATTGCAATTCCATTGATTATTGCTCTAATTCTATATGAACCTTACTTTAAAATATCCACCACAATTATTACCGCCATCCTACTCAATTTATTAGTGGTTTGTATCAGTGAAGAAGGCTTTTTCCGTTGGATATTGCAAAGAGGTATAGAAGAGAGTATGGATGGTTGGCGATGGTTATCTGTGCCCATTGTCGCAGTTATCTTTGCCTTGCTTCATATAGGTTGGTCCAGTAATTTGGTAGCTATTTTATTGCTGGGAGTAGCTTCATTTTGTTACGCTTTACTCTGGTATCTACGGAGAAATTTTTGGCTTTGTGTATTGGCGCACTGGGGGGTGAATATATTTCATATATTGGTCTTGCCATATCCTCTACCGGGATAGGATACCAAATACGGGAAATATATATCTACAACATTTCCCAAACTTTAAGTGTTTTTCTTTCTTTATTCTGGATTCAACGTGTAGAAAATCCGGAACCTCCATCAAAATACCCACTGATAAATATTTAAAATTTTGGAAGATTTGCTATGAGAAAAATGATTTTTGTCATTATTTTAGTCCTAGGGGGATGCAATAAGACTTCACAAAATGATCAATATGCTCTTGCCCAGCAGCTAGTTAATCAAAATATTCTTATCGATGGGTATATCGATTTGCCTTATAGGCTTTCAAAAGAAAATACGGATGTTAGCCTTTCTACTAGTGTTGGTGATTTTGATGTTCCCAGGGCTAAAGCTGGTGGTTTGAATGCTCCCTTTATGTCAATTTATATCCCGGCAGAAAAAGAAGTCGATGGTACTGCTACTGAATATGCAAACCAATTGATCGATCGTATTGAAGATCTGGTAACTGCCCATCCAAATATATTCGCCATTCCTAATACTCTGCAGCAGTTAAATAATCAAGTTGAGCAGGGAAAGATTTCTCTGCCGTTAGGAATGGAAAATGGTGCGGCTATCAATGGAAGTATTGAAACGCTTCGGCATTTTCAACGTCGTGGCGTTCGTTATATCACTCTGACTCACTCAAAGAGCAATCATATTTCAGACTCCTCCTATGATGAGTCTCGTCCATGGGGTGGATTGAGCGACTTTGGTAGCCAATTAGTTATGGAAATGAATAAGTTAGGAATTATGGTTGATGTATCCCATGTTTCTGATAAAGCTTTTTGGCAGGTTTTAGAGATTTCCAGTGTGCCTGTTATTGCTTCACATTCCTCCGCCCGACATTTCACCCCTGGGTTTGAGCGAAATATGAGTGACGCAATGATCAAGGCGCTCGCTGACCAAGGCGGGATAATTATGATCAACTTTGGCTCAACGTTTATTATTAACTCGGCGATCCTATAGTTCTATATAATATCCAAATGGATATTATTGATGCAAGAAAATTACCCGCTTCCGCACAGGAAG
>NZ_CANMKV010000011.1 GCF_947498635.1 uncultured Microbulbifer sp. | reverse complement strand
GATGCAGTGTTTCGAATCAATACTCGCCCCAGGAAGGTGTTAAATTACTTGAGCCCACTGGAATTTTTGGTGGGTAACCGTGTGTCACTTATGTTGGCAATCTAGGGTTTAATAAATATATTTGGATGAAATTTAGGAGGGTCCTTGATAATAATTTCAAGCCCAGGCAGTTTAGTGAGTTTGCTTTCCTAGCTTCCCTGTTCGAATATGATTTTCAATCGGTCGGCTCCGGACCGGCTAGATATTAAAGTAGTTTTATGCTCATCATCAAGAATCACCGCCAATTTTCCGTTTAAATAACGCTGAATTTCCGAGACTCTGTCCAGGTTAATCAGGTAGCTGCGATGTAGGCGCAGGAATTGATCTGGGTTAAGCTTTTGCTCCAGTTGATCTAAGCCCATTTGTAAGGGTTTGATGCCTTTCTCTGTATGAGCAATAATTGAACCTTGTTCAGATTTAATATAAGAAATATCGTTCAGATCAATAAAGGTCATACGATCATCGCACTTACTTACGAGACGCTTCAGTGCTATCGAATCCCCCCTTACTTGAGTACTGTTATAAATAAGGTTGATTCGCTTCTCAGCTTTTTCGATGGCAGCTTTTAAGCGTTGCAATGGGAAGGGTTTAAGTAAGTAATCGATTGTATCGTGGTTAAAAGCATCAATAGCAAATTTAGAATACGCAGTTGTGAAAATAATATAGGGTTGGTAAGTTAGGGCATCTAGTACATCTAATCCACTAAGATGAGGCATTTCAATGTCCATCAGTAGTAGTTGTGGTTGATGCTCCTCAATCAATGTTAATGCTTCCAGTCCAGATTTTGCTTCTGCAACCAATTCAATAGATTTGATAGTTGCCAGTTGAGCTTTTAACTTATGTCTTGCCGGTGCTTCATCTTCGGCAATAATGACCCTTAAATTCATACAGACATCTCAACTTTAACGTGGGCACCGCTTTGATTGCTTAGAGTTAGTTTTCCATTTGGTTGTAGCTCAATGCGCTGGCGTAAATTATGGATTCCAGTTCCCTGTGAGTGGATAAAACTAAGAACACTTTCCTGAAATCCATATCCGTTATCTACGACTTCAATAATTACCTTGTCATTCTTTAAGTAGATACGACATTGAATATGCAAGCTTTCTATTGTACGGCAATGTTTGAAGCAGTTTTCAAAAATTGGCTGTAATAATAGGGGAGGGATAGAGATATCACTGGCTCTTGGGTCTACCGTAATCTCTACTTTCAAGTGATCACCAAAACGTATTTTTTCTATTTCTAAATACTTATTAATCAGTTCAATTTCTTCTTTGATTGTTGTTTCTTCTAGCTCGCCAGTGTCGAGAGAATACCTCAAAATATCCGCCAGTTTATGTAAAACTTCATCAGCGAGGTGTGGATCGCTATGAATATAGGAGGAGATAGTATTAAGACTGTTAAACATAAAATGTGGATTTAGCTGATAGCGTAATGTTTGTAATTTTGCCTTCTGCATGGCGAGCTTTTGCTCAGAGGCTTTATGGCGGTATTCCAGCATGGCGTAAGAACAGTATAAACAGGTAGCCCACATTAGCCCATTAAAGATAATTCCCAGTCCCATATTCAAGCCGCCTTCGACATTAAAGGCGTACTCTATAAACCAGCTAACGCATTGATTGCCAATAGTCATATGGACTACCAGAATCATCCACTCTATTAACAATGAATGATACCCTCTGCGTCTAAGGCGCAATACAATGAGAGCGGTGGACCAGGTGGGTAGCCAATAAAAGAAAACAAACCATATCGGAGCACCAGTGAGAGCACTGCTAATCGAGCTTATATCTCCTGATTCAAAAAAGACAAATACGCAAGCTATGTCTAGTAATAGAACGACGACAAATGATTTCGCAAAGAAAGGATGCTTAAGATCTTTTAGTATTGACATAAAATAGTGATGAGCAATAGCTATCATAACTTATTCTAGAATGGCCAATTATATTGCGAATAAATAAGATAAGATAGTTTTAATTCGGCCCTGCTTAATATGTTTTCTTATTTTCTAAAGGTGAGTGTCAGCACCCATAGTCACAACTTAAATGGGTGCTGATGCTATGAGGTTCTTTTATATTCTGTGGCCTTAGTTCTCCGATGAAGATTCACAACTAGAACCGATAGGGGTAGTGGCGTAACTCTTCTCGATGAGCTTTGTTCTCTCTACCGCTGAACCTGCAAGATAGATTTTTTCTGGGTTTGTAATTGCTTGTATGTTCTCAATAGGGTTTTTATTTAGCAGGATGAAGTCTGCACGTTTCCCCTGGGATATTGACCCCATATCCTCACTTGCATTTAGAGTTTGAGCTGCAAAATATGTCGTGGCGAGTAAAACTTGTTGATTGGATAGACCCGCTTTGTGCAAGGCTAATATCTCGCTGATTAAACCCAGTCCGTGTGGTGAATAGGGGTTGCCGGAATCAGAGCCTGCGCCAATTCTAATACCAGCTTTAGCTAGCTTAATCACGTTATTATAGGCTATGGATTTTTTCTGCCAGGCTAGTTCTCTAATGGTCTTTGGTGCTTTGACTTCACTAAATAAACAAGCTTTCATTTTTGGGTGTATGGGCGCCAGGTCTAATTGGCTGATCGATTGATTTTCATGTTCATCACCCTGATTATGATACACCGATAGAGTGGGTATATAGGTAACCTTGTTTTGTTGCATGAGCTTTATAAATTCATTATCCACCGGTTCAAAATTAATACCGTGGGCTAAAGCAGTAGCACCGGCCCTGATTGCTCGTTTCCCATCTTCCAGGGTGGAGACATGAACAAAAAACGGCAAGTTGGCGCTTTGGGAGCGTTTTCCAATCTCTTTTAGTACATCATCTGAGAGCGGGATGGCACTACCATCAAATGTCTCTATGATGGCTTTGGTTAACTTTGGCTGATAACTTAAATGTACATCCCAGCTCGCACTGATTTGGTCAACACTACCAATCTCATGAACTTTCACCCCGAACTGAGTACCGTGACCTTTGGGGTTGGTGAAGGCGGGACCGGATGCAAATACTAGTGGGGCCGAATTGGTCAGTTGGAGTACAGACCGCATCATATCGCTCGACATCAGAAGATCTGTGACAGTGGTAACGCCATAATAGAGGTGATTATTTAAATTGGCTTCGAGTGGCAGATGCTGATAATTCTCATAAGTTGACCCTGATGCACTCAGGTGTACATGCAAATCGATTAGGCCCGGTATCGCATATCCACCCTGTGCATCGTGGGTATTCTCGGCAGAATGGGCCGTTTTGGTCATTGGGCTGATTCTAGCTATACGGTCACCTTGAATGTATATGCGGCTTTTCTCACTGAACCCTTCCGCATTGCGGGTCAATATTTGTACATTGTCGATTCTCAAATCATAGTCATTCTTTTTTGTTTCAAGAGCGAAGCTAATGCTTGAGGCTAATAGTAAACTAGAGGCAATGGCTGTAGCTTTCATGAAAGCTTCCTTTCCTGTTGAGTTTTGACCTAGCTTATAGCGACAGCAATCTCGGTGTTATAAAAAAGGGCCAATCGACATATTCGTAGATGAACGAACAGTTTGAGCCTGTGAGTGGTGTGGTATTGAGTTGAGTTGTGGCAGCTCCTCCCGAACTTCAGTGCTAACCATTTGGGGGGGCAGCTAGACCGATACAAGTGGCTATATGATATCGCTGCTTATTACCGTACAAATAGCGATATCCAGGGATAATTGCCACTCGAATTTTGTTAGCTCACTTGAGGCGATTCTCATAGTTTTACCTGGCGCTATTTCTTTACCACACAGAAATGTTCTTCGCATACAGCTGGAGACGCTATGGTAATAGGGGGGTGCCTCTAGTAAGACTTGAGTACTTCATGGAAGAGGCATTGCTTACCCCCTACCTCTCTGTCTCAATAATAACTCACCTGTAGTCGTTGACTAACTACCCATTTGATGACGCCTTGATTTGAGGGTGTTCGTCATCAATTTCGTAAAAATTAGATTTCTCGCCAGTGAAAATATGCCCCATCGTTTTCAACCTGGTTGGGCCATCTAGTGATCCTGCAATAATACCAGTTGCATCGAGATTAAATGGCTCCCAGAAGAGGCTTGGGCCAAATTTCCCGGCAATGAGCGCGGGGCCTTTGGCTTTCCACAACCGTGCACGGTGGTTGAATTGCCTTTTGCCTTTTTTCTATGGCCAGCCGGATCAGCCTTTTATTCGTACTGTACTATCGCGCGGGGTAGGGGTTCCGACACTCGACCGTGAGAATTTACTTTGGCAGCAAAGTGACTCAGTACGACAAAAGATGGACGCCAGCGGAGAGTGGAGCAGGGAAACACACGGATATATTCGCGAGAAATCATTACGCAGGATCACAGAGGCCGCAGAAATTCAATCGAGCTGCGACAGTGAACACCGCCAAGTACGTGAACATTCTGTGGAAGAAGTAGCCGGCGTAAAAATAATTGAAGCCCTTGGAGCTTTACGTTTCTTATCTGCTGGTGGCCTGAACTTGTCAGCCCTAGACAATCTAAATATTACAAGCGGCATTGATATTAATATTTCAGTGGGGCGCGACTTAAAAGAACAGATCGGAAATATTCTTGAATCAGTGGCCAAGGTCCGACAAGCTATCAAAGTAAAAGACAGCGGCAAGGTTTGGTTGGGCAGTGAATCTTTAAATGTGCTGAAAGTGCTAGAGGATTTAATCGGCATAGTATCGGCCCTGGCCGGAACACTCGCTGCACACCCCCCCCAGTAATGGCAAAAAACCAGACCAGAAGGTGGCAACTAATGGGCACAAGAGCAGTGCGGATAGTTTGAAATCTCAGCTTAGCGCTGTGCGGGCTTAAGCTGGTTATACACTTAAAAGGAGTGAAGTTATGAAAAATCAGATACACAGATTTGCAATTTTCCCCGAGCGTGTACATTTATTGGATTGCGGTGCAAAGAGTTTTAGAGCTTCTGGCCGACTCAAGAGGCGGCAAAAGAACTAGCGGAAACAATTGATAAATCCAAGAACGCGCTACATTACTCCTGGTTGCAAATTCTGGATATGGCGACAGGGAAATTTACTGAGTACTCGATTAAGAGGGGAGGGGTATTGGAGGAGAGGGAGTGCCCCAATTTTTAGTACTGATACCGCTGGAATAAGGCGGTAAACTTGACAATTTAAAGGAATAGATAGGGATTAAATTATGATTAATGATCTATTAGAGCTGCCCGTGTATATCCAGGTATTACTGGCTACTGGGTATATAGGCCATTCGGTAGCTAACCAGGGGTTCAGGGATGGCGAACACAAGGACGAATTATTACACAGTATTTTAATTTACGGCATGGTTGGCTTGATGGTTTTTTATAGCATGCTGTCATTCTGGAGTGGTTCACTGGTTGTTTCGGCGTTAGTGGCTATTTCGGCTAGCTGGATCTTTGGTGTTTTAGAAAATTACAGGGCGCAAATGGTACTTTAAAGCACTAAATACCACAGGCATTACCAATGAAAATGGGCCGGGTTCGCTATGGAATCGGCTACAACAGGATACCGGTATGTTTCCTACTCAGGTTGTAGTTACCCTAAATGATGGGACAAAACTATGTTGTGATTCTGTGCAGGATTTTGATGATGCTTCGGTTTCACTCTATGAAACTGATGATAAGGGCAATGTGGATTTATATGTGACCGAACAAAAATTGCCATCTCGGGATGACTTTAAGGCGGTGGATAATGTGCGCCATCCAAGCTGGGGAGATAATCTAATCTATATCCCTAGCAGGGAGATAAAATATGTGGAGCTTAGATACGTAAGCGGTGGTTCCTACAGTCTCAGCAGTCTTAGGAGTCGAATATCCTTGCTCAGAGACTAGGGCTGCGGCGTCTTTCTTGAATTCCGGCTTGTAATGCCGTCGTGTACCTTTTGTTTTCATACTTCACTTCACTTCACTTCACTTCACTTCGCTTGGTAGTTTTACCATCTTAGCGAATTGTCCGGAAGGATTAGACTACTACACATTCACATATCACTAACCAAGGAGCCCCACTAAAAAATATCGAGACCTCTTAAGAACTTGTAATTTATCACAAAGAGAATGTCACCTCTCTAAATTTTAAAGAAGGCATGGAATTAGAATTTTTCAGACCTTCCTACTCTCTCACTTATGTCTAGACTAAAACAGCTAGGCTAGACTCTATAGCGAAATTCAGAAACCCATTACGGTCCAAGAATCTACCACAGGCCAAAAATCTAACCCTAACTTAGGGGCCCCACTGCTAGACCACAGCAAACAACTTTTCGACCCATCTTTAAATTCAATACAAAGATAATCTCCCATACCATTTTCATAGAGAGCTAATGTTTTGCTCAAATCTACAGGACTTTTTCCAATAGTATCCAAAATACCCCAATCCTCACTTTCTAAGAGAAAAAAGCCTTCAACAGGAGATAACCCCATAGATCCCGAGGGTAAGTATCTCCAACCATTATGCAACTCATAAAAGTTTTTTAGACCATTTGGTAAATCATTCCAAAAGCCCAAAACCTCTGGATTTATTTTTTTTAATTTTGGGTTGCGCCCCTCGTAGTAAAGTATCCTTTCTGAGTCGTTAGCTTTCACGCTATATAAGAGAGAATAGCCAGAAAAACTTCCAAATTCAGAATGCAGTAGATCAATATTTACCAGGTTATCACGCAAGTATTCTAAAACTTGCTCAAACTCCACCTTAAATTCATTCCAATAAGAAAGTGCAGCAGTAACTCTATCACTAGGCTCTCTGGATAATATGTCGAGCCAGCTATCAGGCAACTTCTCCTTCTCGAGACTATCCAGCTGCTCCAGCTTTAAAATTTGAGGATTCCTCACGTATCCACTTAAAAAACCAACTAAATCAGCATTACTCATCGAATAAACTCCAGGTTTTAAGAGTCAGATCCATTTTTAAAATCATAAATTTTCTTCTGAAGAATATGCTCTAAATTTGCCTCAATTGGTATCATTTTAGTCTTAAAAGCTGGGTTCGTAGGTGTATTTGAGTCTTTATGGTCCCACCATTCAGAATAGGTTTTATCGCCTCTCGAGGCATTTGCAGACCCACTGGAGCCAATATAATTATCATAAAAGTTTAATAGTGATAACTGCTGCTCCTTAGAAAGCTCATCAAAACCTTCCATCTTCGTAATTCGTGTCATAGGCACAATATGGTCAGCTTGAAGCTTCTTCAGAATTGTAAACCCTGAAAGAGTCTCGTCCGGGTACGCTTAGATGCAAAGCGAATTAATTAATTTGGGTTGGGTTTAGCTTTTTCCGATTGGGGTGGCTTTGTGCCCTTTTGGTTTTTGTCCTCTCTGTGAATATTCGTCGTCACTATTTGCGCTCAAAATATTCCCATGAAACTGTAGAGTTTTTTGCATTATTGTTCTCCTCTTAGAGGCCTAGTATTGAATAAAGATTAAGCTAAATAGGTACAGGGGCGTTTTGCCAGCTTTTAGCTTTTGTCCTTTCATTAATCCAAGTCATAAACGAAAACTTCAATTCCTTTCGATATAAGATTGGTAAGAATGATGGCTTCTATTTCTTCCCAGTGGCCACCTGCAAGACCACAACCAATTCTAGGCATATGAATAGATGCCGATTTTTCCAGTGCATAGTCTGCGACCAGTGAGAGACCCTCTCGAATTGAATCATAACGAACAGGTGCAGGTGCTGTTTTGTTTCTAGGTGAGCGAACACCATGTTGGCCGATGATGTTTGCTACTGTTAAAGCCTCCGTTACTGTAACGAATTGAACATCACCAAGTTGTGGTTTGAGGTTTCCATTGAACCAAGCTTTGTATTGGCGTTCTGGTTCTTTCCACCTTCTACTAATCGCCAATACAAATCCGCGCCCCCACTTTCCTAAGTCGTTGCATACGTGAGTAATAATCGCGTGCCCCTCAGCGCGAGGGGCAGTAGCATCACCTTTTACATAATGTATGCTCACTTTTCTGTGGCTTCCTTCCATTTAGTTTCAAATTGCTGAGGTGTAATGGTTTTTATATCAAACTCGGCCTGATTGGCAATTTCAGAAAAAGGTGGTACAGCTGCAATACCGAGTTTTGTTGTTTTTGATGAGGCTTTTGGGGAGGCAAAGCCTAGTGATCCATCTTTGAATACTTCTACTTTTCGTGTCTCAAAGCGATCGCTGTTGAGCTCGCTGTAGAATTCTACTGGGTAGTTTTCTGGGCTGTTATGCCACTTTGAATAAATATAAGAAGACATGAGTTACCTCGATTTAATTTTTCCCATGGCCGGTCAGCCTTTCGGTAATGTCCAATGGTTTTGAGCTTGGTATCAAGTGGACATGCTTTCGTCCATAAATCACGCTCAGCCCCTTCACATTAATATTGATGTGATGAGTGAAGCGGTGTCCAGCCCATGGGATATTAAAAAATATCATAGATAGTTGTCCTGGCCTTTTGCTGCCAGGAGTTATATCACTCAGGTATTGGCCATCGCCGAAGCGGGCATCCTTTGGGTTGTTTGCCTTTAGTGAGGGGCGAATGGATTTACTCTCAAGGATTCCAGAATATCCGGCTTCATTTGTGTAGTGATAAAGGATTCTATCCATAGAAAAAACCTTAGCGTTCGTTGCAATTACTTTTGGTACGAAAGTGCCGCTGTGCACGTAGAGCCTTGTTCTGGCCCAGACTCAGATATTGTGATGCTTTTTGGGTGGCTTGCGAAGCCCTTAATAGTTGGGAAGTGCTACTTCAGGGGGGGGATATGTGGGGGAAGCCTTTTTCATTTTCTTTCATTCCCAATTGACGGAGGTTAGGAGATAAAAGGTGGAAGAACCTCCATAGAATTTGTGGATTTTTTGCGGCTTCAACCTCTTTCGATTGTTTTTCGATCACTCAAAACGGCCGCCGGTCACTCCTCCTCACGCCTGCCGATTTTGGACGCTCTTTTGGTTGATGAAATGACACTATCGGGCAGGGGCTGAGCTGGTGCGGGGTTTTGGGATGATCGGGATATCACACTTTGAAGAGTGGGGAAGAGAAGTGAAAGAAGATTGCACAGTCGGAGGGCTTGCAGTGTAGAAAAGTGCCAACGTGATTTTGCGTTGACACTTTGTTGACACATTGGCGTTAAAACCAACAAAACAGTCTTTTACAAAGTTGCCTACGCAGAAATAAAAAACCCGCAAAAGCTAGCGCTGGCGCGGGTTTGAGAGATGGTACCAGAGGCCGGACTCGAACCGGCACGCTTTTAAGGGCGGGGGATTTTGAATCCCCTGTGTCTACCAATTTCACCACTCTGGCACTTTCGCTGCGCGACCTTGGGGTCGGTGCGAAGAGGGCGTGATTATAGCAATGCTTTCGCTTGGGTCAACCAGTGATTTCAATCACTTAGCGCATTTTCTGTCGTCGCAGTTAACAGCTCCTAAAATTTCCTATAACCTTCGCCACCTCTCCAGTATTTCTAATTTTCCAGGATTCCATGCAGCGTCAGGACTTTGACTTTCATCTGCCCGATGAGCTGATCGCCCGCGCCCCCACTGAGGAGCGCCGCGGTAGCCGTCTTTTGTGTTTGGATGGGCCCGGTGGGGCCATCGTTCACCGGCAGTTCCCAGATATTCTCGACCAGGTACAGGCCGGTGACCTGATAGTCTTTAATGATACCCGGGTAATCCCGGCGCGTTTGTTCGCACAGAAGGAGACCGGCGGTAAGTTGGAAATCCTGGTGGAGCGGGTGCTTAACGAGACAGATATCTGGGCCCATGTGCGCTCCAGTAAGTCGCCCAAGCCTGGTTCTACCATCGTCCTCGAGGACGGCACCCGTATAGAGGTGACCGGCCGCAAGGATGCACTGTTTGAACTGTCCTTCCCCAAAGAAGAGGGTGTGCTGGCGATTCTGGATCGCCTCGGTCATATGCCGCTGCCTCCTTATATTGATCGCGAAGACGATGCCAGCGATCGCGAGCGCTACCAAACCGTGTACGGCCGCAATGCCGGTGCCGTTGCGGCGCCAACGGCGGGGCTGCATTTTGACGATGAAATGATCGGTGCGCTGCGGGACAAAGGGGCAGAGGTTGTCTTCGTGACTCTGCATGTGGGTGCCGGTACCTTCCAGCCGGTGCGCGTGGACAATATTTATGAGCACCAGATGCACAGCGAAGTGCTGGATGTCACCCAGGAAGTGGTGGATGCGGTAACCGCTTGCCGCGCGCGCAATGGCAGTGTGATTGCGGTGGGTACCACCAGCGTACGCGCGCTGGAGAGTGCGGCGCGCAGTGGCCAGTTGCAGGCCACCGTGGGGGAGACGGATATCTTTATCTACCCCGGTTATGAATTCCAGGTTGTGGATAAGTTGGTCACCAACTTCCATCTGCCGGAATCCACCTTGTTGATGCTGGTGAGTGCCTTCGCGGGATACCAGCATACGATGGCCGCTTATAAAGCCGCTGTTGAAGAGCGCTATCGCTTCTTTAGTTACGGCGATGCCATGTTTATTACCCGCGATCCCAATGCCAAAAAAGAAGAAGTCGCATCAGCGAAAGGAGATACCCAGTGAGCCGCGAATGTTTTATGCAGTTTGAAGTGGATACCACTGATGGCAAGGCCCGTCGTGGCCGTTTGCGTTTCCCTCGCGGTGTGGTGGAAACCCCAGCGTTTATGCCGGTGGGCACTTATGGCACTGTGAAAGGCATGTTGCCGAGGGATATCGAGAGTATCGGTGCGCAGATTATTCTGGGTAATACCTTCCACCTGATGCTGCGCCCGGGTACCGAAGTGGTGAAAGCCCACGGCGACCTGCACGATTTTACCCAGTGGTCCGGCCCGATCCTGACCGACTCCGGCGGTTTCCAGGTGTTTAGCCTGGGTGAGCTGCGCAAGATTACGGAAGAGGGGGTTTCTTTCCGCTCGCCGATTGATGGCAGCCCGGTATTCCTGGACCCGGAAGAATCCATGCGCGTTCAGCGGGACCTGGGTTCCGATATTGTGATGATTTTCGATGAGTGCACCCCCTACCCGGCCACTACCGATGAAGCGCGCAAGTCTATGGAGTTGTCCCTGCGTTGGGCGGAGCGCTCCAAGAAGGCTCACGGCGATAGCCCGTCGGCGCTGTTCGGTATTGTGCAGGGCGGTATGTTCCCGGAATTGCGCGATGTGTCCCTGCGCGGCCTGACCGAAATCGGCTTTGATGGCTATGCCATTGGTGGCCTATCGGTGGGTGAGCCGAAAGATGAGATGATCAAGGTGCTGGATCACCTGGCGCACAAAATGCCGGAAGACAAGCCGCGCTACCTGATGGGTGTGGGCAAGCCGGAGGATATTGTCGAGGCGGTGCGTCGCGGTGTGGATATGTTCGACTGCGTCATGCCCACGCGCAATGCGCGCAACGGCCACCTGTTTACCTTTGAAGGGGTGGTGAAAATCCGCAATGCCAAGCACCGTCATGATACGGCCCCCCTGGAGGAAGAGTGCGATTGCTACACCTGTGAGAATTTCTCTCGCGCGTACCTGCATCACCTGGATCGCTGTGGTGAGATTCTCGGTGCGCAACTGAATACGATTCACAATTTGCGCCACTACCAGCGCCTGATGCAAAAGCTGCGCGATGCCATTGCCGCCCATGAGTTGGAGGCCTATGTCGCGGAGTTCTACCGCGGTCTTGGGCGCGAGGTGCCCGCGCTACAGGCCTAGTCGGGCGGCATTTTTATCCTATTTGGGGTGCAGTCGAGCGCATCGCTGTGCCCCTGTCATTTGTTCGGCTCCCTGATCTCCGTATAATCGGCCCACCTTTTGCGGGAGCTCGGCACCTTGCAATCTGCACGGTGTGCCCACATATCCAGGCAAATTGCCAAGCTTTACCGGCCCTCGGGGTCACACTAGAACAATGAGAACAGCATGAATCGCTACCCGATCTGGAAGTACTTTCTGATTCTCGCGGTTGTGGCCTTCGGCCTGATCTACGCCGCGCCCAATCTCTATAAGCCGGACCCTGCAGTGCAGATTTCCGGTCAGTCCAGCGCTCTGGTGATGGATGAACGTGTCCTCACTCAGGCGCGCAAGGCCCTGGATGAAGAGGGTATCGAGCACTTTGGTGGCGAGGTGGGCGATAAGGCCATACTGATCCGCCTCGAGTCCATCGATCAGCAGCTGCCGGCCAAGCGCGCAATCCAGCAGGCACTGGGACACAGCGATTATGTCGTTGCCCTGAACCTGGCCTCCACTACACCCCAGTGGTTGAGCGATATCGGCGCCAGCCCCATGAAGTTGGGTCTCGACCTCGCCGGTGGTGTGCACTTCCTTATGGAGGTGGATACCAACACCATCGTAAAAACCAATATGGAAGGCTATGCGCAGGATGTGAAAACCAAGTTGCGCGCGGCCAAGGCTCGCTATCGCAGTGTGGATCTGGTCGACGACCGCGAGATTGTGGCGCGCTTCCGCAGTGGCGAACTGCGCAACCTGGCCCTCTCCACCATGCGCAAAGAATTCCCCCAGTTGCAGCTGCGTGAATCCGGCAGTGGTGAGAGCCTGGAAATCCGCGCGACCCTGTCTGAGCAGGAGATCAAGCAGCTGGAAGATTATGCGGTTTCTCAGAACCTCACCACCCTGCGCAATCGGGTGAATGAACTGGGTGTAGCCGAGCCGATCGTGCAGCGTCAGGGGCGCAACCGCATCGTGGTAGAGCTGCCTGGTGTGCAGGATACCGCAGAGGCCAAACGTATTATCGGTAAGACTGCGAACCTCGAATACCGTATGGAAGCCAGCCCCGATGAGTTGGTTACCAATAAGGAATATTTCGAATACCGCGGTGAGCGCCAGCAACAGATGTACGGCGGTGCCTGGCTCGAGCGCAAGATTATTATCAAGGGCGACAGCGTCACCAATGCCCGTGTCGGTTACGATGAGAGCGGTCTTCCCCAGGTAAATATCACCCTCGATTCCCGCGGCGGTGAATTAATGCACCGCGCGACCTGGAAGAATGTCGGCCGCCGCATGGGCACTCTGTTTATCGAGACCCGTTTTACTCCGCAGACCAAAATCGATGCGGAAGGTAATGAGATTATCGAGCAAATTCGGACTGAAGACAGAAAGATCATCAGTCTCGCCACCGTGCAGAGTGCGCTGGGTAAGCAGTTCCGGGTCACTGGTCTGGATAGCCCGGCGGAAGCCCAGGAGCTGGCTCTGCTGCTGCGTGCCGGTGCCCTGGCGGCTCCCATGTACTTCGTTGAGGAGCGTGTGATCGGGCCATCTCTCGGTGCCGACAACATTAAGGTGGGCGTGCAATCTGTGCAGATTGGCCTGCTCGCGGTTATTATTTGTATGTTGATTTCCTACCGGGTATTCGGCCTGGCGGCGAACCTGGCTCTGGCGATCAACCTGATCCTGTTGGTTGCCGTGATGTCGATTCTCGGCGCCACCCTGACGCTGCCCGGTATCGCCGGTATTGTATTGACGGTCGGTATGGCGGTGGATGCCAATGTGCTGATCTTCTCGCGAATACGGGAGGAGCTCAGGAATGGGATGCCTCCCCAATCGGCCATTAGTGCCGGCTTCGATAACGCCTACAGCACAATTGTGGATGCCAATATCACTACCCTGATCGTGGCGGTCATTCTGTATGCCATCGGCTCCGGTCCGGTACAGGGCTTCGCGGTTACCCTGTCTATCGGTATTCTCACCTCCATGTTCAGTGCCATTATGGGCACGCGCGCAATCATCAACTTGTTCTACGGCGGTCGCCGTGTACAGAAACTCTGGATTTAAGGGGACTGGCCATGAGTGAGAGCAAAGTGGAAAACGGCAAGATTACTGAGTACATGGGCAAGCGCGTATACGACTTTATGCGCTGGCGCAAAATTGCGGCGATGATCTCGGTTGTGTTGGTATTGGCAGCGATCGGTATTCTGGCCGCGAAGGGCCTGAAATTCGGTCTGGACTTTACCGGCGGTACTCAGGTTGAAGTGGGTTACGAAGTTACCCCGTTTATCAATGATGTGCGCACCCAGTTGGACAATGCCGGCTTTGAGGGCGCGACGGTGGTGAACTACGGCTCCGATAATGAGCTGATGATCAAGCTGCCCCCGGAAGTTGCCGAGGAAGAGACCCGTATCAGTGCTACCGACCAGGAAACCACCACGCCCATTGGCGACAAGGTGGTTGCGGTGTTGCGAGCGGGCAGTGAGGGCCAGGTTACCCTGCGCCGAGTTGAGCTGGTCGGCCCGCAAGTGGGGGCCGAGCTGCGCGACGATGGTGGTCTGGGTATGCTGGTGGCGTTGGCCCTGGTCATGATGTACGTGGCCCTGCGTTTCCAGTATAAGTTTTCGGTCGGTGCTGTGGCCGCCCTGGCGCACGATGTGATTATCGTGTTGGGCTTCTTTGCACTGCTGGGGCTGGATTTCGACCTGACTGTGCTGGCTGCGGTACTGGCGGTGATCGGTTACTCCCTGAACGATACCATCGTGGTGTCAGACCGTATCCGTGAGAACTTCCGCAAGGTGCGCAAAGCTGAATCTGAGGAGATTATCAATATCTCGATCAGTCAGACTCTGGGTCGAACCTTTATGACCTCGTTTACTACCTTGCTGGTGCTGTGGGCGCTGCAGTTCTTCGGCGGAGAGCTGATTCACAACTTCTCCCTGGCTCTGATTGTCGGGGTGGTTGTGGGTACTTACTCTTCTGTGTATGTGGCTGCGAATGTGCTGATGGCGATGAAGATTTCTAAGGAAGACTTGATGCCGCCAGTAAAAGAAGGCGCAGAGCTGGAAGAGATGCCCTGATTTAAATTCAAGACTGAATTGAACAGGCTGCCATTGGCGGCCTTTCAAGAAGGCCTCGGCACCGTTTCTCAAGTTGTAGAGACGGGAAATGCCGGGGCCTTTTGGTTTGGGCTTCGGCAAGGGGGGGCTGGAAAAGGGGCTTTTAAGCGCGGGGTTTTTTGCCCAGGGTAATATGCTTGGGGCCGGAGGTGTTTGTCTGGCCACTCATTCCCTTGGGGACCTGCTCAATCTCACCACCCTTGGCCAAGAAAGCCTGTACTTGTGCCTCAATGCTCTCGCTGGTCTCTAGGGAGGTAGCCTGCTTGCGACTGGAAGACGAAGATGCTTTTTTGGCCACGTTGACTGTCCGGTTTTGGATTTGGCCAGTCATCATACAGCAAATTGCATAAAAAAGCACCCAACTGCTTAAGCTGTGCTCACAGGGTGGGGTTGGTTGGGTGGGGCTGGATATCAGCTGTGCTGCCGCCGGGGGGAAAGCCGGTTCAGTGGGGGTGGCTAATCCTCCCGGCGGCGCACAGGTTTTTTACTCGGTCTCCTGCTCCAGGAGTTCCGTATTGGCCACCGGCCAGCCGCCCATGTCTCGCCATTTGTTGACGATACCGCAGAACAGGGTTGCGGTTTTTTCCGCATCGTATTCGGCAGAGTGGGCACAGCTGTTATCGAATTCGATACCGGCGACCTGGCAGGCTTTGGCCAATACGGTCTGACCATAGGCGAGGCCGGCGAGGGTGGCGGTATCGAAGCAGGAAAAGGGATGGAAGGGGTTGCGCTTGACGCCGCAACGCTCGACGGCCGCGTTGACAAAGCCCAAATCGAAGTGGGCATTGTGGGCCACCATTACGGCGCGAGTGCAGCTGTGTTTTTTTATCGCACTGCGGATCTGGCGGAATAATTCCGGCAGCGCAATCTCCTCGGGCCAGGCTTCACGCTCGGGGGACTCCAGGTCGATGCCAATAAAGTCCAGGGCCGATTGCTCCACATTGGAGCCCTCGAAAGGCTCCAGGTGGAAACTGTGGGTTTCCAGAGGGAAGAGTTTGCCATCCTCATCCATATCCAGGATCACCGCCGAAATCTCCAGCAAGGCATCGGTGCGTGCGTTAAAGCCGCCGGTTTCCAGGTCGATAACGACCGGCAGAAAACCGCGAAATCGCTGGGCGAGGGGGCTTTTGGGTCCTGTGGGTTCTTCCGCGGGGGTCACTTTGGGTCCTTGCAAATCTCAGTTGGGCCGGGATGCTAGAGCCCGGCGGGACAGGGTGTCAGCGGGCCTAGGGCCCGCGTGGGCTCAGGCCGGAATTATACGAGTTTCCAGTTCAGGGTCTCACCGGCGGCCAGAGGAATCAGGCTTTCATCACCCATATCCAGGCTCTCAGGCAAGGCCCATGGCTGTTTGACCAGGGTGATCGTGTCGTCGTTGCGGGGCAGGCCGTAAAAATCCGGGCCGAAGTTGCTGGCGAAGCCCTCGAGCTTGTCCAGCTTTCCGGCGCGTTCAAAGGCCTCGGCATAAAGCTCGATGGCCGAGAAGGCGGTATAGCAGCCGGCGCAGCCGCAGTCATGCTCTTTTTTGTGTTGGGCATGGGGGGCGGAATCGGTACCGAGGAAAAACTTGGGGCTGCCGCTAGTGGCCGCTTCGATCAGCGCGGATTGATGATCGCCACGCTTGAGGATCGGCAGGCAATAAAAATGCGGGCGAATGCCGCCAACCAGCATGTGGTTGCGATTGTACAGCAGATGGTGCGCGGTAATGGTTGCGGCCACTCCTTCGCGGGCGTTTTGCACAAACTCCACCGCATTGGCCGTAGTGATGTGCTCAAGCACTACTTTTAGCGTGGGGAAATCGTCGACCAGGGGCGCCAGGGTGTTCTCAATAAACACATGTTCGCGGTCGAAAATGTCGATATCGTTAGTGGTTACTTCCCCGTGCAGCAGCAGCTTCATGCCGCAGGATTGCATCGCCTCGAGGGCGGGGTAGATGTTGGTGATATCGGTTACCCCGGAGTCGGAGTTGGTGGTGGCCCCAGCGGGGTAGAGCTTCGCGGCGATTACGCCTGCGGCGTGGGCCTGGCGAATGACTTCGGCATCGGTTTTATCGGTTAGGTAGATGACCATCAGCGGGTCAAAAGAGCGATCGGCCGGAACCTGCGCGAGGATGCGCTGCCGATAGGCCGTTGCACCCTCGGCAGTGGTGACGGGGGGCACCAAGTTGGGCATCACAATTGCGCGGTGAAATTGTCGGGCGGCATCGCCAACGGTGCGTTCCAGGGCGGTGCCGTCACGCAGGTGAATATGCCAGTCGTCGGGGGCGCGAAGAGTGAGTTGCTCCGTCATGGTACTCCAGAGTATTAATAGCTGTAGAAGAGTCACTGTGCGGCGCGCATGCTACCCGATGCGGGTAAAAAATGCGATGCACCAGCCGGTTAAAAAGTAGTCAATTGCATCGGCTAACGCCTTGGCGCTAGTCGATCGCGATCTGAGGCGCTACAATCGCGCCCCGATAAAGTGTGTGGGTATTTATTGTGGCCATAAATACCGATCCTGGGCATACCTCCAAGAATAATCTCCCCCAGAACAATACAAACTTCGCAGACAGGTGATCCAGGTCGCCGCACTTTGACTGTGGCGGCGAAATTTCGGCAGCAGAGGACAGCAATGAGCAAAATCGAGAAGGTGGTACTGGCATATTCCGGCGGACTGGATACTTCAGTGATCGTGCGCTGGCTGCAGGATACCTACGGTTGTGAAGTGGTAACTTTCACCGCGGATATCGGCCAGGGGGAAGAGGTGGAGCCGGCCCGAGCCAAGGCCGAGGCCCTCGGTGTTAAAGAAATTTATATCGATGACCTGCGCGAAGAATATGTGCGGGATTTCGTTTTCCCGATGTTTCGTGCCAACGCGATTTATGAGGGGGAATACCTGCTGGGTACCTCTATTGCGCGTCCACTCATTGCCAAGCGCCTGATCGAGATCGCCAACGAAACCGGGGCCGATGCTATTTCCCACGGCGCTACCGGCAAGGGCAACGACCAGGTGCGCTTCGAGCTGGGCGCCTACGCGCTGAAGCCGGGTATTCAGGTGATTGCGCCCTGGCGGGAATGGGACTTAAATTCTCGCGAAAAGCTGATGCAGTACTGCGAGCAGCACAAAATTCCCGTGGACTTCTCTTCCGGCAAGAAAAAATCTCCCTACTCGATGGACGCCAACCTTCTGCATATCTCCTATGAAGGCGGTAACCTCGAGGACCCCTGGGCAGAAGCCGAGGAAGATATGTGGCGCTGGAGTGTAAGCCCGGAAGACGCGCCGGAAGCGCCGACGTATATCTCCGTCGGTTTTGAGCAGGGCGATCCGGTCTCCATCGATGGTGAACGCCTCAGCCCGGCCACTTTGCTGGAAAAACTCAATAAGCTGGGCGGCGCCAATGGCATTGGTCGTCTGGATATCGTTGAAAACCGCTATGTGGGGATGAAGTCCCGCGGTTGTTACGAAACACCCGGCGGCACAATTTTGATGAAGGCACACAGGGCGATCGAGTCTATTACCCTGGATCGCGAAGTGGCGCACATGAAGGACTCTCTGATGCCGCGTTACGCCGAGCTGGTGTACAACGGTTACTGGTGGTCCCCGGAGCGTCGCATGCTTCAGGCTGCGATCGATGAATCCCAGGCTGTGGTGAACGGCGAAGTGCGCCTCAAATTGTACAAAGGTAGTGTGAGCGCAGTAGGGCGTCGCTCTGCGGATAGTTTGTTCGATGAGCGTATCGCTACTTTCGAAGACGACGCCGGTGCTTACGACCAGAAAGATGCCGAGGGCTTTATCAAGCTCAACGCACTGCGGTTGCGTATCGCGGCCGGTAAAGGAAGAAAGTTGATTTAGTCGACTTAGTTGATTTAGATCAGCCAAGGCCGGAGACGGATGCGCTTAAATCCTTATCTGGCCGACAGTGACAGCTGTGTGTATGCCTACAGGCTCATTGCGCATTAGATAGGTTCATTCATAACTGCTGCAGACCCAGTGGTGGGCGAGCCCCGCTCTGTGGAACCGAATTTTAAAAGCAACGGAAGTATAAACATGACGACAACGGTGGCAAAGACCGGCCCTGTGCCGGACTATGACTACAATATCGTGCGCCAGTTCACCATCATGTCCGTGGTCTGGGGCATTTTTGGTATGGGCATGGGCGTATTGATTGCGGCCCAGCTGGCCTGGCCCGAGCTCAATGATTTCTGGCAGCCCTTCTCCCATTTCGGACGATTGCGGCCACTGCACACCAATGCGGTAATTTTCGCATTCGGTGGTAGTGTTCTGTTTGCCACCTCCTATTATGTGGTGCAGCGCACCTGCCAGGTTCGTCTTTGGGGCGGCTGGTTGATTCCCTTTACCTTCTGGGGATGGCAGGTCGTAATTGTCGCAGCGGCAATTACCCTGCCGATGGGCTTCACCTCCACCAAGGAATACGCCGAGCTGGAGTGGCCAATCGACATCCTGATCGCTGTGGTTTGGGTCGCTTATGCACTGGTGTTCTTCGGCACCATCATGAAGCGTAAGACCTCCCACATCTATGTGGCGAACTGGTTCTTTGGGGCTTACATCATCACCATCGCTGTCCTCCATATTATTAATAATCTGGAAATTCCGGTTGCTCCGTTTAAGTCTTACTCCATTTACTCCGGTACCAAGGATGCGATGATCCAGTGGTGGTATGGCCACAATGCGGTAGGCTTCTTCCTGACCGCCGCCTTCCTCGGCATCATGTACTACTTCGTACCCAAGCAGGCGGGCCGTCCGGTTTATTCCTACCAGCTGTCCATCGTGCATTTCTGGGCACTGATCTCCCTGTACGTCTGGGCCGGTGGTCACCACTTGCACTACTCAGCGCTGCCCGACTGGGCGCAGAGCCTGGCGATGGTTATGTCCCTGATTCTGCTGGCACCATCCTGGGGCGGCATGATCAACGGCATCATGACCCTGTCCGGGGCCTGGCATAAACTGCGTACCGATCCGACTCTGCGCTTCCTGGTGGTTTCTCTGTCCTTCTACGGTATGTCCACCTTCGAAGGTCCGATGATGTCCATCAAAACGGTGAACGCTCTGTCGCACAATACTGACTGGACTATTGGCCACGTGCACTCCGGTGCTCTCGGCTGGGTTGCGATGATTTCTATCGGTGCTCTGTATCACCTGGTTCCGGTACTGTGGAAGCGCCGCGAGATGTACAGCACCAAGCTGATCAACGCGCACTTCTGGTTGGCCACTGTCGGTACTGTTCTGTACATCGCTGCGATGTGGGTGAACGGCATTACCCAGGGCTTGATGTGGCGCGCATTTAACGCCGACGGCACCCTGACTTACAGCTTCGTGGAGAGTGTTGTTGCGAGCCACCCAGGTTATGTGGTGCGCTGGTTGGGCGGTGCCATGTTCCTCGTGGGAATGCTGCTGATGGCGTACAACGTCTACCGCACGATTACTGAAAAAGTAAACGATGCCGAAGCCGATAACACCGTTCGAGCAGTGCCTGCGGCATAGGAGTTTAGATCGTGAAGAATCATGACATCGTAGAAAAAAATATCGGCTGGATGATCTTTTTCACCATTATCGCCATTAGTTTTGGTGCATTAGTGGAGATCGTCCCGCAGTTCTTTACCAAGGAAAACTACACCCCTCTGCCGGGTCAGAAACCGCTGACCGCGCTGCAGTTGGAAGGCCGCGATATCTATATTCGCGAAGGCTGCCACGTGTGTCACACCCAGATGGTGCGCCCGCTGCGCGCCGAGGTGGAGCGTTATGGCCACTACTCCATGGCGCAGGAATCCGTGTACGAGCACCCCTTCCTGTGGGGTTCCAAGCGTACCGGTCCAGATCTGGCTCGAGTGGGTGGTCGTTTTTCTGACGAATGGCAGCGTGCACACCTGTACAACCCGCGCAGTGTAGTGCCTGAGTCCATCATGCCGGCCTACCCCTGGTTGTTCGACAATGTGGTTACTGGCAACTACACCGCGCGCAAAATGGAAGCTCTACGCCTAGTGGGTGTTCCCTACACCGATGAAGATATCGCCAATGCGGCCAAGCCATTTGTCGGCGGCAAAGTGAAGGAAATTGATGCTCTGGTCGCCTACTTGCAACAGCTGGGTACTCTGGTTACTCAAAAACGCTAATAGCGGGGAAGGAAACTCGTGACTATCGAAACTTTACGGGAAATCGGATTGGTTCTGGGATCACTGGCCTTCCTGGCGATCTGCTGGTGGGCTTTCTCTCCGAAGCGCAAGAAGCGCTTCGAAGAAGATGCCAATTTGCCATTTGCCGATGATGAGCAACAAGCGGACAAGGACGCGTCGGCCGCTCAGAAGGATGAATCCAAATCCGAGCAAAAGCCCGGAACTGAACGAAAACAGGGGCAGGACAAGTAATGAGTACATTCTGGAGTGTGTGGGTAATTGTACTCACCCTCGCCAATCTGGCGTTGATTACCTGGGTGTTGTTCGCCAACCGAAAAGTGGCAGTGGACGACCAGGCTGAACCGGAAAACAAAACAACCGGCCACGTATACGACGGTATCGAGGAGTATGACAACCCTCTGCCCAAGTGGTGGTTCATGCTGTTTATCGCCACGTTGATATTCTCTGTTGGATATCTGGTGATCTACCCGGGTATGGGTAACTTCAAGGGCGTTAGCGGTTGGTCTTCTGTTGGCGCTCTCGAGGCCTCCCAGGCCAAGGCGCAGGAGAAGTTTGACGAGCACTTTGGCAAATATCTCGATATGCCGATTGAGGAAATTGCCCAGAGCCCTGAGGCTCGCAAAATGGGTGGGCGCATTTTCGCCAACAACTGCGCCGTGTGCCACGGGGCGGATGCTGGTGGTAACTTCGGTTTCCCCAATCTCACTGATAACGCCTGGCTGTATGGCGGTACCCCGGAGAAAATCCTGGAGACCCTGAACAACGGCCGTCAGGGCATGATGCCTCCACAGGGCCCGGTTATTGGTGAAGAGGGTGTGAAGAACACCGCCGAGTATGTGCTCTCTCTGAATGGCCTGGACCACGATAAGGCCATGGCTGCCGAGGGGCAGAAGGTGTTCAACACCGTGTGTATGGCCTGTCACGGAATGGACGCCAAGGGTAATCAAGCCCTGGGTGCCCCGAACCTGACCGACGATCTGTGGCTCTACGGTAGCAGCCGCGAGCAGATCCAGCACACGATACGTGGTGGGCGTACCAATATGATGCCTGCGCAGAAGGACAAACTGCGTGAAGACAAGATTCGCCTGGTGGCGGCCTATGTCTACAGCCTGTCTCAGCAGGACGAGGAACAGCAGTAATCGAATAAGGCCCAGCTATGCTGGGCCTTATTTTTTTAGAAGGAACTCCGGGTGCTGCAGGGACGGAGATAAAAGCCTCAACATAAGTGGCTACCTGTGCCCACGTGCGGATTTTGCCCGTGTGAGAGTGAGGTTTTTGTGAGTGACTTGATACCCACCCGTGAGGAGCAGGAAGGTAATGGCGAAGTCCGTTACCGGATGCTCTATGAGTCGGACGATAAGATATACATTCGCCATATCCGCGGTATTTATACCCGGATACGCAAGTACACAGGCCTGCCGCTGTTACTGGCTTTCTTTTTTATTCCCTGGATCAATATCGACGGGCGTCAGTCGGTCTTCTTTGATCTTCCTACCCGTCAATTCCATATCCTTTGGACAACCTTTGGCCCCCAGGACGGCTTCCTGCTCGCCTGGTTACTGATCATTGCCGCTTTTGCTCTTTTTGCTGTAACCACCTGGATGGGGCGTGTGTGGTGTGGCTTCACCTGCCCGCAGACGGTGTGGACCATGATGTTTATGTGGGCCGAACGAGTCTGTGAGGGCGACCGCAATAAACGCATGAAGCTGGATAGGGCCCCCTGGGGTGTGGAAAAAACTCTGCGCAAAGGGGGGACTCATGCGATATGGCTGTTGATCTCGCTGGCTACGGCCCTGGCTTTTGTCGGTTACTTTTACGGCATTCGCGAGTTGGTGGTGGATCTGGCCACATTTGAGGCCCATCCACAGGGTGTCTTCTGGGTTGCCTTCTTTACTTTTGCCACCTACATGAATGCGGGCTTCCTGCGGGAACAGGTGTGCAAGTACATGTGCCCCTATGCGCGTTTTCAATCGGTGATGTACGACGAGGATACCCTCGCTGTTTACTACGATGCCAAGCGTGGGGAGACCCGCGGTCCGCGCAAGAAAAACGTCGACTACAAAGCCGAAGGTATGGGGGACTGTATCGACTGTTACTGGTGCGTACAGGTTTGCCCGGTGGATATCGATATTCGCGATGGTCTGCAGTTCGAATGTATCAACTGCGGTCTCTGTGTCGATGCCTGTAACAGTGTCATGGACAAAATGGGTTATGACCAAGGCTTGATCCGTTTCACCTCCGAGGACGAGCTGCAAACGGGCAAGACCAACTTTTTGCGTCCGCGCTTGTTTGGCTACGCAGTCGTTCTGCTGGCCATGATAGGATTGTTTGCGCACCAAGTGGCGACTCGCAGCCCTATTGAGGCGGAGATTACCCGCGACCGCGGTGCCCGTATGTTTAGGGTTTCCCGTGGGGTAGTGCAGAATGTTTACACCGTGAAGATCAACAATATGGATCAGGCGGCGCATGAGTTCAGCATCCGCGTTGAAGGCAATCCGAATTATGACTATTCGGTGCGCAAGCCGAGCAACATCTACCTGAAGGCCGGTGAAATTTATCCGGTACCCATTCGGGTAAGTGTGCCCAAAACGCAGCTGAAGGATACCAAACACGATATCGTGA
Organism: uncultured Microbulbifer sp.; assembly: GCF_947498635.1. Classification (GTDB taxonomy): domain Bacteria; phylum Pseudomonadota; class Gammaproteobacteria; order Pseudomonadales; family Cellvibrionaceae; genus Microbulbifer; species Microbulbifer echini. The sequence continues at coordinate 94,916 of NZ_CANMKV010000011.1, read as the reverse complement.
TCGTGGTGCAGGCTGTCGATGACCCGGAGCTGGTCAATAAGCATCGAACGGTATTTATTGGTCCCAAGCAGTAGACGGGACGCCGTTCCCGTTGCAAAGTACGGGCCCGCTCAGGCGGGCTTGGCTTTTCTGCACAAAACGGTAATTTTGGTAACGCGATGAATGAACCAATGTCGAAACCCTGGTATCGGGAATTCTGGGCCTGGATGGTCCTGGCACCGCTGATTGCGGTGGTTGTAGTGTCCTCTATCACGGTTTCCATAGCCGTGCGCTTCGCTGATGATCAGGTCAGTGATACCTATTACAAAGACAGCCGTATGTACCACTTCTCCGCCGAGCAGGACCAGCGTGCAAAAGCATTGGGACTGGCAGCGCTGGTGCAATTCCAACGTGCAGAGGGTGGCGTCACCCTAGAGCTAAATGGCAATACCGATTACCCAGAGGAGCTGCTGCTCACCTTGAGTCATCCGGTGGAAGAGGATCTGGATCAGCATATTCTCTTGTCGCAGCTTTCTGTTGGGCGTTATTCCGGTGCGGTTCCAGGTGAATTGAACAGTCGCTGGTACCTGCGTCTGATGCCTGAGCTGGACCCCCGTGCGCACCAGGAGGCTGAGTGGCGCCTCAAGGGAGAGATTAACTTCGACCTGGGCAATGCAGCGCCCATGAACCCCGGCAGTCAATGACATCTCCCTGTTATCACTGTGGGCTCCCGGTTCCCGCCGGTAGCAATCACACGGTTGTTATCGAAGGTACCTCGCGCAGCATGTGCTGCCCGGGTTGCGAGGCTGTGGCGAGCGCCATTGTCTCAGGGGGGCTCGACGGCTTTTACCGTTACAGGGAAAAGCAAAGCGACCGGCCGGAACAGAGTCAGCCGCAGGATCGCTGGGGCGCCTACGACCTTCCCGAGGTACAACAGCAGTTTGTACACGACTGGGATGGCGAGGCCAAAATGGCGGCTCTGCTGATCGGCGGTATCACCTGCGCCGCCTGCGTTTGGTTGATCGAAAAGCACCTGGGGCAGTTGACCGGAATTGAGAAAGTCTCGGTCAATGCCAGCACCCAGAGAGCACAAGTTGTTTTTGACCCCGAGCAGATCCAACCCAGTGATCTGTTTGAAGCCTTGGAGCGCATCGGCTATCGCCCTGCGCCGGCAACCGCCGCCAATCGCGAAAGTGTGATTCAGAGCGAGCACCGCGCGGCCCTGCGCCGCCTCGGGGTTGCGGGTCTCGGCACCATGCAGGTGATGATGTTCGCCATCGCTCTCTACTTTGGCGCTGGCAGTGGCGATGTGGGTGAATTTGAGCGCTACTTCCGCTGGGTATCCCTGCTAGTGGCTACACCCGTGGTGTTCTACGCCGCGCGCCCTTTCTTCAGTGCGGCCCTGCGCAGTCTGCGCGCACGGCATTTGAACATGGATGTGCCGGTCTCCCTCGCCATTGGCCTGGCCTACGGTGCCAGTTTCTATGCCACCGTATTCGGTACTGGTGAAGTCTATTTCGAATCCATTTCCATGTTCACCTTTTTCCTGCTGCTGGGGCGTACTGTCGAGATGCGTGCACGCCACCGCGCCGGGCTGGCCAGCGGCGGCTTGGCCCAGCTGCTGCCGATGACTGCCGCCAAGTTTGCAGGCGATGAAATCACGCATATTCCCGTGGCCGCCCTGACCGAGGGTGACCGTATTTTACTGCGCCCGGGTGATACGGTTCCCGCCGATGGCGAGGTGCTGGAGGGGGAGAGCGGTGTGGATGAATCGTTGCTTAGCGGCGAGTCTGCCCTGCAGCAGAAGGCGATGGGAAGCCCGGTGTACGCGGGCAGTGTCAATGGCGATTCGAGCCTGACGGTGCGGGTGGTTGCGGCGGGTAGATCCACAAGATTGTCGGCGATCGAGCGCCTTGTGGAGCGCGCTCAATTGGATAAACCGAGTCAGGTTGCTCTGGCGGACCGGGTCGCCGGTATTTTTGTCGGAGTGGTGTTGCTGGCGGCCCTGGGGGCATTTGCGGTCTGGTGGCAGCTGGACCCGAGTCGGGCATTCTGGGTCGCCCTTTCAGTGCTGGTGGTTACCTGTCCCTGTGCACTTTCCCTGGCTACGCCGGCGGCACTGGCTTCAGCCACTTTACGCTTGCAGGAACTGGGACTGCTAGTGGCTGGTGGCAGCCTTCTGGAAACCCTGCCGCAGATCAGTCGGGTAGTGTTCGATAAAACCGGCACCCTGACTCGCGGCGAACCGCGCATTCTGCAAATTAATTTGATACGCGACGACTGGACTGAACAGCGGGTTAAGGATGTCGCCGCCGCTCTCGAATCGCAAACTCACCATCCGCTGGCGCGGGCGTTTCGTTCCTGGCGTGGCAATCTGGCCGCAAGCCAGCTTAAGGTTCACACAGGCCGTGGCCTCGAGGGGCACATAGACGATGTCCGCTATCGTCTGGGACGCGCGGATTTCGCCGTGTCTAAACCAGAAAAAGCCCCGGAAGGCGAGGGGCAGTGGTTATTGCTTGCCGATGATCGCGGCGCTGTGGCCTGGATCGCCCTCGGGGATAAATTGCGCGAGTCCGCACCACAAGCCGTTGAGCAGCTGGGGCGGATGGGGTTGTCGGTGGAGCTGCTGAGTGGCGATCAATCCGGTGAGGTGCAGCGCCTAGCGAGCGAGGCGGGTATTGCACATTTTCGTGCCGGCGCATCGCCTGAAGACAAGCTTACACATATGAGGCAGCTTCAGAGTCAAGGGGAAGCCGTTCTGATGGTGGGAGATGGCCTCAATGATGTGCCGGTACTCTCGGGTGCGGACGCTTCGGTGGCGATGATGTCCGCTGCCGACCTGGCCCAGTCCCGCGCCGATGCCATCCTGCTCAATGGCGACTTGCAGGTGCTGGCGCAGTCTGTCGAATTGGCGCGCAAATGTCGCCGAGTGGTGCGTCAGAACCTGGCTTGGGCTCTGGGCTATAACGCCATCGCTCTGCCTTTGGCGGTATGTGGTTTGGTACCTCCATGGGCTGCGGCTATCGGTATGTCACTGAGTTCCCTGGTGGTAGTGGTCAATGCTCTGCGCTTGTCCCGCGCCAAATCCCCAGAGGGGGGAATCGCCAGGCGTGCGCCGGACCTACAGCCCGGATTTGCGGATTAATACAGAGGAGTGAAGCATGGACAGTCTCTATTTCTTGATTCCTATTGCGGTAGTGTTTGTCGCTCTCGCCACCAAAGTTTTTTTCTGGGCTGTAAACAATGGCCAGTATGACGACTTGGAAACCGAGGGGCGCAGAATTTTGTTTGAAGACGATCTTCAGGGGCCATCCTCGGAGCCTGGGGAAAAGGAGCAGTAATTCGTGGGGGATTGGGGGTTCTTGGCGGCGGCGCTCGCCATCGGTTTTCTCGGCAGTAGCCACTGTATTGGCATGTGTGGGGGCATTTCGGGTGCCCTGGGTATGGCGGTACCCGGTAGGCAGACCGCTTGGATACAACTCGGCTCCTACCAGTTGGGACGTATCGCCAGTTACACACTGATGGGGGGGCTCGCCGGTGCCTTGGGGGCTGCGGTGATTCCGGCGCTCACACCACTGCGGTTTGCCGCGGGCATTATGCTGATCGTGATGGCGCTTTATGTGGCGGGAATATGGCGTGGCTTGGTATGGCTCGAGAAAGGCGGTAGCTATCTGTGGCGCTATGTGCAGCCGCTCTCAGCGAAGTTGCTGCCGGTGCGTTCCGCCGGCCAGGCCGTGGCGCTGGGCTCTTTGTGGGGTTGGCTGCCCTGCGGGTTGGTCTACAGCGCACTGACTTTTGCCCTGGCTCAGGGGAGTGCCGAGCGCTCGGCGCTGGCGATGCTCGCTTTCGGCTTGGGCACTTTACCGGCCATGCTGGCCACTGGTGCCGCTGCTGTGCAAGTGCGTAATATTGTACAGAAGCCGGGGGTACGTCTGGGTTTTGCCGCGGCAATCATGCTGTTTGGATTCTGGACCCTGTGGGGCGCACTCGGTCATGGGGGCCACGGAGGGCACGGTAGCCATGGGGCTATGGGAGCTATGGAGTCTCCCCAGGTGGAAGCGCAGGAGTCTCACCACCATCACTGAGGGTGCTTAGGGCGCCGCAATCGAGTGGTGCCCTTTTGGTTCATTAGGTCCGAGTTAAAATTCGATGCGCAGGGACAGGTCGATTGCGCGCAGATGCTTGGTGAGGCTGCCCGAGGAGATGTAGTCCACTTCAAGCTCGGCCAGCTGCGCGATCCGCTCCCGATCGACACTGCCGGAAATTTCAATTTTCGCGCGACCTTTGGCCAGTGATAGTGCGCTACGGGTGTCCGCATCGTTGAACTCATCGAGCATAATCACATCGGCCCCACTGGCCAGTGCCTGCTGCAGTTCTTCGAGGTTTTCCACTTCGACCTCCACCAGCGCTTCCGGCTTAATAGTTCTCGCCTGAGCGACCGCCTTATGGATGCCGCCTGCGGCTGCGATATGGTTTTCTTTAATGAGAAAAGCGTCATAGAGACCGATGCGGTGATTGTGGCAGCCGCCGCACAGCACGGCGTATTTTTGCGCGCTGCGCAGACCCGGAATGGTTTTGCGCGTGTCGAGGATCTTCACCTCGGTGCCCGCGGCGCGTGCGGCAAATTCAGCGGCAGTTGTAGCGGTTCCGGAGAGCGTTTGCAGGAAATTGAGAGCGGCTCTTTCTCCACTGAGGATCGCACGCGCATTGCCTTGTAGCTCAAATAGTACGCTATTAGCGGCAACTTGGTCGCCGTCAGCAAAATGCCAGGTAAGTTGCAAGCTGGGGTCCAGCTGCCGAAAAATTTCCTCAACCCAGGCGCGCCCGCTCAGGGTGCAGTCCTCACGAGTGATCACGCGCGCGCGCGCGCTGCGCTTGGCGGGGATTAGTTGAGCGGTAATATCGCCGCTGCCGATGTCCTCCTCCAGCGCCGTTCGCACAGCCCTTTGCAGGTCGGTCATGATGTTCGGGATGGGGGAGTCTTTCGGGTGCATGGGCAAATCTCGATATAAACGCGCGCGCAGTTTACCAAAAGCGGTGCGCTTTGGATTGTCTGTGTTCGGCCGGGTGTTGAAGTCGATAACTTCTCAGCTAGCAGCTGCTCCAACATTTCGCTGTGACAAACCTCTCAAATGTGTCGCGAAACTATGTCAATAAGGCCGCGACCATGGGTAAAATTCAGTGTTGGTAGGCGCGGCTATGAATGTGAGCCTGCCCGGCGCACACTGTTCAAATGATTTACCTTAGTGCGTTCAAAATATAAGCAAAATCAAGCAGTTACTTGGTTTGGTTTGAATAGGATGTCGAGAAAATTTTATTAGTTGCGGCAATGTAACCCCCGTCCGGCGATCAACGTTTGAGAGAAGTGTCGCCGGTAGCGAGTGAGACTTGGTTATTTATCGCGGCTTTTCCGGCTGGCAAGCGTTCAGTCAGCAAATGTGCAAGACGCCGGATGGTATTTGAAGGACCCCTTGGAATGAGTGAATCCAGCAAGGTAATTTCCCTTTCAGAGAAAAGTGCAGGGCGCTCGGGAGCAAATGCGGTTAAGCCTGCGGTCCTGCCGTCGGCGGTTGCGCTGTTGAGAGATAAGGCCTGTACCCAGCTATTCGAGCGGGTCAAGACACTGTTTGGCAAAGTGGACGATTCACTTTTCGCCATGGCCGAGCGCGCCCATGGTCAAGCGGAACAGGATGGGCTTTTCCAGGCCTTGCGCCTGTTGCGGGTGGAGCGTCGCAATATTGCCGAGCGTTTTGTCGACAATGTTCAGCGGGCTTTCCAGATTCGTCAGGAGGCTCAGACTGAGCCCAGTTTCGCTCCGGATAATCTGTCGTTGGTACACAATGATGACCTAGAGCAGCTGGTAGCTGCGGATACTATGGTTGCCAGTGCCAAGCGTGATTTCGCCGAACCCCTCACCGAGCTGTGCCTGCGCTTGGATACTCTCTACGCGGTGAAGGTATACGACAAGAACAATCCCCTGGGTCCGGATGTTATCTGCGATGCGTTTGTCGATGCGATCCAGGCCCTCGACTTACATATTCGCGCCCGCCTCACCCTACTGAAGAAATTTGAGCAGCTTGTGATGCAGCAACTGCGCGAATTTTATGAGTTCTGCAACCAGCTGTTAGTGGAGCAGGGGGTGTTGCCCTCCCTGAGGGAGCAGCAACGCGCAGCGCGACAACGCCCGGGTTACTCTGCTGCGCGCGCGGCGGGTGGCACTCAGGCCTCTGCCGGAGTTTCGGCCATGGGGGAGGCCGCAGGTCAGGTTGCTCAGGGGGTTCCGGTTAGCGGGCATTTTGCTCCGGGTCTTGTCCCCTCCGCTGCGGGTATGACACCGATGCCGGCGGGGGACCTTCTCGGTCACCTGGGAGCCTTGCAAAGCGGTACGCACTATCAGGACAGTGGCGTCGCCCACTTGCTCAATGTCGGTGAATTGTTGCAACAACGTCTGGTGGAGTCTAATCAGGCGGCGTCGCTGGCCAAGGTGGACAGTGATGTTATCAAGCTGGTGGAGATGCTGTTTTCCTTTATTTTGGAAGATCGCAGTCTCGCAACGCCGATCAAGTCCCTTCTCGGTCGTCTGCAGTTGCCGTTACTTAAGGTAGCTATCGCGGATAAATCTTTTTTCAGTAAAGGTGGTCACCCGGCGCGAAAATTACTTAACGAGCTCGCCGATGCTGCGACAGGTTGGCAGGCGCCCGAGCAATATGAGTCCGATCCGCTCTACCGGGAAATTTCCCAGATTGTTGAGCGCGCCCTGAATGAATTTGATCGGGATATCCATATTTTTTCCGCGCTGCTGGAATCCCTGCGGGAATTTATTGTGCGTGAGCGAAAGCGGGCGGAAATGCTTGAGCGCCGGGTCGTAGACGAGGCGGATGGCCGCGCGAAAACTCAGGCCGCTCGGGCGCGTGTGGCTGCGGTTATGGATGCCTTGGTGGCGGAGCGCGACCTACCCCCGGTGGTACAGGACTGGCTCAACAAGGTTTGGAATAATGTATTGTTCCTCACCTGTGTCAAGGAGGGTACCGAGAGCGCGGCCTGGAGTCGGGATGTTCGCACCGCGCGGGATCTTGTCTGGAGCGTTCAGGCACCGATGCCAGAGGCGCGCAAGCAACTGTTGAGTCTTCTCCCCGCCTTGCAGGAGCGTTTGCGCGAAGGTATTGAGGCGCTATCCTACAACGCTTTTGAGGCGCGCGGCTTGTTTGCCGGCCTTAAAGAAATTTATCGCGAGCGTTTTGCCCTGGCACAGCGTCTGACCGAGGAGCGTGAGCGCCAGGTCAAAGAGCAGGTGGCGCGTGAGCTCAAGGCGGCGACCGTCACGGACTCTGCTGAGGAGACCACCGGTGTTACAGCTGAGAGTACTGCCTCTGAGAGTATCGCCGCAGCGCCTCCTGAAATTGAGGCTCCGCCGCACGATGGGCGAGTTGAGGTGGGTGCTAACGATGTTCAGGTAGAAGTCGCCGTGCCGCCAATGGAAGAGCTGGAGCAGGCTGTTGCCCAGGCAGAAGTTGCTCCGACCACTGTGGAGCAGGAGGGCTTGGCGCCATTGGATGAAGAGGATCCTCACTGGCAAATGACTTTCCGCTTGGCTCAGGGCAGTTGGTTCGAATTGAAACGCTCTGAGGACGAACAGTTTCGCTGCCGTCTGGCGGCAGTGATCCGCGATATTGATCAGTTTATTTTTGTAAACCGCAACGGTGCCAAGGTGGCGGAGTTTGCACGCCTGGAGCTGGCCCATGCGCTGCGCTCGACCCAGCTCTTACCCCTCGACGACGGTATGCTGTTTGAGCGCGCCCTGCAGTCGGTTATTGGCAATGTACGTAAAAAGCGTAGCGAGCAGCGTTAGGGTATAAAGCGCTAAATTTTTATGCCCTGCAGAGCGCTTCTTGCACTGCACTTCTGTCGCTAGACTGTTCCAAACCGATTGGCATATCGATCAACGCTTCCATAAAATGGTAACTGCTGAAACCCCGAGGCCAATCGGGGTGGTAGTTTTGGAGCGGAGATCGCAGATTGAAATATCAAGTGGATTCCGGTTGGTTATCCGGGGCGCGCCGGGTTCCCAGCCCTCACTGCAACAGCCGGCCGGAAAACTGTCCTGTGGATCTATTGGTGATCCACAGCATCAGCCTGCCACCGGGCCAGTACGGCGGCCCTTATATCGATACCTTTTTCCTGGGGCAGTTGGATATTGATGCCCACCCCTATTTTGCGGAAATTGCTGCGCTACAGGTTTCTGCACACCTGCTGATCGATCGCGACGGTGTCGTCACCCAGTATGTGCCTCTGAATAGGCGCGCTTGGCACGCGGGAAAATCTGAATTCCAGGGGCGCAGTAACTGTAACGACTTCTCCATCGGTATTGAGCTCGAAGGGCTGGATACCGATATTTATACCGACGCCCAGTATCTGGCTTTAGCTGAAGTGAGTGCTGCCATCATGCAGGCCTATCCCGCTATCGATAGAGATAAAATTACCGGGCACTCGGATATTGCCCCGGGGCGCAAGTTGGACCCTGGTCCCGGCTTTGATTGGCAGCGATATCTGGGTGAAGTAAAAAAAATCGCCGAGTAGGATGTTGTCGGCGACATTGCGCATGTATTTTGTTGCCGCCATACAATCGAATCCCGGTATTTTTGTGCCGGTTTACCCAAACCCACTACAAACTGACGCGGCAGCGCTATGACTTTGCTGATTATTTTAATGACTTTGGCTTTGGTGCAAATCTGGGGATCGGGCTGGCCTCTGCATCGCGATCGCTGGTTTGACCGCTGGAGCGCCCGTGTTGAAAAGGCGCCTCAGCTACAAGGTCAAGACGGACTGTTACTCGGGCTGAGTATCTTACCACCGGTCTTGGCCGTGGCCCTGGCCATGGCTTTTGTCGAGTCTTCCGCAGGTGGGTTGGGGGTACTTTTACTGGGAATTCCTCTACTGCTCTACTGCCTGGGGCGAGGGAATTTTAATGATATTCTGAGTACTTACCTGCGCAGCTGGTATCGAGGCGATTTAAAAGGCGCTGCCGAGGCAGCCAGGCCCCTGCTGCGGGAAATCCACGAAGAGGTAGGCGAGGGCGCCCGATTACACGAGCAGGTATTTCGCGGCGCGGCCTATTGTGCTTTTGAGCGACTCTTCGCCGTACTGTTTTGGTTTATCCTACTGGGTATTCCCGGCGCACTGCTGTTCCGGCTCAGCGCACTGTATGCGGAGCGAGCCCGGGGCACTGAGCGGGAGATCTCAGCTGCGCGCTGGCTGTGGCTGTTGGAGTGGGTTCCGGTGCGTGTGATGGGGCTCAGTTTTGCCATTGTGGGCAATTTTGCCGGCTGCTATCGCGCTTGGCGTCAGTGCCTGATGTGCCGTGAGCGCGATACCGCCCAGGTGCTTGAAGCCTACCTCGAGGGTGCTTTGGGAGGAATTAATGCCAACGAGTGCCGTTTCTCCGATGATATCTCTCAGGTTCAGCGTCAGAGTGGCGCCGAGATCGAGGGGCTGCAGGCGCTTCTGTCCAGATCACTGCTGTTGTGGATTACCGTGTTGGCGCTGACGGTCCTGTTTACCTGAGTTGGACCTGTAGGCTCCGGCTCCAGTAGGTAACGGTATTCTTAGTGTCTTTATACTCTTTTAATGTATTTTTATTGGGAAAAATTACTACCAGTTGCTTGACTTATAACCACCATCCCAGATGATTGCGCCGGCTGCGTATCCCGGTCGAAGGGCCGGCTGCGGGCGTCATATACTCATTGGGGGATGTCTGGGTTGAAGGTTTCAATACTGGGAGAGCAAATGCTGTCAGATTTCAGTGTGGCAAGTGGTGGGGACACCGCAGCGCTGGTTGCCGGTTTGCGAGCCTATTTTCGCAGTGGCGTTACCCAGGAGCTTAACTGGCGGCGCCGTCAGTTAAGTCAGTTGCGCAAGATGCTCAGCGAAAATGAATCTCGTTTTATGCAGGCACTGGGGGAAGACCTGAACAAGGCCCCGCAGGAGGCCTATTTGACCGAGATTGCTTTTCTCTACAGTGATATTGACCACACCCTCAAACACCTGAAGCGTTGGGTTCGCTCACGTAAAGTGTCCTCTCCGTTGCTGGCCCAACCTGCCAGCAGTTATATCCAGCCGGAACCCCTCGGGGTAGTCCTGATTATTGGTGCTTGGAATTACCCATTACAGCTCCTGTTATCGCCATTGGTTCCTGCGATAGCTGCGGGTAACTGTGCCGTGGTAAAACCATCGGAGCTGGCTCCCAGGGTTTCCAGTCTGATCGCAGAATTGTTGCCCAGGTACCTCGATCGCGATGCCTTTGCCTGTGTCGAAGGGGCTGTGGCCGAAACTACCAATCTTTTGCAGCAGCGCTGGGACCATATCATGTACACCGGGGGGGGCCGGGTCGGGAGAATTGTGATGACCGCCGCCGCCAAACATCTGACGCCCGTCACCTTGGAGCTCGGGGGCAAGAGTCCCTGTATTGTGGCCGACGATGCCGATATTGAATTGGCTGCGCGGCGAATTGCCTGGGGCAAGTTTACCAATGCGGGGCAGACCTGTATCGCGCCAGATTATGTGCTGTGTACCCGGCATACCGCTGATCTCCTGGTCCCGGCTATCCAGCAGGCGGTGACAGACATGTTCGGTGACAACCCACAGCAAAGTGCCGACTATGGGCGCATCATTAACAGTCGGCACACACTGCGCTTGGCTGATCTTCTCGGCGGCGGGGAGGTTATTTACGGCGGTGAGGTGGATGCCGAAGAGTGTTACATGGCGCCTACTCTGATGCGTGCCGTCAACCTTGAGGCCCCGGTGATGCAGGAGGAGATATTCGGTCCACTGTTGCCGGTGATCGAACTGGATGAATTTGCCGCGGTGGAGGCATTCGTTAACCAGCGGGAAAAACCCCTGGCACTGTATCTTTTTACCAAAAGCGATGCCTTGGCCGAGCGCATTCTCTCCAGCTGCAGTTCGGGTAATGCCTGTGTTAACGACTGCATGATGTTTATGTTGGCACAGGACCTGCCATTTGGCGGAGTCGGCGCCAGCGGAATGGGGTGTTATCACGGAGAGCATGGTTTTAAAACGTTCAGCCACTTCAAAGCGGTGATGAAGCGTAAAAATATTTTGGACATCAATGTGCGCTACGCCCCTTACAGCAAGCGGAAATTCAGGCTATTGAAAATGCTGCAGCGATAAGACTGCTGAGAGGTTAATGGCGGCTAAAAAGAATTTTACTGGTTTTGGGGGGCTCTGAATTGGTACATTCAGCAATAAATTATTAAGACCAAAAGCGCTATGCCCTCGGACCGTAACGACCTGCCCACCAGCGCGGATATTTTTTGTGCCGCACAAACCGTCTCTGCCGCTGTTCATCGAACACCTCTGATTCGCTCTCAGTCACTAGACCAGCTGGGAGGCGCTAACCTCTGGTTTAAGTGTGAGCACCTACAGAAGGTCGGTGCTTTCAAAGCACGCGGCGCCACCAATGCCGTTGCCAACCTGCCCGATGCAACTCAAATGGTAGCTACCCACTCATCGGGAAATCACGGTGCGGCTCTGGCGTGGGCCGCAGCAGGGCGCGGCCTACCCTGCATTGTCGTGATGCCGGAGACGGCGCCCAGAGCGAAGCGCGTGGCTGTGCAAGGCTACGGTGCCAGAGTCGTTACCTGTGGTCCAAGCCTGGCGGAGCGAGAGGCTGCGCTTAAAGCGGTTGTGGAGGAGACGGGTGCCCATATCGTTCCCCCCTTCGACGATAGCCGGATTATTGCGGGGCAGGGCACTGTTGCCCTTGAGGTTGTGCAACAGTGTCGCGACCAGGGCTTTACGCCGGATGTTATTGTGGCCCCGGTAGGTGGTGGGGGTCTGCTCGCCGGTGTCGGCCTAGCTATGGCCGCATTGGCACCGGATGTACTGGTGATCGGTGCCGAGCCAGCCGGTGCGGATGATGCCCAGCGGTCCCTGCGGGGTGGTGTGCATATCACCACTCAAGAGCCGCACACTATTGCGGATGGTTTGCGCACGACACTGGGGCGCAGAAACTACACCGTGATCCGCCGCACCGTACGCGATATTGTGACAGTTTCAGAAAATGGTATCGTGCAGGCAATGCAACTGCTATGGACCCGCACCAAGCAACTGGTGGAACCCTCTGCGGCCGTTGGTTTGGCTGCGGTGCTTGAGCACGGTGCGCGCTTTCGCAATAAGAATGTCGCGATCATTCTCACCGGTGGCAATATGGACCTGGACAGGGTTTCAGGCCTGTTTGCCGGTGTGCAAGAGTAATCATTGGAGGAATGGATATGAAATTAGGCGTTTTCCAAATTAATGGCTGCAAACTCAGCACAGGTCTGGCGGCTTTGTTGATTTCCCTGGTGGCAGTGGTCGCTCAGGCTGGGCAGTTGACCCTATCCTCCAGTTCCCTCAAACCCGGCGCAAAGATGCCGTTGACTCATGTTTACAGTGGCTGTGGAGGGGAAAACCTCTCCCCCGAGCTGAGCTGGGCTGGTGCCCCGGAGGGAACGAAAAGTTACGCAGTAATGGTTTACGACCCCGATGCGCCCACCGGCAGTGGTTGGTGGCACTGGGTGATGTTTAATATCCCCGCCGATGTCACCAGTCTGCCGGAGGGGGCCGGGGATCTCAAAAATGGTCTGATCCCAGAGGCGGTTCAGGGGCGCAATGATTACGGCAATCCCGGTTATGGTGGCGCCTGTCCACCTAAAGGGCACGGTGATCACCGCTATCGCTTTCGCGTGTATGCCCTGAAAGTGGATACCCTTCCGTTGGATGAAAATTCCTCACCCGCCAAAGTGGGCTTTAATGTGAATGCCAACAAGCTGGCCGAGGCGGAGCTTGAAGTGCTGTGGGGCCACTGAGTCTGCAGTCTCCAAACATTTTTCCTGGCCAGTGCAACAATAAATTTTCTACTTGATTGGGCGGCCGTGGGGCTTTGGGGGTGAAATTGAATACCGTGCAGCAAAATTTAACATGGGGGCAAACTCTGCGGGTTTATCTCAAACCCCGAGTCCTCACCATGTTCTTCCTTGGCTTTTCGGCGGGCCTTCCTCTGCTGCTGGTCTTTTCCACCCTGACCGCATGGCTGCGTGACTATGGTGTAAGTCGCACGGCCATTGGTTTTTTTGCCTGGGTAGGTATTACTTTCTCGATCAAGGTTCTATGGGCACCGATTATCGACCACTTGCGCCTGCCCTCATTAATTGCGGGTTTGGGTAAGCGTCGCAGCTGGATGCTCGTTTCTCAGCTGGGTGTGGCCCTCGGGCTCGTGGGGATGGCGAGTGTTAATCCGCAGCTGGCCCTGACCGAAGTGGCTCTGCTTGCCCTGTGGGTAGCATTCTGTTCAGCCTCGCAGGATGTTGCCATCGATGCCTATCGAATTGAAGCCATCGATGAAAATTATCAGGGCGCCATGGCGGCGAATTATGTCTTTGGCTATCGGGTGGCCATGTTGGTGGCCGGAGCAGGTGCACTTTATATTGCTGATATTGCCAGTTGGTCGGTTGCTTACCTGTCTATGGCTGCGCTGATGGGGATTGGTGTTATTACTACGCTGATGATTGCCGAGCCTAACCACCCCCGGGTCAATGGGGAGGCCGAAGAGCTCCAGAATATGTGGGTTGAACGCTTGCTGGGCAAGGGCCAGCACAGCCGTCTCAAGGAGTGGTTTATTCGTGCGGTGGCTTGCCCGTTTATTGAATTCTTCCAGCGTAACGGTCGCTTTGCCCTCGTATTATTAATTTTTATTGGTATTTTCCGCCTTAGTGATATTGCAATGGGCATCATGGCAAATCCTTTTTACTTGGATTTGGGGTTTACCAAAACCGAAATCGCTGAGATTAGTAAGGTATTTGGCTTTTTTTGTACCGTTTTGGGTTCCTTCCTCGGCGGAATTTTTGTCGTACGCTACGGAATTGCACGCCCGCTGATACTCGGCGCCGTAATGGTAGCCTGCACCAATCTATTGTTTGCCCAGCTCGCTCTGATTGGACCAGATAAAACTTGGCTGGCCCTGGTGATTAGTGCGGACAATATCAGTGGTGGCATCGCCAATGCGGTTCTGATTGCCTACCTTTCCAGTCTGGCCAACAAGGCGTATACGGCAACCCAATATGCGCTTTTTAGTTCGCTCATGACGCTGCCGGGTAAATTTATCAGTGGCTTCTCCGGTATCGTGGTCGATGCACAGGGCTATGCCCAGTTCTTTATTTACGCCGCCTTGATGGGCTTGCCAGCTATCCTGCTTGCTATCTACCTATGGCGGCGAGAAAAGCGGGAGTGGGTTGGCGAGGAGCCGCAACCGGGCTAATCGGCACAAGCCCCCTTCGCTAGTCGGCCTCTACCTTCAGTGTCGAGGCCTCCTATCTTCCCCGGTCCACACCTTCCAAGAGGCCCACCGGCATCTGAGAGGCGTACTCTTCGGGCATTATCGTTCGCTTATGTCTATGTTGGTGGTGGAGAGAGAAAACCACCACGCCCACTCACTATTTCCCTTGGCATTTAAGGTTGCTGGTATGGGGAGTAGGGGGAAGGGACGCTTGCAGATCCTAATTGACGATTAAAACGCGACAGACTATGGCCCACGAAACAGTCAGGGAAGCGGTATTTAACCGACGTATGCTGATTTGCCTTGGGACCGGGTTCTCCTCGGGGATGCCGCTGTTTGTGCTGATTCAGCTGGTACCGGCCTGGTTGCGCTCAGAAGGTGTAGACCTAGCGACCATCGGCATTTTTGCCCTGCTGGGATTGCCCTATACCTGGAAGTTTCTCTGGGCGCCGCTTATGGAGCGCTATGCTTTCCCGATTTTGGGGCGGCGTCGGGGGTGGATGCTGGTGATGCAGCTCCTGTTGATTGTTTTTATCGGTGCACTGGGCATGTTTAGCCCCCAATTCAACATTTGGACTATAGCAGCCCTCTGCTTTGGTGTTGCTTTTTTCAGTGCTAGCCAGGACATTGTTCTGGATGCTTTTCGCCGGGAAATCCTACCTGACTGGGAGTTGGGGCTCGGCAATTCTTTTCATGCGAATGCCTACCGAATTTCCGGCCTGATACCGGGCTCCCTCAGTCTTATTTTGTCTGATCATTTAGCCTGGGGACAGGTATTTTGGGTAACGGCGGCCTTTATGTTGGTTGCGGTATTTATGACCTTAATGGTCGCGGAACCACAGCATCCCGCGGCGCGGCCAAGGTCATTGCGTGAAGCTATCGTGTTGCCTTTCGTGGAGTTTTTTAATCGCAATGGGGTCAGGCACGCGATCCTGGTGCTTGCATTTATGTTCCTCTATAAGCTGGGGGATAGTATGGCGACCGCCCTGGCGACGCCCTACTATCTCGATATGGGATATTCCAATACGGATATTGGGATTGTTGCAAAAAATGCCGGACTTTGGCCGGCGGTGATTGGTGGTTTCCTTGGTGGTTTATTAATCGTACGTATTGGTATTAATAAATGCCTGTGGATATTCGGCGTTGTCCAGCTTGTTTCCATTTTTGGTTTTATGATTTTGGCTGAGGCCAATGCAGATCTGGTGGGTACTCCGGAATTTAGGCCAAGTCTCTGGCTACTGGCATTGGTGATTGCCTTTGAATACTTGGGGGTGGGGCTCGGCACGGCGGTATTTATTGCCTTCATAGCTCGCACCACCAGTAAGTTGCATACGGTCACACAGTTGGCACTTTTTACCGCACTCACCTCTCTGCCCAGAACTTTCGCCAATGCCTCAACAGGTTACCTGGTGGAATCTATGGGGTGGACCAACTTCTTCCTGCTGTGCGCTGCTTTGGCTGTTCCTGGCATGTTGTTACTCTTTGCCGTAGCACCCTGGAGAGGGGAGGGGGAGGAGGCCTGAGTCAAGGCCTCCAGCGATACTTTGCCATGTCTATCCGCCCCTTCAAAAAACTAACACCTTCGCTCTGCAGTAGTTCCCGCTGGTAAGAGGCTCTGGGTTCGGGCAGAGAGAGTCGTCCCTGCGCGTTGATCACCCTGTGCCAGGGGAGCTTTGTATCCTTGGGGAGTTTTCTCAGTTGCTGGCCCGCAAGCCGGGCCCCCTTGGGAAAACCGGCCATCGCTGCTAGGTCACCATAGGTGACTACGTGGCCACTTGGAATGGAAGCCAAAACTCGGCACATTCTGGCAAGTGTATTGTTGATTTCCTCTTCGCTCACTAATGCTCTCTGCTCAATCATTTATCCGGAATTAGCCCCAGTTTGCCGCGATTTTTGCTCAATAAGCTATAAATAAGCCTCTTGACAGGGTGCGGCCTGAATTTGCCAGGGGAGTCGATGACTAGTAACGGCGTGCCACATCATTGGCAGTTATGGCATTATTGCCCCTTGTGCCGTTTTTTAGAACGGTTTTCATTGTTGGTTCACCCAGAAACGCTAAGGTCCTCCTGTGGTTCTATCGACACGCTTGTCCAGGTTTATTACGCGAGTATGCCTCTGTCTCATCCCTCTGCCACTCCATGCCGGAGTGCTTACTCTTGAAAATGGCGACCGTATTCAGGGAGAGCTGGTTTTAGTGGATGCCGAGCAGGTGGTTTGGAAATCTGAGACTTTTGGCCAGGTCAAAGTCGAGAAGTCCAAGGTTGTCTCCATGGATGTGGATACCGACCTGAAAATTGCCGGGCGCGATGAGCCCTGTACTCTGGCGGGGCACTATCAGGAGCGGTGGGAGGTCTATTGTGCGGAGGGGGATGGTTGGCTGATCGATTTCCCCGGTGTTGAGCGCGCCGAGCCCTATCCGAACTTTGTCAGTAACCCTATAGCATTCAAAGGCAATATCAGCGCTGGCGGAGTTTTTGAGTCCGGTAATCGGGAGCGCGAAGACCTGGATGTGAATATTAATCTGGATGTGCGCCATGGCGATTTCAACCACCTGATCGGCGCCCTCTATCAGAATCAGGATAGCGAGGCGGACGGCGATCTGGAAAAGTACCAGTTTACTTATGACCTTCGCTGGATTTTTGCCGAAAAATGGTTTGCTGCGGCCAATACTGAACTGGAACATGAAGAGGCGCGCAACCTGGATTTGGGAACCACATTGGGCCTTGGTTTGGGTTACCTGTTTTACGATACTGATAAAACTGCCTTCTCTCTGGAAGGTGGTCTCAGTAGTTTGCAGGAAGATTTTATTGATGCGGAACTGAGTGAGGATCAGGATGATCAGTATGTAGCAGGTCGTTTGGCGATGAAATATCGCTATAAATTTTCACTCGGCCCGGAAATATATTTCAATCAGAAAACGCTTCAGTCGTTTGATTACGGCGATGACTTCCAGGCGAGTGCTGAAGTGGGGGTGCGTACCCCGCTGGTGGAGGGTGTATTAATGGAAATCGGCTACCAGTGGGAATATGACAATACCCCCTCACTGGAGAGTGAGAAAGAAGACACCAAGGTAACCGTCGGAGTTGGTTATCAGTGGTAATATCTGAATGTCGCGTCGAATAGGGCTTGAAATATACGAAGACATTACAGAGTTAATCCGAGATTCCCTAGACCTTTAAAAAATATAATTTTAATACAGATAAGGAGTAGATCATGCAGATTGCCGGTAGCACAGTGGCGATTACGGGCGCGGGCCAAGGCCTGGGGCGGGCTATGGCAGAATACCTTGCAGAACGGGGAGCCCGCTTGGCTCTGATTGACGTCAATGAAGATGGATTAAAGGAGAGCCTCGCCTCCTGTGAAAAGCATGGAGCAGAAGCCCGCAGCTATGTGATCAATGTGGCCAATGAAGAAGCGGTGGACAAGGGCTTTTTACAAATCGCTGAAGACTTCGGGGGGTTGCAGGTTCTGATCAATAATGCCGGTATTATGCGCGACGGTTTACTGCTCAAGTGCAAAGAAGGCAAAGTGACTGATCGCATGTCTTTGGCCCAGTGGCAATCTGTAATTGACGTAAACCTGACCGGGGTTTTCCTCTGTGGCCGCGCAGCAGCGGGCATTATGGCGGAGAGTGGTAAGGGTGGAGTATTAATCAATATCTCCAGCTTATCTCGTGAAGGTAATGTGGGGCAGACCAACTACTCTGCTAGTAAGGCTGGTGTTGCCGCCATGACGGTAGCCTGGGCTCGTGAGTTGGCTCGCTACGGAGTGCGTGTGGCCGCAATTGCCCCAGGTTTTATCGGCACGGATATGGTAGCGCAAATGCGCCCGGAAATTCTTGAGAGCTTGGTGAAACAAGTCCCTTTGCGCCGCCTAGGTGAGCAGGAAGAAATTGCATCCACTGTCGCTTTTATTTTGGAAAACGATTTTATCAGCGGCCGTGTTATTGATGTTGATGGCGGTGCACGTATTTAGTAAGTGCTGTCCATTGGTAGGTAAAAGGGTGATTAATATTCACCCTTTTTTATTTTTCCCTCTCTTCAAATCTTTTATTTTCTTGTGCTTAAGCGGTCAAATCTTTTACGGAAAATTAAATACACCAGAATGCAAATTGCCATCCAGAGAAGCGTTGATGTGACTTCGTGAAATACGGTTTTATTGAGAGGTAAATGAAAATCTCGAAATAAAAAGCCCTTGATTAATGTTGTCCAGGCAAACAGCATTTTGCTCATATGTAGAGCCCACCAGGGATTGCCGGAAATTTGTGGGCGGAAAGTGAATGTGTAAACGTCGAACGCGGCAAAAACCAGCATGATTGCTGCTGGAGTGAGGTAGATATTGGCATAGCTGGGATGACGTCCAATATCATATAAGAAGACCTGAAAGTAGAAAACGGCTACCCAAGCGGCAATCAGTGTAAGTGTCCAGTCAATAATGTTGGATGTTATGCGATTATTTTTTGAGTGTTTGATTCTCGGCCAAATACGATATGCGGAAAACATCGCATAACCGAACATAGAGATAAGCCCCAGTAGTAAAAGGTCGGGATGGGTATTGTAGACATAGGCAGCATCTATTTGGTAATTGGGAATATCCGCTGTTAGGTGTGGAATAAGAAAGGAATTAAAAAGCATCAGTATGGCGGATACTGAAAATATAACGGCCAGTAATAGGGAAGTTATACCGCAGGCACGATGGTAGACGCTCCCCTTTTTCATAAGTAGTGTCAGGGGGATAGCGAGAATGGTGAGGATAATCGCCGAGAACGTGTGTATTTGTATGAGTTGCTTTAGACCGTCTGCAGTCTCGAATAGGAAATGCATTGGATAAAATCCTTAGGCAGTGCTGGGTCTATAGGAGAGACCGCGAGATAGGTCAACAGATGGAGGGCTGGGCAGCCGGTTTTTCGCCAACTGTCCAGCCTGACTTTTCAAAATTCTGATATTATTAGGTTTGTTAGCCTTCAATTAGCAAATACGTTCCACCCCGCCAGACCGGTTGTTGGTAAACATCCACTGCCACAGTTGTAATCGACGCGACCTGAATGTCGCCGCACTGGTTAATAAGTAAAAGCGCCACATGCGAGAAAACTTTCTTCCGTAACGGTCTGCAAAGCGTGGCCAGTTGCGCTCGAAGTTTTCATGCCAGGCTAAAAGTGTCTTGTCGTAGTCCGGTCCGAAATTATGTAAATCTTCGCTGATGAAAACGCCCTGTGCGGCCTGGGTTATTCGTGCCGCTGTGGGTATCTCGCCATTTGGGAAAATATATTTCTCGAACCAGGGGTCTGTATTGGTGGGCTTGGCTTTGCCGATGGTATGAAGCAGTAAAATCCCATCTTTTTTCAGGCAGCGCTTTCCGACCTCCATAAAGTCTCTGTGATTCTTATGTCCCACATGCTCGAACATACCGACACTGGCAATGCGGTCAAAACGTTCATTTAACGCACGATAATCCTGCAGATGCACTTTGATGGGTAGGTTGGCATAACGCTCTGAGGCATAGGCTCGCTGTTCGCGGGATATGGTGATGCCGACACACTCCACTTGGTATTTTTGTGCCGCGTAGCTGATCAGGCTGCCCCAGCCGCAGCCGACATCCAGTAGTCTCATGCCCGGTTGTAGTTGCAGTTTGCGGCAAATGAGGTCCAGCTTGGCTTCCTGGGCCTCATCCAACGTTTGTGCATCCTTCCAATAGCCACAGCTGTAAGTAAGACGGTTGTCGAGCATGGCGGCATAAAATTCATTGCCTAGGTCGTAGTGGTGCTCGCCGACTTCAAAGGCGCGATTGCGGCTTTGTAAATTGATGCAATAGCTGCGCAGATAGCGCCAGACATTGCGCCAGGTTTTCATATGACGATCCAGATCTGCCTCGATCACCCGGGTCATAAACTGGTCTAATGCGGGAACATCCCAGTCACCGCGCATGTAAGTCTCACCCAGGCCCAGGGTTTGCCGAGCAACAATCTCGTCCAGTGCCTCTTCTCGGTGTAACTGGATATCCCAGGGCCGGTCACCATTAATGCGAATATCCGCTTCGGCCAAAACATCATCGAGTAAATGTCGACTGCGGCTAATAGCCGGCACCTCCAAGGCATCCTGCTGTTCGCTTGCCATCTAAGCCTCCCTCTCTCCCGGTTTTGTGGGGTTGAATATGGCGCCCTTGAATAATTTGCCTCCCCACTCCATTTACTTCAGCATATCGATAACACCTCAAGCCCTCTCTGAATGGGCTTTTAGATCAGGAATTCTCTCTATGCGTCCCTTGCTGCTTCTATTTATAGTCCTACCTGTACTCGAAATGTGGGTATTGATCACCGTAGGAAGAGAAATCGGCGCCTTGCCCACCATTGGCCTGGTTTTTTTGACCGCTATCGTTGGCGTAACACTGCTACGTCGCCAGGGATTGTCCACCTTGATGCGGGCTCAGGAGAAGATGCGCACTGGCGATATCCCCGCCCAAGAGATGGTTGAGGGTATCTTTCTCGCCGTGGGCGGCGCACTGCTTCTGACACCTGGTTTTATCACCGATGCCCTGGGATTTGCCTGTCTGATACCAGGGCTGCGACATCTGCTTCTGGGGAGGCTGTTACGGCATGTCACTATTTTGCGGCCGGGTGCCCCTGGTCAATCCGACTCGACCAAGCGCGGCCCAGATATCATCGAGGGAGAGTTTTCGCGAGATCAGCGAAAGTCCGTAGATCAAGTGAAGCACAAGAATCGTAAAGACTGAATTGGTTAAATAGTGCACATTTTTGTCTTTCAGCCAGCACTTTTGTAGTTTTTTCACTGAATAGTGTTGAAATCTATTCTCGCGCCCATAGATAGGGAGCAACTCTGATTTAAGCCCCACCTCTGGTAACCAGGGAGGGGTCAGGTCACCAGCCCTTAGGGCTGGTGACACCTATGTTGGAAATCCTTAAAAACGACTCAATGGAGAACTTATCCATGAAAATTCGTCCTTTACACGACCGCGTCGTAGTACGCCGTAAGGAAGAAGAAGCGATGTCTGCTGGCGGTATCGTTCTGCCAGGTGCTGCCAAGGAAAAGCCGAACCAAGGTGAAGTGGTAGCCGTGGGTGAGGGCAAGCAGCTGGACAATGGCGATGTACGTGCACTGTCAGTCAAGGTGGGTGACACGGTTGTTTTCGGTCGCTATGCCGACAGCAATACCCTCAAGATGGGCGGCGAAGAGCTGATCATCATGAACGAAGGTGACATCTACGGCGTGTTGGAAGGCTAATTTAGCTCCAACGTTACTCGCACAAAGAATTTGAGGAATAAGAATCATGGCTGCTAAAGACGTAATTTTCGGTGATGAAGCTCGTCAGAGAATGCTGAAAGGCGTAAACATTCTGGCAGATGCTGTTAAAACTACCCTGGGTCCCAAAGGCCGCAACGTAGTTTTGGATAAGTCCTTCGGTGCTCCTACCGTAACCAAAGACGGTGTTTCCGTAGCTAAAGAGATCGAGCTGAAAGACAAGCTCGAAAACATGGGCGCGCAAATGGTGAAGGAAGTGGCTTCCAAAGCTTCCGACACCGCTGGTGACGGCACCACCACCGCTACCGTACTGGCTCAGGCAATCGTAACTGAAGGCCTGAAGTCCGTAGCCGCGGGCTTTAACCCCATGGACCTGAAGCGCGGTATCGACAAAGCGGTAAGTGCAGCAGTTGAACACATTGCTGGTTTAGCCACTCCGTGTGCTGACACCAAGTCCATTGCTCAGGTAGGTACTATCTCCGCTAACAGCGATGAGAGCGTTGGTACCATCATCGCCGAAGCCATGGAAAAAGTGGGTAAAGAAGGTGTTATTACTGTTGAAGAAGGTTCCGGCTTGGAAAATGAGCTGGACGTAGTAGAAGGTATGCAGTTCGACCGCGGCTACCTGTCTCCTTACTTCATTACCAACCAAGAGAACATGACTGCCGAGCTGGAAAGCCCATTCATCTTGCTGGTAGATAAAAAAATCTCCAACATCCGCGATTTGCTGCCTTTGCTGGAGCAAGTAGCCAAGGCTTCCAAGCCTCTGCTGATCATCGCTGAAGACGTTGAAGGCGAAGCGCTGGCAACTTTGGTTGTCAACAGCATGCGCGGTATCGTTAAAGTTGCTGCTGTTAAAGCACCTGGCTTCGGCGATCGTCGCAAGGCTATGCTGCAGGATATCGCTATCCTGACCGGTGGTACTGTGATTTCTGAAGAGGTTGGTCTGGAGCTGGAAGGTACTACTCTGGAGCACCTGGGTACCGCTAAGCGCGTAACCCTGTCCAAAGAAAACACTGTAATCGTTGACGGCGCTGGCATAGTTAAAGACATCGAAGCTCGCGTTAGCCAGATCCGTGCACAGATCGAAGAGTCCTCTTCCGACTACGACAAAGAGAAACTGCAAGAGCGCGTAGCCAAGCTGGCTGGCGGTGTTGCAGTAATCAAAGTAGGCGCCGCTACTGAAGTGGAAATGAAAGAGAAGAAAGCCCGCGTTGAAGACGCACTGCACGCTACCCGCGCCGCAGTAGAGGAAGGTGTAGTACCTGGCGGTGGTACCGCACTGGTTCGCGCTACTCAGGCTATCTCTGTAACTGGCGACAACGAAGACCAGAACCACGGTATAGCCGCGGCTCTGCGCGCTATGGAAATGCCTCTGCGTCAGATCGTTGCCAACGCCGGTGACGAATCCTCTGTAGTGGTAGACAAAGTGAAGCAAGGCGAAGGCAACTTCGGTTACAACGCGGCTACTGGCGAGTATGGTGACATGTTGGATATGGGTATTCTGGACCCAGCCAAAGTAACCCGCTCTGCTCTGCAAGCGGCTGCTTCTATCGCTGGCCTGATGATCACCACTGAAGCCATGGTTGCAGAGATTCCGGAAGACAAGCCGGCTGCACCTGACATGAGCGGCATGGGTGGTATGGGTGGCATGGGCGGCATGATGTAAGCCGGCCCTTAAAGCCAACAAAAAAGCCCCGCACTCTGCGGGGTTTTTTTATTGTAGTACCCAAAGGGGCTAATCCTTTCGAATCCATTGTTAGTGGCTTCCTTGCGCCGATGCTTCAAAAGTGGGCCTGCTCATTGGCACCCTGTTTCCCTCAGGCTGCGCGAAAGGGTAATTACTACTTCATAGAATTCGGTCTCTATCTGATCTGCTTTGTAAAAGAGGCTCCTGCATCATAGTGAGGGGATGGAATAGAAATGCTCAGTCATTCTGAAAAGGCTAGATTTCTAGGAATCCTATTCTATTTCCGTGCGAGGCTTTCTCTGGATGGGGGCTCTGAGTCACTCAGTCGTGTCTCTGAAAGTGCGGCTAGACGGGACTTGAAGGCGATAAAAGTAGTGTGAAGCATTTTAAGATATCTTGAAAACTTACAGAATACTTGACAAAACTTTTATTGTCGGTATAGTCTGCAGAAGTCAGAAAGAAGTCTATTTACTTATATATTTCCTACATTTCGCTGTTTTAGTCATATTACTCCGTCCTGCAGTTTTTAAGTTCCAGTCTCTATTTTCTGCTTACGTGCCTTTTTGGGCGTCATTTATTTTTTTAGGATATTAATATGTCTAATACAGTTACAGGAACCGTTAAGTGGTTCAACGAATCTAAAGGTTTCGGTTTTATTCAACAGCAGTCCGGCCCAGATGTTTTTGCGCATTTCAGCTCAATTACTGGATCAGGCTTTAAAACTCTCGTCGAGGGTCAGAAGGTTGAATTTAAGGTAACTCAGGGCCAGAAGGGTCCTCAAGCAGAAGACATTGTTCCTCTGTAAAACCGTTATCAAGTTCTAAAAAGGCAGGCCTCAAAGGGCCTGCCTTTTTTTTTGCGTTAATTTATATCGATTTAGACAGCCTGCAGTTTTCGCCTCTATAGGGTGCCCCTCACTGAGTATGAGCATCTACAGTCTTACTGCCTTCCATAAGCAGGGGGAGACTTTAAGCTTTTCCTGGCTCAAATTATTTATACAAGTTTGGGTCTTTAGATTGGTAATTTCAGAGCGAATTATTCGCAGGAATATAAATTCAGCTATTTTTTGAGTTTTCCAGTTTCTTCCATTTTCTAAAAAGACGGCAATCCCTATCTTGTGATTCAGGTCATTTATGGACAGGTTGGCCTTGTATTACTTCCGAAATTCCCATTTAACAGCTCTATCTTTTTATACATTGGCACTCGGTGAGTCACTGTAGGGGGGGGCACAGAAGACTTCTTTGCGGGGGGGGGGGGGGGGCGAAGCACGCTTAATTTTTTTATTCTGAATTATACAATCACTGTTAGCAGTATGAACTCTAGGATTTCGGGATACAAGGAAGTCATTTGATTTACATCGGAGTGCACATTACAAAGATTTAATATTCGATCCATTCTGACGTTAAGCTGCTCTTTTAGACTTACCTGTCAATTAAAGAGCGGGAACTGTAGATATGTTAATGTCAAAAAGTAACCTTGTACTGGCGCTATGCCTTACGGTACTTGGTTGTAAGGACTCTGGTGGATCTAGTGAAAATCGGGTGCCAGTGCCCCAAACACCTCAAGTGGATTTAGGGCAAACTTCGGCTGGTTTCTTTGCGTATTATACTCGTGTTGATTCTCAGGATATTCCGGAAAAGATCACAGGACCCTATGCCGATATCGTTGTGAATATTGACGGGAAAGGCAAGCTTGTTTTCGCTCGTGATCATAGCTATCGCCCTGTTTGGCATTTTGGAGATGACTCCACACCTGTTGGCCACTTGGCCGATATTTCAGCGGATGTGAATGCTCGTTTTGATAAATCCAATGACTTTTCCTTTGTTCGTATTTTAGAGCAATCCGACAGCAAGGTTGTAATTCATTGGCGCTACTTTCCCCAGGCTGATCCAATAAAAGGGAGGGCTCCTGAGGGTGTAGTTCACGAGATATTTTCGATTACTGCAGATGGCAATGTAACCAGATTGTACCGTCCGGGTACTGACCGCATCGCAGATTGGAAAGCGCGTAAAGGGGCTATCTTACAAACTATGCAGCTCACAGCAAGTGGTATTGCTGATGTGCAAAATAAGTCTGGTGAGTTGGTAATAGGCACTGTTCAAAGTAGCGAAAATGCGAGAGTTAACCACTCACTTCCAGGTAAGCCTGTGTCGCATTGGCAGTTTGATGAGGGCGAGGGGACAAGCACAATTGACAACCTGAGCTCTGCGACAGGATATATTGATAGCCATGGTAGCGATTGGGTCGGTGGCGTATCAGGCTCGGCATTGCTGTTTGATGGTTATAGATCTGCTGTGGTGGTTGCGCAGGATGAAGCGCCAGTACTTACTGATTCTATCTCTATTGGGGCCTGGATAAATCTAGCCGCTTACCCATGGAATGATGCGCCTATCATTCATCAGTCTAATAGAGTGGGAAATGAAGGATATTATTTTGGAATAAATTCCAGCGGCAAACTCATATTTAGGGCGAATAGTAAAACCTTGATTTCCGACAGTGTAATTCCCACCAATCAGTGGGTTCATGTCGGTGTTTCTGCAGGTAATAATGTATCTCTTTATATCAATGGGGCTGTAGATAAAAATCAATCGTCAAGTATCAATCTGGCCACCCCGGACATGCCAGTAATTTTGGGAATGAATAATTCGGTTTTACCAGCTACTGATGGGGTACGGCAAAGTGAAATTGATGAGTTTAATCATTTTTCTAGCCTGTTTGGTATAGAGGGGGCAATAGATGAAGTTGTCATTTATAACCAGTCTCTTACCGCTAAAGCGTTTAGCAAAAGCTATAATGATTTTTTAACTGCACAAAAAGAAGCTCCTGATTCCAGTGTTACAAAACGGCAACTACCTGATCTGGAAAAATACCCACAAAAATTTGGCGGCATCTATACAAAATTAGACTTTCATGATGTTTGGGATAACTTGTGGAGGGTTACGGAGAATGAGGATATTGTTGTCCGGTTTGATGATAAGCCAATCAGTTATGTCTACTGGCGAGGAACTTCTCATGGTATGAACCTTGTGACGGATAATCGATGGATGTCAGACCAGAGTGTTGAGATCGTAATTCCCGATCCAGATGATCCTGAAACTCCAGCTTCAACATTCAACCCGATTGTTTCTTTAGCCGAGCATATGTCTGATAAGGCAGCCTTACGTACCCATGTTCGTATGATTGAAAATACATCTGCACGCGTAAAAGTGCATTGGCGTTATGCGGCGGCAGATGTATTTGATTTGCCAGTTATGGATACGGCTTATATTGATGAGGTGCATACCATTTACCCGGATGGTGTGGCAATCCGGGATGTGTTTTATCACCCCGCGGCTGATGAGGGAGGCATTGAATTTTATCAGGACTTCCAATGGCTGTTGGGTCCTGATCAGAAGGCTGAGGATTTTTTAAACTATAACGCGGTTTCGATTGCAGGGCTTACGGGTGATAGCGTGGATGTAATTTATCCTAGGCCAGAGCACGACCAAACCCCACTACAAGGAAATATTGCAGTACTTAACAGCCAGACAAACTGGAAGGTCTTCGGTGTAAGCCAAGGAGGGGGCTTCTTCCCTTCTTCCAACGGGGAGAGCTCGGAGCATATTGACTTCCTCGGCGGGGTATTCCCCTTTGCGGGCCCGTGGAATCATTGGCCGGTCGCGCAAATTCCTTCTGATGGCCGATTCTCTGTTGCTAATGATCGAGTGTCTCACTTTGCCGTCGGCAACCTGGAAGCTTTTGAGTATGGTACTGGATCTATGATGTACGGTTTTACCCAGGGCACCCCAACCGATTTACAAGGCTTGGCAAAGTCATGGATCTCGCCGCCTACAATTGATGCGATCAAAGGCGTTGACGGTAATACAGTTACTTATCTCACTGACGAACGGGCCTATAGCTTGAAAGCTGCTGGGGCCTTAGAGGAAATTTCCCTGATGGTGAAGGCTAGTAATACTAATCCTTTGCAGAACCCGACACTGGTTATCCGCCAATGGGGGGCAGATAGTCTTCCGGAGGTGAAATTTAATAGTGAGGTTGTATCTGAGTCAAAAACAGGTGTTGTCAGAGATACAGATGGTACGCAAAGTCTAATTGTATGGTTACCTGTGGCAGCAACTTCAGACTCAACTATTGAGATTAGATCTAACCCCAGTGCTGAGGGTTAATCTTCTAAATGCTCAGTGTGAATTAACTGAGTAATGAGAAAACAGCTATTCGAATGGATAGCTGTTTTCCTTTGTGAGGCTCTTTTTCCTCTATCATGCAGGTTTAGGCGATTTACCTTATCAAACTTGCACTACCTTTAAGGTAATTCTGGTTCAACAGTTTCCATTTTGGAGAAACTCAGCGTGGCTGGTTCGTGAGAATTAATCGCTGTGGGGATATCTATCTGAACAAGCAACCCACTGGCGTTGGTCAGTCTGATTTTTGCTTTATGTAAATTACAAACCGCCATAACAAGACTTAGCCCCAATCCGTTCCCTTTCGTGTGTCTATGCGATTCAATCCGATAAAATCGTTCAAAGACTTTCTGGAGGTCATCTTCTGGAATTCCAGGACCGCTATCGTGCAATTGTAAATGAAGATAGTTACTCTCTTTCTGAGAGTTAACTGATAGTTTAATGTTCAGGTTGCCGCTTCCCGGTGCATACTTGACGATATTATCAAAGAGGTTTGCAATGGTTTGTGACCATTGCTCTTTATCTCCGTAGATCAAATGGTGGTCATCAAGTAAGGTGACGGATAGTTGTATTCCCTGATCTTGGAATGTGGGTTCATAAACTTCTATCAGGGTTTCAAGGACACTATGTAGGGAAAAGCGTCTGAATGCCGCCCTGCGAGCTCCTTGCTCAATTTGTGAAATTCTAAGTAGAGCATTAAAGCACTCGATGATTCTATCATTTTCATCAATAACAGCCTCAATAGTTCCTCTTTCTGGCTTTTCCATATGCAGTAATAGTTCTAATTGGCCGCGCAGACGAGTAAGAGGCGACTTTAAATCATGAGCAATATTGTCCGAAACTTGCTTTACCCCGGTCATCAGTTGTTGGATTTTATCTAGCATCGAATTGATGTGTAGCGCGAGTTGATCATAATCGCCATCAGTGTTTTTAAATGGCACACGCTTGCCAAGGTCTCCACTCATAATTTGATGGCATACCTGGTTGATTTCACTTATTCGCTTGATTGCTTGTCGCGATACAAGATACCCACAGAGCAGGCTGATGATTACAGAGAATAAAAATCCGTAAAAAATAATATAGTTGAGTGTATCCAGTAACTGATATTCTCGAGTAAATTCCTTCCCCACTAGTAATATTCCCCCGTCAGGGAGTGGGGAAGCTTTTATAAGGCAGGCACGCTGACCATTTTTATGGTCAATTACTGGATCAGAATTGGATACTATAGTATAGAAAGCTTTATATTTTAGATTCCCTGGAGTAAGTCCTTCAATGTTGCTAAAGATAGCATTCCCCTTTGTATCCAAGACTTCTACGCAAAGGCTTTCGTCATCTAAGAAATATTCAGCCTCTAAATAATGCTTTGCTAAGAGTGAAGGGCTTTTATGGATACTTTCTTGATATTCTGGCCAGTCACTAAATCGCTCATCAGTGATATTCTCTATGTAGTCATGAAAGTCTTCAGGAATTTCATTGTTGAGTAGG
This sequence comes from uncultured Microbulbifer sp., assembly GCF_947498635.1. Lineage (GTDB taxonomy): Bacteria > Pseudomonadota > Gammaproteobacteria > Pseudomonadales > Cellvibrionaceae > Microbulbifer > Microbulbifer echini. Next base: position 65,996 of record NZ_CANMKV010000011.1, on the reverse strand, counting down.
TGTCTGATCAAAATAGAGGGTATGTTTTCCAGTGGAAGATTGATGTCTTCGCCCAGTGCAAACAGCCGTCCTTGGGCGGCAAGCTTTTCCTGCTGGCTTAATCCGCTCTGGGTTAATAGGTTTGTAAAAAATTGTATATAGGTTTTGGTAAATTTTGATGGTGATGTGTCGTTATAAATAAAATTTCTAGGCTCGACATCACGAAATCTGGGGTAAATGTCCGGGTGAAAAAATTCCAAGTCACCGATCTCTGCGATAGATTCGTTGGCGATTTCTTCAACTTGAGCAAGTGTAGGTTCTACTAGTGATTTTTTTGTAAGCAGGTAGGTAGTTAACAAAGATATACTGGAGCTGAGGCAGACGCAGCTGAACGTAATAATTGCCAATCTAAAGCTTGAACTTTTAAGTAGTTTAATCTTTCTTGCGAAGGACATATCCGGCCCCCCTGATAGTATGAATAAGGGGGCTGTCGAGAGATTGGTCAATTTTTTTTCTGAGCCTACTTATATGTACTTCAACTACATTAGTTTTGGGGTCAAAATGAAGATCCCAGACTTGTTCCAGTAACATAGTCTTTGTGACAACTTGCCCTTCATGGCGCATCAGGTATTCAAGTAGTTTGAATTCTCGGGTTAGTAACTCAATATAACGACCTCTGCGCTGTGCTTGCCTGGTCAAAAGATTTAACTCCAGGTCTGAAACAGCAAGGGATTCTTGAGCGTTTGGATGAGGGCGGCGTTTTCCAATAGCTTCGATTCTAGCTAGAAGCTCTGCAAAGGAAAAAGGTTTAGCCAGGTAGTCGTCACACCCGTTGCGCAATCCTTCTATGCGATGGTCGACTTCTCCGAGATTACTTAGCATTAATACTGGGGTATCAATTTCCATTCCTCGGAGAGACTTTAGCAAATTTAACCCATCCATACCTGGGAGCATCCGATCGAGAATTATCGCATCGAAGGGCTCGGTACTGGCCTGAATTAATCCCGTTTTTCCATCGTGACATAGCTCCACGCTATGCCCTTCCTGGCTAAGACCTTTGAGTAGGTAATGACTCAACTTGACATCGTCTTCTATGATAAAGATACGCATAAATCTGTAACTAATGAACTGACTGGCTGGACAGTTTTCGGGTTCTTCCTAACTAGCCCATCGTATAAAAAGTATGTGCTTGATAAGGGGTGGAGACTGATCTGGCAGTCTTGTATTGCGTTCCTCGTAGACAACAGATACGGGTTATTGTTTAAGTCTGCTGGCAATTTTTAGAATTTTTGAGTGCTAGTTTAAAGCGGATAGTGGCGTCCCTGGCTCTCTATGAGGGCGCTGTCTATATTTTCAACTTTTTGCGGAAATTATCTCCTAATAGATGATGGTTTTTTGTTGATTTTCTCACCTTTGTAGGGTGCCGGCAAAATATTTTCACTGTTGCATGGCTGTGGGTTTTTATGTTGATTCACCACCTCTAGCGGGTTGCATCCCACTGTCTTTTTTGCTAGCTAAACTTAAGGTGGTTTGCATGGTGATTTTAGGGGAGGGGGATGATTTTAATTATTCAGTAGGTCGGCTCCCTGAATTGGGTTGCTCATCGTTTGTACTGCCGGCGTTGACTCCTTTGTCTTGGCGGCCTGATGAGTCTGGGCTGATTCTAGATCGAAAATTTCCTGTAAGTTATTGTTGTCAGTAAAAATTTGGATACTTCTTCTTGAAAATTTTTACAGCTTCAATATTGTAAGGGGTGGCAACGCCCACTTTTCGGCCTAAATCAATAATAAAGCCATTTAAGAAAGCAATCTCAGTCACTTTGTTCTCCCTAACATCCTGGTAAGTCGATGCATAGTGGTTCAGTGTACCGGCGAATTGGATGAGGTGGTTCCAGAGGGATTCTTTATCTTGTGGGATATCAATTTCTTGTGAGAGTACTTCATAGGATTCATAGAATACGTTTTTCATGCGCTCTAAAGTTGAGCTGTTAGCAAATAACTCCCTGACTGTTTTTGAGTAGATCGCTGAGAATATATTTATCGCGCAGTTATAGATGGTCTTTTCTGCACGGTGCTGTAGCATGTTGTCCGTTGTTCTGGTTTCTATATTTGAGTCTTTGAGTAGTTGAGTTAGCCTCTCTGAATATTTAGCATTTTCAAGCAGAAATCCGGCCCCTTTGGTGTGCTTTAGTCTGTTGCCAGTTAGGTTAAATCCATCGAACACAAGGATGCTGGTTAACTCCTGTGGGTAAGTGTTTTTGAATTCAGTTATATCGAAAAAACAGTTTTGCAGCAATATAATGATTTCTGATTTTGGGCTCCATCTTTTTAGGTGTTGAAGATTATTTTTTAAATCATAGATTTTGCAGGTTAAAAATATGTAGTTGTATTTAATTTGTGAATTGATATTTGTTGAGGTGGTCGGAAAGTGAAATTTCTCATCATTTATATAAAGGTAGCTGCCAATCTTTTCTGCTTTCCTGCCAATGACATTAATATTATGGCCTGAAAGAGCAAACTTAGCTGCTAGATAAGAACCGACTGATCCGGCACCAAAAATCAATATTTCCCCTTTTTTCATTCATCCTGCCGTGTATTTTTGCTGTTGGTAACTCTGGTGTCGGTAGAAATAAGCTTGCTAATATAAGGTGGTTAACTTTAGAACTTTAGAACTTTAGAACTTTAGAACTTTAGAACTTTAGAACTTTAGAGCTTTAGATGAATTTTGTTATATTTTTAACAGCTAATTTGTAGGTGAGTTCGGATGAAGCCTATTTTGCTAGGCGATCTGCAATAATAATTCCGTTATCTGGATTGACTTCCAGGGCCCGGAGTTCTCCCTGATAAACTGCTTGTATTTTCCAGCGACCACCAACAAATCGCATACTGGTAATTGGTTTGAATCCCAGGCTATAAAGTTTGGATCGAATAGTAGATGGCTCAAGAGCGATTACAGATGGAGTAGCTCCATACAGGTCAGGGCTATCATAGATGGGTGCTGGTTTATTGGGGTCCAGCCCTGGGGGGATTGGATTTGTCAAATTGCTGACGAGCATGACCGTTACGATAAAACTCATGCGTGGTTCCACACAACAACTAAGCCATAGCTTTAGTGTGGACAGGGGATGATGATTACGCCAGTTTTTTATTCAAATACAGAGAAATTGAATCTCGGATAAAAATAACCCGACGGAATTGGTCCGCCGGGTTATTTTTTAGCGGGTCATCTTGAGCATATAGTTCAGTAATTTACTGGAGACCTTTCCATAGGGGGGGCGCATTAATTTCAGCAGGTCGATGGGGCCCTGCTGATAAATTGGGCGCAGCTTGGAGAAAGTAATAAACCCTTCATAGCCGTGATAGTGACCCATACCACTCTCACCAACACCGCCAAATGGAATATCGTGCTGGCCAACGTGTAGTACACAGTTATTAATCGAAACACCGCCAGACATTACCTGCTCAATGTAGCGATTTTGCAGGTCTTTATCGTGGGTGTAAGGGTAAATAGCCAGGGGCCGGGGGTGCGCATTGATATAGTCGATTACTTCTTCAGGTTTTGAGTAGGTCTTAATTGGCAGGAGAGGACCAAAAATTTCCCGCTGCATTGCCAACATATCGTTACTGACATTGACGAGTAGATGTGGTGGGAACTTTCGTAGGTTGTCTTCCCGTTTGAGCTCTCCGCCGCTCAGGTCATAGACCTTTGCCCCTTTATTGATCGCGTCTTCCAGTGTATCCCACAGGCGCAGGTAGGAGGCTCGGTCAATAATGGAGGTGTAGTCAGAGCTTTGCCAGTTCGGAAAATATTTTTTGGCTAGTCGGCTCGCATGCTCAATAAAATTTTCCAGCTGATCTTCCGGTAGGAAGAGATAATCCACATTGACGCAAATCTGCCCTGCGTTGACCATTTTCCAGTGGATCAGGCGTTCTGCTGCTTTTTCGATCGGAAAATCGGGGGCGACGATAGCTGGTGATTTACCACCCAATTCCAAAGTAACCGGGGTGAGATTTTCCGCGGCTGAGCGCATCACGGCGCGACCGGTGGTACTAGAGCCAGTGAAAATCAGATGGTCTAGCTTGAGGCTGGAAAAGAGTGGGCCTATATCGCCGTAATCGGCAATAAAAGAGAGTTTCTCTTCGGGAAAGTAATTGGGGCTGATCTGCTTTAATAGCTCAGCCAGCCGGCACGAGTTGGTGGACATCTTGACCATCGCGTGGTTGCCCGCGGCGAAGATGTTGGTCAGGGGGGAAATACTCAGATTAATGGGGAAGTTCCAGGGGACTATCACCCCAATCACCCCCAAAGGTTGCGGTATAACCCTATTTTTCGATAACGGGTAGGCTTTGAGATCGATATGACGCCGGTGCGGCTTCATCCATTTTTTGACGTTGCGGATAGCATCCTTGATACCGGCAAGAGCGGGATAGATTTCCAGGAGCAAGGTTTCTTCCCGTGAGCGATTGCCGTAGTCGGAGCATATTGCCTCAACGATCGCCTCCTGTTGCTCGCGCAGCATACGTGCCAGGGTTTTTAGGTCTTGCACTCGTTGCTGATAACTGGGAACGGGATTGGCAAGGTGGGCTCGGCGCTGACGGTCTAGTTGATTCTGAAGTAGCGCCCTGTCTGCATCCTGCCGGGTAAGGGTCTGGATGGTCATTTTATTATCCTCTGGCGGTAGTATTTAACCAGACTACCCCATTCATCCTACTGGTGATTGACCAATTGCGTCAGTAGATAGACATAATCTCCACGGTTACGTGAGTTGCAACCACTCTTGTAAAAACTGTGATGTGTTTGGGCCTGCCCCGGTGTTTCCCTACTCCAGGGCAATAATGGCCACGGGATAGTAATCGCGAGTTGCGCAATTTAGCTGTTGTCGGGTTTGTTGGAGAGGATTTCAGCTGAGTTTGGGTCTACTTCCAGATCGTACTTCTGGTCGCCTTTGTAGGCCTCTACCTTCCAGCGGCCCCTCTCAAGGTCCACCTCCACAATGGGGGTAAAGCCCTGCTGTTCAAGCTTGGTGAGTACCATAGACAAGGCCATAGCACCGGGAGGGGGTTTTTCAGAGGCGATTGCGGTTTGTAGTGTGGTTGCGGCGATTGCGGCCAGCAACAGGCTGTTGATGGACTTCATGGTGAGCTACCTCAATGAAAGGCCCGATTTCCACATTGATCGGGCAATACATGGTTCATTTCGCGCAAGTGATTTTCAAAGATACCGTTATTCCAGCTGCTGTTATTGACCCTGGCTGTCAGGTTGGCTCAGGCGTTTCTGGATTGCCTGGCACCACTCCGGGCTACCGGGCTTTACATCATTTAAGTTGCCGCCAGTTAGCTTGGTGACGGCGGCAAACCATTCCTCACTACCCACAGGAGGAAGGCCGGATGGATACATCTTCTTCAGGTCACCATCTTGTTGAGTAATCACCTGCTGCTGAACCCAGGCAAACCACTCCGGTGTACATAAGGTTGCACTGCCAGCACTGGGGGCCTGGGTTTGATCGGGGGGATTCGCCGTAGGGTTGTCTGGGCCGGGTTCAGTCGGCTGTTTCATGGCATCGCTGGCGACTTGACCGGCAGCCGGCGCGGTTTCTGCACCTGGGGTTTTGGAGGGATCTCCCTGGCGGCCGCAGCCGGAGAGAGCAAGAGCCAGCGTGAGTGATAGAGCAAGGTAATACATGGGGCCTCTGTAGGATGACCGGTTTGAGTGTAAGCATAGGTGGGATTTTGCGACTTTGCCGCCTCACCCGAATGTGTCAGGGAAGTTGACATTCCCACCAACTCTAATGAGAATGCTTCTCAAATCAATTCGCGGGTGATATGACTCCTATGTTTAGCAAGTCCCTATTCCAGAAAATCGCTGTGGCTGTTGGCCTGGCCGGAGCAATTGGTGCCAATGCCGAGGAGCAAGTGAATATTTACTCCTACCGCCAGCCCTTTCTGATTGAGCCGATACTGGAGGAATTTACTGAGAAAACCGGTATTGAGACAAAGGTGGTGTATGCCAGCAAGGGGCTCAACGAGCGCCTGCAGCGCGAGGGGCGTAACAGTCCGGCAGATTTGGTACTCACTTCCAACACCAGCAGCTTGATGGACCTGCTGAACAAGCAGTTGACCCAGCCGGTGAAGAGCGAGGTGTTGGAGCAAAATATCCCGACACAATTCCGTGATGAGGCCGGCAACTGGTTCGGCCTGACAACCCGAGCGCGTTTAATCTACGCCTCCAAAGACCGCGTTAAGCCCGGTGAAATCACTCGCTACGAAGAAATGGTTGATCCCAAGTGGAAGGGCCGAATCTGTACCCGCAGCGGCAAGCATCCTTACACCCTATCCTTGATCGCCTCCATGATCGCCCACCACGGTGAAGCAGAAACCAAAGAGTGGCTGCAGGGGGTGAAAGCGAATCTGGCGCGTAAGCCGCAGGGCAATGACCGCGCCCAGGTTAAAGCCATTAGCGAAGGTGTCTGTGACCTTTCCCTGGGGAACAGCTACTACTTCGGTAAAATGATCACCAATAAGGAGCAGCCGGAGCAGGTGGATTGGGCCAAATCAGTAAATCTGATCTTCCCTAACCAGAAGGATCGCGGTACCCATATGTTTATTTCCGGCGCGGCGCTGACCAAGCATGCCCCCAACCGTGAAAATGCCGTTAAGCTGCTGGAGTTCCTCAGTGGCGCCGATGCTCAGTACTCTTATGCTGAGAAAAACTTTGAATTCCCGGTGCGCCCCGGCACGGCCCGCTCTGAGTTGATTAAGGAATATATGGGGGAATTCAAGGAAGACAATCTGAGTCTCACGGAAATCGGTTCCTACGTTCCGGCGGCTTCCCGTATGGTTGATGAAGTGCGCTTTGACTTTTAGAATGGTTAACTGAGTGGAAATTGCTGCCCAGCATATTGGCAGTACTATCTCAGTCTTATTCGAACGGCCCTGTCGAGAGACCAGGGCCGTTCTTTTATAATGGGCTTTTGATTGCTTAATTCATGCTAAACCGAGCGAATTTATCAGCTTCCCGCTGGCTGCTTCTGGTAGCTACTATTTCCCTTCTAGTAGCTTTGCCAGTGCTCTCTATCTTTTGGTTGGCATTTTTTCCTGAAGAGAATATCTGGCCGCACCTGTTAGACACGGTGCTGTTCCACTATGTGTCCTCCACATTACTTCTGGCTGGTGGTGTCGGTTTAGTAACACTGATAGCGGGCGTGGGCAGCGCTTGGCTGGTGAGCATGTGCCAGTTCCCCGGGCGCCGTTTGTTTGAGTGGGCATTGCTACTGCCGTTTGCCGTTCCCGCCTATGTGATTGCCTACGTCTATACAGATTTGCTGGAGTACGCGGGCCCCGTGCAAAAGTCCTTGCGGGCCTGGTTTGGTTGGCAGACGGCCAGGGACTACTGGTTCCCTGAGATCCGCAGTATGGGGGGGGCGATTGCCATGCTGTCACTGGTGCTCTTTCCCTATGTGTATATGCTCGCGCGCGCGGCGTTTATCGAACAGTGTGGCAGTATACGGGCCGCGAGCCGGTCATTGGGCTGTACGCCCTGGCAGAGCTTTTTGCGCGTATCCCTGCCAATGGCACGCCCGGCAATTGCGGTGGGCTTATCACTGGTCTTGATGGAAACCCTGAATGACTTCGGCACTGTCGACTTCTTTGCGGTGCGCACCTTGAGTGTCGGGATTTACGATACCTGGCTGAGCCGCGGTAATTTAGGGGGGGCGGCACAAATTGCCTGTAGCACCCTGATTTTTGTGGTTCTGCTAATTACGCTGGAGCGAATGGGGCGGGCGAGACAGAAGCACTTTGTACAATCGCCAAATTCCCAGCGTGAACGTTATGTGTTACGTGGCTGGCGATCCGGTATAGCTTTCTTGTTTTGCGGGTTACTGTTGGTGGCTGGTTTTATTATCCCCCTGCTGGTTCTGGGTGGATACGCACTGAGTAACTTTTCCAGCTATTGGAGTGAAGATTTTATACAGATCGCCAGCAATAGCTTGTTGCTGTCTATCGCAGCGGCATTGGTCTCTGTATTGCTGGGCTTGCTGCTGGCTTACGGTAAGCGGCTGCAACCCAAGAGGTCTGTGAAGCTTTTAGTCGGCTTTTCCAAGCTGGGTTATGCAATGCCAGGGGCGGTATTGGCGATTGGTGTCCTGATTCCCTTGGCCGCTTTTGATAATGCCGTCGATGCTTTTTTACGTGAACACTTCGATATCTCCATAGGGCTAATGTTAAGCGGCAGTATTTTTGCCATTATTTTTGCCTATACAGTGCGCTTCCTGGCGGTATCCACGGGGGCCATAGAATCCAGTCTGGAGAAGGTAACCCCATCTATGGATAGGGCTGCCCGCTCTCTGGGGCGTAATAGCTGGCAAACCTTGTGGGCTGTGCATCTCCCCTTGGTGCGTACAGGCCTTCTCACAGGCGGCCTGGTGGTCTTTGTAGACTGTATGAAAGAACTGCCGGCGACTTTGCTACTGCGCCCCTTCGGCTTTGATACCCTAGCGACTTATGTTTACCAGTTTGCTTCTGATGAGATGCTGGAACGCTCGGCCCTGGGGGCTTTATTGATTGTCTTGGTGGGATTAATCCCGGTGATTTTGCTGAGCCGTTCCATTGGGTCACGTAGAGGTGAGGAGCGCACAGCCCTGGCGAGCTCTGAAGCGCCCGCCCTATCTTGATAGTTACTATTGGGCCTGCTCAAACACTAGGGCAGAGGAGAGACGTAGGGGTAGTTTATCACCGGCAGCGGCTTGAATATTTGCCTTCAAAGCGGCCTCGACGGTTTCGCCTGCAGCTAACTGAAAGCGGTAGCTCACCTGATTGCCGAGAAAATTCTTTTCCACCACCTGTGCCATAACCGCGCGGGGATGTTCGCCTGCGGCAATATCCTCACTGCGCACAAACAGTTCAAGCTTATCCCCATTTTCGTATGCAGCTGTCGGTATATTTACTTCCCCTAATGGGGTGCTGATCAGGTCATTGCCCAAGACAGTACCGGAGATGATGTTCCCTTCACTAACGATTCTCGCAACCGCCAAATTCTTTGGTTTCTGATAAGTATTTTGTGGACTGTCCCACTGCTGTAATTGACCTTGGCTGAGCACTCCCAGCTTGTCTCCAGCAATAAAGGCCTCGTGGCGGTCGTGGGTAACAATAATCGCAGGGATCTTCTCTTCGCGCAGTATATGGCGGACTTCGGCGGCGAGACTGCGGCGCAGTTCGGTATCTAGGTTGGAAAAGGGTTCATCCAGCAGCAATAGCTTGGGGCGAGGTGCCAGTGCCCGAGCCAGAGCGACACGCTGCTGCTGACCGCCGGATAGTTGGTGCGGATACTGTTGCTCGAAGCCTTCCAGCCGTACTAGCTGTAGCAACGACTGAGTGCGGGATAGCCGTTCGCCTTTTGGCGTTGACTGGATACCAAAGGCGATATTCTGCTCAACAGTGAGGTGTGGGAAGAGGGCATAATCCTGAAATACCACCCCAATTTTGCGCTGCTCCGCAGGAATCTTTACTTTGGGAGAAGAGATTACTTCTCCAGACAGTTGGATATTCCCTGCAGCGACTGGCTGAAATCCAGCGATGGCGTGTAGCAACGTTGTTTTGCCGCAGCCGCTGGGGCCCAACAAGCAGGCAATCTCCCCGGCCTGTAAAGCAAAGGAAACTGATTCGATAACCACCTGCTTGCCGTAGCGGCACTGAAGGTTTTCTATGGAGAGTATGGGGTGCACGGGTTTTCCGGTAGTTTGGCTTTTAAACACTTCGGGCAGTGTTCGGGTGTAGTTGCTGATCATAGTTATCACTAAGCTAACCGGCAACCAGTCCCGTCTGAAGCATACTATTAGCAGCCCAGTGGGGACTTCTTCTGACTGGAACTGATTTGGGTGTTTTTTGAGCAGGTGGGTTATTTAAACACCCATTCTAAACCTCATATGCCAATGTCTCCTTTCTCGTGGAGAATAAGATCTGGTCTATCACAGAATCACAGTGACCAGCTAAATAGAACCGATATCTCACTGTAAAATAAGCCGGCCCAAATCAGATTATACCATCAGCCTCGGCATAGAGATCTTGAACCGCCTAATGCTTGTTGGCAAAGGTTTGCTTTAGTGCTTCGCTTTACTGCCAACCATGCTGATCATTTTTAGAGTTTCCCCCGAATAACCGTTTAAAAAACTCGGAAAAAAGACCTGCAACGATATCCTCTTTGTCGATAGAGTCCTTTTCTCGTAGCTGCTCTGCCTTCCTATCCAGCTGTGTGGCCATGGAATAATTATTGCTTATTCTGGCGTCTTCAGCCTGTGCTTCTAGTTCATTGGCTTTCGCATTTCTCTCATATATGTTAGCGGTGGAAACACATCCGGAAATAAATATAACTGACAGAGTGAAAAACAATATTTTCATGCTAGGCGAAACAAATTTGAGGTCCATAATATTTTGATGGCTGGTATTGGCTGGTATTGGCTTGTATAGTGTTGTCAGCACTATACCATAGTCGGATACAGTAACTCATTATGTAATATTGAAAGCAAGCACCAGGTCAAAAGCATTACTTCCTTAGCTTCTTAAAAAGGTCTTTGCTGGTATTTCCCTTTATGCTGTGGCCAAATTAGCTTTATCAGTTCAATCATAAAATCTGTTTTTTCATCTTTGCTTTATAATCATTTATTAATAGAAAATAAATCCATAAGGTCGATATTGCAGCAAAGAAACACCAGGTTGATATCCATGTTTCACGATGAGTAAAGTAGACGATAACACCGAGCAGCATGACAAGTGTCCAAAATTTTCTAAAAATCCGATTGCTTGATAATAAAAATAAAAAGCCAAGTAAAGAATAAATAATATGTCCTGCTGTAATGGCGAATAAGCTGTAGTCGGAAGTGATATAGCATAGGCTATGCCCGCATACGCTCGTTTTTATCAAGTGTCTTGATCCTGTTTCTAATAGGACAGGTATCCAAAGGTATAAACCAAAAACAAAACCTATGATGATTACTATAATAAAAAAAATCCTTTTCCATTTTTTTGTTTCAAGGCTAAAGGCTACGGTTGGTATCCAGACAAGCCAAAAAAGCAGAGCAAAGAATAGAAAGAAAATGGAAGATACTGTTGTTAGTGATGTTAAGTTTCCGTTGTATCCAATCCATACCATGCCTTCACTCGCTTGTTGTAACGCGAAAAGGATAGGGGTAATTGCGAGTAATAAATAGGTTTTATCATTTTTTATAGCGTGTCTTGTACACAAAGCACCGCCAACAAGAAGGACAGCTGCTGATCCGAATGATGCTGTGGCTGAAAAACACATAGTGGTTTTCTCTGTATGTAAAATATTGTCATTTAAGCCAGAGCCTTAAAGCTTAATGTACTATGTAACAATAGCCTTAACCTAAAGAATGTGTTGAAATTCACTAATTTGTACTAAGATTTTGAATTTATCTGGAAGGTCTATGCCAATTTCAACCCTTCATTTCACCTGTGGATAAAATCGAAAACACCATCAAAGAGCATTGAGTTTCCCTATAAAATTCGATGCTTATGCAGGTAAAGTCTATGTTGACTGGGGACAACAAGCCAGTTTGACGCCGCTGAGTCAGTTGCAGTGTTTTATTCACCTATCAACGTTGGCCACTGTTTTGGTCCTTGCGTCGGGGGATACCTATTGCATGTTAAAGTAATAATGCTCCTACAAACATTAAATGTATTAGGGGTATTATTCTTATCGGTACTATATGGTCATTTTAGCTTGCTGCTGTGAAGCTGTCAGCGTGGCCGCTGACTCATAAGTAGGCCTAACCCGCTAGCCACCATCGTGGGGCAAACAAAAATGGTGGGACACAGCGGCGCCTCGGTCAGTAATGATCAAGGTAATTAAACAGAAGTCAGCCGACGGCATAGTAGCCAAATGCCAAGATTAATACCTTGGACAGGGTGAAGGCCTGCACCAAACTCCACGAGTTAAAAGACAAGGCTAGCCTACTGATATGTTTTCAGTCGGATAAAGTTGAGGTGGCGCACTGCCATGATATTCAGCTCAATTGAAGAGCTGCTCGATACTATCGCTGGGTAGAAATTCATTAGGGATAGGGAGCTGCGCATTGCAGGTTCGCATGATGGGTGGTGTGGGGGCCGGTAGCTAAAAACTACCGGCTACTCGATTTATGCTTTTCCACAAATTTCAGTATTTATCCAATCCGTTGCTTCCCTTAACGGATATTCCTGGTACCTGTATATTTCATTTTCATCTAGGCCATCAGCCTCAATTAGATACTTTACAACAACATGATAATCTCGGTATCTTTGACGAGCTTTGCTTTCATCGAGTCCGGAGGCGCAGAGACTGATAGTTGAACCTCCACGAGCATACTCGGCCACACCTTCCAGCTTCCATTCATCTATTTGAAAATGCTGGACGCCCAACTCCCAAAATTGCTCAATATGCTTGGCCTCATGCTCAATTACACCTGCCATTGACGTATCAGCTTCTTTAACTGCGGCGCCATTGACGTATGCAACACCGACGAAAGGGAGTGTAAATCCAAGTGAGCCTCCTGAAATAGGATTAAGCAGCTTGTAAGTCAAAGGGCTATTAATTACGTATACCCTATCTTCCGTTTTTTGTGAAAAAGCAAAAGCATGAGCTGAAAAAGCTCCGTGAACTAAAAACCACATCCAAGAGATAATGTTAACGACTAATTTGAGAGTTTTTCTAATTTTCATACATTTACCAGTTACTGCTTGAAGCATAACGCTTTGCCAAACGGCAGCCGTAACGCAGTGTAGGCTGTCCGGCGGAGGGCGCGATTTTTGCGCCTGGAACGTATTTCAGCAACTGGTTATGCATTTGCAAAAGCTATGAATGATTTAGTGGCTTTAAAGCAGAGACCAACCCCAATGAAAGCTGATATATAGTAAGGAAGTCCCATGTAGACGAACTCCAAGTCTGCAATATTTTCTTCGTGTATAAGGTTACCAATAAACGTCCCAGCTATTGGAAGGAAGTATGCCATAAACAAAAATCGGAACCCCCACGATAGCTCTTTGAATGCAGTTAATTCATAGCTCTTAAACAAAGCAGAGAAACGATAAGACACTAACAGGAATGCAAAGGGTATTAAAAGCTCAATGAATCCTGACAGAATCTCTATAAAAAAGAACATCCCCACCAATCAAATCTCCTAGCCTGATAACTCTTTATGTATAACGCCGCGCTCAACTGCCGGAGGTCAGATTGCAGGCGCTTGGTACGCCCAGCATGGGCGTGAACTAATGGGGTGAAAGTCCCCTGTAGGAAGATCACCATTTAATGGGTTCCATTAAATGCTAACTATTAGCGAATGGCAACTGCAACACCGCGAGGTCTTGTGGGGAGGAAGCCGCTAGCAGAACTACGAGCTGACGAATAGAAACATCCTATAAGGCTTAGCCTGGAAGCGAGGTGGCCAAGGATACCGAAGCCATGTGATCTAACGGGTAGAGTAAATGATGCAGTTGTGTAGTGAAAGTTCACGTTCTTATCTGGGGAGATCTGTTCAGCTTGCTGCTGTGAAACTGTCAGCGTGGCCGCTGACTCATAAGTAGGCCTAACCCGCTAGCCACCATCGCGGGGGCAAACAAAATTGGTGGAACACAGCCGCGCCTCGGCCAGTAATGGCCAAGGTGATTGAACAGAAGTCAGCCGATGGCATAGTAGCCTAATGCCAAGATTAATACCTTGTATACGGTGAAGGCCTGAACCCAAAATCCACGAGTTAAAAGACAGGGCTAGCCTACCGATATGTTGCCAGTCGGATATAAAATTGACGTAGCGCACTGCCATGACACTCAACTCAAATGAAGAGCTGCTCGACGCTATCGTTGGGTAGAGATTCATTGCGGATAGGGAACCGCCCATTCCGGACCCGCACGATGGGTGGTGTGGGGGCCGGTAGCTAGAAACTACCGGCTACCCGATTTAGGCATCGTTATTAACAATTGACTTTGCAGCGTGGTAAGGAGCGCAATGCTCCAAATACGCTTTACAAAAGCCTGAGTACTTTGCCGAAGGACTAGTAAGTAACTCAATCGATTCCAATGATTCGCTAATTTTCCTTTTTCGGTTCCTGCGTTTCTGCTCTGTATCAGATTCGTTAAAGTCTTTTACGGCATCTTCTATTGCAGCACTAAAGGAATGTAAACTAATTAATATATCGGCTCTAGGTTTCATCAAGCGAACCGAATTAAGGCTGCAGACATCAATCGTTAAATTACCAATATCTTTATGCTCATTATCATTAGGGGCTATCCTTATATCTTGATAATGAAATACTTTACTAGGATCAATTTCGTATGGATTTACAATGGGGTGCTTTAAAGTATCGTGGTCATCCTTACTTCTATTACATTTCCTGCATGCAGGAAGGAAATTGTCCCAATCAAATGCAAAATCAGGATATTTAGACTTGGGGATGAAATGTTCCACCTCTATATTGCCACTTTCAGCGGGTTTGCTCTCACAAAATGCACACTTTTCATTTGAACTCTCAAATAATGGAGCCTTAATATCTGGATGCCTGTAGTGGACTAGTAACTTTGCTTTATCATCCTTTGGTATTTTTGAATAGTAGCCATATGCAGAAACGGCAGTTTTAAGCTGGCATGACCAGCCATGTTCATTTTGTGTCAAAATATCAGGCTTTGGTTTACGTTCGAGCTTAATCATTTGAAGTGGCCACCATAGAAGCATACTTAGCATTTAGCACGGTTAAAATTGAATCATTGGGGTGACATATATCCGTGAGTTTATAAATCGCATGCTTTAGTCCTTCTATTGATCTAACTTCAATCTGATCAAAGGCATCGGTAACAAATTTTTCGTAATCCTTATTTTCCAAACTCATGACCCCCATTACCTCAGAAAGGATCTGATCTGTGTTCCATCCAGAAAATCTCTTCGTTGACGGCTTCAAAGAATACACATTCTCATTTGGGTTCCTGTCCATGATAATGACTTCATTTTCTTTGGCTGATGAAAGTAAATGAGGAGAATGTGTGGTAACAATAAACTGAATATTTGGAAAGATGTTAGATAATCCATCTCTTAGGCTAAACTGCCATTCTGGGTGAAGATGAAGATCAAGTTCGTCAATTAATACAGTTCCAGTAGCTTTACTAGCTACTCTAAAGCCTTCCTTTCGGGTTCCTTCTATCCATTCAAATATATTTGCTAAAATAGACAAAACAGCTTGAAATCCTGCTGATAGCTCTTCCATGTAGCACTCTTCACCATAAATCGAAAAAATTGGTTCTAGCTCTTTTCCTGTTCGAACGTAAGAAAAACTACTATTAAAAGGTGCAAGAGTAGGTAAGAACTCCAGCATGTGATACCAGTTCTCCCTTTCTTCTTTCGCCCAATCTTTGTCTATCATGAAATAACGATTTACAAACCATTGCTTTATATTACTTGGCTGGTCTCCATATAGAGATTTCGTTCCAGTTGAAACATATTGATTTAATTTTTGTTCAAGAGGTTGCTCTCTTTGCATACCATTTATTTGCTGGTATTTAATATTTCTTTGAGCACCAATAAAGAGAGGGCAGAATTCTTTTAGTTTCGAATTTACTTCATTAATTGAGATAGATTCTCGCCCTTGTTCTGCTTCAGGCTTGTTCCAGGCTTTAATAGATTGATTGCGATAGCCTTGATCATTTATAGAATCTCGGCCCATACCAACTCTTCTTTTTTCGTCAGAGAAAGTTAAATCTGTCCAGAACTCTGAATCATCCTGAAATCTAGAATATTGAAAACTGCCATGATGAAAGCAATGAGATATACCAGCTAGAACTGATGTTTTTCCGCATCCATTGGGGCCAGCAATAAAGTTGAATTGTTTACTGAATTCTATATCAAGTAGCTTAAATTGACGAAAGTTTCTTAAATGTAGTTTTTCAATATAATCTGTTGCCAATTTTTGGTCTCCAATTATGGTGGGTAGATCCAGTGCCTAACGCCCCGCACAGGGGCAGACAAATAAGCGCAGCGTTTTGGCTGTCCCAGCGACCAACGGGAGCGATTGCTGCGGCTTGTATGGTTGTTCTTGATCGATTCTGATGTTGAAAATCCTTTTCGTTAACGGGTAAATTGAGACCCACCTTCGGCGGCCACCGAAGGCCTTGTTTGTCACAGTTCGTTGCTGCGCCGGTTTATAAAGACCGTTAACAAGTAGGAACGTGACAGACACTCACTAGGCATAACTCGAATAGTCATGTGGGCCTCGAGCCCGAATAGCAAGGCGGAGATAGCTTATCTTATGGAACCTCAAGAGATCAATGTCGGTATCGATACCAGCAGTAAACAACTCGATATTTATGTGAGACCTACTGGCCAGTTTTTTAGTGTTGCCAATGATAAAAATGGCATTAAGGATGCCATTAAACAACTACAACCTCTTAAACCTCAAAGAGTATTAATAGAGTCTACAGGAAGACTCGAGTTACAGTTTGTTTGCGCCGCCGACAAAGCAGGATTACCTATTGTTGTTTGCAATCCTTCGCAGATAAGAAGCTTCGCTAAATCCGCAGGTCGCCTCGCCAAAACTGACAAGCTAGATGCAATGGATATTGCACATTTTGGTGAGGCCATGAAACTAAGGCTGTCGACGCTAAAACCAGAAAAACTTAGGGGGATCAGTGACTTACTTACTGTAAGAAGCCAGTGCTTAGAGATGAGCACAATGCAAAAAAATCGGCTTCAGCGGATGCCTAAATCAGTACACAAACCTATCAAGACCATTTTAAGCACCATTAAAAAAGAGTTACAAGGTATCGACAAAAAACTGGATAAACTTGTTAACAGTGTGTCTGAGTGGCGGCAAAGGCGCGACCTATTGTTGAGCGCTAAAGGAGTCGGAAATGTATTGGCTTATACGCTGATGAGTGAACTTCCTGAGCTCGGAAAATTGAACCGTAAAGAAATCGCTGCACTTGTAGGTGTCGCCCCGATGAACCGTGATAGCGGCAGTTTCTAGGGAAAGAGATATATTCGAGGCGGAAGGCATCGTGTACGTACGGTTCTATTTGTTTCCATCATGTCGGCCATACAACATCATCCAAAACTAAAGCCGATGTATAAGCGATTAGTCGACGCTGGCAAACCTAAAAAGGTCGCTCTGATTGCCTGCATGAGAAAGCAGATTACGATCCTGAATACGATGGTAAAAAATAACACCTACTGGGATGAAAGTATGGCTTAAAAGCTTGACGAGAAACCATAGTCACTTGTTATGTTGCATTCCGCTGCACCGTTTCCACTACCCCCATGAAGTTGAATGCAATGGCTAAGCCCCACAACCAGTGCTTACTTTCCGGCCAGAATATCTTAGGGACAAATGAGCTTACATAGCTTGTTGCTAGCGATAAATTTGGGGCAAAAAAAGATAGGAGACATACCAACGCCAACCATTCCAGTGCCAACCATAGTAAAAATAGATCTTGAACAAAAAATAAGGATACGGCAGCGGCTAGTGTTACACCTAATAGAGCCACATCAACTATCCGAATTCCCTCGGGACTCATAAGTTGAACCTACTCAACATAACGCTTCAAGCAAGGGCGCCAATTTTATTGGCGTCCTTTTGACTTGACTTGTTAAGTTTCGTTTTCAATTTTTGAGATCATTTTCTCGATGTGCTCAATAACTATCCATGGGTCAGATTCGTCAAAAAGGTGCGACGCATACATCATAGTAACTGCCTCCGCATTGCGAGTGATAGCCCTTAGTTTTTCTTGAGACCGATCCCATGATTTAGTGTATGTATCTACATCTTTATAGCTCATTTTCGTCTGCCGAATACTGACGTGAGGAATACCTCTAGACATGACAGTGATAGGTAAGTCACTGGGAATTGAATAAATTGATGTATGTGATGAAGCCTCTTCGAAATCCTCGAAAGAGTGATGATTACGCTCCCAATCCATAATCCACTCCATGGTTTTCCAGCCTTCCCGTGACATTGATGACTTCATGTCCTGATACCAGCTTTCGTGTGCCGCATCTACAAACACGATACCTTTAACAACTTCAGGTTTTTGGTTGGTAAAAGCTCTTGCCACTAGGCCTCCGAACGAATGGGGAACAAGCACTACTTTGTTCCATTCTAACTTCTCAGTAAGAGTTGTTAGCTCATCGGCTAGCTCAGACATAGTTCTAACTTTTGGATCGCCATAAGTGCTCATGCCATATCCGGCGCGATCGTACATACACACCTTATAGTTAGCAGGATCAATATTTCTAAATGTATTTTTATATGTTGATTGCACGTTCAGACCCATACCTGCGACGAGCAGTATCGTCAATTCCCCGGTACCTTTACATACATAGCCTATATTCTTTCCGTTAACTTCGACGGATAAGTGTTCTCGCTCTTGAGCCGATGTCATCAAAGGAAGTAACGCTATATGTAGTGCTAATAGATATTTGAACATTAATCAAAACCTCATAGAAACTTAACGCCCGCCGCACAGGCGAGCAACTTGTTGCGAGTCCAGCGCACGGGGTGCGCGATTGTGCCGGCGCTTGTTATAACCCCAACACTTTCTGTCCAATTTTTAGTGTTTGCTCAGTATCTTTTGTAACTACTAACCAGTCAAATTGGACTTCGCTAGATACGCCAAGCTTTCCGTATATATGGTTGCTAGTTTTTGTTGCCTCATCAAAGAAACTATCTTCCTTAGCCGCCTTAACGGAATCAACGATGCCTTGTGCAAAAGCCAATAATTCTTCTTCAGTACCAATCAAAAATGACTCGTCCCAGCCCGTTTGAGAAGTGATTATCGGCCCTTGGTTTTCTCGATTACTCATATTTCTATCACTGAACCCTCAAAGGTTATAACGCCCAGCGAAGGGGCAAATTTGTAGCGCAGCGGAAAATTTGTCCCGCTTACGCTGATTGTTATGTGGATATATATCCACGATAGCTGGCCCAATTTCGAGCAAGCTGATCAAGTATTTTATTTGGTAATATATCATCTAACTCTTCCGGTTCGTGTATAAAAACTACGTCAATTTCTTTAATTTTTTTAGTTGACTCGTTGATATACCAAACACCATCAATTTTTAGATGCGGTGTTTCAGTTGCAATTCGTTGCAGCATCACCTGTATAACTCGATATACAAACCACGTTTCGTAGAATTCGAAACCTTCATTCAAAATGACCAAAAATCCATAGGCATCCTTACAATCGAGCGCTTTCTTTGTTGCATGAATCTGTTTTTTTGAACTTCGGATATAGTCTTCAAGTGTTCGGGCGGCCAAAGAATCTAACTGCTTGTTGAAAAGCGCTCTATTTGAATGGCCCTCATAGACTTGCTCGAAAGACACAGTTCCGAAAACAACAGGCATACCATTTTTAACTTCGGAGGAGTTCTCTACTCTCTTTTGAAACCAAGGCTCTAGTGCATCAGCGCGATCACTAGATATAGTTTTTACTTCTATGATTGATCGCTTTTCTTCGAGAAAGAAATCACCTTTTCCCTTGGGAAATTGAGCCTCGGGAAGTGAATCAATATCAACAGCACCGTTGTGTTTTACTAAAAACTCTTTAAATGTAGATTCTAGGTTCATCGCTTGATCACATAATGCCCGCATAAAAGGCGGAGCGTCAGCGACGTCCAGCCCGCAGGGCGATTTTTGATGCGCTTGTTATATTTCATTTCATTGGTTTAATTGGACTAGGCATTTTTACAGTAGCCTTGTTAATAGTTCTTGCTGCTGGATCTTCAATGTCTTCTGATGGAAACAAAACTGGAACCGTAAATTGGATTCTGCTTGCTAAAACGTTCTTTGAACCCTTTTCGCCACCCACATCACCACCGAGAATCCCCGACAAGACTTTGACCTTGGCCCCACCTTTTGCAGAGTCTTCGGCTGTAATAGCAATATCAAATGCTACTGGCTGAGAAAAATTATTATTGCGATTATCCCAAGTGGTATTATCGCTAACAGCTTCGCTTTTTCGCATCAATCCGCCAGGATTAACAGATGCACCTAAATCCTTAGTTTTCTCTTGGGCTTCTTTGATTCCACTTACGATAGAAACTATTGTTTCTGAAACGAACTCTTTTAGATCCACAAATCTCTCCTTGAAATAACGCTTTGCTCACCGGAAAATTAGGAACGTAGCGAGTAATTTTTCCGAGTGCAGCAACTTGTTATGCATTGGACTGCAACGATTGCTCGATAACTCTAACCACGTCATCACCCGGATTGAAGGTCATAGGAAATCCGCTAACATTAAGTATTTTACTATTCATTTTAATTTCCAGCTTGTTATCTTCTATAGATAGATCAAATATTGCCGCTCTTTCCCTAAGAATAGTTTTAGCCAAAATTCTGATGTCTTGGGTATTAGTTCCTGAATTTAACTTGGCCATTGCTGGGGCTGCAATTGAAAGAAGCATATCTCTTAAAGATTCTGCTTCGTTGATTTTCTCTCCTTGTGAAGCATACTCAATACATCTGACGATCTCAGGAACATAAGAAATGACATCCTCTTTACTTTCATTTTCTAAGAAATCAATTTCATCTACAGCGGCACTAGGTTTTCCCTCAGCGGTAAATCGGTCAGATGATTGATAATACGATTCGATAGCCCCTCGTCGAAGAATAAAGCAACCGGCCAGCTCCAAAATATCAAGAGCAGCTTCTAGCCTTCTTTTCATTAAAATCCAATCAGCCCCAGAGTCAAAGTCTGACAATACGCTTTCATCAAGCTCAAATATGGTTGAAAAGCTTGACCTTCTTTTGGCTAGTGAATCATCAATATCCTTCTTATTAATCCAGTAAGGATGTTGCATTGACTGGCTAGATATTTCGTTCCATTTATCAGCTATCAAACTGCAGAAGTCTCTATAAACTCCTGAAACGAGACTGGATGCAGATGATACCCCAGATAAAGCAGCTTTTTGATCAGCGATGGCACAGCCATTAAGAAAATTATTTGCCAGTTCAAGACCATCTGCAAATGCATCTGCATCAGCAAGTACAACGGGATTTTTTCCTAACAGTTTCATAAATTTTGATACTACAGGCATTTGTCCCGTTCCTATAACGGGCAGTATTTGTGAGCCAGCAGCTTCGAGGTGATACTCCAACCTATGTGAGAGAAAACTACACAACATTACGTCAGAAGGACCCTCTACAAGGAGTGGACGCTTGCAAAACAATGAAAGCTTGTGCTCTTGACCTAGCCTAGCCACTAAAGTTTGAAGTTTTCTGTTTTGTAACTCCCCAGCCGAAGGGTCAACTTGAACAGGAGGCGAGTCTAGGTCATGACAAAAAATTAACGAGGACAGGTCTTCACATTTAGAAATTTTTAGCATTTCAGTAGAGTGTGTAGCCATGACTATGATTTTTTTATAGCCACCTTCACTTGGATGCCCTGAGGCTTCTACTATTTCATTAAGTAAAAATGCTTGAAGCTGAGGGTGTAGAGATACTTCAGGCTCATCTAACAACAGCGCACCAACTTCATCATCATATAAAGCAGACAAAATGCCAACGAGGTGGAGTAAACCTGAAGCTTCCCTACCAGAGGAATAAGGCTGCGTATCATTATCTAATCTTGCGAATACAACTTTGAGGGTTCCACCGTCCCATTCGATAATCAAGTCACGTTTAAATAACTTCCTCAACCTTTCTTGTACTTTAACAAGAATGTCTGCTCTTTCGGAAAGGGTTTGAAAGTCACCATTTAGCGTCTCAATATTGTGTCTTCTAGCCACATCACTTTTAGAGCCGAAATTTGCATCGTTGTAGGAAGGTAGACCTCGGTGATGACCATTATAATCAGATCGGTGTTGCTCAAGTAATCCCATTCGGCCTGCCGACAAAAACCTTACCTTTTTGCCTTCTGAATGAGGTTGTAGAGTATTTTTTATAGCTCTAAGAAGGTGTGTTTTACCACTTCCATTAGGGCCGATTAAAACTGTTAAACCATCGCGTATGGATATTGTTCTTGCAATGTTGCCATTATGGCTTTCAATATTTGCATTCAGTTCAATTGGAAACATAATTCAATAACTCTATTTATGCATAACGCCCGCATCATAGGCCGCAGCGTAGCTGCGGTCCTATGCATGAGCTTGTTCTGTGCCGCCCTGCTACTCTGTGCGCCCTGCAAATCAGAAAGCTCGCTGACACGAGTTAATTTATAAACGGAGACTAACACAACTTACAAGCCATCTAAACGCGACGAAATGAACTGAAAGAAAACGCCCTACTACCCGGCCAGGACTGACCGAGAACCGAACCCAAAAATAGAGGATAAAACTGAACGGATTTGTGCTTGCCAATACATGCCCTGAATCGATTCGGAATATAGGATTAGCCAGATTTCACAGCCTGAATAGACAATAAAGCCAGTGCTAAATCAACAACGGGCGTTGAGTAATCTTTGGGTAGACTGCTTGGAATGAACTACAGCGTGAAACGCACAGAACAGCTATATAGTAATCATTCTGACCACTATTATCCTGATTGTTATCACAGAATCAATTTCTACGCCAAAGCCTAAATTTTTATTTAAAACCATAGACTTAAAGCACCCTGATACGTCCGTACAAACTGGGAAAACGATTACTTTGACTACTATTCCAATTTTAACGCTAGTCCGTAATCCATTGATTTTATGATTGTTTTTGGGGTTGCTTTTTTCTCCAATATCACGGTCAATACGATCGTAAACCCCTAAGCTAGCACTCGCTAACTTTTACAGGCTGGTATTAGTTGGGGAGTGGTTAAGGTATTCAGGGTTCCTCTGAATCACTCTGTAATATCTCTGCGGATCTTGAAGGCTAAAGATGTTAGGTGCAGTTCGCCGCGAATGGACGTAGTCCTTTGCAAGCGTTGCAACGCAGCAGATGTGGCCTTCAAGGATTGGCCTGAGGGCTTCCATAACGATTTATGCACCGTGTTGCGACTTCTTCTAAGGTCTAGTCATTCCTGTGAAGCTGCGCTCTTATTGAAACCACTCTGTAGGTAGAGGCATCACTGGGTTGTTCAGAGACTCCTAAATCTCGCGGTAATATCCTAAAAGTCTGCAAGTTACTTTGCTCTATGGAGAGATCTTTTCTGTAGATATATGGAGTACGTATTAAGCCGAAGCATTGATGATCTATTGTTGTCTGAACTCCAGTATGGGAGCGGTGGGTATATTAATCTAAACGGCCATTTTTATATGCAACCGAAATTTTCAATGCGTGGGCAACAAAAAAATATAGGCACAAAAATAATCTTATTAGATTTTATTAGGATTGTTTTAGTGTCAAAGCCACGTAAAATCGATAGATATTTATTGGTAGTTTGGCCGCGATTAAGAAGCTATCTAAAGGCAACAATCAAAGCAGCTCGATTTAAGAGAGCCAAGAGAATCAAGAACCCAAGAATTCTCTAAAAACCATCCATTCAAAGGAGAACGGTAGCGTGAAGTAAGAAATAGTAAAAGGCGCTGACCCAAGGTGCTGGAACACCTGGGGCCAGCTAACCAAATTGATACGATACCTATCAAGATGGCTATATGCATAGTACGCTAGAAACCCGCTCGTCTTCAATAAAGTGGAGCACGATCAGTGGCTTGGAGAGATTCTCCAAGCCCTGGGGGCGTTGCGTCTGCCTTTTCTTTTTCTATGCCTACCGTTCTCGCGCACCACCTCGCAGTTACTCAAAACATTTCTATCCAAACTTTCCCTTTGTGGAAGGTCTATCCATGGTTTGAGTATCAGTAGGAAATAAATATGTTGATCTTAAAGCGCCGCACAGGTGAAAACTTACGGATTGGAGCGAATGTCTCAATCACCGTATTGGAAGTTAAGGGCAATCAGGTAAAGGTAGGAATACTTGCTCCAAAATCCCTGCCCGTACACCGCGAGGAGATTTATAGGCGGATCAAAAGGGAAGGAAATATGGGCAGTGGAAATCGTTGAGAATCTGATTGGGATTGTGGTGTGTAGCCATGAACGGGTGGTGTTGCTAGGAAAGCGCTAACTACTGATAGTTAGCGCTTTCAGTCGAGCCTTTCGCTGCAGATAGAGCCACAGGTTAAGCTCGGGAGTGATCTGTATTAGTGATGCTTGAATCCAGCAGCAAATTTGTCTGCTAATTTAAAGTAGTGATTCAGATCCTTGCGGGTTTTTTCTGGGCGGTTGTTTTCGGAGTTAATGTGGATGTTTTCCACAACAACGGCAATTTCTTTTGCAAGCTCTTGTCTTTCACCCTTCAGGTTCTCAGCGAAATACTCAACACTTTTTTCGAGGGTGTACGTGATGACATGAAGCTCGTGTAGTTCAGCAGGATTTAGCTTTTGCTTGCTCTTAATTTCTGCTGTTTTCTCAATGAAAATCTTCTTGGCATCCTTCATAGAAGTAACATCCGCTACTTTGAGGTGCTGGATAGGCTTCTCGTCTGATGTAGGGCTAGCTTGAGCAGTGGTAGCAAAAGTAACAGCAAAAAGTAATGCAATTAAAGTTCTCATCTTTCCTCTCTAACGCCCAAACTTTAAGGATTGATAAGGCATTGATCGGGCGAGGTGAATGCCTAACATTTATCAGTGATCATTTTGACTACTTTGATCGCTATCGTAAATGAGGATAACTATCATTAACATTCATGATACAGGAATTTTTAGGTGCTCAAAACATTTGTCGCAAAAATTGCGATCAAGCTGATCGAAATTGGTAAAGATTAAGAGAATTGAATGTGGGAGGGATGCATGCGGGAGGGGCTAACGGAGGTCTTTAGCCGGGAAGAGGCGGCCCCCGTTTATGGAAATGATCTGTTAACCCTCTATTTGCCGTAGCAAAGAGAAGGTTATTTACAGGAGGAGCCGGTTAGTTCGGGATATTGAGACCGGCTTCACAAATTAATGGGTACGGAAGCTAGGAAATCTCCCCCAGTACCTCAACCATTGCCGAGGTTAATTGGCTGAGGTCTTCTTTAGTAATCACATAGGGCGGCATGGCGTAGACCAGTTTGCCGAAGGGGCGCAGCCAAACGCCGCGTTCGATTAGAGCTTCCTGCACTTTGGCGGTAGATACCGGCCTGCGCATTTCCACCACGCCAATCGCGCCAAGGGCTCGAACATCGGCGACACCCGGTGCGGATTTTAATGGGGCTAGCTGTTCGCTCAGCTGTTGCTCGATTGCGGTTACTCGTTCCTGCCAGGGTCCGCTGAGTAGCAGTTGAATACTGGCATCGGCCACGGCACAAGCCAGGGGGTTACCCATAAATGTGGGGCCGTGCATAAAGACACCGGCTTCCCCTTGGCAAATACCTTCGGCCAGTTTATCGGTACAAAGGGTGGCGGCCAGGGTCATGGTGCCGCCGGTGAGGGCTTTGCCCAGTGTGAGGATATCCGGGGTGATATCGGCGTGTTCACAGGCAAATAACTTGCCGCTGCGGCCAAAGCCGGTGGCGATTTCATCGGCGATTAATAGCAGGTCGTGCTCGTCACAGAGCTCGCGTACACGGCGCAAATAATCGGCAGAATAAAAACGCATGCCGCCAGCGCCCTGGACGATCGGCTCTAAAATAATCGCGGCCAGTTGATCGCGGTTCTCTTCCACTTGCTGGCGCAGTTCGGCGATATCACTGTCACTACAGGTATTGCCAAAGGGGACCTGCGGAGCGGGGGCGAACAGGTGCTGGCTCAGCTGTCCTGCAAACAGGTGATGCATTCCGGTGACCGGGTCACAGGTGGCCATGGCTCCGAATGTATCGCCGTGATAACCGTTGCGCAGGGCGAGCAGTTTGCTCTTTTGCGGTTTTCCCTGGGAGTGCCAGTATTGAATGGCCATCTTGATGGCTACTTCCACAGACACTGAACCGGAGTCAGCCAGAAATACCCTGTTGAGGCCGGTGGGAGTGATTTCCACTAATTTCTTGCACAGCTCGATTGCGGGCTCGTGCGTTAAACCCCCGAACATCACATGGGACATTTTGTCCATCTGATCGCGCATGGCTTGGTTTAGCTCGGGCACATTGTAGCCGTGCAGGGCACTCCACCAGGAGGACATACCGTCGATCAGGCCGCGCCCGTCTTCCAGGTAAAGTCTTACCCCCTCGGCCCGCGCTACCGGGTACACCGGGGGCGGGTCGATCAGGGAAGAGTAGGGATGCCAAATATGTTTGCGATCGAAATCCAGGTCCATAAAAACTACATCTTTATTCTCAAGAGCCGACATTCATCCGTTAGGCCAGTTCGCGCAGTACTCTGAGCGGGGGCTGGCTGATCGAGCTGTAACAGGCCATGGTACCGGCGGTGCCAACCAGTACTGCACCGGTGAGTGGTCCGGTTAGCCAAAGGACTGGGTGCAATATTACCGGGAGTTCAAAGACCCAATAAGACAGCACAGCCAAGGTGGCTTCAGCACCGATAGCCGCGAGCAAACCGGCGGCAAAACCCAGTAGGCCAAATTCCAGCATCAGGCTTCTCAGTAACAAGCGCCTGCGGCCTCCCAGTGTGCGGATAATTGCCGCTTCCTGCAATCGCTCGGCGATACTGGCGCGGACCCCGGCGATTAATACCAGGACCCCGGCAACCAGCATCAGCGCCATAACCGATTCGATAGCAAAGGACACCTGGTTAATGGTGTCGCGGATACGCTGGATGATCTTATCCAGCTCTATCACGCTGACGCTGGGGAAGGCGCGAACCAGGTCGTTGACCAGTAACTTGTCCTCCGGTGGGAGGTAAAAACTGGTGATATAGGTAGCCGGGAAATTATCGATAGTGCCCGGTGCAAATATCATATAGAAGTTGGGGCGCATGCTGTTCCAGTCCAGCGAGCGGAAGCTGGCTACCGGGGCTTCTACTTCGAGGCCACCGATGGAAAAGCGCAATTGATCTCCCAGTGACAGTTCCAGCTGGGCTGCCAGCTCCACTTCTACGGAAACACCTTCGCTGGTCTTGTCCCACCACTCGCCTTCCAAGATACGGTTGTCCGGTGCCAGGGTATCGGTGTAGCTCAGGTTCAATTCCCGGCGAACGCCGCCGGGACGATCTTTCTTCTCTTTAATGGAGACGCCGTTAATCGCCACCAAACGGCCGCGCACCATGGGGTAAAACTCGGTGCTGCTTACCTCGCCCTGCGCCAGCATGTTTTCCATGGTTGGCACATCGTGAGGGGCGATATTCAGGAGGAAGTGATTGGGGGCTTTTTCCGGCAATTGCATCCGCCATTCATCCACCAGGGCGGTGCGGGCAAAGACCATGGCCAGCATGGCCAATAATCCGGTGCCAAAAGCGGCAATCAATAGGGTGTTGAATGCGGCGCGGCGTTGCAGGCTGCCCAGGGCAATACGCCAGGCGCCGCCCAAGGATGCCAGTTTGCCGCGCACCAGGAGCCGGTTAACCAGGGCGCTTCCCGCTACCAGCAGGAGCATGCCGACAAACAAGGCGAGCGTCATGAGCAGACTGCCGGACAGCCACCAGATTAGGAGCAGCATAGCGCTGGGGCCGAGAATCAGCCCAAGCCATTCGCGTCTGTCCGGGTTACTCCAGTCGTGCCGCAGGGTTTGCATCGGGTCTGTACGCGCCAAACGGAAAAGTGGTGGCAGGGCGAAGCCCAGGGCGCAGGCGATGCCGGTGGCGAGTCCAATCAGCAGTGGGCTCCAGCTGGTGGCCGGGGGTTGTACCGGGAAGAACCCTTCCATCAGGTTGACCGCCTGGCTTTGGATAAAGGTGCCCAGTGCCAGTCCGATAGCAGTAGCAATCAGGGTGAGGGCGGCCAGCTGCCCCAGGTAGATACCGAGGATTTTGTTGCGCCCAGCGCCGAGGCTTTTCATTACGGCTACGTAGGCGCCGTGGCGCAATCCGTAGCGTCTGGCTGCCAGGCCGACGGCGACGCTGGCGAGCAGTACAGCCAGGCTGGCGGCGAGAAACAGGAATGACTCGGCTCTATCCAAGGCAGAGGCAACCCGGGGCTGGCCTTCACGCAGGTCCAAGATCCGCTGGTGTTCAGTCAATTGAGGTTTGAGCCAGTCAAAGTAATCCTTCAGGACTTGGTCATCACCGGCAAACAAGTAGCGGTAGCGCACTCGGCTGCCGGGCTGGATTACACCTGCGGCGGGCAGGTCGGCGGTATTGGCTAGCAGGCGCGCGCCCATATCAAACAGGCTGGTGCCCCGGTCGGGTTCCCGCTCCAGTATGGCGGTCACTTTTAATTGGGTGTCGCCGAGGGCGATAGGATCGCCGAGCTGGAGTCCCATCAAAGGTAAAAGGCGGGACTCCACCCAGGCTTCTCCCGGGGGAGGTCCTTGCGGTGCAATTTCCCTTGGGCCTCCCTGGGACTTGCTGATTTCCAGTTGCCCCACCAGTGGATAGCCTTTGTCGACGGCTTTGACTGAGACAAACTGGAACTGGTCGTTGGCGGAGATCATGGATGAAAACTGGACTATCTGGCCCTGTTCCAATCCCTTTTTGTCGGCTTCCTCCAGCCATGCGCTATCCACAGGCTTACTGCTGCGCAGCACCCGCTCTGCGGCCAGAAAGGTGAGGGATTGCTGCTCCATGGCACGGGTAAGACGGTCGGTGAAATGGGCGATCGCAGTGACACAGGTCACGGCTAGAACCAGGGCCGAGGCAATTAGCGCCAACTCGCCACCGCGCCAGTCTCTGAGAAGCAGTCGCAGTGGCAGCATCAGGCGGATACCTCCGACAGGTTGTCATCGCCAGTAGGGGACTCGTAGGATTCCACCGCGCCCGCGGACATGCGCAAGTGCGTAGCGCAGCGCTCGGCCAAGCGTTGTTCGTGGGTCACCAATACCAGGGTGGTATTGGACTCGGCGTTGAGCTTGAACAACAGATCGATAACTTTGGCGCCATTGCCGGCATCGAGGCTGCCGGTGGGTTCGTCGGCAAAGAGAATGGCATCGTCGCCACTGAAACTGGCGAAGGCCCGGGCAATGGCGACCCGCTGTTGCTCTCCGCCGGAGAGTTGACGTGGGTAGTGACCCAGGCGGTGTTCCAGCCCTACCTTGGCCAGGAACGCCTCAGCGCGTTTGGCCGCACCGCGCTCGCCGCGCAACTCACTGGGCAGCATGACATTCTCTTGTGCGGTGAGGCCGGGTAGCAGCTGGAAAGTCTGGAATACAAACCCCACACAGCGGGCGCGCACCGCTGCGCGCTCTTCCTCGTCCATAGCGGTGATCTCTTCGCCGGCCAGCCAGATTTTACCCTCACTGGGCTTGTCCAATCCGGCTAATAGACCGAGTAGGGTGGATTTGCCGGAACCCGAGGCTCCGGTTACCGCGAGGCTTTCCCCACGCGCTAGTTGCAGGGAGATATTGTTTAATAGGGTCAATGGCCCTTCGCTGGTGGAGACTCTGTGATACAGGTTTTCTGCCGTGAGAATGGCGGACATACTGTGTTCCCTATGCGGATGCGCGAATTTTTTGGAGAGTATGACATGACGACAGCCTTTTTTCGGCAGCTGCTGATTCAATTTGGCTTGGTGTTACTGCTGTTTGTCCCCTCCGGGGTATCTTCGGCCAGTGCTGCGGAAACTCTGCTGGTGTTGGGTGACAGTATCAGTGCGGCCTACGGTATTGATGAGGAGCATGGCTGGGTAGAACTTTTGCGAGAGCGCTTGCGGGAAAAGGGGCGTGAGGTTCGGGTAATCAACGCCAGTATCAGCGGTGAGACTACCTCAGGTGGTCTCACTCGACTGCCGAGGCTGATTCAGGAGCACAACCCCCGCTGGTTGATAGTGGAATTGGGGGGTAACGACGGCCTGCGAGGGTATCCGCCGCAATCTTTGCAGCGGAACCTGATGGCAATGGTCCAACTGGCGAAGAACTCTGGTGCCGAGGTGCTGTTGTTCGGTATGCGCATCCCCCCCAATTATGGTCGGGCCTATACCAATGCGTTTGCCGCCGTCTATCCCAAAGTGGCGAAGTCCGAACAGGTGGGGCTGGTACCCTTCTTCCTGGAAACCGTAGCCCTTCAAGATGGCGCCATGCAAGCGGATGGCATCCATCCCACCGCCAAGGCTCAGCCGGCCTTGCTGGAGCATGTGTGGCCTTGTGTCGAATTTTTGTTAGCGGAAAAGTCGAAGGGGGAATCGTGTACTCCGTGATCGAAATGCGTACAATCGCGCCCCCAAGAAGTATGAAAGCCACGCCCTGCACTGATTGGCGATGGCTGTGACCCCGAGGCCCGGTCACTGGAACCGAATTAGTTAGAGAGACACCATGTCCGAAGTGGAAAATCGTCGCGAGCGACTCGAATTCAATAAACTGCAGAAACGCCTGCGCCGCCATGTGGGCCGCGCCATCGCCGACTTCAATATGATTGAGGAGGGCGATAAGATTATGGTCTGCCTGTC
Organism: uncultured Microbulbifer sp.; assembly: GCF_947498635.1. Taxonomy (GTDB): domain Bacteria; phylum Pseudomonadota; class Gammaproteobacteria; order Pseudomonadales; family Cellvibrionaceae; genus Microbulbifer; species Microbulbifer echini. The sequence goes on along the minus strand of NZ_CANMKV010000011.1, from coordinate 35,669 downwards.
CGGCGGTAAAGATTCCTACGCCATGCTGGATATCCTGCTAAACCTGCAAAAAACCGCACCGGTGAATTTTGAGCTAGTGGCGGTCAATATGGATCAGAAGCAGCCGGGCTTCCCGGAGCATATCCTGCCGGAGTATCTGCGCTCCCTGGGGGTGCCCCACCATATCGTGGAGAAAGACACCTATTCGGTGGTGCAGGAAGTGGTGCCTGAGGGCAAGACCACTTGTAGCCTGTGTTCACGCTTGCGCCGTGGCACCCTCTATGGTTTCGCCGAAGAAATTGGGGCCACCAAAGTTGCGCTGGGGCACCATAAGGACGATATCGTCGAGACCTTGTTCCTGAACATGTTTTATGGAGGCCGCCTAAAGGCGATGCCGCCTAAATTGCGTGCCGATGACGGGCGCAATATCGTGATTCGCCCGCTGGCCTATTGCCGCGAGGAAGATATTGCCCGCTATGCGCAGTTCAAGGCGTTCCCGATCATTCCCTGCAACCTGTGCGGCAGCCAGGAAAACCTTCAGCGTCAGGCGATAAAGCAGATGTTGCGGGAGTGGGATAAGAAATTTCCAGGGCGCAGCGAAAATATCTTCGCCGCATTAACACGAGTATCCCCGTCGCAACTGGCCGACAGGGATCTGTATGACTTTGAAAGTTTGGAACTGGATCGCTCTACGCCGTCGGCTGCCGAGCGCCCTGACCATTTAATTCAGCGCCAGGTGAATTCGTGGGAGCCGGAAGATGCCCAGGAGGCTGTGCCCCAGTATATCGAGGCGCGGAATTTGTAGGGTCAGCACCGCTCACTAATTGGGCGTAACTGCACTCAAAGTCCTGCGTTGTGGCGCTGGGCCCGTGGTGGAAGTGCTGATGCCACAGTCGTGCCATTTTCGCCACATCATTGGTTTCCGGCTCGGGAATCTTGTGTACCTCCGCGGAGCGGTAGACCAGCCAGGCAATGGCCGTGGCGTAGCGCAGGTTGGTGGTCAGTTCGCTATGGGGGTGATCGAGGAAATCCCGCTGGCTGGCGAGCCCCCGAATTTTGGAGGCCAGTGCGGGGTGGTCAATCAGGTAGTTGTCCCAGATTTCCCGGTGGGTATGGGGCTGGATTTGATAGATCCCCAGCCCGTGGCGCCTTCCCTGCTTGAGGTGGAATCCCAGCTGTGATTCCTGTGCGGCAGTGCCCAGCAATAGGTTTTCCATACCCTGACTCCAGGCTCTCAAGTGCTTGAGGGTGGGACGGATAACCTGGAGGCGCAGTTCGTCCAGACAGATGCCCATAGTGTTGTCTTTTTTCTGTGGTTGTCCTGAATATTTAGTTTGCGGATTGAGTTGGCGCCAGCCGTTAAGTAGATTTACGCGCAATAAACATAACTATTTTTCAAGTGGCTCCGGTTCGGTAGCGCATTTCGCTCAAAAAGCGAGCAAGGTGTCGCAAAAATTATCCTTTCCCGGCACCGCTCCGTTTTGAGCAGAAGGAATTCCCATGCCCGCACAGTGGCTCATTGCCTTAACTTTTGTTGCCTATCTGGCTCTGATACTGGTGATTGGTGTTTACGCGTATATGCGCACTAAGAATGCCAGTGACTACTTCCTCGGCGGGCGCTCGCTGCCGCCAGCTGTTGCAGCATTGTCGGCCGGCGCTTCAGATATGAGCGGCTGGCTGCTGTTGGGGTTGCCCGGCGCCGCGTATGCAGCGGGCTTGTCCGCAGGCTGGATCGCCATAGGGCTTTTCTCCGGTATCGTATTGAGCTGGGTAACGATGGGCCGCCGCTTGCGGATCTATACCTATGAATTGGATGACTCCCTGACGGTACCGGCCTATCTGGATCGTCGTTTCAAGATGGGGCACCCCTACCTGCGTACTTTGTGCGCGGTGTTTATCCTGCTGTTCTTTCTCTTCTATGTCGCATCGGGCTTGATTGCCGGCGGTAAGTTGTTCGAAACAGTTTTTGGTTGGGATTACCGCTGGGCAGTGATTGTCGGCGCCGTTGCCGTGATTTCTTACACGCTGTTTGGTGGCTTCCTGGCAGTGTCCTGGACCGATGTTTTTCAGGGGTTGCTGATGAGTGCGGCCCTTGTTGCTGTGCCGTTAGTCGTCATCACCGACCAGGGCGGTTTTTCCACCAGTTGGGCCCGGTTGCAGGCAGAAATGCCGCAGTTAACTCACTGGCTGAGGGACAGTAGTGGGCAGGCGCTCGGCCTGGTGGCCATTTTCAGTTCTCTGGCCTGGGGGCTCGGTTATTTTGGCCAGCCCCATATCCTGGCGCGTTTTATGGCGGTGCGCAGCCCGGACGATGTTCCGGCAGCGGCGGCCGTCGCAGCGGTATGGTCCTTGATCGGTTTTCTTGGTGCTATGGCCGTGGGCCTCTTTGCCCATTTGCAAATTCAGCAGGGCCTGGCCGACGGCGAAACCGTCTTTATGGAGCTGGTCCAGGTTCTGTTCCACCCAATTGTTGCCGGTGTGCTTCTGGCTGCGATCCTCTCCGCCATTATGAGTACGGCAGACTCCCAGCTGCTGGTGTCCTCCGCGGCATTAGCGGAAGACATTTATCACGTTTGGTTCGGGCGCAAGACCAGCCCGGAGGCCATGGTCAAAGTGGGGCGCTGGGCGGTGGTGGCGCTGTCGCTGATCGCCGTATGGGTCGCTATGGATCAGGATTCTCAAGTACTGGATGTGGTGGGTTACGCCTGGGCGGGGCTGGGCGCGGCCTTCGGGCCGACGCTGCTGATAAGTCTCTACTGGTCCCGAATGACGGGTAGCGGTGCTATCGCAGGCGTGATTGTGGGCGGAGTCACCGTGGTCGTTTGGGAGCAGCTCTCCGGGGGCGTCTTTGATACCTATGAACTGCTGCCAGGCTTTATTTTCTCTGCAGCTGCTATCGTCATAGTTAGTGCGCTGACAAAATGCCCGGAAGCCGTGGCCTCGCAGCATAAAAAACTGCTGGGATGAGCCCGGGGGCAATAGGCTCCTAGATCGATGGGGCTGGTCGTTCGTCGGATGCGCGAAGGGCGCGCCTTACGTGGGTGCGACTGTTGTGAGGTGAAAAGGATTTCCATCCGCAGCGATTATTCCAATAGCGGTTGGAGATACTGAGTGATCAAAGTTCATCTCGGTGATATCACGCGATTAACCGTCGATGTTATCGTCAATGCCGCCAATGCACACCTACTGGGCGGCGGTGGTGTGGACAGAGCCATTCACCGTGCTGCGGGTCCGAGCCTTGAGGAGGTCTGCCGCGGTATTGGCAGTTGCCCTGTGGGCGAGGTCCGCGCAACCAGCGCCTTCTCAATACCGGTTAAACGTATTTACCATACGGTAGGCCCCGTCTGGCGAGGTGGTCGCCTGGGTGAGCCGGAATTGCTATCCAGCTGTTACCGCCAGTGCCTCGCCTTAGCGCGGCGTGAGAGTATGCACTCCATCGCTTTTCCAGCAATCAGCTGTGGCGTCTACGATTACCCACCCGAATTGGCGGTAGAGATTGCCGTGGAACAGGTGCAGCAGCATCTGGAGAGAGAAGGTGAACCAAAAAGCATTGTATTTTGCTGCTCCGATGCGCATATGGCTGAACTCTATCACTCTCAATTGGGCGCTTATGTACGGCGTTAGCTGAGCACTTTGTGCCCCTGCCTGATACTTTCGGCCATTGATTGCGCGGCGGGTGTTGAGGATGATGAGCGCTCTGGCAATAAAAAATAAGAAAAGGAGATTGTCATGCGCAGTGCCGAGCAGTGGTTTGCTGAATACGGAGAGAGCCACCAAAACCCCGTCAATAAATCCATTCATTGGATTGCGGTGCCGGTGATATACGCCACCGTTGCCGGCCTCTTGTGGGCCATTCCGCAGCCACAGTTTATGGCTGAAATCCCCTGGTTAAATTGGGCCGTGATAATTACGGTGCCGGTGATGTTGTTCTATTTTGCCCTGTCTTTTCCCATTGGCCTTGGAATGACTGCCTTGACGGTGGTCTGCCTGTGGGCCTGGTCTGTGGTGGAGCGACTGGGGCTACCGGTGTGGCAGACTGCACTTGGGTTGTTCGTGGTGATGTGGATCTTCCAGTTTATCGGTCACCATATCGAAGGGAAGAAGCCCTCCTTCTTTAAGGATGTCCAATTCTTATTGATTGGTCCGGCGTGGGTAATAGGCTTTATTTATCGCAAGATGGGGATTCAGTACTGAGTGGGTTTGTTGGCTAGGTCCGCAAAGGGGCGGCAGGCTTGTCGCCCCGGCCTTGCCGGTCTGAGCTCAGCGGTTGTAGTGCACCGGTACCTCCAAGGTCTCCTTGACCTCTTCCATCACCACATAGCTGGTGCACTCCTGCACTTCCGGCAGGGTTAGTAAAGTTTCTCCGTAAAACTTTCTGTAGGCACTCATATCGGCTACCCGGGCTTTGATTAGATAATCGAAGTTACCGGAGACCAAATAGCATTCCTGTACCTCCGGCAGCGCCGCCACGGCATTGCGAAACTCTTCGAAGGCATCTTGGGCGGAGCGGTTCAGGCGGATCTGAACAAATACCACCAGCGCCGCATCGAGGAATTCCGGGTTGATGAGGGCGGTGTAGCCTTGGATAACGCCATCATTCTCCAGCCGCTTCACCCGCTCCACACAGGGCGTGGCCGTTAACCCTACTTGCCGGGCCAGCTCCGCATAGCTGGTGCGGCCATTTTTCTGCAGAACACGCAAGATATTGCGGTCTACCGTATTGAGTTCTTCGGCGCGTTTGCGCATGGCTCTGTTTCCTCCGTAGGCGATCAGCTCAAAAAATACACTTATCACTACAGTTAATAGTCGATTCCACTAGTTTGATAAAAAATCTTATAGAAATCCACTCTATAGCTGGCTCTATACTGGGGAAAACATAGAAATTAGGCGTAGCTTTAGCCGTATGGCAAAGACCGAGCCAGACACAGAGATTAAGGAGCAAAAAATGTTGATTGGCGTCCCGAAAGAGATCAAAAACCACGAGTATCGTATTGGCCTGACGCCGTCGAGTGTTCGCGAACTGGTTGGCTATGGTCATCAGGTGATCGTTCAAAAGGATGGCGGTACTGCTATCGGCTTTACCGATGACATGTACGAGCAGGCCGGGGCCAAGATTATCGATACGCCGGAAGAGATATTTGCCAGCGCTGACATGATCGTCAAGGTAAAAGAGCCGCAGCCCCACGAATGTGAAATGCTGCGTCCTGGCCAAGTGCTTTACACCTACCTGCATCTGGCTCCAGACCCCAAACAAACCGAATTGTTGGTTAAATCTGGGGCTACCTGTATTGCTTACGAAACAGTGACTGACCGTTTTGGCGGTCTGCCGCTGCTGGCGCCGATGTCTGAAGTTGCCGGCCGCATGTCTGTGCAGTGCGGTGCGCACCATCTGGAAAAAGCCCAGGGTGGACTCGGCGTGCTGTTAGGCGGCGTACCCGGAGTGGCGCCTGCCAAAGTGTTGATTATTGGCGGTGGTGTAGTTGGTACCAATGCGGCCAAGATGGCGTTGGGCATGGGAGCTGATGTGACCATCCTGGACCGCTCTCTGCCGCGTCTGCGTCAGCTGGATGATATCTTCGGCGGTGCTGTGCGCACTGAGTACTCCACTAACGATGCCATCGAAAAACACGCGCTGGAAGCCGATCTGGTTGTCGGTGCGGTACTGATTCCTGGTGCTGCAGCTCCGAAGCTGTTGTCGCGCGATATTATCAGCCGCATGAAGAAAGGTGCTGTGGTCGTAGATGTGGCGATTGACCAGGGAGGTTGTTTTGAAACCTCCAAGGCCACTACGCACCAGGAGCCCACTTACGTTGTTGATGGTGTCGTGCACTACTGTGTGGCGAACATGCCAGGCGGTGTTGCGCGCACTTCAACTATGGCACTGAACAATGCGACCTTGCCTTATGCTGTCGCTCTGGCAAACAAAGGCGCCAAGAAGGCGTTGCTGGATGATGCCAATTTGCTGGAAGGTCTGAACGTCCACGCGGGTATGGTGACTTATAAAGCTGTTGCCGATGTGTTGGGTTATGAGTTCATCGACCCCAAACTGGCTCTGCAAAAGATGGCAGAGGCTGAAGGCGCTATAGCGTAAGGATTTGCGGTTGCACGGCAGCCGCAGTTTGCATAAGACAGCGATAATGCGCTTGTTTTAATGGGAATTTTCCCCGGAACGCTCTGTGGCGTTCCTCTCTGTGAGACCTGATGGCTTTTGCCATCATTGTGGCCGCGTTTCTACGCGGCTTTTTTATTGTTGTATTTCCCTCTTTTTTCATTTTACGCACAGCTGAGATTAGCAAGAGGACTAAGAATTATTTTCTAGGTTTCCCTTCCCGTTATTACGAGCTTATCTGGTGAAAAAAGAAGACCCCGATGGATCTCCTTGTAAAAGAAAACGTGGCGCCCTGCTAGGAGCGTCTCTACTTTCCTGAATGTGGTTAGTCCTTAAAGATCAAAGTAACCAGACCTCTACCCGGCGATTTCTTATTTTAGCGCTGGAGCTATTTGAGGCAATCGGCAGGTAGGCCCCAAAACCTTGAACGGGTGCGGTGTTAATTTTGTAATCGCGCAGGGCAGAACGCACGGTAGCCGCCCGAAGTTTGGAGAGAACTACCGAGCGCTCTGGGCTAACTTTTTCATCGCCAAATCCGATCAGTAATAATTTCCGCCCTTGCTGCAGGGGCTTTTTCATATAGCTTGCCAGCCGTTGGATATCCTGTTGGGCTTTATTGTCCAGAGAGGCGCTGCCCGCGGAAAAGCGAAAGTTGATGCTCAGGCGCTCGGCATTTCGAGTGAGCTCTAGATATTCACTCGGGCCCTCGCGCGTTCCTTCGGGTTTCGCACTGGTTGGTGTTTGTGCGACAAACCCAGTTGATTTCACCTGTTGTTGTCCTGCTTCGCTTTGTACAAAGCGCAAAAATTCTACTGCTATTGGTTGGTTGGAATACGCCGGGGTATATAAAAATAAGCGGCGGGACAGGGGATAATCTTCCGTTGCGATGGTTAAGTGTTCTGGTGCCTGCGGCAGTGTATTTTCATCGGAAACCGCGATCGCTTTTGCTTGACGAATAGAGGCTAGTCCGACAAAGCCAATACTGTTGGAATCCATGGCAACGATATCGGAGAGTTGATCGTTTGATTCAAAGCGCTTGGCGCTGCTGGTCAGTGAGTAGTGATTGCCAAGTACCAAGCTTTTAAAAGTATCCCAGGTGCCGGATTGGTTGTCACGGGCATAGACGTTTATACGACCATTGCCTTCTCCGAGCTCTGACCAATCGGTTATTTTTCCGGAAAAAACAGCACCGATCTGTTGCAGGGTCAGCTGACTTAAGGGGTTGCTTGGATGCACGATAATTGCCAATCCATCGATGGCGATAACATGCTCGGCATTTCTGCTACGCATATCACCCAGCTTTCCGAGGGCTGTAAATTCCTTGTTTCTAATGGGGCGGGAGGCCATGGCGATCTCTGCCTGTGCCTTTTCGAGCCCCTTAAACCCTGTACTGGAACCGTGTGCGGCAATATCGACAAATACAGCGCGCTTACCAATATTTCCATGTACGCGGATTTCATTGAGCGTGCTGAGTGGCTTAATACGGATGTTGGTGACACCTTTTGCGCTTAGGTAGTCACGAACCAGATTGGGGGCTAGCTGGGCTCCGATAGTATTGGAGCCGTGCAGGCTAAATAATTTACCGTTCGTGCTTGCGGGAAAAGCGGGGAGGCTTGCTAAGGCTACGGGGATCTGTACGCAAGCAAAAAGCAGAATTAGCGGACGGCACAATCGTTGAAAAAACAGGTACATAAAAGCTCGACCCTAGGAAAGTAAAACGAGGCCGCAAAATATGTCTTATTTATGACAGAATGATGAAATCTTGGTGAATAAAGTGTGCAAAAGTCTCATTATTGTGTGCGGCAAGACTTGGCTGTGGTAAAGAAAGCATGATTGCCCGACTTTTATGAAGGGGTGAGGTGATAGGTATTAATAGTTTGTAATACATGGCTCACCTCACTCGTCTAGTGGGCGGGGAAAAGCCGGCTTACCAACACAGGTAATGCTGTTTCGACCCTCAGAATACGAGGTCCCAAGTGTACAGAATTGAAACCGATCTCTTTGAGTTTTTCCACTTCGTAGGGAATAAAGCCGCCCTCGGGGCCGATGACCAGAGTGCAGCTCTCGCCGAGATCGACTGGACAGGCCTCGCCTCCAACTGGATGGGCAACCAATTTGAGTGAATTCTTGGCGAGCTCAGGCAGCTCATCTTCAACAAATGGTTTGAAGCGTTTACGCAAGATAATTTGCGGCATTTTTGTGTCAACGGCCTGTTCGAGCCCCAGTAAACACTGCTCGAGGAGTTTTCCCTCGTCCAGCCACGGCGTTTGCCAATAGGATTTTTCCACACGGTAGCTATTGATCAGTACCAGCCTTTTTACTCCGAGAGCGGTGACATGCTGGATGATGCGCTTGAGCATTTTAGGGCGTGGCAAGGCTAGGATTAAGGTAACCGGCGGGGGCGGGGGTGGGCTTTGGGTGAACTCTACTCGGAGTTCTACATACTGATCGCTAAGATCGGTAATTTCCCCAAGACCGATATCTCCGTCTATTAAGCCTACACGCAAGTGCTGACCGGGCTCGGCCCGGTGCACTTTACTAATATGTTCCAGTCTGCGCCCTGTGAGACGGACGATGCCGGGACGGATAAAGTCCGTTTCATGTAACACAATTAGGTTCACAGTCGGGGCTCTTGTAAAGAAGGAAAATTGTTATTGCGAGGGCAACGAGGCCGAGTTTACAGCTGGGCTGTGGCAATGGCGCCCTTTCCCACACCTTCATAGGCATGCACCCTAATCTCTTTACCCGGATGTCTCTCTGCGAGGGAGTGGGCGATATATTGGGCCAATTGTTCAACGGTGGTATCGCAATCGACAATTTCACAAGCGTTTGCGGGTAACTCCAGGGTGAACGCCCCCTGTTGAGCGCGATAGGCAAAGCGCAAGCGGTGTTCGCTTCCACCGGCGTCTTTGCACAGATCTTCACGGGTGCCCAGATAGATATCTTTCCAGCGTTGCGCCCAGTCTTGCTCTAAGTGTTTATTGCGCTCGCCGGCAACGAAAATTTGGATACGTGAGCGGTGGCCGTGGGCAATACGCTGGCAGTTGCCTTGGTGTTTCTTGAGGCCGTGGCTGTAGTGGTAAAAGGCATCCTCGATGTTCTCGTCTACAAAAGTCAGGCTTAACTGTTCAACACTGGTGGGAAATGAGTTGGCCAGTTGTTGCACGCTCCAGACCGCGACATTTTCGGCGGTAATCGCGTCACTCTCAACCAATGCGAAGGCCTGATCCGGGCCGGATACGGAAATTTGTTCTCCGCTGGAAAGCGTCCAGCTGAGAGAAATTTTTCCATCTTGGTGGGTTAATGTCAGCCCTGGTGCGAGGGTAGGCACCAATAGGCGGTGATCGAGCTGATCATCCAGCCAGTGGCGCAATGTTTTTTTAACGATGCCAAAGTCGCACACCATGCCCTGGCTATCGAGCGCGCCATCGAGTACGGCATTCGCCAGCCAGGTTTCGCCTACCAAGCCGCGTTGGTGGTCCAGGTAGCTGAAATCAACATTGGTCAAATTATCGACAAACAGGTGCATGGGTAACTCTTTAGATGGGGGTAAAGTAGTAGTCGTCTATTATAACCTGTTAATAGGGCTGGAACTCGCGCCTTTAACCCTCTATAATCGCGCCCTCTTCGGATGCACCGAAGATCGTTGTGGCGGCCCTTCCGGTCCCCTCGCAATGAGCAGCTGTGAACTCCGCCAGGCCCGGAAGGGAGCAACGGTAGCAGTGGTATCATGTGCCGAGGGTGTGCTGGTTGGGCTGCCTCCATTTACGCCTTTCCTCGACTACTTTTCCCTCTTTTTTACACTGTGTATTGCGCAGCGTCGGCTCGGCTTTAGTTGCCCCCGCTGAGTTGTATCTCCCGAGCACACCGTACTTTTCCCCATAAAAGTCCCAATACAGGGGATTTTGTGTCGATCTACGCTTAACTTCTTTGTCTACCGTCGCTGGTAGCCGCTGGCTTATGCTATAAACGGCGACAGTTGAAGATCTAATAATGAAATCTGAGGGGAAGATGAAGAAAGTTGCTCTTGCCATTGCGGCTACGGTAGCCCTGTCTGCCTGTGACAGCGATCAGCAGTCGTCAAAATCTATCGGTGTGGCGCAGGCCAGCGCAGAAAGTGCTGCGGCCAAGCAGGGTCCGCTGACTGCTGAGGATGCTCAGGCATTTCTCGATAATGCTCAGACCCGCCTGGAAAAGATGGCTCAGGAAATGAGCCACGCAGCCTGGTTGGCATCCACCTATATCAATCTTGACTCACAGTATGTAGAGGCGCTGGCCTCTGAGCGCTATACGACTATGGCTGTGGAGCTCGCTTCGGAAGCCGCCAAGTTTAATGGCCTGGAATTGGACCCGGATACCCGCCGCAAGCTGACCCTGTTAAAACAGGGCTTGGTATTCCCCGCGCCGAAAGATCCCGCACTGACCACAGAGTTGGCACAGATCGGTTCGAAGATGCAGGGTATGTATGGGGCCGGCAAATACTGCCGTGAGGAAGAGGGTGCAGAGAAGTGCTACACCCTGACCGAAATGGGTCGGATGATGGCGACCAATCGCAACCCGGAACTGCTGAAGGATTTATGGGTGGGCTGGCGCAAAATCTCCCCCCCTATGAAGCCACTGTATGAGCGTCAGGTCGAGATCGGTAATGCGGGTACAGAAGAGCTGGGTTACGACAATCTAAGCGTTTTTTGGCGCTCTAAGTACGATATGGAGCCGGATGCCTTTGCTGCCGATATGGATGCTCAGTGGGGCAAGGTAAAGCCTCTGTATGAGGCTCTGCACTGCCATGTACGGGCTAAATTGAATGAGCACTACGGCGATGAAGTGGCACCCGCCCAGGGCAAAATCCCTGCGCACCTGCTCGGCAACATGTGGGCACAGGAATGGGGAAATGTGTATGACCTGGTTAAAGATAAGGATATGCAGGCGCCCTATGACCTGACTCAGCTGGTGGTTGATTCCGGCATGAGTGAGCAGGATATGGTCAAAGTGGGGGAAAAATTCTTTACCTCCCTGGGTTTTGAGTCACTGCCAAAAACCTTCTGGGAACGCTCCCAGTTTACCCAGCCTCGCGATCGCGATGTGGTCTGTCACGCCAGCGCATGGAATATGGATGGTCAGGATGACATTCGCATCAAGATGTGTATTAACAAAACGGGCGAAGACCTAGTCACCATTCACCATGAGTTGGGGCACAATTTTTACCAGCGCATCTACAAGGATCAGCCCTTCCTTTATAAGGAGGGTGCCAATGATGGCTTCCATGAAGCGGTAGGCGATACTATTGCGCTGTCTATTACGCCGAAATACCTCAAGGAAATCGGTTTGATGGATGAGGTACCCGATGAAAGTAAGGATATTGGCTATCTGATGCAGCAGGCGCTGGATAAGATCGCCTTCCTTCCTTTTGGTTTGTTGGTGGATAAGTGGCGCTGGCAGGTATTTAACGGTGAGGTACAGCCTGCCGATTACAACAAAGCCTGGTGGAAGTTGCGCGAGGAGTACCAGGGCATCGCGGCTCCAGTAGAGCGTACCGAGGCGGACTTTGATCCGGGCGCCAAGTACCATATTCCTGGCAATACTCCCTATGCCCGTTACTTCCTGGCGCGTATTCAGCAGTTCCAGTTCCACCGAGCGCTTTGCGAGGCCGCCGGTGAGACTGGACCCCTGCATCGCTGCTCTATCTACCAAAATGCTGAGGCGGGCAAGAAGCTGCGCACCATGTTAGCGATGGGGGCCAGCAAGCCCTGGCCGGATGCGATGGAAGCCTTGACGGGGCAGCGTGATCTGGATGCTTCGGCGATTATCGATTACTTCCAGCCTCTGATGGCCTATCTGGAAGAGCAAAACCAGGGGCGCCAGTGTGGCTGGTAGCCGGGTAAATTTTGGGCTCTGATTTAAGCTTGATTTAAAAAGGGGGATTCATTTAATTCCCCTTTTTTATTGCCCATCAAAAGTCCTCAAGGTTGCTTTGACGGGGGTTGGTTCTTTTCTACTTCGAGGAAATGAACAGCCGCTTTTAGGAAGGCCTCCATGGGCGGATGCAGAGATCCAATGCCAGCTTGATAGCGGTTCATATGCTTTTGCGCTAGGCCGGAATTAATGGTTGGGGTTGTGTCTGCTTTAATAATTTTTAACAGATCATATCCTAGGGGTGATCCTCGATCATCGATTCCTGGAATGAGAAATAAATCGCTCTCCGAGTGAGTGATATTATAAGTCTTCAAGATATTGTTAATGGAGTCTTGGTAGGACCCTGAGATAGATTTGATGGTGCCACCAAGTCCCATTGTCTCGGTGATCGCACTGTCCCCCATATCCCGATTAACATCCGCCGGAGTAATTCCCGGCATTAAAATACCGCGGGCCACGCCAGCCAGGCCGGTGAACCAAGTATCACCCAGCCCCGATACCTTAATGCCGAATTCTGTGCCGTTGCGGGCCATTGCAGTAATAATACTGCTGTGGGGAATTCCGCTACCTGCATCGGCTACGGCTTTGCAGGTAGCCATAATAGGGTTTAATGGAAAGGATTCATCCTGATAGATTTGAGTCGCGATCTGTACGGTTTCTTTCTTTTGTTTGCTGTTCCTAATGATTCCCGGGAGTAAAATTCTGGAAAATATAAGGGTGGCCGCATTATTCATGACATGGCAGTCGTCCCCCATAAGTAAGCTTCTACCAATAATTGGCAGAAAATCAATTCCATTTTCATCGCGAATTGCCTGGTCAAGTGCTGGGGCGATAACATCCTCAATCCAGTGGAGGTAGTCGATCGCTTCTTGGTCATAGACGCCAAAGCGAATGGAGCTACCCCTGTAGTCGCCGCGATCATCGCTGAGGTTGGAGTAAGATCGGTGGCCTGAAAACTGGTCTTCAACAATGTAAACCGACATTGAAGAGGTGATAATGCCTGCCATTGGTCCTACCGCATTGTGGTCATGGCAGGGCGCTAAGACCACTTCCCCTTTTGCCATGACTTCTTCGGCTTCGCTCTTATTTTTTGCCAGGCCTTCATAGATCAGGCCGGCAATAATGGCGCCTTTTAAAGGACCCGATGCCCGCTGCCAAGTGATTGGTGGACCGGCGTGGAGAATCAGGTTTTTATGCATGCCGGGTATATGATCTTGTGCCTTGCCAGTTCCGATCAATATCGGAACAGCTTGCTTCATACGCTTGATGGTTTCGTTGTTTGCCTGTTGGTTTAGTGCCTTAAAGTCAGGCGTTGACAGTCCTTCCAAAATGTCTTCTGTGCTGGGCCCAAATTCAACATCCGTTTTCATAAGTGTTCCCGTGAATTCAACAGGTCTGTGTACTGCTCGGTAATGATATTCATATTGCGTAGCATCAGATCAGTAGTGCCGGTGGTTACTTGTATCTGGCGTTTTTCGGATATTTTCATCTTTCCTTCAAGGCCTCGGCGGGCGTATTTCAGATGATCTTTTGCCTTGCGTAGGTTGCGGGTGATTTCGATAGTGTTGAGTGGGCTGTCCAGTAGTTGGTTTAGGCGGCTGGAGTACTCGGAGAGATCTAGTTGCAGTCGGTTTTCAGCATCTTCGGGAGAAATCTTCCAGAGTTTAGCAGCGTAGTTCTTGGCGATGCGTTGAGAGAGCATACGCTGCCGGCCCGCGATATTGATTAACTCGGCAGAGCTATGTTTGGCAAGTTGCTGCAACTGAATGACGTAAGTATGTGCCTCTAAGAGGAGTGTGTTACTGCGTTGAAATAGTTTGGTGGCATTTTCTTTGCTGGCGGGTTGTCGGCTTATCTCCCTAAATGATCGCCATTCAGTTTGTGCTTTTTTTAGTTGGTGGCGGATTTTTTTGCTTGGTGAAATGCACTCAGTTTTTTATTGTTTGACTCGAACTCTTGTATTGACCGCATCAGCACTCTCCTGTGTCGCGGTGCCTCAGGCTGCATGCCATTGAGAATATAGGCCTGTGTAATTCGCTGGGATAGCATACGTTGACGTCCCGCGATATTGATGGCTTCTCCCATGGTTAATGCTATTGAATCCAGGCTTGCTATACATAGGAGGAGTATTATTGATAACTTCATGGCGGTGCTCGTGTGGTTGGGCTTGTTATTAATCGGGTCTGTTGTTTTGAGGGCTGTGACCGATTTTATCGTATGGCTTATTTGATGCTGCCAATTACCAACAAAGATCGGGGTTCGATTATTTGGGTTATCCCTCTTTTGGTGAGGGTGAGTTTCTCTGGGGGAGGTTTTTTATGTTAATCGTGTTGGTGTTGGTGCGCGGTGGTGAGGAGTAATTAATGGTTCAGTCTCTTCCGATCATTCTTTTGAGATAGATTGGATTTTTAATTGCGGCTCATCTAAATGATAAAGTTTCGAGAATAAATCGATTGATATGCGAAAGTTTTATTGGTTTACGTTAGGCGGGGCTAGGGGGGGGCACTTGAATTGTCGTTTGGTTTTTTTGGGTGAATGCTCTGGAGGTAGTGTTTGGAAGAGAGGTGGTTAGGTTGCTATTTGGTGGAAGTAAAAGGGTGGGCAAATAAAAAAAGGCCCTACTGTAGTAGAGCCTTTGGTTCCCAGGAAATGCGAATGCTATTAGAAGCTGTAGTTTACGCCAGCACTGAATAGCCAGGCCTGGGTTTTTGTGGTGCCGCCGTCGTAGAAAGTAACAAATCCGTCTAAATTACTGACTTCTTGAATCAGCTCATCATCACCCCAGATATAGGCGAGACTGGCATCAACACTCAGTCGGTCATTGTGCTTATAGGTTCCACCTAGGGTTAGCCACTGACGATCGGTGTCGGGAATGGAGAGGGTGCGCCAGGTGACAGGCAGGTCCAGGCCGGTCTCTTCTTTAATTTTCTCTTCTTCGTGGAGATTAAAGCCGTCACGGGCCGCGCCTTCATCATAGGCATAGCCGAATCGTACGGTAACTCTATCGTTATAGAAGTATTCGCCGGCTAAGCTATAGCGTGAACCGTCCTGAAAGTTCTCCTCTTTAATTAGAAGGGGGTTGAACCCTTCCCCGCCAGAAGGAATAAAGGCTTCGAGACGCTCAAAGCGGCTCCAGTGAGTCCACATATAGCCGAAGGCGATAGCCCAGTTATTTTCAAAACGGTGGTACAGACCCAGCTCAAGGGTGTCGGGCAAATTCAGAGTCAGGTTGCCGCTGGCATCGTCAAATGGAGCGCCGGCAGGAGTGACATCCGAATTCACGTCACCCTTCAGTTTGGGGTCGTAGATGGCATGGTAGGAAATGCCTGCGCGGGTGTTATCATCAATCTTCCATATGGCACCAACGCTCCAGCTCACATCCCAGCCGTCCCCCTCAACTTTTAGAATGCTGGCGCCTTCGGGGTTAACCCCTGTGAATTGCTCTATTGTTTCACCAAGAACGAAATCATTGGGGAAGCTGGATATTAATTTTGCGTCGGCATAGAGAAAGTTGATAGATGCGCCAATACTGAATCTGTCGTTGATATCGTAAGCGATGGACGGCTGAATATTTAAGGTCAGCAGCTCGGTCTGGTTGGCGATAGTGGTGGCTGGGAAGCTGTCGGGGAAGTCGGTTTCCAGGCCAAAGTCGGTATACATGGCCAAGCCCCAGGACCATTCGTCATTAATGGGGGCAGCTAGATAGCCATTAGGGATAAATGCACTGGTGGCATAGTCACTGGCATTGGCTTCAACGGTAGATGTGGCGTAAATGATGCCATCGGGGCCAACATCTACCGGGAGAAAATAAGTAACATCACCAGACACATCAATGCCCGGATCAACGTAAGTAATACCACCGGTCAAAGTGTAGGTATCGAACAGTGCAGAGCCCGCCGGATTGCGGGCGAGGATGGAGGCGTTGTCACCGATGGTATTTTCGGCAGCGAAGGCGCGGCCGAGGCCGGATGCGCTGGTTTCCTGTAGGTAAAAACCCGCGGCCATGGCGCCTTGGGAAACGGAGCCGATTGCTGCGGCTAAAACTGCGTGTCGCAGGTATTTTTTATTCATGAGAGCCCATCTCTAAGTCTGCTGATTACTGAAAACCATAAGTAGCATTGAAAATGCTGAGATATGGAACGAAGGCCATTAGATTTATATAGATGCCTTCGATTTCCGTAGCACATCCCTTACTTTAAACAGGGTAGGCAATAAGGAATTGCCCGTGCAAGGGAAAGGAATCACTTTATAAAGAGAAAAAAGGCAAAAATCCATCAAATGTGGATATTTTTTTTTGCCTTCCTTGAATAGGGTAGGTTATTGGCCTGCACCGACACTTTTCCCGCTGATAGACAGCTTTTTCAAAGTGATTTGATATCTTTTGCCATTTTCCTCACGTTGAACCAGCTTGACTAAGGCGTAGTTCCACTGGGGAGCAATCCAGACGGTTGTCTCTCTTTCGGAGTTCGCATCTCTTACCCTGCGCACCTTTATTGTCTCTACCTTTCCCATTGGCGTTTGCAGGATTTCGCTTCCTTCCCGGGCAAAGGTGTACTTGCGTATCTTCTTGCCATCAGCAATTTCGTATTGGAGATTTTCTTTGCCTGCGGCGACATCGAGCGCCAGTTGCATTTGGTAACTGAGTTTATCCAGGATATGGGGGGGTACATCCTGCATGTCGCGCTCGGGCTTGGATATATTGAGCACCATACCCTTGTCGGGCTCGAAGTTGAGGATGGTGCCGCGATCGCGGCCGAGCCCTTTCCTGCGATACTCATAGTGGTGGGGGGTAATGTTGCCATCCCGATCGGTAAAGCGAGAGTATTCTTTAATGCTGGCAAAGAGGGCGTGGGTGCTGAAATCCAGACGCCAATTACCTTCCTGCCCAGTGAGCTGTCGGGTGGCTGTCACACTAATGCCGTTAAAGCGTGCAGTATAGGTTGCCTTGAAGGGTTCCAGTTGGCTGGCCAGGGATTGGCCGGAAAGAAGGAGGATAAAAAGGGAGGAAATAAAAATGCGCACAACAGAGCCTCGCAAAATCTGAACCTTATTGAATACTAGCTGGCGAGACTCGCAAAGTACATTGCAGGTGCTTTGTCCCGCCAGCTGGTTTCGGGGCTAGTTGCTTACTTGGGCGCCACAGGAGGGGAGTAGTTCACCGTCCAGTTGGGTGCGATCCTCCAGCATCTTTAGGCGCTTTTGTGCGAACCAGGTAACAGCCATGGGATAAATTACATGCTCTTGTACCTGAACCCGCTTTGCCAGGGACTCGGGTGTATCGCCTTCCTTTATAGGGACTATGGCCTGAACGATGGCTGGCCCACCATCCAGTTCTTCAGTGACAAAATGAACCGTTACACCGTGCTCACTATCGCCAGCCTCTAGGGCTCGCTGGTGAGTATGTAATCCCTGATATTTTGGTAGGAGAGAGGGGTGAATGTTGAGTAAGCGCCCGCGGTAGTGCCGTACAAATTCGGGAGTGAGGATGCGCATAAATCCAGCCAGGATAACCAAGTCCGGCTGCTGCTGATCGATTTCAGCGATTAACGCCTGATCAAAACTTTCCCTGCTGGAGAAGTTGCGGTGATTCACTACGGAAGTGGGCACGCCGGCTTCGGCAGCACGGATGAGGCCGAAAGCCTCGGGCTTGTTGCTTATTACTGTGCAGACTGAGAAGGATGCCCCAGCTTCCGCCGAAGCATCCAGGAGTGCCTGCAAGTTGCTGCCACTACCGGAAATCAGTACGACAACTTTGCATACACCTTGTGACATTACAGCCCCGCCAGTTCTACAGCTTCTGCGCCTTCGGCGGCGTCTTCGATACTGCCCACTACGAAGGCGTCTTCACCCAGCTGCTTGAGAGTTTCCAGAGCCTGCTCGGCCTGTGTTGCCGGTACACAAATAACCATACCAACCCCGCAGTTAAAGGTGCGGTACATTTCTCGCGCGTCGATGTTGCCCGCCTGTTGAAGCCAGTGGAATACCGGTGGCATTTTCCAGCTGCTTACGTCTACTCGCGCGCGGCAGCCCTCGGGTAATACCCGCGGTAAGTTCTCCAGTAGGCCGCCGCCAGTAATGTGGCTGAGGGCGTTCACCTGTGAACTCTTCATCAGTTTCAGCAGATTTTTTACATAGATGCGGGTAGGCGACATCAATGCTTTAGCCAGGGTTTCACCGCCCAGGTCTTGCTGCAGATCGGCACCACTAACTTCGAGTACTTTCCGAATCAGGGAGTAGCCGTTGGAGTGTGGGCCGCTGGAAGCGAGTCCGATCAAAACGTCGCCGCTTTTTACCTTTTGACCGTCGATGATTTCTGACTTTTCCACCACGCCAGTGCAGAAGCCGGCCAGATCGTAGTCGTCGCCCTCATACATCCCAGGCATTTCGGCAGTTTCGCCACCAACCAGGGCGCAGCCTGCGAGTTCGCAGCCTTTGCCAATGCCGGAGACAACTTCAGCGGCGATATCTACGTTGAGTTTGCCGGTGGCATAGTAGTCGAGGAAAAACAGGGGTTCCGCGCCCGCTACGACTAGGTCATTGACACACATGGCGACCAGATCGATACCGATGGTGTCGTGAATGCCCAGGTCCATGGCGAGGCGCAATTTGGTGCCCACGCCGTCGGTGCCAGAAACCAATACTGGCTCCTTGTAGCCGCTGGGGAGTTGGCAAAGGGCGCCAAATCCGCCCAGGCCGCCCATAACTTCCGGGCGAGAAGTTCGCTTGGCTACGTGCTTGATGCGCTCTACCAGGGCGTTACCCGCGTCGATATCGACACCGGCGTCCTTATAGGAGAGTGATGTTTCAGTGGATTGCGGCTTGGAATCGCTCATGATTCTTCCTGCGGTGGGTCTTCGAAGGGCGCGTATTCTAGCCGGGTCTTGGTCCGGTAGCCACGCCCAGGGAGCATCTGAGTGTAGGAATCTGCTATTTATCTTCAAGTTAATGGCTAGAAACCCTCGAATAGTGAGAACTCGGGGCTGAGAGAAGTCGCTGACGCTGATACAATAGCTGCAATTTTTAGCCTGTCCGTGGATTTTAGCGTCTTGCGCAACAACAATGATTTCGTGCAAGCTCACGGGCTGGAATGAGGTTTGGAGAGAAATCCTATGCACAAGCTGCTCCGGCAGGGATTGGTGTTGCAGTTTTTGGTCCTGTTGTTCGGCGCCCTGATTCTGCCAGTCCAGGCTCGAGTTATCTCGGATCTGTACGAAGTGGTCGAGGCCGTACCGAGCCGCGGGGCAACTGATCGTGCGAGTGCCGGCAGTCGGGGGCTCGAGCGGGTGTTTGTGCGTGTTACCGGGGACGCCGCAATTGGCCGCAACCCGAACCTACAACCCATCTTGCAGAAAGCTCGGCATTTCCTACAGGGCTATCGCTATACCAGCGAAGATAACCAGCTCTACCTCCATCTCTCTTTTGATCCCCAAGCCATTTCCAGGCAAATACACCAGCTGGGTTTGCCCATGTGGCCCAACAATCGCCCCGGCACTTTGGTGTGGTTGGCGGTGGATACCCTCAAAGGGGGACGCAATATTCTCCGGGAGGAGGATTCCCCCGAACTGTTCTCGGTGCTTGACGCTATGGCAATAGAGCGCGGGGTACCTTTGGATTTCCCAGTGATGGATCTCAATGACCAGCGCAATATGCCACTCGGCGCTCTTTGGGCTCAGGATGAGCAAGCCGCGGAGCGTGCCGGTCTGCGCTATCGCCCCGATGCCACCTTAATGGGGCGTCTGCTTCAAGCCTCGGGGCGACGCTGGCAGGCGGACTGGCTATTGATACACGGCGGTCGCAGCTACGCTTTTGACAGTGCTGGTGGTTCATTGGAGGAGGTTGCGCTGCGCGGTGTCAATCAGATGGCTAACCTGCTCGCACAGCGCTATGCGGTGCGCCCAGGTGTTGAGGATACTCAACAGGGTGCGATTGTTGTGGAGTTATCGGGCGTGGATAGTTTTGCCGACTACGCGGAGGCTTCAGCCTATCTGCAGGGGCTGGCGCAGGTGAGCAGTGCCAATCTCCTCTCTGTGGAGGGGGATCGGATGCGTCTTGCGCTAGCAACCACAGCTGGGCTCCGCAGCTTGCGCGATGCCCTGGCGTTAAACCATAAATTGCGGGCGCATGGGGACGCGGATGCCATTGAGTTGAATGGACACCGTGCACCTCTGGGCGGCGCTGATAATCCGTTGCGCTATCGCTGGGACTGAAATGAGTATTCCGCAACAGCTGCCCCTGGGAGTATCCCTGAGGGATGATGCCACTTTCGATAACTTTTATCTGTCTGACTCGGACCCCAACCGTCAGGTTGTGGCTCTGCTGCAGGCTTTCGCCAGTGGGCAGAATCCTGAAGCGGTGATGTATGTCTGGGGCGATGCGGGCAGTGGAGTGAGCCATCTCCTGCAGTCCGCTTGCCAAGCGGCTGAGGCCAGTGGCCGCAGTTTCCAGTACATTCCCGTGGCCGAATTGATGACCATGGATCCGGTTGTACTCCTTGATGGCCTCGAGCAACTGGACCTGGTGTGTATCGACGACCTTCACTTGCTGGAGGGGCAGCCGGAATGGCAGACAGCCATGTTCCACTTGTATAACCGGGTCAGAGACAGTGGCAGACAGCTCCTATTAGGCGCACGTAAATCCCCACGAGGGATGGATATCTCTCTCGCGGATCTGTTGTCGCGTCTGCAGTGGTCCCTGGTGTTCCAGTTACAGCCGATGAATGATCGTGACAAGGTGGCGGCCCTGCGCAGGCGCAGTCGCCTGCGCGGTTTCGACCTGCCGGAAGACGTTGCGCAATATATTTTGCACCGCGTGCCCAGGGATACCCGTGCCTTGTTCCTGTTACTGGAGCAGCTGGACAGGGCCTCTCTGATGGCCCAGCGCAAAATCACTATCCCCTTTGTGAAGCAGGTACTGGATATCTAAGGAGTCCCTGAAGCGTCCCGTATTGTTTTTGCGGGACTTTCACCGGGGTTCACGCTTTGCGCGACAACTTTTCGAAAGGTCTAGGCATTCGTACTAGCCCGCGCCTTGATTGTGAGCCGCCCTGAAAGCCAAAATTATCACGCGATTTTCAGTACTTCTCGAGCTCTTGAGTACCTAGCCATTGCCCAGGAGTCGGCGGTCTTATCTTTGGCTCCTAACAGCCCCCTCTCTCGATTATCTGCCCGGCACTTCTATCCTTTAACTTTGAATTGACCATCCTACACAGTATCAAATGGTGGTGGTCAGAGGGTTCGCAAGGAAGTTTTCGCCTACCTTTATTTCCAAAGCTCGCAGTTCTAGGAAAGTGTTATGCCGAATATTCATAAAGTCCTTTATGTGAGCCATGCGGCTGAAGATGAATCCAGCGGTTTGTTGCAGGCATTTGCTCTCGCTCGTAATAACAGGGCAGAAATTAAGGTGCTTTTAGTCTGTCCGGCGGTGCCTGCAGGGTTTGAGGATTTTAGTAACCTCTGCGTTGAGGCAATGCTGAAGCGGGTAAAAAGTGAGATTGCCGCTACCCAGGAGCGGATGAAGGTGCCCAAAGAGCAAGTGAAAATGGAAATTGAATGGGACTGTGGCCCACGTCCAGCGGAGAGGGTTATCCGACGTGTACTCGAAGAGGGCTATGACCTAGTAATCAAGAATGTTGAAGGGTTGAGCCAGCTCAAGGGTTTTAAAGCCATTGATATGGAGTTGTTACGCAAGAGCCCCTGTCCAGTGTGGTTGTGCCGGCCTATAGAGCGCACTCATACAGAGATACGGGTAGCGGTGGCGATCGACCCAGAGTGTGATGAGGGTAGTACCTACGATCTGGCGATCCGCTTATTGCGCTGGGCACGCGTATTGGCAGACAACTGCAACGGTATCCTGCATGTGATTTCCTGCTGGGATTTCGATGTGGACGAGTACTTGCGCCGCCATTTTCCCTTAAGTGCCTCCGAAGAAGAATTGGATCAGGCCACAGAGGCCGCTCGGGCACAGCATCGCTCAAAGCTGGATGTGCTGATACGGGCTTCCGGTATCGGTGGCGATATGCAGGTACACCACGTAATTGCTCACCCCGATAACTTTATTCCGCTCTTAATTGATGATGAACAGCTCGATCTCCTGGTGATGGGTACCGTGGGCAGAGCGGGAATCCCCGGATTTATTATGGGGAATACAGCTGAAAATATTCTGCAGAAGGTGAGTTGTTCTCTACTTGCGTTAAAGCCCAGTGATTTTATTTCTCCCATTAAGTTGTAACGCTTAAGATGGGTGTGCGGTTTGCCTGCATTTTGGCTTATGTTGTTCACAGCCTATCTAGGTTCACTTGGGGTCGGTGATATAGATAGGACGGCGGATACAAATCGCAGCATCAAAAAAAGGAGAAAATAATGATTAGGAAGTTAGCCAAATGGTTTGGTGGGATTTTGTTATTGGGGGTCGCGGCGGTCTCGGTATTTGCTGTTAATGCGGTCTATTTTAAACCCTGGTCTATTGATGTGTATTTTGAGCGAGCCTTTATCAAGCTCGGCAGCACCAGCCCAGAAATTCTTTCGCAGTTGCGTATTCTTGAGCAGTTTGGTATTGATGGACACAATGCGCACCTCGATGACGTATCCGAGGCAGAGCAGCATCGCCAGATGCAAATGATTAAAGATGAGCTAGCGGTGCTTCACCAGTACAACCGTGCTGATTTAGGGGGGCAGAAAGCGATTTCCTATGATGTCTTTTCGTACTTTCTAGGCAATGTGGTGGAGGGCGAGCGGTGGAAATATCACGATTACCCGCTCAATCAAATGTTTGGCGTGCAAAATAGTCTGCCGGAGTTTCTCGCAGAAGTGCATCAAATAAACAATATTAAAGAAGCGGATTACTATCTTTCCCGTCTGGATGAAGTCGATCGCAAGTTTTCTCAGGTGCTCGATGGCCTGAAGATTCGTGAGGAAAGAAATATCTTGCCGCCACGATTTGTGATCGACAGTGTGCTGAAGGAAATGCAAAATTTTATTGCCCAACCGGCGCACGAAAATATTCTCTATACCTCTCTTGAAGAGCGCCTGAACAAGATTGAAGGATTGGCCAATGAGGAGCGTGTGCGAATTCTTGGCCGGGGGGAATCCCTCATCGATGCAGAGATCTATCCCGCCTATAAGCATCTGATTGCCTACTATCGCCAATTACAGCAAGAAGTTTTTGAAAACAACGGGGTTTGGGCGCTACCTGACGGGGATGAGTTTTATGCCTATCAGGTGCGCAGCCACACTACGACGAATTTGTCTCCCGAAGAGTTACATCAGACTGGTGTAGAGGAAGTGGCAAGAATAGAAGGGGAAATGAATCGTATTTTCTCTTCCATTGGGCAGGATAGCGGCAGTATCAGTGCGCGATTTGCCGCTATCAATAACGATCCCCAGTTTTTATACGAGGACTCGGATAAGGGCCGCGAGCAGATTATTGCAGATTATCAGGTCATGATTGATGCGATAAATACCGGGCTGGGAGAGTACTTCGATGTACAGCCGGCAATGGGAGTTGAGGTAAGGCGGGTTCCCGAATTCAAGGAGCAGGGCGCTCCAGGCGCTTACTACAACCCTCCGGCCATGGATGGTTCCCGCCCTGGCGTTTTTTATGCAAACTTGCGCGATGTACATGAGACCAAAAAATTTGGAATGCCGACACTGGCGTATCATGAAGCAGTTCCCGGCCACCACTTTCAGCTGGCAATAGCCCAGGAGCTCAAAGGCGTACCCACCTTCCGCAAGCTGGGCCTGTTTACAGCCTATGCGGAAGGCTGGGCGCTTTATGCTGAGCAAGTGGCCAAGGAGGCGGGTTTTCAGGAAAATCCCTATAACGACCTTGGCCGTCTTCAGGCAGAGATGTTCCGTGCAGTACGTTTGGTTGTGGATACGGGTTTGCACCATAAGCGTTGGAGTCGCGAAGAGGCCATTAACTATATGGTGGAAAAGACCGGGATGGCGGAAACAGAGGTCACTACAGAAATCGAACGTTATCTGGTGATGCCCGGACAGGCGCTCGCCTACAAAGCGGGAATGTTAAAAATACTGGAGTTGCGAGGAAGAGCGCAGGCCGCCCTGGGTAATGCATTCGATATCCGTCAATTCCACAATGTGATGCTTACCAATGGTGCCTTGCCGCTGGCAATTTTGGAGCGTCAGGTGGATGATTGGATTGCTGCAGAGAAAGGGTAAATAAGGTTTAAATATAAGCAAAAAGGCCACTCAGAGAGTGGCCTTTTTAGTGGACTTAATATCGCTAGGCGGGGTTAGCTTTTTGCTTTTACACCCTCAACCCATTGGTTTACCAGCTCTTCGAGAACATCCAGCGGTACAGCACCGTTAGCCAAAATCGTATCGTGGAAGCCGCGCACGTCGAACTTGCTACCCAGCTGGGTTTTGGCTTTCTCGCGCAGCTCGACAATTTTCAGCATACCGATTTTATAAGCCGTCGCTTGGCCGGGCATTACGATATAACGCTCAATGGCCTTAACCACGTCACCTTTCGGATTGGGGGTATTTTCCACCAGGTAGTTAATGGCCTCTTCACGGGTCCATTTTTTGGCGTGAAGGCCAGTATCGACGACCAGGCGACCCGCGCGCCACAGCTCCATAGCCAGGCGGCCGAAGTCGGAGTAGGGGTCTTCATAGAAACCCAGCTCTTTCGGCACCAGCTCGGAGTAGAGGCCCCAGCCCTCGGTATACGCGGTGTAGCCGCCGTACTTACGGAATTTGGGAATGTCTTGCAACTCTTGGGCGATGGAGAGTTGCATATGATGGCCGGGAATGCCCTCGTGGTAAGCCAGCGCTTCCATTTGGTAAGAGGGCATATCTTCCATGTTGTACAGGTTGGCGTAGTAGATGCCAGGGCGAGAGCCGTCTGGAGCTGGACGTTGATAGAAGGCCTTACCCGCGGATTTTTCGCGGAATGGCTCAACGGCTCGAACATCCAGGTCCGCCTTGGGTTTGGTAATAAATAGCTCGTCCAAGCGACCTTTCATGGTGTCAATGATCGCCGTGGCTTTTTCCAGATATTCCGTTTTGCCTTTCTCGGAAGTGGGGTAGTAAAACTGCTTGTCGGTGCGCATGAATTCGAAGAATTCTTGCAGATTACCCTCAAAGCCTGCCTTGCGCATGATCTCGCGCATTTCATCGTGGATACGCGCAACTTCTTTGAGGCCGGTTTGGTGGATTTCGTCGGCCGTCAGGTCTGTGGTGGTATACACGCCGAGGCGGAATTTATAGAAGTCATCACCGTTGGCCAATTTCCATGCGCCATCGTCGGTGGAGGCTTTTTTCTCCAGCGTTTGCAGGTAGCTGATCAGCTTCTTGTACGCTGGGCCGGCACTATTTTGCAGGGCGGTGCTGGCCTTGTCGATCAGCGCTTTTTTCTGCTCAGTGGTAATCTCCAGCTTCTCTACTTTGCCTTTGAAGTCGGCAAATAAGGGGCTGTCTTTCTCGCCGTCAAAAGGTGCGCCGCTGATCAGGTTTTTTGAATCGCTGATTACGTAGGGGAATACAAATTTCGGTACGATGGTGCCGGCCTTGGCATTGGCTTTCAGATTTTCTTCCAGCTGGGCGAAGTACTGCGGCATACCGTTCAAACGGGCGATGTAGGCCTCGGCATCGCTCACCCCATCAATGCGGTGTTGACTGATCAATAAGGAGGCTGCGCTGGTGTGGGTGGCATACATCTGGTTGACAGGGTAGTAGTGGTTGCGCCACTGATAACCCTCGATGTCCTGCTCCAGGTTGCGTTTGGCCAGGCGCAGGCTCAGGCGAGTAGCTTCGTCCAAGGTGTTGGGAGCGATTTTGTTCAACTCAGCCAGCTGGCGTTTATTGATCTCCAGGGTTTCTTTGGAGAACTCTGGAGAGAGGTTATCCCACTTGTCGTAGTCTTCTTTTTGGCCAAGGAAGGTTTTGAACTCGGGGCTGCGAGACAGGTGCTCTTGGAAGAAATCCTCGAACATCTGGTTTGCCTGCTGGATGGTTTCCTGGTTCACTTTTGCGGTGCTGTCTTGAGCGGACTGCTCGGCAGTGAAGGAGGTCGCGCTCTGCTCTGAGGCTTCAGTGGCGCTGCGGTCACAGCCGCTGATAACCAGCGCGCTAATGGCGGCTGCGATCAGGGTTGGTTTCAACTTCATAAGCGTATTCCCAGTGTTCGGATAATCTTTGCAATTTTGTGCCGCTTAAGGCGGCATTCTTTAGATTTTCAATGCCGCTAAACCGTATTTTGTACAGCGTTTGCGGCGCAGATCAGAAGGTATTGTGCGCACTTGTGCGGCTTTTGGCCAGGGGGCGGTCCCAGGGTGAGGGGCCGCTAATGATTCCGGCTTTCTGAAAGTAAAAAAGCGGGCAGAGCCCGCTTTTTTAGGTGATCCCGCGATTAGGCGAAGTTCTGGTTAACAAATTCCCAGTTCACCAGGGCCCAGAAGGCTTCCATGTACTTCGGACGCAGGTTGCGGTAGTCGATGTAGTAAGCGTGTTCCCATACATCGCACGTCAGCAGCGGAGTAACACCCTCTTCGGTCAGTGGGGTAGCCGCGTTGGAAGTGTTAACGATCGCTACGGAGCCGTCGGCCTTTTTTACCAGCCAGGTCCAACCGGAGCCGAAGTTGTTCACCGCGCTGGCAGTAAACTCTTCTTTGAACTTGTCGAAGCTACCGAAGGCTGTCGTAATGGCTTCTGCGATCGCACCGCTGGCTTCGCCGCCACCGTTGGGGCTCAGGCAGTTCCAGTAGAAGGTGTGGTTCCACACTTGCGCAGCGTTATTGAACACGCCACCGGAGGAGGATTTGATGACGTCTTCCAGGGATTTGTCGGCGTCAGCGGTGCCTTCTAGCAGGCCATTCAGCTTATCTACGTAAGTCTTGTGGTGTTTACCGTAGTGGTACTCCAGGGTTTCTTCAGAGATGTGCGGGGCCAGGGCATTCATCGCGTAGGGGAGTTCGGGCAATTCGAAAGCCATGGTGTCTTCCTTCCTTTGTTTAGGTTATTGGTGAGAGCATTCTACACGCGCCGTATGCCAGAATTAAGCCGGCGCTATGGAATAGGGAATTTTGGGACGTTTTCCTCGAACTCAAGGGGTGAAGTTTGATGTCACCATCACATTGATGTCGGCTATTCTTACTCGTGCCGCTTACTTTTTCGTCAATTTTTGGTATAAATGCCGCAGAATTCGACGAATCTGTCTCGGCTTGATTTCCAATGAAGTAGTGACTTTTACGATACTGGGCGGGACAATCCCGAACTGACCAGTACCGACCCCACCAGATTAGTTACCGGGTGTATTGATACATGCAACGCAGAGAGCCCACACTGGACGGCAGTGCCGCCATTGAACCCACATTGGAGCCCAGCGCTCCAGAGCACGGTGAGCAGACCACAGAGTCGCAAGTTATTGTCGAGGAGCGCCGCGGCGGATTTTCCTTCCTCGGTCTCTGTGCCCTGGTCCTGGCCATGGGTGGCCTTGCCGCTTCTGGTTTCCTCTATCAGCAGTGGCAGGAGAGCCGCACCCTGCTGGTCAATGCGGAGAATCGCATCACCGATGCAGAGGGCCGTATTGCCGAGCTGGAGAAGCGCTTTAGCCTTTCCGACGAGGAATCTACGGCTTCGGTTGAAGTCTTGAATGCCAAGGCCAAAGAGAATACTGCTGAGATCCGCAAGCTCTGGGGCGTGGCTTACGATACCAATCGCAAGGGTATTGCGGCTAATAAGGCCGCGGCCGCTGCGAACAAAAAGCAAGTGGCGTCCCTCAACAGCAAGCTCGGCAGCCTCGATGCCAGCGTGAAAAAAATCGCCTCAGTGGAGTCTGCCCTGTCGGAACTGCGCAAAGGCAATACCGAGAGCAAGCGCGAGATGGGCGACAAAATTGCGCGTCTGGAGCGCCAGCTGGCCTCTGTGCGCAGCGATCTGACCATGCGTGTCGGTGCCAACGAGGAAGCGGTGGAATCTATTGATGCCTACCGTCGCTCGGTCAACAAGGACCTGGTGCAGTTGCGCGATGCCATCCGCTCCCTGCAATCCAGTGAGCCCACAGCTTCGTCGATGTAATTTTCGGTTAACACCTCGAAAGGGCGAACCCTGTGTTCGCCCTTTTTTATTTGTCGCACAAAACGCAATCGGGCCGCAGGGCCATATCAAATCAATCGCAGGCCAATAACCCTACTTTTCGTGTAGAATCGCCGGCCTTGAGACGTTAATCGGAGTTGGGCATGACCACTATCCGCCAGGATGATCTGATCGACAGCGTTGCCGACGCGCTGCAATTTATTTCTTACTACCACCCACAGGACTTCATTCAGGCCCTGAACAAGGCTTATGAGAAAGAGGTCAACCCGGCGGCCAAGGACGCCATGGCGCAGATACTGATCAACTCACGTATGTGCGCCGAAGGCCATCGCCCCATCTGCCAGGACACGGGTATTGTGACCGTTAAGCTGAAAGTGGGTATGAATGTGCGCTGGGACGCTGAAATGAGCGTTACAGACATGGTGAATGAAGGGGTGCGTCGCGCCTATCAAAATGCTAGCAACGTACTACGTGCTTCTATCCTTACAGACCCGGATGGCGCCCGCAAAAATACCGGCGACAACACTCCGGCGGTGATTCACTTTGAAATCGTACCCGGCGATACCCTAGAGGTCTACGTAGCAGCCAAAGGCGGCGGCAGCGAGGCCAAGACCAAGTTCGCGATGCTGAACCCCTCCGATTCTGTTGTGGATTGGGTCCTTAAGATGGTACCGCAGATGGGCGCCGGCTGGTGTCCGCCCGGCATGCTGGGTATCGGTATTGGTGGAACCGCTGAAAAAGCGATGCTGCTGGCCAAGGAATCCCTGCTCGACCCTATCGATATTCAGGAATTGCAGGAGCGCGGCGCTTCCAATCGTGCCGAAGAGCTTCGCCTGGAGCTTTACGATTCTGTAAATAAACTGGGTATTGGTGCTCAAGGTCTTGGTGGCCTGACGACCGTGCTGGACGTCAAAATTAAGGATTACCCGACCCACGCAGCCAACAAAGCCGTGGCGATTATTCCCAATTGTGCCGCCACCCGTCATACCCACTTTACTCTGGATGGCACGGGTCCCGCGCGTCAGACACCGCCAAAGTTGGAAGACTGGCCACAAATTACCCGTGAGGCCGGTAGTAATACCCGTCGCGTGAACCTGGATACCGTAACGGCAGAAGACGTGCGAAGCTGGCAGCCCGGTGAAACCCTGCTGCTCAACGGTAAGATGCTTACCGGCCGTGATGCCGCTCACAAGAAAATGGTTGATATCCTTGCGAAGGGCGAGAAACTACCGGTGGACCTCACTGGCCGCTTTATTTACTACGTGGGCCCAGTAGATCCAGTACGCGACGAAGTGGTTGGCCCTGCAGGCCCCACCACCGCCACTCGTATGGATAAATTCACTCGCACCATGCTCGAAGAAACCGGCCTGCAGGGAATGATCGGTAAAGCCGAACGCGGTCCCATGGCAATTGAGGCAATCCGCGATAATAAAGCGGTGTACCTGATGGCCGTCGGTGGTGCAGCCTACCTGGTAGCGCAAGCAATCAAAGGCTCCAAGGTTGTTGCCTTCCCAGAGCTGGGTATGGAAGCTATTTATGAGTTCGAAGTGGAAGACATGCCGGTCACTGTCGCAGTGGATAGCGAAGGTGAATCAGTGCACACGACTGGTCCGCTGATCTGGAAAGCTAAAATTGAAGAGGGTGTGGTTTAAGCTATATGCCCACTGGAAAGGCCGGCCACCCCAGGTGCCCGGCCTTTTTTTGTGCTGTTTCATCGAATCCGGCTATTTACCTGGCGGTGTTTACGGCGAACAATACCGATCACTGTGATAACAGCTCCGCTCAAGAGAATTAGTAAGCCAAGCGGTAATAATGCAAATGGCTCACGCAAGATTCCCTCTGAGTCTATACTGCTGCCAATGAGCCAAAAGGCGAGAAGGGATAGCCCTCCAAAAATAATTAATACCACTCCAATCTTTAGCAAAATAATTCCTCTAAACCTGCACTCTATTCGTAATCTGATCGTGAAATAGATGAATCCTTATCGACTTCACGGGCAACCGCCAGTCCATCTTTGGTTCCACATTAATTCGCTAACCTGATAGTTTGCCGAGATAATATGGGTCGCTATCCGGGCATTCTATTTTCCTAAAGTAGGATAAAGTTCCAGAATTTTTTCCCTTACCCAGCGATGGGCGGGATTAACTGTTTGTGACTTGTGCCAAGTCAACTGTAGCAAAACTTTAGGGAATGACATTGGCAATTTGAGCATACGCACTGGGAGTGCCTTGTAGTGGGCGGAATGCATCATTCTCGCTGGTACAACACCAATTAAATCCGTAGTAGATACCACATAGGGAAAAGAGGAGAGGTGAGGGATTCGCAGACAAATATTGCGTTGTAATTTTTGGGGGCGGGCTAGCCTTTCCATCGGGGAGCCCATCGGGTTTCCTCTTAATAGGGATACTTGTGGTAAAGTTTGGAAGCTCTTTTCACTGATTGCGTTACCGATTTTTTTATTATGCTTGCCGACAATAATTACAAGCTCTTCTTCAGAGATCGGTTGGGTAACATAGTTGGGTGACTCCACCGGCAGGTAATCAATAATCAGGTCTACCTCGCCATTACTTATCATTCTGGTCGTCATTTCGGATTCATCGGGGAGCACTGTAAGCTTGATGCCGGGTGCATATTCACGAAGCCATTCACTAAAACCGGGGATCATCAGCGTTTCCACCACATCCGGCATAACGATGGAAAACTCCTGTTCGGCTTTTCGATAATTAAACGGTGTTTGTTGAAGCCCGGAACGAACGGTAGTGAGTGCCTGATGAATAGATGGGTGTAGTGAAAGCGCGCGCTCAGTGGGACGCAGGCCCTTTGCGGTTCGAATAAACAGTTCATCTTCATAGGTTGCCCTCAATCGCTTAAGGGCAGCGCTGACAGCGGGTTGACTCATATGCAGTTTAATGGCAGCTCTGGTTAGATTTTGCTCGAGCATAAGCGCGTCAAATATGGGGAGCAGGTTCAAGTCCAGCGATCTTAGGTGCGTTGACATTATCAGCCTGGAGAATAATACAATTAATAATTATTTATTAGACGCAGCATGATGTCTCTAATTATATTTCGGGTCAACAGATTAAAAACACCTTAATCACTCTAAAAATAGAGGTGAGTTATGTGCAGGATGCCTGATACCACGGCTTTCAGAGCGGAATATAGGGCTCGTGTTCAGAGGCGCTATAGCGGCTGGGTTCATTTGGGAAGTGTTATGTTGATCAGCCTTACAGCCGCAGTCTATTGTATTTTGCATATAAGGGATCTGAAAGGGGGGGAACTGCTGGTGATTCCGCTCGGAATTCTGGCTTACAACGCTGTAGAGTATGTGAGCCACCGCTGGGCGGGGCATAAAAAGCTGAAGCTGACCAAACTTTTCTACCGGCGTCATACCGGTGACCATCACAGTTTTTTTTCTGCGCCACAATTGTCTTTTGAGTCGGCTTACGATTGGCGTATTGTACTGTTTCCTACGTATTTAACCGCTTTTGTTGCTATTGTTCTGGCGCCATTTTTTGGATTTTGCCTAACTTGGTTGGTTTCAGTGAATGTGGGATACCTCATGGCGGCAACCATGATATTAAATCATTTGGCTTATGAGCTTTTACATATTGGATACCATCAGCCCATAGGGGGCTGGTTTCATAGGGTGCCTGGGCTTCGTGAGTTGGCCCACCTGCATAGAATCCATCATCATCGAAAATTAATGAAAACCCATAATTTTAATTTGACCTTCCCCTTATTTGACCTTTTACTGGGTACTTTATATTGGGAGCCATTGGACTCTTTTGATGATTTTTGTGATTGAAAAATATTTTATTCTTTCATGAGTTTATGGGAGGCTTTAATTCTGGTTTTCTTGGTCTAAGTCCGTCAGCATTAATTCGCGGATAATGGGTACAGGCGCACTGCCAAAACTCAAGAAATTTTCATGGAAATGTTTTAGGTTGAAATTATCACCCAGTTTTTTTTCCACTTCTTCGCGCAAGGCTTGTATGGATATGAAACCAGCAAAGTAGCTGGTCAACTGTACCTGGCTCAAAGTGGCCCTGTGCCATTTTCCCTCGGCCTCAGCCTCCTGTTGAAAAGCCCCCTGAACCATTAGCTTCATGGCCTCGGCCTCAGTCATTCCCTTTACCTGTACACCGTAGTCGAGGAGGGTGTTGGTAATTACACGCAAATTCCATTTGTAATACATCAACCAAAGTTCAGGTGAGAAATCGCCATATCCTGCGTTTAACATCATACGTTCTGCATAGACTGCCCACCCTTCGATCATGGCACTATTGCCGAGAATGGTCTTAATAATGCTGGGCGATTGGTTGGCATAAACCAGCTGGGTGTAGTGGCCGGGGACGGCTTCGTGAATATTGAGTATTTGCAAAGTGTAATGATTGTACTCGCGTAGTAAGCTATTGGCCCTCTCGTCGCTCATAGTTTCTATGGGTATAACATTGTAATAAGAGTTGGCATTTTTATCGTAGGGGCCGGGGGCATTAATCGAGGCAACTGTAAATCCGCGCAAATAAGGTGGAGTAGTGCGTACCACTAGAGGTTTCTCTTTGTCTAAGGATAAAAGGTCATTTTCGATCACAAAATCCACCAACTGCGGTATTTGCTTTTCTATCTCTTTTTTGAACGTATTTTTGCTGGCGTGATTTAGTGAAAGTTTGTCAATTAACCGGCGAATTTTTTCGTTCTGGTTGGATGGTATTGGGTCTTCTGGGAAATACTTAGGCCAGAGCTGTTCGGCGAGTTCTGACATCTTATTATGTGCCTGATGTTGCTGTTTTTGTGCGCGTAGATAAAGTTCTTTGGCACTGATGCCTATCTGAATGTCGAATAAAAATTTTTCTTCGTAAAGCTTTTCACCAATGCGGAAGTTTCGAAATCTACCAGACTTTTCCAATTTGGCTTGTAATTTCTTTAAAAAAATTATGTAGTCTTTTATTGCAGTACGTGTGGCATCTAAGCGCTGCCTGAAAACTAATTTCTCATCGTTAAACATCTGACTGCTGTCTACTAGCTTTTCTACTTTTTCTCCAAAAACTTCCAGGGCGCCCTCGTTTTGCTGTATGGCTAGTGCTAGTTGAGGTGCTGCCGGCTTGTTTATTGCTTGTTTGGCGGCTTGGTAATATTCGGGTACCCGGCGCATTCGGGTGTTGAAAGTGCGCAATCGCTTCTTGAGGGGAGCGAATGGGGTGTTCAGAATCAAGGCAAAGGGGTGGGAGACATTATAAACAGAAGGATCCCATTGGTAGGATTTAAAGGTAGTATGCTCCCATTGCAGGCGCTTTAAAAAATTTAAAATCAATGTCATATCGGTGAGGGAGGTGATGCTGAGTAATTCACGATCTAATGCCAAAAACTTGCGCTCATAAGTTTGCGCAAAGTCCATTAAGTAAGCGCGATATGCCTTGTCGGGTACTTGTAGAGAAATGGCAGCGTCGTAGTAACCCTCGCGTACGGCCCAGGATGGAAAGACTTTCCAGAGGCCATTGATGAACTGTTGGCTCAGTTGCTGGAAGGCCAGCTCCATCTCGGCGCGCATTTCGCTCATGGTTTCAGCTTGTGGGGGAACTATACGCTTCCGGTCTGTATGTTCGGGACCACAGGCAGATAGAGTGAATAGCGACATTAAAGTCAATATCGTGAGCAGGGTTTTCATGGCGATCCTTGCTGAAGGGCTTTTGTTAACGCCTGTAGATCTGTTTAAAAGCTAACACATCTGCCTGTGGGCTAGGGCAAAGTGGCGCCGAATGCTTCTGGGGAGTAACTGCTAGTCAGCTTTTAGCACACTGTTCCATATCGGTGAGCGAAAACCGTAGAAAATGCGTTTTTAACGTCTGTACTTGTGTCGTTGCGGGGGCCCGGTTAGAGTGAGGTCCACGCTAAATAACCGATAATAAACAAGGTTTTGAGGACTTATTCATGACAGAACTCGCCCAACAACAATGTGAAGCTTGTCGCGCGGATGCCCCTCTCGTCAGTGATGATGAGCTTCCTGCGTTGCTGCGCCAAATTCCAGATTGGACCCCGATGGCCCGCGACGGCATTATGCAGCTGGAGCGCGTTTTCAAGTTCCGCAACTTTAAGCAGGCACTGGCTTTTACCAACCGCGTCGGTGCTATTGCTGAAGAAGTGGGGCACCATCCAGCACTGCTTACCGAGTGGGGTAAGGTTACCGTGACTTGGTGGAGCCATGAGGCTAAGGGTTTACACAAGAATGATTTTATTATGGCTGCCCGCACAGACGAGCAGGTAGAAGCTCCATAGCAATTGATTGACAGTGCGCCTGTATACCGCTTTAAATGGCTCGAGCAGGCGTTATACCTGCTGAGACAGCTCTCACCAGCACCTGATTTAGACAGGGCTGGTGACCCCTTCCAAATGGAATCCCTAGCACTGTTGTATCCATCCCGGTCTATGAGTGTTGGATAGAAGGAGAGATATCTTGTCCGAGTACACCTCGACGGTAATCTGGCAGCGCGACGAGCAAATATTCACCGATAACCAGTACAGCCGCGCTCACACCTGGCACTTTGATGGTGGCGCCTCTGTTCCCGCCTCCTCCTCCCCTCATGTCGTACCCATTCCCTATTCAGTGGTTGAAAATGTTGATCCAGAAGAAGCTTTTGTAGCGGCTCTGTCCAGCTGCCATATGCTGTTTTTTCTATCGATTGCAGCCAAGCGTGGATTTGTGGTCGATGAATATTGCGATGAAGCTAGAGGAGTTATGGGGACCGATAATGATGGTCGAATTGCTATGACTAAAGTTACCCTGCGCCCTTCGGTTCGCTTTTCCGGTGAAAAACAACCCAACCGTGAGCAGTTAGAAAAAATACATCACCTTTCCCACAAGCAGTGTTTTATTGCGAACTCCGTTAAAGCTGAAGTGGTGACAGAGATTCAAGCGCCTCCAGCCTAAGTACTTTCCTATAGCGGATTGGCTGTCGCTAAGTAATAACTAGACTTGGCGGCAATATTGATTTGTTTATTTTTTTCGGGCAAATATGTACACAATTATTGAGAAAGTAGCTCCTACTGAGGATTTCCTCAGGCTGCGAGAGATAACAGGTTTAACTCCCAGAAGCCGTGAAGCAGCGGAAAAAGGCCTTCCAAATAGCTTGTACGGTATCCACATAAAAAGACACTCGGAAACTGTCGCTATGGGGCGGGTAGTGGGGGATGGCGCACTTAATTTTGAGATAGTGGATGTCGCAGTCGACCCCAAATTCCAAGGTGTTGGCCTGGGGCGTCAGGTAATGGAGCACATTATGGCTTACCTGGATCGAGAAGCGCTCCCTTCAGCATATATTACGTTGATGGCAGATGTGCCTGAACTTTATAAAAAGTTTGGATTTGAATTGAGCCGCCCAAATACCGAGGGGATGCATATAAGCAAATAATGGCACATAGCTATTATTGTGGGTTCGCAGTTGGTTTTACACCAATAAACGAATGATTGATTCAGTGTTGGCCATATCGCTTATGGTATTAAAATCATTTAGGGAACCTCTGAATAATTCCGAGCCAATTTGGTAGTATTCAGTTATCCGTCAAGACTACGATAGATCATGCACCAAGTCACCTTTGCCGAAGCAGAATACAATCTGAAG